>NZ_JBAVHX010000010.1:0-686999 GCF_049686335.1 Buttiauxella sp. | reverse complement strand
GCGGGTGCCCGGTGAGAGTGAACCAGCGCCCCGGCTGGAGCTGCGGGCAGTTACTGGTGCCGCTGGCAAAATCCACGTTATTGCGCCAGCCTTCCACCTGATATTTAGCAAAATCGGCCCCGCGCTGCTCATCCTTAAAACGCCCCGGATAGTCAAAGATTTCATAGTCCGGGCGCTGATACGACAGGTTTGCGCCTTCTTCCCGGTACTGCGCCTGCCAGCCTGGGGCGGTGAAGGTAAAGCGGGTGCCGTCAGTGGCCATCATGTTATTCCTTCAACAAAGCATGGATTCATTGATCTGAAAGTAAAGTTTCAGTTGATCTATAAATGTGTTAAATATAATTAAATCAATTAGTTAAAATAATTTTTGAAAATAGGTGGGATAGTGGAGCATTACTGTGACTAAAGTCTCAATTTTAAATGTAGTGAAACAGACAGCAATAAAGGCTATCTATGGAAATAAAGTTTATGGCATGCATTTATCAAAACCATACGGCAAAAAATAATTCACACTTAGCTACCATCAAAAATAATGGAGTGATGACATGGATTCGTTTTTCTCGACAATTGCAAATTGCCGCGTCCGCTGGCTGGATTTACCTGGAACAGGGATACCCCTGATCTTTATTCATGGGCTCGGATGCGCCTCTTCCTATGAGTATCCCCGCGTCGTCAGCGATCCTAACTTTGCGGGCAGAAGGGCCATATTGATTGACCTGCCGGGATTCGGGTATAGCGAAAAACCCAGGGAGTACGGTTATTCAATTAAACAACAGGCGGAAGTGATTGCCGGGCTAATATCCCATCTACAACTCGACCGGTATTTTATCTATGGCCACAGCATGGGCGGCAGTATCAGTATTGAGTTGGCAACATTATTAACCGATGGTTTATCTGGATTGATTGTCTCCGAGCCTAATTTCCATCCGGGCGGTGGCTTTTTCAGTCGGCAAATTTGCAGCGTTAGTGAGGCGGATTACATTTCAACCACTCACCACGCTATGGTTAATGAAGAAAGTGGGCCATGGGCGGGAAGTATGGCGGTTGCCGCTCCGTGGGCGGTATGGCGCGGGGCAAACAGTCTGATAACAGGCAATAACTGGTTTGACATATTTGCTCAATTGCCTGTGCCGCAAACGCTGATATTTGGTGAGCAATCATTACCCGACCCAGATTTCATGCAGCTTCAAAGCCTGGGGATTAGAACTGCGGTTTTGCCAGATTGTGGGCATTGTATGTCGTGGGAAAATCCTGCCGCTTTGGCTCGAGCTTTAGAAGCATTTTGCACAAAATATGAATAAGCCTTTGTAGGGTGGATAAGCGCAAGCGTCATCCACCATTGTCTGTTCTAATGTGCAAAACAATTGAGGAGAGAGTTATGGCACATCTGGAAGACGTTACCGTTCGCGTAGATGCAGCAATCACTGAAAATGTCATCGAACATATGAATGAATTGCTGATTGTGTTGAGCGACGATGCGGAACTGAGCCGTGAAGACCGTTACGAGCAGCAGCAACGTTTGCGCACCGCCATCGCGCAAAAAGGTCATCATCATAAAGCGGAGGTCGAACAGCGCCGTGATGATTTAACCAAAGGCGGTACCATAATTTAAGTGCCGTCCTGGCACTAATGACAAACCCTTTGTAGGTCGGATAAGCGCAGCGTCATCCGACAAAATTGATGCAAATGGTGGATGACGCTAGCGCTCATCCACCATCAAAAACCGTTATTAACCTTTGTCATTTACGCGGTTTTTGCTTCCGGCAGGGTATTCATCATACGGTTTAGCCATGGCACCATGGCGGCCATAATCAGGGCAATGATAAAGGTCGTGATGCCGATTTTGCTGAAAACACCGGTATACACTGGCAGGGTTTGCAGCGGATCGTTAAGGGATTCCGGCACTGCCGTGAAGGTAGCAACGTAGCCACCCAGCAGGAAGGCTGCGGCCTGGGTCAGGAACCACATCCCGAGAATAAACCCCATCATCGTTTGTGGCACCAGTGCCGCGACCATCGCTAAACCTAACGCGCTAATCATCAACTCGCCTAAGCTTTGGAACAGATAAACCAGCACGATAAACCACGGCGAGGTCAGCCCTTGCGCGTCAGCAAACCACAGACCCGCGGCGGCGGCGGTTAAAAAACCTAACGAGCACAGGAACATGCCAAGAGTGAATTTGGCCGGCATCGTCAGGTCTTTGCCTTTGGCACCAAAACGGGTATACAGCGAGGCCAGAATTGGGCTTGCGACCACTACCCAGAAGGGGTTTAGCGCCTGAAAACTGACAGGGTTTATAGTAAAACCGAGTATTTCATGACGTACGTTGTTGATAGCGAAGAAGTTCAGTGATGTCGGCATCTGTGCATACAGAATATAAAACAGCACGGCCTCAATCATCAGCACAAAGGCGACATACATGCGGTTGCGATCGCTTTTGCTTTGCTTTGCGGCTTCCCGGAAGAAAAGGAAAATCACGATGATCGAGAGCACAATCAACACGATATTGGCCACTTGTACGTTATGCATCAGCCACGCACAGACGTAAATCATCACCACGGTTCCGGCTAAAACCATCAGCAAATTTTTGTAGCTCATTGGCTGGTGATCGGGTTCAGAACCGATATCACGCACCATGCCACGGCAGCAGAAATAAACCAGCAGTGCGAAGACTAAACCAATGCCGCACAGGTTATAGGTGACGGCATAGCCATATTTGTTGGCGATGACCGGGGCAAGAGAAAGCGACAATAACGAACCAATATTGATAGACATGTAAAACAGGGTGAATGCGCCATCTAACCGCGGATCTTTCGGCGGATAGCATTTTGAAAGCAGACTGGCGGGATTGGCCTTGAAAAGCCCGTTGCCCACCGCGATGGTACCCAGGGCAATAAAGATCATGTCCGGACTATGCAGCGATAAACCTGTCATAAAGTAACCCAACGCCAGGACTACGGCCCCGAGAACCATCGTGCGTTTGGTGCCTAATAAATGGTCGCCAACGTAGCCACCGATGGAGATCAGTCCGTAAACCAATGCGGCAAATGCGCCGAAGGTCACGAAGGCTTGTTCCTGAGAAAAACCGAGCTGTTTAACGAAGAAAACGGCCAGAATGCCTTGTACGCCGTAGTATCCAAAACGCTCCCATAGTTCAACAAAAAAGATCATAAAAAACGGTTTAGGTTGCTGCAATAAACCGGTAGGGGCGGGCTTATTCATGTTCGTTTGCCTTTAGACATTTTAAGAAAGTATAGGCGGTGAGTCGCCTGTCACTCAGGTCGTTCGGTGATGGAGTTGAATTCTATTTTTTGTGCTGACTGGCGTTGTTAATGCCTTATTCAATACGTATGATAGATTATTGTATGGCTTGATTGCTTTCTTGTTGGTTGATCACACTATAAAACAATGACTGTGACATTTTTTTGTCTGCGTGTTTTTTTCTGGTCGGATAAGCGTCAGCGTCATCCGACACCACGGGTGTAAAGGGGGGAGAAGGGGCTGACACATATTCACCCTTCAAAACGTACATTGCACCATCATCGTTAAATATAAAAAATAAAGCGCCACAACGGTGCGGTAATAATATAAGTAAATATTATTACCCCGCGTCAATGCGTTAAATAACATCACGTTAAATATTTGGCATGCTTAATGCTTTATTTATCTCATCTTGTATACCAGATGGGATTCCAGTTTATGTCAGTAGCAACTTTGTCTGAATGGGTAGCGTGCTACCGCCAGAATCCACAACAACTTGTGGCGGCATATCAGCAGTTAGATGCGGATTTATCCCGCGATGATAATGCCTGGATATATATCGCCTCGCATGACGAAATTTATGCGCAATTAACACAAGTTTTCCTGGCGATTAATTCTGGTGAAAAACAAGCGAGCGATTTCCCTTTATTAGGCGTGCCCTTTGCGGCGAAGGATAATATTGATGTGGCTGGCATGCCCACCAGTGCTGCGTGCCGTGAGTTTACTTACACACCTGAAAAAGACGCGACGGTGATTGCCCGCCTGAAAGCGGCAGGCGCGATAGTGGTCGGCAAAACCAATCTCGACCAGTTTGCCACCGGGCTGGTGGGGACTCGTTCCCCGTTTGGTGCAGTGAAAAACACCTTTAATCCCGATTATGTCAGCGGGGGTTCCAGCTCCGGGTCGGCATCTGTGGTGGCGCGTGGCCTGGTGTGCTTTTCATTAGGCACGGACACGGCAGGATCCGGGCGTGTACCGGCGGGTTTTAACAATATCGTCGGGCTGAAACCGACCAAAGGCTGGATTTCAACCGCGGGCGTGGTGCCAGCCTGCCGTCTGAACGACTGCGTTTCAATTTTCGCCCTGACCGTTGAAGATGCCGAAACCGTTGCGGCAGTGGCGGGCGGTTATTGTGCAGAAGACGCATACTCTCGCGCCAATCCGCGCACCGCTCCGGCACGTTTTAGTGAAAAACTGCGTTTCGCCATTCCTGACCAACTTGAGTTTTTTGGCGATACCTATAGCGAAGCTGCATTCGCTCAGGCACTGACACATTTGCAGCAACTGGGTGCGGAACTGGTACCGATTGATTTCAGCGTTTTTAACCAGTTAGCAGAACAACTTTATTACGGGGCATGGGTGGCTGAGCGCACCGTGGCCGTTGGCGAGATCTTCAAAAACCAACCTGAAGCGATGGATCCGACCGTGCGTGGGATCGTGGCAAATGGCCTGAACTACACCGCCTGCGATGCCTGGCAGGCGGAATATACCCGCGCTGAACTGGCGCAAAAAATTAATGCCCGGTTGAGTGAGTTTGATGCGCTGGTGGTGCCAACGTCGCCCACCATACATACCCTGGCTGAAATGGCCGAGGAGCCGGTGCGTTATAACTCGCAATTTGGCACTTACACCAACTTTACCAACCTCGCGGATCTCTGTGCCCTGGCCTTGCCTGGGGATTTCCGTGCTGACGGCTTACCTGCCGGGATCACGCTTATCGCACCAGCCTGGCATGACCAGGCCTTGAGCCACTTTGGCAAACACTGGCAGCAAGCGTTGAATCTACCCCTGGGCGCGACGGATAAACCCTTCGCCGGGAGCGGCACTGGAAAAACCTCGCCAAACCATGTCCGTGTAGCGGTAGTGGGTGCGCACCTGCGCGGCATGCCATTAAACCACCAGCTCACCACCCGCAATGCGGTGTTTATTGAAGAATCGCGAACTGCCACCAATTACCGCCTTTATGCACTTGCCAACACGCAGCCACCCAAACCTGGCCTTGTCAAAAGCACAGAAGGGCAGCCGATTGCCATCGAGCTGTGGGATATCCCGCTGGCGCGTTTTGGCGAATTTGTGGCGGAAATCCCGGCACCGCTGGGTATCGGCACCTTGACGCTTGAAGACGGTCGGCAAGTGAAAGGGTTTATTTGCGAACCCGCCGCATTAGCGGATGCCACGGATATCACCGCGTGGGGCGGCTGGAAAGCCTGGCTTGCCCGTCACCACAGCGCCTGAGGAGAAGACTATGTTTAGCTCAGTATTGATAGCAAACCGCGGTGAAATCGCCGTTCGCGCGATAAAAACGCTGAAGAAAATGGGTATCGCCAGTGTCGCGGTTTACTCCGAACCAGACGCTAACGCCCAACATGTGTTGGACGCCGATGTTGCCATGGCGCTGGGTGGCGAAAAGGCATCTGAAAGCTATCTCGATATTGAGAAAATCATTGCCGCCGCTCTTACTTCAGGCGCTCAGGCGATTTTCCCGGGTTACGGATTTTTGTCCGAACGCGCCGAATTTGCGCAGGCCTGCGTGGATAACGGTCTGGTTTTCATCGGCCCAACCCCTGGGCAAATCCGCGATTTTGGCCTGAAACATCGCGCCCGTGAACTGGCCTTTAAAGCCGATGTGCCGATGACGCCGGGTACCGGCCTGTTGCTGACGCTACAAGAAGCGCAACTGGCAGCGGCGGAAATTGGCTATCCGGTGATGCTGAAAACCACCGCCGGTGGCGGGGGCATTGGGCTGACTCGTTGTGACGATGAAATTGCATTGATTGATGCCTGGTCCAGCGTGAAGCGCATGGGACAGCAGTTTTTCAGCGACGATGGCGTGTTTATCGAGCGTTTTGTTGACCGCGCCCGTCATCTCGAAGTGCAGATTTTTGGTGATGGCAAAGGCAACGTGGTGGCGCTGGGCGAGCGCGATTGTTCGCTGCAACGCCGCAACCAGAAAGTGGTTGAAGAGACGCCTGCACCAAACTTGCCGCACGCCACGCGTGAAGCTATTCATGCCGCAGCCGTAGCACTTGGCGAATCGGTGAATTACCGCAGCGCCGGTACCGTGGAGTTTATCTACGACGCCTCGCGTGATGCCTTTTACTTCCTCGAAGTGAATACCCGTTTGCAGGTTGAACATCCCGTCACTGAAATGGTCACCGGGCTTGATCTGATTGAAAGCATGATTAACGTGGCGGCGGGTGTCACGCTCGACTGGCAGCGCATGGCGCAAGCACCGAAAGGGGCTGCGATAGAAGTGCGCATCTACGCCGAAGACGCACTGAAAAACTTCCAGCCAGCTCCGGGCGTGTTGACGGACGTGTTCTTCCCGGATGATGTGCGTGTGGACGGTTGGGTGAGTACCGGCTGCGAAGTCAGTGCGTTCTATGATCCGATGATCGCCAAAGTGATCGTCCACGGCGACGATCGTCAGCAGGCGTTAAGTAAACTGAACGCGGCGCTGGCAGCCACGCGTTTACACGGTATCGCCACCAATCTCGACTACCTGCGTCAAATCGTCCAACTGGCTGAATTTAAGGCCGGCGTGATGTGGACGCGCATGCTCGATACCGTCGTCTATCAGGCGCACGCCATTGAAGTGCTGGAGCCGGGTACGTGGAGTAGCGTGCAGGACAGCCCGGGCCGCCTCGGTTACTGGGATATTGGCGTGCCGCCATCCGGCCCAATGGACGATTTTGCGTTTCGCCTCGCCAACCGCATTGTCGGCAACCATCCGTCAGCCGCCGGTCTGGAATTTACCCTGCAAGGCCCGACGCTGCGTTTTCACAGCGATGCGATAATCGCGTTAACCGGCGCTGATTGCCCGGCAACACTGGATGATGAAGCGGTTGCATACTGGCAGCCGGTGATTGTGAAAGCAGGGCAGACGCTAAAACTGGGGCGTGCGACTTCCGGTTGCCGCACCTATCTGGCGGTGCGCAACGGGTTAGATGTGCCGGTGTATCTCGGCAGCCGTTCGACGTTTGCCCTTGGGCAGTTTGGCGGCCATGCCGGTCGTACTTTGCGCGTGGCGGATGTGCTGGCGATTTCCCAGCCGTGCCTACCAGCCTGCACCACGCCTGCACCGATTTCACTGCCGCAAACGCCAGAACCGGCGGTGATCCCACAATACAGCGATGTCTGGGAGATCGGCGTGCTGTATGGCCCGCACGGTGCGCCGGATTTCTTTACGCCCGAATCCATGCAGACCTTCTTTGAGTCTGAGTGGCAGGTTCACTACAACTCCAACCGCCTCGGTGTGCGTTTAATCGGCCCGAAACCTGAGTGGACGCGTGCCGATGGAGGAGAAGCCGGGCTGCATCCTTCCAACGTTCATGACTGCGAATATGCGATTGGCGCGGTGAATTTTACCGGTGATTTCCCGGTGATCCTGACCCGCGATGGCCCAAGCCTCGGCGGATTTGTTTGCCCGGTCACCATCGCCAAAGCGGAACTGTGGAAAGTCGGGCAGGTGAAACCTGGCGACCGTATTCGCTTCCACGCGATTACCTTCGAACACGCACAATCGCTGGAGATCGCCCAGGACGTGGCGGTCACCAATTTGTTGCATGTGCTAACGCTGCCGGATTTGCATCCGTCGATTACGCCGACCACCACCTCCAGTGCGGCAGTGCTGGCGGAACTGGCGGCTGAAAGCGATTTTCCGGCGGTGGTTTATCGCCAGGCGGGGGATAATTACCTGCTAATCGAATACGGCGACAACGTGCTGGATCTGGCGCTGCGCCTGCGAATTTATCTGCTGATGAAAGCCATCAAACAGACCGGGATCTCGGGTATTGAAGAGCTTTCGCCAGGCGTCCGTTCGTTGCAGGTGCGTTACGACAGCCAGCACATTTCTCAGTCGCAACTGCTGACGTTACTGCTCGGGCTGGAAAAACAGCTCGGCGATGTCACGAAGCTCAAAATCCCGTCACGCATTGTCCATCTGCCGATGGCCTTTGAGGACAGCGCTACGCTGGCGGCTGTTGAGCGTTACAAAGAAACCGTGCGGGCAGAGGCGCCGTGGCTTCCGAATAACGTCGATTTCATTCAGCGCACCAATGGTCTCGCGCATCGCAATGAGGTGAAACAGATCCTGTTTGACGCCAGCTATCTGGTGCTCGGTCTTGGGGATGTGTATCTCGGCGCACCTTGTGCGGTGCCGCTTGATCCTCGCCACCGCTTGCTGAGCTCGAAATATAACCCCGCACGCACCTGGACTGCCGAAGGCACCGTTGGGATTGGCGGCATGTATATGTGCATCTACGGCATGGATTCACCAGGTGGATACCAACTGGTGGGGCGCACGGTGCCTATCTGGAATACTTTCCTTAAAAATAAGCGGCTTAAGAACGAACAGTTTGGCGATGAGCCGTGGCTGCTGAAGTTCTTCGACCAGGTACGATTTTATCCGGTAACGGAGGACGAACTGACGGAGTTTCGCAGCGCCTTCCGCGAAGGGCGCGCGCAGGTACGAGTTGAAGAAGTGGAGTTCGATTTCGCCCAATACCAGCAGTTCCTCAATGACAACGCCGATGACATCGCGGATTTCCGCAAGCGTCAGCAGTCCGCATTTAACCTTGAAGTCGCGAACTGGAAAGAGCAGGAAAGCGCTGCTGTTGAAAACGCCATGCTTGCCGAACCTGAGGTGAATGAGGATCAGGAGGGCCATCTGGTGAGCGCGGATCTGAACGGCAATATCTGGAAGATCCTCGTTGAACCGGGGCAGGTGGTGAAGCAGGGCGAGCCGCTGATTGTGGTGGAAGCGATGAAGATGGAGTTGATGGTCGCCGCACCTTGCGATGGCACCGTATTGCGCATCAGTTGCCAGCAAGGCCGCCAGGTTGGGCCGGGTGATGCGTTGTTGTGGCTGGATGCGGTGTGATGTTGGGTTATGGACGCCCTCATCCCGGCCTTCTCCCCCAGGAGAAGGAGAAAACCAATCGTTCGACCTTTGCTGGGGAGAAGGAGAAAACCAATCGTTCGACCTTTGCTGGGGGAGAAGGAGAAAACCCATCGTTGGGGGAGAAGGAAAACACCAATCTGTCCCCTCTCCTGGGGGAGAGGGTTAGGGTGAGGGCGCTCCTGTGCAAATAAAAAAACCACAAGCCATCGCCGAGCGCATCTATCGCCACTTGAAACAGGAAATTTTCGATTTCCAGTTACTGCCAGGCGATCGCTTTAGCGAAAACGATATCGCGCTGCGCATGGCGGCCAGCCGGACGCCGGTTCGTCAGGCGTTGTATGCGCTGGAGCAAGAAGGGTATGTCGAAGTCCAGTCACGTAGCGGTTGGCAGATTAAAGCGGTGGATTTTGATCATCTGGAATCGCTTTACGATCTGCGCATCGTGCTGGAACTCGAGGCAGTAAAACGCCTGTGCAACTTCCCTGCAGAAGTACACCCGCTGCCATTGCAGGCGCTCAGGCAATTCTGGCTTGATGCGCCGCCCCTGGCGGATGGCGCAGAAGTCGCCAGCCACGACGAAGTTTTTCATATGACGCTGGTTGAAGCGACAGGTAACCCGGAAATGGCGCGTGTGCATCGCGACATTACCGAAAAGATCCGAATTGTGCGGCGCCTGGACTTTACTCAACGTCCACGCGTCAGTGCCACATATCTCGAGCATGGGCAAATTTTGCTCGCCATTTTGAACCGCCAACTTCAGGAGGCGCAAACCCGCTTACACGACCATATAGCCGCAAGTCAGAAAGAGGTTCGTCAAATTACTCTCCATATGCTTCAGCAAGCGAAGCATGGGGTTATTCGATAATTCGGAACTGGGGTACACACATTATGCAACGTCGCACCTTCATCAAAGCCTTCGCGCTCTCCGCGTCTGTCATCAGCATGGGTTTGGCCTTTAATGCGCAGGCCGCAGACACCATTAAAGTCGGCATTATGCATTCGCTATCCGGCACGATGGCTATTTCTGAAACGCCATTAAAAGACGTGGCGCTGATGACCATTGCCGACATTAACGCTAAAGGCGGTGTGCTCGGTAAACAACTCGAACCGGTGGTAGTCGACCCGGCGTCTAACTGGCCGTTGTTCGCTGAAAAGGCGCGTCAGTTACTGAGCCAGGACAAAGCGGCCGTGGTGTTTGGGTGTTGGACATCGGTTTCGCGTAAGTCGGTGCTGCCGGTGTTTGAAGAGCTGAACGGTTTGCTGTTCTATCCGGTGCAATACGAAGGTGAAGAGATGTCGCCAAACGTGTTCTATACCGGCGCGGCACCTAATCAGCAGGCGATCCCGGCGGTGGAATATCTGATGAGCGAAGATGGCGGGGCGGCAAAACGTTACTTCCTGCTGGGCACCGATTACGTCTATCCGCGCACCACCAATAAGATCCTGCGTGCGTTCCTGCACTCCAAAGGCGTGCAGGATAAAGACATTGAAGAAGTTTACACCCCGTTTGGTTACAGCGATTACCAGACCATCGTCTCCAATATCAAGAAATTCTCCGCCGGTGGCAAAACCGCAGTGATCTCCACCATCAATGGCGATTCCAACGTACCGTTCTACAAAGAACTGGCAAACCAGGGCCTGAAAGCGACCGATGTACCGGTTGTGGCGTTCTCGGTGGGTGAAGAGGAGTTGCGCGGCATCGACACCAAACCGTTGGTCGGCAATCTGGCGGCATGGAACTACTTCGAGTCGGTTGATAACCCAACCAACAAAGCGTTTGTCGCCGAATGGAAAGCTTATGCCAAAGCCCACAAACTGCCGAATGCTGACACCGTAGTGACCAACGATCCGATGGAAGCGACCTATGTCGGTATCCATATGTGGGCGCAAGCGGTGGAAAAAGCCGGTACCACTGATGTTGATAAAGTCCGCGCCGCGATGGCGGGTCAAACCTTCAAAGCTCCGTCTGGATTTACCCTGACCATGGACGCCACCAACCACCATCTGCACAAACCGGTGATGATTGGTGAAATCGAGGGTAATGGCCAGTTCAACGTGGTGTGGCAAACCGAAGGTCCGGTTCGCGCCCAACCGTGGAGCCCGTTCATCACCGGCAACGACAAGAAATCTGAAGAGCCTGTGAAAATGGCGAGCAACTAGCGCGTTTTCTCCCTCTCCTGGGGAGAGGGCCGGGGTGAGGGCGTCCGTCGCTAATCCCCCTCACCCTAACCCTCTCCCTCAAGGGAGAGGGGATCGATCGCATAAAGGAGACGCCCATGAAATTTGTCCGCTGGCTGCTAATCATAGCCTGGCTGCTGCCGTGTTTCGCTCATGCCGGAGATGCTGAGGATTTTGCCGCAGCAAACCGCACCCAACAGGCCAAACTGCTGCAAAACTGGGCGGCTGCACCGGATGCAAAGCGTTTACCGTTACTCAACGCTCTGGCGCAAGAAAATCTGGTGATTAACGATAAAAAAGTTCGCCTGACTAACCGGCTACGCATTCTTGCTGGCAGCGCACTGGCCAGCCATCAGTTAGTCAGTGACAACGTCACGCAGCGTTTGCAGGCTGCGAAAACCCTCCAGCGTGAGGCGCAACCGGATTTGCTTCCGCTGTTACAACAACGACTTAAAGTGGAGCAGGACGAGAATGTCCGTACCGCTCTTGAAGGTGCGGTGGCACGCCTGCAACTCACCAGTACCGACGCCAAAGTGCGCCTGAACGCGGTTGAACTGTTGAGCCATTCCAGCGACCCGGATACCCAGGCGCTGCTCAAACCGCTCACCGATCCGCAAACCGAGTCAAACGAACAGGTGCGAAAAGCCGCAGCGGAAGGGCTGAAAAAAATCCAGCATCGTCTCATGCTCGGCGACATTCTCGGCCAGGCGTTTATGGGGCTTTCTCTGGGCTCGATCTTGCTGTTAGCCGCGCTGGGGCTGGCGATCACTTATGGCTTGCTGGGCGTGATTAATATGGCGCATGGCGAAATGCTGATGCTGGGCGCGTATTCGGCGTGGATGGTGCAAAGTGCCTTTCAGCATTACGCGCCGGGCTGGCTGACGATTTACCCGATTGTCGCGCTCCCGGTGGCGTTCGCCATGACCGCCGGGATTGGTATGGCGCTTGAGCGCACCATTATTCGCCATCTTTATGGTCGCCCGCTGGAAACCCTGCTCGCAACCTGGGGTATCAGCCTGATGCTGATACAAATCGTGCGCATGGTGTTTGGCGCACAAAACATGGAAGTGGCGAATCCGGCCTGGCTTTCAGGTGGCGTGCAGGTGCTGCCGAATCTGATTCTACCGTGGAACCGTCTGGTGGTGATTGGCTTCGTGATGCTGGTGTTGCTGTTTACCTGGTTGTTGCTCAATAAAACTCGTTTGGGGATGAATGTGCGCGCAGTGACGCAAAACCGTGCGATGGCGGCTTGCTGCGGTGTGCCAACCGGAAGGGTAGATATGCTGGCGTTTGGTCTGGGTTCAGGGATCGCCGGTCTTGGGGGCGTGGCACTTTCACAGCTGGGTAACGTCGGCCCGGAACTGGGCCAGGGCTACATTATTGACTCCTTCCTGGTGGTGGTGCTCGGTGGCGTTGGCCAACTGGCAGGCACCGTCGCCGCCGCTTTTGGGCTGGGGATTTTCAACAAAATCCTCGAGCCACAAATTGGCGCGGTGCTCGGAAAAATCCTCATCCTTGTGCTGATCATTCTGTTTATTCAGAAACGCCCGCAAGGCCTGTTCGCTCTGAAAGGAAGGGTGATTGACTGATGAGCCAGCCGCTAACTTTAACGCTGACCCGCAAAGCGCCGCGTTTGTCGCGGGTATTGGGATCGCTGATGGTCGTGCTGATGCTAACGTTGCCGTTTCTGACGCTGTTGCCCGCCAGCCATCCCCTGAGCCTGTCGACCTATACCCTGACGCTGGTCGGCAAAATTCTCTGTTACGCCGTAGTCGCCATCGCACTGGATTTGGTGTGGGGATATGCCGGGCTGCTCTCATTGGGCCATGGGATTTTCTTTGCCCTTGGCGGTTATGCGATGGGTATGTACCTGATGCGCCAGGCTGCGGGTGACGGGCTGCCGGCGTTTATGTCATTTTTATCCTGGGATGCGTTGCCGTGGTTCTGGTGGGGAACGCAGCATTTTGCCTGGGCGCTGGCGTTGATTGTGCTGGTGCCAGGGGTGCTGGCACTGGTGTTTGGCTTCTTTGCCTTCCGCTCAAAAATTAAAGGCGTCTATTTCTCCATCATGACCCAGGCGCTGACTTACGCTGGAATGTTGCTGTTCTTTCGTAATGAAACCGGATTTGGCGGCAACAACGGTTTTACCGGTTTTACCACGCTGCTCGGGATGCCAATAACGGCCACCAGTACGCGCATCGGCTTGTTTATCGCCACGGTTTTGCTGCTTATCGCAAGTCTTGGCATCGGTTTTGCCCTGGCGCGCAGCAAGTTTGGCCGGGTGCTAACGGCGGTGCGCGATGCGGAAAATCGCCTGGTATTCTGCGGCTACGATCCACGAGGTTTTAAACTGTTGGTGTGGACGTTATCCGCCGTGCTATGCGGCCTGGCGGGGGCGTTATATGTCCCGCAAGTGGGGATTATCAACCCCGGTGAAATGTCACCGACCAACTCCATCGAAGCGGCTATTTGGGTGGCTTTGGGTGGGCGCGGCACCTTGATTGGCCCAATCCTCGGCGCGGGTTTGGTCAACGGTGCAAAAAGCTACTTCACCATGGCCGTGCCGGAGTACTGGCAGCTGTTTCTCGGCCTGATTTTCATCCTCGTGACCCTCTTTTTACCCCGTGGCGTGATTGGTTTACTGCGTAAGGGAGACAAATAATGCAGCCAGGTGAACCGCTTTTTACCCGTCAGCATGAAGCTGACCGATATCGCGACCAGACCGATCCGGTATTGATGCTGGAAAATATCAACGTCAGTTTTGATGGCTTCAAAGCGCTGACTGATTTGTCGCTCAATATCGGTGTCGGGGAACTGCGTTGTGTGATTGGCCCAAACGGCGCGGGTAAAACCACCCTGATGGATGTGATAACCGGCAAAACCCGGCCACAAAGTGGCAGGGCGTTTTATGATCAATCGACCGATCTTTTGCGCCTGGAGCCTGCGGAAATCGCCAAACGCGGCATCGGGCGCAAATTTCAGAAACCAACGGTGTTTGAGGCGCTGACGGTGTTTGAGAACCTGGAGATTGCGCAGAAAGCGGATAAATCCGTGTTGGCGAGTTTGCGGGCGAAACTGAATGCTGAGCAGCGTGACCGTATCGACGAAATGCTAACTACTTTGCGCCTTGGCGCTGAGCGACATCGCAAAGCCGGGCTGCTATCACACGGGCAAAAACAGTTCCTGGAAATCGGTATGTTGCTGGTGCAGGAGCCACATTTGCTGTTGCTGGATGAACCCGCCGCAGGTATGACGGATGCGGAAACCGAGTATACCGCCGAGCTGTTTCGCGGGCTGGCGGGCAAGCATTCGTTAATGGTGGTGGAACACGATATGGGGTTTGTGGAAACCATTGCCGATCACGTCACGGTGTTGCATCAGGGGCAGGTGTTGGCGGAAGGATCGTTGCGCGAAGTGCAGGCCAACGAGCAGGTGATCGAAGTTTATTTGGGCCGGTAATTTTTGGTGGATGACGCTGCGCTTATCCACCCTACAACGGCTAAAACAGTCCTTGTAGTCCATGTAGGTCGGATAAGCGAAGCGTCATCCGACAAATGTTTCAACACGTCCATTTCGTAGGTCGGATAAGCGCAGCGTCATCCGACAGATGTTTTAAGCAAAAGAGGTTAACCATGCTGCAAGTCAACGATCTCAACCAATACTACGGAGGCAGCCATATCCTGCGCGGAGTCTCCTTTGAAGCCAACATCGGTGAAGTGACCTGCCTGCTTGGGCGCAACGGCGTCGGGAAAAGTACCTTACTGAAATGTCTGATGGGGCTCATCCCCGCGAAATCGGGCAGCATCAACTGGCAGCAAAAAAACATCACCAGCCGCAAACCTCACCAACGCGTGCAAGCGGGGATTGCGTATGTCCCCCAGGGTCGTGAGATTTTCCCGCGCCTGACGGTAGAAGAGAACTTGCTGATGGGGCTTTCGCGTTTTGCCGGGCGGGATGCGAGGTCAGTATCAGAAGAGATTTATCAGCTTTTCCCGGTGCTAAAAGAGATGAAACAGCGACGTGGTGGCGACCTTTCCGGCGGGCAGCAACAGCAGCTGGCGATTGGTCGTGCGCTGGCCTGCAAACCTCAGTTACTGATCCTTGACGAACCGACCGAAGGCATTCAACCCTCGGTGATTAAGGAGATCGGTCAGGTTATTAGCAGCCTTGCGGCAAAAGGTGATATGGCGATTTTACTGGTGGAACAATTTTATGACTTTGCCGCAGATCTGGCCGACAGTTATCTGGTGATGTCGCGCGGGTCGATTATTCAACGGGGAAGTGGAGCCAATATGGAAACGGATGGCGTCAGGGGGCTGGTGGCGATTTAAGGCTTTCTTCGCCACTTAACAACGCCACCAGTAACTCAATCTCCTTGTCCGCTACGTCTCTTGCTTCATTGACCAGTAGATAAAGCTGCGTGGTGCGCCGACTCCCCTGAACTAATGGCAGTGGAAGCAATTCACCGGATGCGATTAACGGCTGGATTTGGTCTTCGGGTAACCATCCGTATCCCACGCCGTGAACAATCGCTTCAATGGCGGCCTCAATGGTCGTAAAAGTCCAGCTTTCTGCTGCAGCAAATGGGCGGCTATGACTTTGTTGCTGAACACGGTCGACAATTTCGATTAAAGGATAGCGAGCTAAATCATCCCGACTGAGCGGTGCAGGGAGTTGCAGTAAAGGATGCTCCCGATGCGCCACAGCAACAAATGTGACGCCCATTAATGCTTTCCCGCTGGTTGCCACCTCTTCTGACTGGGTCACTAAATAGACGTCAGCTTCGCGACTCTTTAAATCAGACAAGCGCTCGCTACGCAGCACTTCGGTGAGATGCACCTGCGTCATGGGGTACGTCTGTTGAAAGCGGCGCAATACGTTGAAGAGAGTCGATTTGGGAAAAATGCTATCCACGACTAAGTCTAACCGCGCGCGTTCACCCCGCTTCAGAGCCGCAGCGCGGTTTTCTAGGGTCAGAAAACCCTGCAGTAAAGGCTGGGCCTGGGCTAAAAGTTGTTGTCCTTCTGGCGTGAGTTCAGCCTTACGCCCGACAATCGTCAACAATGACACGCCGAGCCGTTCCTGCATCAACGTTAACTGATAACTCAGCGAGGATTGGCTACGGTTAAACTCTTCTGCCGCGCGTGCAAAACTCCCGTAATGGACAACCGCCTGTAATAACTGCCACTGCTCAAGTGTGGTTTTCATGCCAATTAAAACCCATCTAAATTTTAAATGTATTTGTCCTAATAATAGCGTTATTAATCGAATAAGTACATGGATACACTGCTCTCATTAACTGAAAGGGAGAAAGAAAATGAGCAATTTCGATAAACACGATTTGAGCGGTTTTGTAGGAAAACACCTTGTGTATACCTATGACAATGGCTGGAATTATGAAATCTACGTTAAGAATGCCACTACGCTGGATTACCGTATTCACAGTGGGATTGTCGGTAATCGTTGGGTGAAAGATCAGACAGCCTGCATCGTTCGCGTTGCCAGGTCGGTGTATAAAATTTCCTGGACCGAACCGACAGGGACAGACGTTAGTCTTATGGTGAATCTGGAAGATAATATTTTCCACGGCACCATCTTCTTCCCACGTTGGGTCATCAATAATCCGGAAAAAACGGTCTGTTTCCAGAATGAGCACATCGCTGAAATGGAAGCCTTGCGTGATGCCGGTCCAGCTTATCCCACTGAAGTGATTGATGAATTTGCAAACATTACCTTTGTTCGGGACTGCGGTGAAAATAACGAATCCGTAATTAATTGCCCGGCCAGCGAATTACCGGCTAACTTCCCAGAAAATCTATGACGTTCATCCCACGTTTAAACCGTGCCAACTGGCACGGTTTTCAAACAAAGGGGATTGTGTAAAAGTAATTGCCTACACGTACTCATTTATCCGGTGAATGACTTTGGCAAACTCGACTAACGAATATCTGCAACCTATCGGTAATGCGCTGCCAGACTGGCAGCCTCGTCCACGCCCTGAACGCCTGGTTCTGCAAGGCAAGTTTTGTCATCTCGAACCGTTAAGTCATGACCATGCAGAGGATTTATGGGCCGCATGGAATACCGCCAAAGACGATAGTGGCTGGACGTATCTGAGTATCGGGCCGTTTAGCAACCAGCAGCAATTTACTGCGTTCATCGATACGGTTGCGCAGAGCAACGACCCACTGCACTTTGCGGTTATCGACGAGCTAACGGGTAAAGCCGTCGGTTCGCTGGCGTTGATGCGCATTGACCCGGCTAACGGCGTGGTCGAAGTCGGTTTCGTGATGTATTCCCCGCTATTACAACGCACCGTTCAGGCGACGGAAGCCCATTTCCTGCTGATGAAATATGCCTTTGGTTTGGGCTATCGTCGCTATGAATGGAAATGCGACAGCTTAAATGCGCCATCGCGCCACGCGGCGATTCGTTTAGGGTTCCGCTATGAAGGGCTTTTCCGCCAGCTGGTGGTGTACAAGCAGCGCACGCGTGATACCGCATGGTTTTCGATTCTTGATAGCGAATGGCCGGTTATTCAGCAGGCATTCGAAAACTGGCTTTCTGCTGAAAATATGCCAGGCGGCATTCAGAAAACGGGGTTGTCGCAGATGCGTAAAAACCTGATGTCAGTACAGACTCCTGCGGCCAGACAAAAGGTTCAAGTGAAAGCCCTTGAGGGGAGTGATTACGCGGCGTGGAAGGTGTTATGGCAAGGGTATTTGTCGTTCTACAACAGCCAGTTGAGCGATGAACTCAGCCAGCTCACCTGGCAGCGACTGCTTGATCCCGCCGAGCTAATGTATGCGTTAGGGGCGTTTAATGAAGACGGGAAGATGCTCGGGTTTGCCCATCTGATTTATCACCGTGGAACCTGGTCGGCGGGGGATCATTGCTATCTTGAGGATCTGTTTACCGCCCCAGAGTCGCGCGGCAAAGGTGTTGGGCGGGCATTGATTGAGGCGGTATATCAGCACGCGCAGGCGAAAGGGTCACAGCGCGTTTACTGGCATACGCATGAAACCAATGCAGCGGGCCAGGCGTTATACGATAAGTTAGCGGATAAGCCCGGGTTTATTCAGTATCGAAAAGATTTGGTATAGCGTAACCCTTTATACGGTTTCGGTTTTGTAGGGTGGATAAGCGCAAGCGTCATCCACCATTTAATTGAGCACCAACATCGGTTTCACCGCCATTCCTTTCACCACCATCAAATACGCCAGCATAATCGCCATCATCAACACCACGAAAAGCATATACGGCGGCATCCAGGTCAGCATTAAACCGGTGAACAGCGGGTTACATGCGCCGCCTAGCCATCCCAGTTGCTGTGCCGAGAAGTAGCTCGCTTTCAACCCCGCAGGGGCGATGTTATCCACCAGCATGTATTCACCTGGGGCAAAAATCAGCTCGCCGATGGTAAAGACCGCGGCCGATAACCCCCATAACAACAGGTTGTCGCCAGAAATCATAAAGCCTGCCAGCCCGGCTATAAAAAATAGCGTGCCGTAGCCCATCAGCTTTTTGATGTTGTCCGGGCGAATACGCTTACCGACCATATACTGGAAAGCTACCACCACAACCGCATTCACCGGTAGCACGACACCTACCACATTCTGCGCCAGAACCGAATCTGAGATAGCTATCGCGTACTGGGATAAACAGGCAGCGAAGGAGCCGAAGACCAGTGAACCAAGGAATGAAGAAAGCGTGAAATACATCAGCGCCTTATCTTTGAGCATCAGACCCGGAGACAGCCTGACGCCACTGTTTTGCTGGATGTCGCTCACCGGCACGCTATGCACATAACGGCTAATGACGATAAACGGAATGATCGCCGTCAGGCCAGATAACCAGAAAGGCAAGTTAGTGCTGTAGAGCACCGCCAGCGTGCCAATCGGCGGACCCACCGTCCAGCCGATATTGGCGAAGGTATAGTTGAGGGAGAAGATTTTTGGTTTCTGGTGAATTTCCAGCGTGTCGGCGAAATAGCCTTTCAGTACCGTCGCAAACACGGAATAAGCGCAGTTGATCAACGAGTAAAACATCACCACCAAAATGGCATTATTGACCAGCGGGATCGCCACAAATCCGCCGAGGAAAATAATAATCGCCAGCAGCATGCATTTTTTCTTGTCGAACTTATCCGCCAGAATGCCAAACCACAGGCTGAATACCACCCCAGCGGTCAGCGCAATCGTCAACGCCATGCCAATTTCTGTTAATGGCATGTTGTAATTGCGTGACAGATAAATCGTCATGAAGGGTAGCGTCAGACCCCGACCTACCGTAAGCAGCAGGGAAGAGAGCAGTAAAACGCTGATTGAGAGTTGCTTGCCAGAAAAACGCGTTGTTAAAGAAACCATTTTATCGTTTGTTTTTATTCATGATTAATCAGGGGGAAATCAGATTTAGCATGAAGATTTGGCAAAGTATAGACCCTGTTATTCAGAGGGTACCTTCTGTACTGAAGCTTAAACCTGTCATCTGTGTCTATTCATTCTTTTGTTTTAGCCTTAAGTTTTAACAACAATGCAATATCTACAGGGGTTGGAGTATGACGCGCAAAGATGGGCTGCTGGCGATGCTGGTAGTCGTGGTGTGGGGGCTGAATTTTGTGGTGATTAAAATGGGGCTGCATAATATGCCGCCGCTGTTACTGGCGGGCCTGCGCTTTCTGCTGGTCGCGTTCCCCGCGTTACTGTTTGTCGCGCGTCCGAAAATTCCCTTTGGCTTGCTGGCCGCTTACGCGCTGACGATTAGCTTTGGGCAGTTTGCGTTTTTGTTTAGTGCCATCAAGTTTGGCATGCCTGCTGGACTTGCGTCGCTGGTGCTTCAGGCGCAGGCATTTTTCACCATTATTCTTGGCGCATGCGTCTTCAAAGAACGCCTGCAAGGCAAGCAACTGGCGGGAATTACCCTTGCGGTTATCGGCGTGCTGGTATTAATTGAGGGTAGTCTCGGCGGGCAGCATGTGGCGTTACTCGGATTTATGCTGACGCTTGCCGCGGCGTTTAGCTGGGCGTGCGGCAATATCTTCAATAAGAAAATTATGCAGCTCGACGCGCGACCGCCGATTATGTCTTTGGTGGTGTGGAGTGCGTTAATTCCTGTGCTGCCATTCTTTGCCGCCAGTTTCCTGTTCGATGGCCCGGCATTGATGTGGCAAAGCCTGATTGCCATTGATCTGACCACCATTTTGTCGCTGGTTTATCTGGCGTTTGTGGCAACGATTGTCGGCTACGGAATATGGGGGAGTTTGCTGGGACGCTACGAAACCTGGCGTGTTGCGCCGTTATCGTTACTGGTGCCCGTGGTTGGGATGGCCAGTGCCGCATGGCTTCTGGGCGAAACTTTGTCGATGACACAGTTAGCCGGGGCGCTGCTGATAATGGGCGGGTTGTATATTAACGTCTTTGGTTTGCGGGTGAGGCGGGCAGTGGTGAGTTAATACGGACGGGCAAACCGCTCCAGGATTTCTGAAGCGGTTTGCTTATCTTCCTACGGAGTTGCATATTTTATTTCGTAGTTAAGAATGGCATTGTTACTGCTGGTTTTAAAATTCTTGATAAGGTTTTCAACTTGGGTAATATCTATTTTGTTCATGCATGCAAATTTATCGGTATTGATACAGTCACAATCTAAAAACATCTGTTCATGTTCTTTTTTGCAACCAGAGTAATAACCATGCATCCCACAAGGTTGCGCTATGCATTCAGATTCTTCATAGATAAGGCTTTGTCCGGGATATGTAATACACTCACCCCGCGAACTTCCCGCCAGGACAATGACATTTTCGGCTCCGACAGCAGCAGAGCCGTGTACCAAAAAGCTATCCAGACAAATACCCGCAAAGCTATATTTTGTAATGGCTAATGATTGTAGCAATGAGTAATTGACATTGCTGAGATCAATAAAATCAAAATTATTTGATAGGTTTTTTATCAAGGTTAGCCAACGCTTATAATTCCAGTTTCTATTGTCCGTGGTTGTTTTAGATTGAATCCATATTAAAGGCTTGCTGAATGTGGAAATTATCTCTTTTGCAAAACAGGCATCTGACTCGTGAGTGGGGATGTTTGGCAGGATAATCGGTAACTTAACTGCCAGTGATTCTTCCGCCATCTCCAGCATATGCAAATAACTTGCTCGATAAGGCCGGTTATTATGTGGTCTTCTGGATGTATATTTACGCAGATCAACATGAAGAAAAGTATTATCCACTGGTGGGTGTAAGTTGATCCCCTGCAGATGAGATACCAGTTCAAAATGTTTTGTAAAAACATGAATATCATCAAATAATTCACATTTTATTAGGCTCTGCAAGACTGAGGTGCTGGCCACTGTACAACCAAGTGAATCCGGTAGTCTGATGTTGATCATGACTTAGCTTTCCTTACTACTGGCAAGATTGACCACATTCTCTTCAACTAAAATCCCATTAACCATAGCCTCGTTATCCTCACTAAAGAAAATAAACATGCTGGCGCGTCCAAAGGATTTAGCCTTAATAATATTAGCCAAAAGCTGATCTTTGTTTTCAAAACATAGAAAACAAGGAATTCTACCCAATTCAGAAACTTGTGTTATGTAGTTGAGTGTGTCAATAATTTCCAGTTCTGAGTCTAATAATACAAAGCAAAAAACCTCTTTCGAGGAGGCTAAGCAACTTGCAATATTATTCTTCACATAGCCCAATTCAGACAATGCAAACTCAACATGCTTCCTTGTTTTGTTCGCCACGAGGTGAGGTGTATTAATTACTCTGGATATCGTCATTGCGGCATATCCCGTTTTGGCCGCAACATCCTGGATAGTTATCCTTTTAGAGTTTGTTTTCATTAGCAATCCCTTACAATTATTCCTTGTGGATAATAAAAACCCAACGGCGTAATTTGAAAATACAGATTGAAACATTCACGTTAAGACTGAACTGCGGTCGGCCAGGGAGGATTCTATATTTTTGGCTTTAAGTGTTTATGATGTGCGTCACACTTATAAAGTGATGCGGGTTTAATTTATCGAATATTTCTTATATCGATATTCAGCGAGAATGAATTCAAAGTATTCATTATACAGATTAATAAATAAGTGAATGCGATGAGTTAACCAGTGCAGGGCGAGTGGTTCAGAAGGGTGCTTGATGGAATAGTCAATCGAAAAGGCGAGTAAGTTTACCAAACCCGCCCAATACAAAATTAAAGTGTGTTTTCCTGGTAGTACGGCGTCCCCAGGAATTCTGATTTATCGCCAATCGTATGGCTATTGTCGGCATGGCTTTCAGACGATGGGATAATCATGTTGCCCTGATTGGTCTGAGTGGCACTGAAATGACTTGATTGCTCTGCCAGAGCATTAGCGGAAGCCAGAATCAAAAGCAGGCTGGCTGCGCCGATAAAACGTTTCATAAATCCTCGGTGTCTGAATCAACAGACGGTTGCATAGCATTTGTTAATAATATTAATGATTTAGCGGATGAATGTACTTTCCTTCACCACCTGAACACGCCACGCGGAAGCGGTGAGGTGGTACAGAAAAGTAATTCTTGAACGTGCGTGTGAGTGTCTGTTGGGACTCAAACCCGTATTGTTCGGCTAAATAGAGAATCGGCTCGTTGCTTTGTTTCAGCTTCAGGGCGATCTCGGTCAATTTGCGATTGCGGATGTACTGGCCTAATGAATGACCGGTTTCTTTTTTAAACATCCTTTGCAGGTGCCACTTCGAGTAGCCAGAACGCTGCGAAACCTTCTCCAGGGACAGAGGGTTTTCCAGGTTCTCTTCAATCCAGTCCAAAATACTTTGAATTGTTACTGAATCATTGTTCCGTCTGGACATCGTTTCACCTCTTTTCAGGTTTACGGTAATACCTTGGATAGCAAGTGATAAAGCGTATCGACTTCATCGGCTGTCAGGTTTTTTATCAGTTCTTGATGCATGCTTTGCCCCAAAAGACTGCGGCATTTTTCGCAGAGCGTTTTTCCTGCAGGAGTCAACTGTATCAACACGCCGCGTTTGTCATTGGGGTTGGGTAAGCGTTCAATCCATCCCTTACACAACAAGCGGTCTAACATGCGAGTTAACGCACCGAGATCCACTGAAAGCGATTTTTTCAGCGCCATCGGCGTAATGCACTCTGCGCGGTAGATAGAGCAGAGCACTTTAAATTGCGTTGAGGTGACATCCAGCGGGGAAAGATGCTCGTTAAGCAGGCGTTCCTTGTACTGGTTAACCATATAGATGAGCTGCCCGAGCGGGATCATTTCGTTAAACAGATTGTCTTTGTTTGTCATTTTGATTGCCCAGGCAAGTACATTTAATCACGGCAGATATTATTGCTCAGGCAAGCATAAGTCAACGTGATGAATAAGCGATGCCACGAATTGCTAAAACGGTTCAGTTTTAACATTAAGCTAAATCGTTTAACTCAAGTTCACAGCCCTGGCTGCTATACTGTGCATCGCTTATATATCGGACGTTAAGGACTAAAGATGATGGAGTTGATTAAGGCCATAGGGTTGGGGTTGGTGGTGCTGTTGCCGCTGGCTAACCCACTGACTACGGTAGCATTGTTCCTTGGTCTCGCCGGAGATATGAACAAAAAGGCCCGTGATAAAACCGCGTTGATGGCGTCAGTCAATGTATTCATTATCATGATGGTCGCGTATTACGCCGGGCAGGTGGTGATGAATACCTTTGGTATCTCCATCCCAGGCCTGCGTATTGCGGGTGGTTTAATTGTTGCGTTTATTGGCTTCCGTATGTTGTTCCCGCAACAAAAAGCCCATGAGTCGCCTGAGGCGCACTCCAAAGCAGAAGAAATGGAACAAGAGCCGGATACTAATATTGCCTTTGTGCCGCTGGCGATGCCAAGCACCGCAGGGCCGGGTACCATTGCGATGATCATCAGCTCATCCTCAACGGTCGAGCACGGTGTCAGTTTTTCTAACTGGGTGGTGCTAGTGGCGCCACCATTAATTTTTGCTTTGGTAGGGATTATTTTGTGGGGGAGTTTACGCAGTTCAGGCGCGATTATGCGTCTGGTGGGTAAAAGCGGAATTGAGGCTATTTCCCGTCTGATGGGCTTCTTGCTGGTGTGTATGGGCGTGCAGTTTATTATTAATGGTGTGCTGGAAATTATTACTCATTTCCCAGCCAGTTGATTACGACATCCATTAAAGGGTTGTCGGGTGAGCAGGACGCCACCCGACATCTCAACATTAACCGTGTTAACCGTGTTGCGGTTTTTCTTCTAACGACACCGGCCAGCGGCGGAAAATTAACACCGAACCGATAAGTGCAACCAGCGCCGGAACCGCACCGACCAGACCGATGCTCGACATATCAAAATGCAGACTCACCTGATTACCCACCAATGCCCCCGCACCAATCCCGAGATTGAAAATCCCCGAGAATAACGCCATGGAGACATCCGTTGCATCAGGTGCCAGCGCCAGAACTTTGACCTGCATACCCAGCGTGATAACCATAATCGCCACCCCCCACAGCAGACATAACAGCGTCAGGTAAGTGGTGCTTTCTGCGGAAGGCAGCAGTAACGCGAGGCACAGTACCAATAAACCGATAGAGCCACTGACCAGCGATGATGAGTGTCGGTTACCTAACTTACCAAACATCACGCTGCCAATAATCCCGGCACCGCCCAGCACTAACAGCAGGAAGGTTGCCATATTGGCGCTCAGCCCGGCGACGGTTTGCACAAACGGCTCGATGTAACTGTATGCCGTGTAATGCGCGGTAACGACCACGGCCACTAACACATATAAACTCATTAGTGCCGGGCGCTTAAACAGCAGGGGCAGGCTTTTCAGCGAGCCAGAATGTTCGCTGGGTAGTTTTGGCAGCAGTTTCATCACGCAGAACAACGTGATAGCTGCAATCACGCCAATGGCGAAGAAGGTGGTGCGCCAGCCGAAATATTGCCCGACGACTCGCCCAAGCGGTAAACCTAATACCATCGCAAGTGCGGTGCCGGTGGCAATCAAACTTAGCGCCTGCGCTTTTTTGCCAGCTGGCGCCATACGAATTGCCAGCGACGCGGTAATCGACCAGAAAATAGCGTGGGCAAAGGCGATACCAATGCGGCTAATCACCAGCACGGTGAAGTTCCAGGCGAGGAATGAGAGCACATGGCTTGCGATAAACAGGACAAAAATGCTGACTAACAGCCGCTTTCGCTCGACCTGGCTGGTCAGCAGCATAAACGGCAGGGACATCAGCGCCACTACCCATGCGTAGATGGTTAGCATGATCCCAACCTGTGCGGTTTGCATGCCAAAACTATCGGCGATGTCAGAGAGCAAACCGACAGGGACAAATTCCGTGGTGTTAAAAATAAAGGCCGCGACAGCGAGCGTAACGACGCGTAGCCACGCAGTTTTGCGTGAGACATTGCTTATGGTCATAAATGGGGTTCGCGCTGGTCAGTAAAAGTGTGGAGAGGAGGCGATCATAAAACCATCAATCCTGCGGTACAACCGCTTTTGTGATTAAAGTCTCATTTAATTGTCATGCTATTCGGGGATCTCGTGGCATGGTAGAAGTCATTGGGTACGACAGAGAGAAAATGCCATGCAGCAAATTGATTTTTATATGGTCGATGCGTTTACCGATTCCACTTTTGGTGGCAATGCGGCAGCGGTTTGCCCGCTGACAGAATGGCTGCCAGATGAAACCTTACAGGCGATGACGCGTCAGCATAACCAGTCGGAAACGGCTTTTTTTATCACCACCGATAGCGGGTTTGAATTGCGTTGGTTTACCACGCAAGGGGAGGTTAATCTGTGCGGCCATGCGACACTCGCCACCGCCCATGTGATTTTTGAGTATCTGAATTACCCGGAAACCGCGATTCATTTTGCTACGCGTTTCGTCGGCCCGCTGACCGTTACGCGCAATGGCGACTGGCTGACGCTTGATTTCCCGGCCACCAGCAGTGATGCGGTAGAGCCGCCACAAGCGTTGCTCGATTCGCTGGGGATCGGTGATTATCAGGAAGTCCGGCTCGGGCGCACCTGGACGGTAGTGCTTGAGAATCAGCAGCAGGTTGAAGCCATAAAACCTGACTTTGCACTGATGCGTACCCTGAATCAAAAAGTGTGCATCACGGCACCGTCAGATGAAGAGGGTTATGACTTTGTCAGCCGTTTCTTTTCACCTGGGTCGTCGATGCCCGAAGATCCCGTCACCGGTTCCACGCATACCATGCTGATCCCTTATTGGGCGCAAAAGTTGGGTAAAACCCAGATGCTCGCCCGCCAGGTTTCCCAACGTGGTGGTGATTTGCGTTGCCAACTTGCGGGTGACCGCGTACTTATCGGCGGGAAAGCGGTGACTTATCTGGTCGGCAAAGTGTTGTTGCGCGGCTAAGGTGTGGGTTTCAGTAGCCCGAT
Organism: Buttiauxella sp.; assembly: GCF_049686335.1. NCBI lineage: Bacteria > Pseudomonadati > Pseudomonadota > Gammaproteobacteria > Enterobacterales > Enterobacteriaceae > Buttiauxella > Buttiauxella sp. The sequence goes on along the minus strand of NZ_JBAVHX010000010.1, from coordinate 660,248 downwards.
AAACGCATCGAGTTGTCGGGTTTTCGCACCACGTCGCCAGATAAGCCAGGTATTGAGGAATCGCCACGCTTCGGGCAGTGGCGATATTGAAACCTGGTGACTGCCCGGCATACTTTCCAGCATGCTTCTGGGCATCAGGGCAATTCCCGCTCCGGCAATAACGCATGCCAGCATGCCGTGGTAAGACTCCATCTCATGAATTTTCCCCGGCAGCGATTGCTGGTCGTGGAACCAGCTTTCGAAATGCCGTCGGTACGAACAGTTGGCGCGAAACGCATAAATACTGGCACCGCTCACTTGCCGGGCATCGGTAATCACCGCGTGGTCGGCGGGGGCGACAATCACCATCTCTTCTTCATAAACCGCCAGCCCTTCCAGTAACGGATGCAGGATCGGGCCATCGACAAATGCCGCTGACAGCCGCCCATCCAGCACGCCATCAATTTGATCACCCGATGGCCCCGTGGCTAACGAGAGCTGAATTTTGGGGAAACGCTGGTTAAACATCGCCAGCACACTGGGAATGCGCACCGCAGCAGTGCTTTCCAGCGAACCGAGCGTAAGAATACCCTGAGGTTCATCGCCAGACACCGCCATCCGGGCTTCATCAACTAACGCCAGAATCCGTTTGCTGTAACTCAGAAAACTATGTCCAGCGGGAGCCAGGCGCAAACGCTGGTTTTCCCGGATAAACAACTCCACACCGAGGTCGGCCTCAAGCTGCTTAATGCGGGTGGTGAGATTAGACGGGACACGGTGCACCTTAACCGCTGCCGCGCTGATGCTGCCGGTTTCTGCGACCGCATTAAACATTTCAAGTTGGGTGAGATCCATTAGCCTTTCTCAATTCGTGAATGACTCGCTCATTATTATTCATTTTTCATGATTGTCACGCCGGTTTAAGGTTAGGGCATCAACGAAATGCAGGGGACATCATGAACACACACGCAATTTCAATTAATCCGGCTAACGGACAGCAGCTCTCAGCAACCGCTTTTGCATCGACGCAGCAGCTGGATAACGCACTGGCGGGGAATCACGCGGCATTTAATATCTGGCGCGGAGTGCCACTGGCGGAGCGAGCCGATAAATTACGCGCACTGGGGGCGGCAGTCCGCCACCACGCCGAAGCGCTGGCGCAAATGATCACCGCTGAAATGGGTAAACCTGTCACCCAGGCGCGCGGCGAAGTGGCTAAATCAGCCCATTTATGTGACTGGTACGCAGAACACGGCCCGGCGATGCTGGCAACGGAAAGCACATTGGTGGAAAACCAACAGGCGGTGATTGAGTACCGTCCGCTGGGCGCCATTCTGGCGGTAATGCCGTGGAATTTCCCACTCTGGCAAGTGCTGCGCGGGGCAGTACCGATCCTTCTGGCGGGTAACAGTTACGTGCTGAAGCCTGCGCCGAATGTGATGGGATGCGCACAAATCATTAAGCAGTTGTTTGTCGAAGCCGGTTTCCCGCGAGGACTGTTTGAAGTCGTCAACGTCACGCCCGATGGCGTAAGCCAGGCGATTAAAGACGATCGGATTGCGGCGGTCACGGTAACAGGCAGTGGACGTGCAGGTGCGGCGATTGGCGCTCAAGCCGGTGCGGCCCTGAAAAAATGTGTGCTTGAGTTAGGCGGTTCCGATCCGTTTATCGTGCTTAACGACGCCGACCTTGATGAAGCGGTAAAAGCGGCGGTGGCTGGGCGTTATCAGAACACCGGACAAGTCTGTGCGGCGGCAAAACGTTTCATTATTGAAGCGAGCATTGCGGATGCTTTCACTGAAAAATTCATCGCCGCGGTGCAGGCACTGAAAATCGGTGAGCCTGGTGACGACGCGACCTGCATCGGGCCGATGGCGCGTTATGACTTGCGGGATGAGTTGCATCAGCAGGTGACAACGTCACTTAATCAAGGGGCGAAATTGCTGCTGGGCGGGGAGAAACTGGCGGGCAAGGGCAATTACTATGCGCCAACCGTGCTGGGGAATGTGACAGCGGAAATGCTGGTATTCCGCGAGGAATTGTTTGGCCCGGTGGCGACAATTACCGTCGCTCGCGACGCCGAACAGGCTCTGGAACTGGCTAATGACAGTGACTTCGGTCTTTCCGCTACGCTGTTTACTGCTAATACTGAATTAGCTGAGGAATTTGCCGCCCGTCTCGAATGCGGTGGGGTCTTTATCAACGGTTATAGCGCCAGCGATCCGCGCGTGGCGTTTGGTGGCGTGAAGAAAAGTGGCTTTGGCCGCGAGCTTTCGCATTTTGGTCTGCATGAGTTTTGTAACGTGCAAACCGTGTGGAAAAACAGACACTAGTTTGTCAGGCGGGTAAGCAGTGACGTTGCGCCTGTTACGAGATGCATCTTGTCAGTGCCGTTGCGTGTTTTCACCTGCCTCCCGTAAGCACGCTCTGATATACTGGCGGGCGTAAAATACCCGCCATTCAGGAGTTTGCAGTGCCAGGTCTGTTAGATAATCAATTGCTCGAAGATATTCTGGCTCAGGTTCGGCCACTCATTGGTCAGGGAAAAGTCGCTGATTACATTCCTGCACTGGCTGAAATTCCTGGCAACAAACTGGGCATTTCGGTATGCACTGTTGACGGCGAAATGTTTAGCGCCGGGGATGCGGCAGAGCGTTTCTCGATTCAATCCATTTCAAAAGTGCTGAGTCTGACGCTGGCCATGGCACGTTATGAAGAGCATGAAATCTGGGCGCGCGTCGGTAAAGAGCCTTCGGGGCAGCCGTTCAATTCATTACTTCAGTTAGAACTCGAACAGGGCAAACCGCGCAACCCGTTTATTAATGCCGGGGCGTTGGTGGTGTGCGATATGTTGCAGACCCGCCTGAGTGCGCCGAAACAGCGAATGCTGGAGGTGGTGCGTGCTATCGCCGGGCAACCCGATCTGGCCTACGACACGCGCGTCGCGAAATCTGAGTTCGAGCATTCGGCACGTAATGCGGCCATCGCCTGGCTGATGAAATCCTTTGGTAATTTTGATAACGACGTCATCACCGTATTGCAAAATTATTTCCACTATTGCGCGCTGAAAATGAGCTGCAATGAACTGGCGAAAACCTTCTTATTCCTGGCAAATCAGGGGCGCGCCTTGCACCTTGAAGAACCGATTCTCACCGCTCAGCAGGCCAGACAAATCAATGCCCTGATGGTCACCAGCGGAATGTACGATGGAGCCGGTGAGTTTGCCTATCGCGTAGGGATGCCGGGTAAATCAGGCGTGGGTGGGGGAATTATCGCCATCGTTCCTCATGAGATGTCGATTGCGGTTTGGTGCCCGGAACTGGATACCTCGGGTAACTCGTTAGCGGGAACGGCCGCCCTGGAAATTCTGGCCAAACGGATAGGTCGTTCAATTTTTTAAAGTATGACGTAAAGCTGCGCAATTACCTGGTTGCCAACAGGTTGTACCAGGTACAATATGCTAAGCTCAATTTTATTTTTTGCACTCATCCAGATGTGTAAACTCTTTTCGCAGTGCATGCATAATTATGAGTCAAACAAGCATGTCTAATCAAAATTACCTTAAGTTATTTTCACCAGATAAACGTTTAGCGAATGCCGTAAATATATTTATCATTACCACATTGTTCTATTTTTTTGGCGCGTCACTGCGTTTGATTGACGAGCTGTCGCTGTTCTGGCCGCTCAACGCGGTGCTGGCGGCGGTGTTTGTCCGCAACCCGTTCCTCAACCGCGCGATCTATTATTTTGTTTGTTATAGCGCGATGGTGGTGTACGACGCCTTCACCACGCATTGGGGATGGCAGTCGGCGATAATTAATTTGTCGAACATGGTATTTGTTATTGTGGTCGCGCGGTTATTACTACGCTATTCCCGGACGCAAGATGAAAACAATTGGGCGCTCAATGCGTATAATCTTTTTTATACCTGTCTGATTGGTTCAGTCATCAGTTCTTTATTAGGTTCAATAGGTTCAACGGGCCCATCCTCAGACTACCGTGAATTTATTTCATTATTTACGGACTGGTTTAGCGAGCAGTTTTCGACCGGCGTTTTAATGATGCCTTTTTTGCTGATGGTGAAGTGGCCGCAGTGGAAGAAGTTGCCCGATTTTCATCTGTCAAAAATCTACCCATTGCTGGGAGTGATCATTTCCGTCTTTGCTTCGGTGGCAATCGGCGGTGCTGGTAGCCTGGCGTTTCCATTGCCAGCGCTGATCTGGTGTGCGATTCGTTATCCGTTGCCGGTGACCGCGTTACTGACGTTAGTCACCGGTGGGGCGGAGATTATTTTACTCGCTAACTCCATCATTACTATTCATCCCAATAATCCGTTGGTGGTGAGTGAGATGTTCTCCGCACGCCTTGGGATTGCCACCATGGCGATTTGCCCGCTTATCGTTTCCGTTAGCGTGGATGCGATTAACCGGCTTATCAAACAGACCTCGCTGCGCGCCGATTATGACTTTCTTACCGGTGTTTACTCCCGTTCAGGTCTTTATGAGGCGTTGAAAAACAAAGCGCCACTGATGCATCAACCCGATCAAAAACTCTGCGTCATGCTGCTGGATATTGATTACTTCAAACGCATAAATGATAACTACGGTCACGAATGTGGTGACGTGGTGTTGGCTGCGTTTGCCCGGCGTTTGTCGCAAACCGTCGACAAGAATGGACTGGTGGCGCGACTTGGCGGCGAAGAGTTTGTTGTTGCCTGTAGCACCCGCTCAGAAGAAGAAGGTTATGCCATCGCCGAGCAAATCCGTAAGGATATCGAACTGACAGCGTTTCGTTACCAGCAACAATCACTGTTTATCACCGTGAGTATTGGTCTTGCGGCAACCTCCACCGATAAACAGACGCTGCTTGATGCGTTTAACTCGCAGCTTGCCCAGGCCGATAAGTATCTCTATTTGTCTAAACGCAATGGTCGCAATCAGACCAGCATGGCGTCGTTAAACGAATACGTTATCAGCAAGTAGTCGATAGTTGTTGTACCAAAAATAATTGGTATAACAACTCTTGTTTGATCAAAACGGGGTTTCACTTCGTTGAGTTCTGATAATTTGGTCAGGATATTTGTGGTCGTTCATCCTGTACACACCAAGGAACAACATAGTGAAAACACTTAATCGTCATGATTTCCCTGGCGCTCAATATCCTGAACGTATTATCCAGTTTGGTGAAGGCAACTTCCTGCGCGCTTTCATCGACTGGCAAGTCGATTTACTCAATGAACATACGGACTTAAATGCGGGCGTGGTTATCGTACGTCCGATCGACAGCGCATTCCCGCCGTCGTTATCTACCCAGGATGGGCTATACACCACGGTTATCCGTGGCCTGAACGAGCAGGGCGAAGCGGTAAGCGACGCGCGTCTTATTCGTTCAGTGAACAGAGAGATCAACGTCTATCAGGAGTACGAAACGTACCTGAAACTGGCGCATAACCCAGAGATGCGTTTCGTGTTCTCCAACACCACCGAAGCGGGTATCAGCTACCACGCGGGCGATAAATTTGAAGATGCGCCAGCGGTAAGTTATCCGGCTAAACTCACCCGTTTGTTGTTCGAGCGTTTCAGTCACTTCAACGGTGCAGCAGACAAAGGTTGGGTGATCATCCCTTGCGAGCTTATCGACTATAACGGTGATGCCCTGCAAGAGCTGGTTCTGCGTTACGCACAAGAATGGGAACTGCCAGCGGCATTCATTCAATGGCTGAATGAAGCGAACACATTCTGTTCAACACTGGTTGACCGTATTGTGACGGGTTACCCACGTGATGAAGCGGCCGACATTGAGAATTCTCTGGGCTATAAAGATAGCTTCCTGGCGGCAGCAGAACACTTCTACCTGTTCGTGATTCAGGGGCCTGCTTCGCTTGCCCAGGAGCTGCGTCTGGACAAATACCCACTGAACGTACTGATCGTTGATGACATCAAACCTTATAAAGAACGTAAGGTTGCGATCCTCAACGGTGCTCACACCGCTCTGGTTCCGGTTGCTTATCTGGCAGGTTTAAACACCGTTGGCGAATCCATGAACGATGCCGAAGTGTGTGGCTTTGTGGAAAAAACTATTGCTGAAGAGATTATCCCGGTACTGGATCTGCCGCGTGATGAACTGCAGTCATTCGCCCAGGCAGTAACCAGCCGTTTCCAGAACCCGTATATTCAGCACCAGTTGTTGTCTATCGCGCTTAACGGCATGACCAAATTCCGCACCCGCATTTTGCCTCAATTGCTGGCAGGCCAGCAGGCGAGCGGGACTTTGCCTCCGCGTCTGACTTTTGCACTGGCGGCATTGATTGCTTTCTATAAAGGCGAGCGCAATAACGAAAGCTATCCTTTACAGGATGACGAGCATTGGTTAGTGCGTTATCAGCAGCTGTGGACGTCATTGGGTGATAAGCAAATCACCGTGCAGCAGCTGGTTGAAGCGGTGTTAAGTGATAGCGATCATTGGGGCCAGGATTTGACTCAAGTCCCGGGTCTGGTGGCTAAAGTTAGCGAAGATCTGCAGGTTATTTTGAACCAGGGTATGCGCGCGGCGGTGGCTCGTTACTGCTAAGGGTTAAACGTTTGGGGATGGTGGTGGATGACGCTTGCGCTTATCCACCCTACAAAACCAAAACGTATGTCGCATGTAAACTCTGCACGTAGGTCGGATAAGCGTAGCGTCATCCGACAGGATTTGCCGACAAAACCGGCATGTAGGTCGGATAAGCGCAGCGTCATCCGACGGAATTTGCCGACATAACCGGCACGTAGGTCGGATAAGCGCAGCGTCATCCGACAGGATTTGCCGACAAGACCGGCACGTAGGTCGGATAAGCGTAGCGTCATCCGACATAACCTGGCCTGCAAAACCTTGATATAGTGCCTGTAACTCACCTTACAGGCATTTTTTATGCACAATTCGGCACTCTGGTTCCGGCAATTTGGCCAACCAGAAGACGTCATCACCCTCGAACATTCAGAACTGACACCACGCCCTTGCGGCATGCTGCGCGTCCGGATGCGTTATGCCCCGGTTAATCCTTCCGATCTCATTCCCGTTACAGGCGCTTATCGCCATCGTGTGGTTCCGCCTAAAGTTGTCGGCTACGAAGGCGTTGGAGTCGTCACCGATGCCGATAATCCTGAGCTGATTGGCCGCCGGGTTCTCCCTCTTCGGGGTGAAGGGACGTGGCAGCGCTGGCTTGATTGCTCACCCCAATGGGCGGTTCCGGTACCGGACAGCATTCCTGATTTACTGGCCGCGCGCGGGTATATCAATCCACTCGCCGCATGGGTGATGCTAAAAAAATGGCCGGTGCAGGGCAAAACGGTTCTGCTGACGGCTGCTAATTCTTCCTGCGCGGCATTACTGACGCAATGGGCCACAATCCAGGGTGCTGATCAGATATTTGGCGTTTGCCGGAGTGAAGAACAATGTCATGCGTTACAACGTCACGGCGTGACGGCGGTGCTGGCGAGCGACCTGGCGGCAGTGAGTATCATCGCGCAGCAGGCGGATAGTGTGTTTGATGCGGTGGGCGGGCATCTTGCGACAGTGTTACTCGCAAATCTTAAGCCGGATGCCGATTTTGTCTCTTACGGTTTGTTGAGCGGGCAGCCTTTTGATGCACGCGGCAGCACGGGTAAACCCCAGCGTTTTCATTTGCGCGATACGTTGGCGGTGACGCAAACTGATGAATGGCAGCAATGGTTTGTCGAACTTTGGCCGTTACTCGCGCAAAGTCATTTACCGGACGTGACGCTGTTTGCGCTGGAAGAGTGGCGTGTTGCGTTAAGGGAATTTGCGACTGCAGGGCGACGTTGTAAACCAGTATTGGCGATGTAACGTGACAACGTCACCCTGAAAGGGTTATTTATCGCCACCCATAATGACGTTCATGGTTTCTTCGTCGGGCAGACCTTGATGTTGTTGCAGGCGACCTTCTTTATTCAGGTAATAAATAGATGGCGTCGCGCTGCCACCGAGTTCGTCCATCAACGCCAGGTTAGCTTCCAGCGCTTTGGTGATTTCAGGCTTGATGGTCGCCGGGACGTTTAACGTCATTTTGCCCTTGCTGTTCTCATACTCTGCCAGCGTTTTAGCCGGATCCTCAGACATCAGTATTGCAGCCGCTTTTTGGCCGCTGTCCGGACGTAACATCCCGACCATCAAGACACGCAGCTGTACTTTGCCGGAGTCCAGCCACGGTTGTGCGTTTTGCCAGAACTGTGTGCAATACGGGCAGTACGGATCGGCAAAGGCGTAAACAATGTGCGGAGCATCCGCTTTGCCCGCCGCTATCCAGTGATTCTTCTCGAGTTTTTGCCACATCTCTTTTGCCATGGGTGCATAAACCCATTTCTCAACCTGAGCGTCACTGAGATTCTTACCCGCGGCATCAACCAGATTACCCATGATGGCGTGCTGTTTATCCGGCGTCAGGAACACGGTAGTGCCTTGCCCCTGAAATTGCATCACGTAGCCGGGTAAATCTCCTGGGGCTTTAAATTCTCCTTTCAGTTCAAAACCTTGCTGCTGTAAGGCGCTAATCGGGGCAGGGAGTTTAGCATCGGCTGCCAGCAGCGAAGTGCTGGTGAGCAGGGCAAGCGACAGAGTCCATACGGCATGTTTCATTACTTAATCCTTATCATTCGCATGATGAATGTATGCCCGCACAGGCTACATGTCGTTCACCCGGATTGAAAGTTATCGATTAGAAAGATGAATGGTCATTATTTTGCTATCGTATGCGCCATTATTCAGATTCATTGGACGCATTATGACCCACTCATCAAAAGACCCTCTGCACGGCATGACACTTGAAGCCATTGTGAATGCTTTAGTTGCGCGTTTTGGATGGGAAGAACTGGCAAAACGCATCAACATCAATTGTTTTAAAAGTGACCCAAGCGTTAAATCCAGCCTGAAATTCCTTCGTCGTACTCCCTGGGCGCGAAAAGAAGTCGAAGACTTGTACCTCGACTCTTTAGAAGATGACATTGCTGCTCAAAAAGAGATCCAGGCTGATAGCCCATGGGCAAACTGGCAGAGCAAGAAAGAGCAGGAATAACTTTCAGCTCGCCCGCCGCAGCAGAATAAACAGCACAAACATACCGCCGACACCGGCGGTGATAATCCCGATCGGTAGTTCCTGTGGGGCGGTGAGCGTTCGGCTGAGGATATCCCCGGTCAATAGCAGGATGGCGCCCATTATGCCGACCAGGGGTAATAATCTGCGATGCCGGACTCCGGCAAATGGCCGGGCCAGATGAGGCACCATCAGCCCGACAAAACCGATGACACCGGTCAGTGAAACCAGAATTGCCGTAGCAATAGAGCAGCAAAGAAACACTTCGGTGCGCAGGCGCAGAACGTTAATACCTAACGATCCGGCAGTTTGTTCACCTGCCAGCAAACCATCCAGAGCACGCCAGCGTAGGGCGATTAACCCCGCCAGCATCAGCAGAGCGATGGCGGCAAAGCCCAGGTTATCCCAGCGGGCTAATCCCAGCCCTCCGAGAGCCCAAAACAGCGCATTACTGGCCGCGCGTTGGTCGCCGGAAAATATCAGGTAATTGGTAAGCGCCCCAAACAGAAATGAGACGGCCAGCCCACAGATAATCAGCTTCTCTGTGCCTTTATGTGACTGAGACATAAAGATTATCATCACCGCAGCGGCTGATAACATTCCGCCGACAAAGGCGGCGACAGGCAGAGTCCAGGCACCGAGGCTGTCCCCAAGGCGTGTGATCACCAGCACTACACCCGCAGAAGCTCCTGATGACAGGCCAAACAAAAAAGGATCTGCCAGATCGTTACGTGTGGTGGTTTGTAACAGAGAACCGACCAACGCAAGACCCGCACCCGCCATCATACCCAGTAACGTGCGCGGTAAGCGCAGCTCCAGCACGATGCTTTTTATCATCGGCGAGACGTCGCCCGTCGCCAAATTCAGTGCGTTCAGCACATCGGAAAACGACAGCGGCACACTGCCTTTTGCCACACTGGCAAGTGTCAGCCCTGCCAGTAACAACGGGGCGATTATCCACACCAGTAAAAAGCGCTTATCGGCCAACATTAGTGAAACGCACCCGGATAGAGCCCATGGGCGATTTTACTGATGGCGGTGATGTTGGCAGGGCCGGGCGTCATCTCCTGATATTTGAGTTTCAGGAAGCGGTGATGGATAACCGCTGGGGTATGTTTCATTAACGGATGATGTTCGAGGAACGTCTGTAACCCATCAGCACCGCCGTTAATTCCTGCCTGATAATCCATCAGAATAATGAATTCCGGCTGAGTCGCAGCAACACTTTCCCAGTTGGTGTGGGTCCAGCTTTTATTTAGCGTATCCATGACATTTCTACCGCCAGCCGCTTCGATAATCGCCGTGGGCATGGCGTAAGCGCCACTGGTATAGGGCTTATCTTCACCCGAGTCGTAGAGGAAAACCCGCACCGGTTTTTGTCCTGCGGTTTTCTGCTTTAAATCAGCCACCTGCTTTTTCCAGCTATCGACCAGTTTGAGCGCTTCTTCTTCTTTGCCAAAGACTTTGCCCAGGCGCTGCATATCGCCATACAGCAAATCCATGCTGGCGCGTGGGCGATGGCTATCAACGTGAATACAGCTTTCGCTCAAAATAAGCGTTTTGATATTGAATTTAGCCAGTGCCTGGGGCGTGACATCTGCGCGTAAACCGTAGTTCCAGCCGGCAAACACCAGGTCAGGCTTAGCGGCCAGCAGAGTTTCCATGGAAGGATATTTGGGGGCAAGCTCCGGAATGTTGCCCTGCAACTGGGTAAACACAGGGATATTTTTGTACCAACCGGAAATGCCCGTAATGCCGACAATTTGTGGTTGCAGATGCAGGTCAAACGCCATCTCAGACATGTTGATGTCATGAACAACCATGCGTTTTGGGGCTTCGGTGAAGGTCAGCGGTTGCCCACAGTTATCGACAGTGACCGGAAATCCCGAGACTCCGGCGCTGGTGGTTATCGCGGCTAACACAACCGCAAGCGTTACATTTTTCACACTAACTCCTGATTCGTGAGGCCTGACACCTCACTTTCCAGTGACGGAGAACGCCGTCCCCTTCAGACCGCCGCACCTTACAGGAATTGATGGGATGAATAGATCCGCTCAGATCAATTAATGGTTAATTATTTGTATAACAATTGATTTAAGCGGTCAGCGCTTCGAAGATTCGCACTGTTTTGCCGGTTTTGGGATGGGTAACCTGCAGGCTTTGCATACCGAAAACGGTCTCAAAGCCAGGGGAATCCAGGACGTCTGCGGGTGTTCCACGGCAAACCAGGCGGCCTGCATTCATCATCAGCACCTGGTCGGAGAAGGGTTGAATTAATTCGAGATCGTGCAGCACTGCAAGGGTAGTGATGTTTTTGCGCTTTACCAGGTTCAGTAGCTGATGGCGGGCGAGCGGGTCGAGATGGTTTGTGGGTTCATCGAGCAACAGTAACGTCGGTTTTTGCGCCAGTACCCGTGCAAAACCCGCGCGTTGACGTTCACCGCCGGATAATTTCCCCAGCGCCACCGGTTTAAGGTGAGCGATGCCGACATCATTAATGGCGTCAGCAATTGCGTGGTCATGTTCACTCTTCGGATATTCCGCCTGCCACGGAATGCGCCCCAACGCGACATACTCGTTTACCGTCAGCCGTAAATCAGCGTTGTCGTGTTGGGTTAGCAGCGCCACTCTTCGGGCTCGTTCCATCGGCGTCATCGCAAACAATGTTTTGCCCTGAAACAGTATCTCACCGTGAGCGGCCTGCAACTCACTGATAATCAGGCGCAGCAGTGTCGATTTGCCACTGCCATTAGGCCCGATAATCGAGACAAACTCCCCGGCATTAACATCAAAACAGACGGCATCGACCTGCGGCGTTTTACCGGTGAAAGAGAGGGTGAGTTCACGAACAGTTAACACATTTGCAGGCATTGAGGCTTTCATGGGACCGATTATTGACAGAAACAATGCCAATCAGGATAACAGCGTTTGTTGCTAGTTAAGAATCTAAGTGTATTTTCTGGCGCATTCAGGCGGTCGCCTCTGTGGGTTTGCGCGTGCCCAACATTACGGGTCTGCGGCCGATACAGTCGCAGAGCGCATCGGAGACTTGTGTGGCGAGCACCGGGAGTGTAGTTAAATCGCGGTCGCTTTTTTGCGAGGATTGTCTTTCTGTCACACACTTCGGCAAAAAAAACGGCTTCAATGACAAGGTGATTTGCACAGAATCAGTCGTGTTGACGAACATTGGGGACTCAGGAAGATGGAAAAATATGTTTTTTATGTCAAAGATGAAGCCACTAAACATGAAAAAACCAAAGTTTTCGCCAGCAGTACGCTTTCAGAAGAAGCAATCCAAAAGTTAAAACAAGACGGTTATAAAAAGTACCCGCTGGATGTTGAGGCGGAAAGTAAGCAGGAAGCCATCGACAAGCTAAATGAAAACACTCGTGACAATATGGATGCCTTAGGTGGTTTTTCCGCCACTTTCGTTTTTCTGTCACTGTTTGGGTTTATCGTATTTGCTTTGATTTATTTGTTCAAATGATCTCCAGATAATGGAGGTGGCTTATTCTCAATACTTTTAAAAAGCTGAATAAAATAAATCAACACTTTAGTTATTTAAAATTAAACAAAAAAAATAACCCATAGCACAAAAAAATTAACCACAACATCGACTGTGTCATAATATCCGCCCCCTTATTTCGGGATTTAAACCATTTTGTTTGTTTAATCACCGATTCTTGAAAAGGGTTAGGATGCACATGCAGTTAAAAAAAATACTTCTTATTGCCATTCTGGGCATTGCCGGTTGTAGCGCAAAAGGTGATACCGCGAGTCAGCAACGTAACTCTATACAACATATGCGTATTGATACGTTAACCAAGTTGTATAAAATTCATCCTGAAGCACGTAGCCAAATTCTGAAGTCCAAAGGGTATGCAGTATTCTCCAATAACAGCAGCAAAATCCTGACCTTTGGATTTGGTGGCGGTTACGGTGTGGTGAAAAACCTCAGAACCGGCAAAGATACCTATATGAAAATGGCGCAGGCTGGCGCTGGTATTGGGCTGGGCGTGAAACAGTTACGCACGGTTCTGGTGTTCAATGATAGTAAAGCGCTGAACGACTTTATTAAGAATGGCTATATTGTCGGCGCGGATGCGAATGCCGCAGCAAAATATGACGATACAGGTTTGCCTGCGGTGAATGCCTCGGCAAGTGCTGTGGCACCTGGTTCAGTGGAGATGCCTAAGCCGCTTTACGTCTACGAACTCACCGAAAAAGGCCTTGCTGCGCAGGCGATGGTGAATGGCTATAAATACTGGCCGGATGAAACTCTAAACGGTAAGTAATGCATTTTAAACGGTGCCTTGTGCGCCGTTTTTTTTCGTTATCTTCATTCTTTTCATCCCTTTCTTCTCATTGCATTCCCGGCCTGATGTTGTAAGGAAGTGTAAACAACTGGTCTACCTGCTTATGTCAGTATTTAGCTTCAATTTTAATTGCCCACTGGATTTCTGATAAATATCACCGATAAATAAAGTACCCGTGAAATATGTTATAGGCACAAGCATGTTTAAAGATTACAGCGTAAGAACCGTAATTATTGTTTTTACAGCCATATCATTTGCGTTAATGAACTTAATGGCATTTTTATTGTTAGCAAACGTCAACGTTTTACTTATGCTGAATGCGGTTGGAGTCGTTTTACTTCTCATTCTTTGGGCTTACATGACAAAGTATCTTGTCAAACCGATTAATGAAGTTAAAAGAAACATCGATGAAATAAACTCAGGCAACTTATCCATATCGATAGCTGAGTTTGGTAACAATTGTGCAGGGAAATTGATTCCCGGAATCAACAGCCTTGCGCGAGAAATCTCCAGTCTGGTGATGGATATCAGAAAGTCTTCAAACTCAGCGAGTGTGTTATCTGGCACGCTTGCCCATCAAAGTGCAGATCTCTCCGTCAAAACGGAACAACAATCGGCCATGCTGATGCAAACCGCGTCGAGCATGGAAGAGATCTCCGCAGGAACGAAGAGCAACGCAGAAAACACCCGCCAGCTCAACACCATCACCAGTGAAGCGCATAAATCAGCAGGGCATGGTAGCGATTTAATGCAAAAACTCACTGAAAATATGGTCTCGATTACTGACTGCTCGAAGAAGATGACTGAGATTATCAGCATCATTGATGGCATCGCTTTCCAGACCAATATTCTGGCTTTAAATGCCGCAGTTGAAGCCGCCCGAGCGGGCGAACACGGTAAAGGTTTTGCTGTGGTGGCCGGTGAGGTCAGGGTGCTGGCGAAGAAAAGTTCTGAGTCGGCCAAGAATATTAAGTCGTTAATCGAACAGACCAATATCAATGTGATGCAAGGCGCGAAACTGGTTTCGGAAGCCGAGAAGAACATGCACGATATTGTTTCGGGTTCAGACGATCTTAATTTGCTGATGGAACATATTTTCTTGTCGACCAACGAACAGGAGAAGGGCATCCAACAAATCACTATCGCGTTATCAGAGCTGGAAAAAGTCACACACAGTAATGCGGCGGTGGTGGTTGAACTGGCGCACTCTTCGGATGTGCTTAAAGACCAGGTGGTTGAGTTGCAGACAAGAACCAGCAACTTACGTTTGGGCGATGAACAACGTGTTGTCACCACAAGTACGCCACGAATCGTTCCGGCAAAGCCGTTAAAGCCCGCAGACGAAGGGCAATGGCAAACGTTCTAATTCAGCGTTTTTGAATGCCGATTTGCCGTTCTCGTAGCCATATCCGCCCGAAGACATCTGCCACAGGATAACTTGTGCGCTATTTGTTCAGGGCGTGATACGATGAACCTCATTCATTGAAATGGCTAATCATCATGTCCCTCTTAGATTACGCAATGAAGCGCTTCGGTAATGCAGCAAATAGTTCGGTGACATGTCCTATCTGTGGAAGCAAATCCTCACATCCCGCAAACAAAGTCCGACTGGGGCAAACGCTGCTCTGTCCAAAATGTAAATCACTGTTCGTTATACCGCGATAATCCATTCTCTTTTTCGAAACCATCCGGAAAGCTATTCCCGCAAAGCTGTATAAAATTTAACCTATACTTTAGTGAAAAATATTGCAGCTGTTAAATCCCTGATGCCTGACACTCCATCCTGAGAGAACGTTTCTGATCTGATTGAACAACTGCTTCTGCGCGTCCACTTCGCCTGACGAGCACATTCATGAAATTAAATTTTAAACAGTGGTTTACCTCAAGTAAGCCACTGGATATTCATACTGAAACGCCTGGCTGGCAGCCCGCTGGACCTGCTAATGAAAGTCCAATAAAAGCGGAGCTTTTCTCTGCTGCGCAAATGGAACGTTATGGCCAAAAACTGGCGCGTTCCCATAAGTTATCGCCCGAGAAGATGCCGTATTACCTGCTTAAGCGTCTGGAAGATAACGAAGCGATCATTACTCACAACTGCTATCTGCTTAATGCCGGAGAGAAATCGGGCATTACCCCTGCGGGTGAGTGGTTGCTGGATAACTACTATTTGATTGAAGAGCAGATCCGTGTGGTGCGCCATCATCTGCCAAAAAACTTCGGCAAAGGCCTGCCGCCGCTGACTCCGCCACATAACTGCCCGCGTATTTATGATATTGCCTCCGAAGCTATTGCTCACGCTGATGGACGTTGGGATGCCACCAGCCTGACCAGCTATATTGCGGCTTATCAGCAGGTGACGCCTTTAACTCTGGGTGAGCTTTGGGCGCTCCCGGGGATGTTACGCCTGGCACTGATTGAAAATTTACGGCGTGTCAGTATCGAAGTCGCGGAAGCGCAAAAAGAACGGAATCTGGCGGATGTCTGGGTGACACGAATTTTTGAATGCGCCGAAAGCACGCCCGCAGATTTGATTATGGTGATTGCCGATATGGCGCGTTCCCGCCCGCCGCTGAGCAGTGCGTTTGTCGCAGAACTGGTGCGGCGATTACAGGGCCGCGGCAATATGCTCTCTTTGCCGCTGACCTGGGTCGAACAGCGACTTGCAGAAACCGGCGTCACCACCGATTACCTGATTCATCGCTTCAACCAACAGCTTGCCGCAAGCCAGCTTTCAGTCAGCAACAGCATCGCCGGTTTGCGGCTGCTCAGTGAAACGAACTGGGCCGATTTTGCCGAAGCCATGAGTCTGGTGGAACAAACGCTCCGCAAAGATCCTTCGGGAATTTACCCCGCGATGCATTTTGATACCCGCGACCACTACCGGCATATCATTGAGATCCTCGCGCGCCATAGTCGCTCCAGTGAGCCGGAGGTGGCACGCCACATCCTCGGAATGGCAAATGCGACGGACTCCGCATCGCCCGCGCACCATGTTGGCTATTACCTGATTGGTGAAGGGCGGGCAGAGCTTGAACAACAACTGGCGGCCAATACTTCGTGGTTCGTTCGCCTGCGTCATGCCTTTACTCAAACCCCCTTGCTGAGTTGGCTGGGAAGCCTGAGCCTGTTGACGACGGCACTCAGCGCCGACATTTTAGCGCGCACTCATGAACACGGGTTGGACTGGCCACTGTTGCTTCTGCTTTCTTTACCGCTGGTGGTGATCGTCAGCCAGTTCACCATCAACTTGCTCAACGAGACAACCACCCGTTTCCGCTCGCCAATGCCGTTGCCACGCATGGACTTCTCAAGCGGTATCCCCAATGAATTTTGCACTATGGTGGTGATCCCTTGCTTGCTCACCAGCCGGGCAGGTATCGATAAGCTGCTTAATAGCCTTGAGATTTGCTATCTCGGGAATAAAACCCCCAATCTCTACTTCGCGCTGCTGAGCGACTTTGCCGATTCGAAGGAGGAACATTCTCCAACCGACGGTGACCTCCTGCACTGGGCCGAAGCACAAATGCAGAATCTCAACCGCCGTTATGCGCCTGTTACGCAGCCGCTTTTCTTCCTGCTCCATCGCTCACGCCAGTGGAATGCGCAGCAGGGCGTGTGGATGGGATACGAGCGTAAACGCGGCAAACTGTCGATGTTGAACAGCTGGCTGCGTGAACCCGCGAATCAGTTCTCCGAAGTGCACAATAATGCCATTAGCCCACCGTGTGGGGTGAAATATGTGATTACGCTGGACAGCGATACGGTGCTGCCCCGCGATACGGCCCATAAACTGGTCGCGACCATGGCGCATCCGCTCAATCACCCGATTTACGATCCGCAAAAACAGCGTGTGGTAAAAGGTTACGGTATTTTGCAACCCGGGCTTGCGGAGGAAATTCCGCGTAACGGACAAGGGCGTTATGCGGCGATGTGCAGCAGCGTGCCGGGAAATGATCCCTATTCGATGATGTCGTCAGATATTTATCAAGATCTGTTTGGCGAAGGGTCGTTTGTCGGCAAAGGAATTTATGATGTCGATACCTTTGTGCAAGCCACGCAGAATACTTGTCCAGAAAACTTAGTTCTGAGCCATGATTTGCTGGAAGGGTGCTATGCCCGTTCGGGTTTGCTGAGTGAAGTCTTGCTCTATGAGCAATACCCGAATAATTATCTGACCGATGTGGCGCGGCGCACCCGCTGGATCCGTGGTGACTGGCAACTGCTTAACTGGCTGAAACCCAGAGTCAAAAAAGCGGACGGTACGCGTGATAAAAACCCGCTGACCACGCTTTCTCGTTGGAAGTTGTTCGATAACTTGCGACGCAGCCTGGTAGCTCCATCATTGCTGATGCTGATTTTTTGCACGCTTTTACTGGTGCCCAATCCTTATTACTGGATTGGTGTGCTGGCGTTTGTGCTGCTGCTCCCGACCGTACTGGTGATTACCCAGGATCTGTTTAACAAGCCTGCGCGCCGACCGTTTCTCCAGCATCTGATGTTGGTGGCTTCTGGCGGACTCAAACGCCTGATGCGCATTGGCCTCGGCTTTGCGACGCTTCCCCATGAAGCAAGTTATTCGTTGCAGGCCATCTTCGTGACGCTATGGCGTCTCGGGGTCAGTCATCGCAATCTTAATCAATGGGCCAGTTTTGACCAAAGTAGCGCGGGCAACAAAGCGTCTCCAGTGCGCTTATATCTGTCGATGTGGCTGAATGTGATAGCCGGCGTGGCGTTGATAGCACTCGCGGCATGGCTGGCGCCGATGCTGTTGTTCTTTGCATTGCCGATTGGTTTGCTGTGGTGCCTGGCACCGGCGTTGTTAAGCTGGTTAAGTCGGGAACCAAAACGTAACACTGTCACTTTTAGTGCGGTTCAAAAACGCCTGCTACGACAAAGTAGCCGCGAGATTTGGGCGTTTTTTGAAACGTTTGCCACCGCCAAAGAAAACTGGTTACCCCCGGATAACTTCCAGGAAATCCCCCAGCCGGTGATTGCCCATCGCACTTCGCCGACCAATATCGGCCTGTCGCTGATGGCCAATCTGACCGCATGGGATTTCGGCTACATCCCTCAAGGGGATATGTTGCAGCGCATCACGCTCACACTCGACACGCTGGACAAAATGGAGCATTTCCGTGGCCATTTGTATAACTGGTACGACACTCTCACCTTACAGCCCCTTAACCCGCGTTATATCTCGAGTGTGGATAGCGGCAATATGGCGGGGCATTTACTCACCCTGAGTGCCGGTTTAACTGAGCTGCGAAATCATCCGATTCTGGATTGTACTCACGTGCTGATGGGCATCGACGATACGCTGCACATTCTCGAAAAAACCTGGGGGCAGAGCGCGCCCACCTCGTTGCGCCAGTTGCGTAATCACTGCAATACTGCGCTGACGCTGAAACCGTCGTTACTGTTTGCTGAACTGAAAAATATGCGCGCCCAATGCAACCGCCTCCATGCACTTTGCAGCCATGAGAATGGGCAGGTGCGGCGTTGGGTAGATATGCTTCAGCATCAGTTAGTGCTTATCTGCCATGAATGGACCAATTACCTCAGCTGGCTTCCGACAAGTTGGGATAACAAACCGCTGCCAACGCTCTCGTGGCTTGCCCAGGCAAAACATACCGGTGAGGGCTCGCCATCAGAGTCGGCTATCCGCCAGGCGCGCACCCGTCTGGATATCATTACCGAACTGGAATTGCGTCTGCACGAACATGCGCGGATGGATTTTGTCTTCCTGTATAACGAAGTGACCAGTCTGCTCAGCGTCGGGTACAACTGCGATAATAACAAGCTCGACAACAGTCATTACGACTTGCTGCCATCGGAAATCCGACTCACCAGTTTCCTGGCGATTGCCACTAACCAGTTGCCGCTGAAAAGCTGGTTCGCGTTAGGGCGGTTGTTCACCACCATTGATAACGAAACCGCGCTGATGTCCTGGAGCGGCTCGATGTTTGAATACCTGATGCCGAACCTGGTGATGCCGACGTATCCCGGAAGTTTACTCGAGGAGATGAGCCAGTCGGCGGTAAAACGCCAGATTGACTGGAGCAAAGAGCGCGGTGTGCCGTGGGGAATTTCTGAGTCGGGATATTATTCGTTTGATGCGCTGCAAAATTATCAATATCACGCGTTTGGTGTGCCAGGACTCGGCCTGCGCCGTGGTCTGGCTGATGACATGGTCATTGCGCCCTATGCGACGATGATGGCACTGACGATTTCGCCATATAAAGCCTGTGAAAACCTGCTGAAACTGGAGAAAAGCGGCGCACGGGGCGAGTTCGGTTTTTATGAAGCGCTGGATTACACCCCGTCGCGTCTTGCCAGTGGGCAGATGTATGCGGTGGTTCGTTCGTGGATGGCTCACCATCAGGGAATGGCATTCCAGGCGCTATCCCATGTACTGCTTGGCGCACCGATGGTGGATCGCTTTATGTCCAGCCCGGCGTTTCAGTCGGCGCGTCTGTTATTACAAGAGCGTGTGCCAGATGCCGTTGAGCTTTACAGTCCGCGTCGCCACTTTGAATCCCATGAAGGGGTTCTGCAACCAGTCCAGTATGAAACCCGTGAGTTTACTGACGTTGACAGCCTGATACCGGAAATCCAGCTACTGTCGAACGCGGATTATCACCTGATGGTGAGCCAGTCCGGCGGCGGTTACAGTCGTTGGAAAGATTTGGCACTCACCCGCTGGCGTAGTGATGCGACATGCGATAACTGGGGCGCGTTTTGCTATATCAGCGATCCGGCGACCGATGAAGTGTGGAGCAATACCTGGCAGCCGCTGGGCGAACCCGTAACCCAGTACGACGCCATCTTTACCGATGCAGGGGCGGAATTCAAACTTGTGGCCGGAACCATCAATGTGAAAACGCAGATTGTGGTCTCGCCAGAAGATGATATTGAACTGCGTCGTGTGACGTTGCTGCATCGTGGACGCCAGCCGCGCACCATAGAATTGACGACTTACGCCGAAGTCGTACTCGCGCCTTTTGAGAGTGATTTAGCCCATCCGGCTTTCAGTAATCTCTTTATTCAGACCGAACTTCTCGCGCAGCAAAATGCCATTCTTTGCCACCGTCGCCCACGCGCACCGGATGATAATGGCCCGTGGATGTTCCATACCATGGTGGTGCATGGGCAATCGCAAAACAAAACAACTTTTGAAACCGACCGGGCAAAATTCCTTGGGCGCGGCAGAACGCCAGCGAATGCGCAGGCGATGCGTCAAAGCGGATCATTGAGCAACAGCGTCGGGCCGGTGCTGGATCCTATTCTTGCCATCCGTCAGTCGATTGTCCTGCAACCCGGCTTACCGGTTACCGTCGATATTATTTACGGCGTCACCGAGAGCCGTCAGCATAGCCAGGCATTAATCGAGAAATATCATGACCATCCGATAGCCGACCGCGTATTTGAACTGGCGTGGTCACATAGCCAGATTGTGTTGCGCCAGATTAACGCCAATGAAGATGATGCGACGCTGTTTAACCGTCTTGCCAGCGCGGTGCTGTTCCCTGGCCCTGAACTGCGTGCTGATGCCAAAACGCTTGCGCGTAATCGTCGCGGACAATCGGGCTTGTGGGGCTGGTCTATCTCGGGCGATTTGCCGATTGTTATCCTGAATGTCACCAGCGATGAAAGTATCTTGCTGATTACCACCATGATTCAGGCACACCATTACTGGCGACTCAAAGGGCTGGCGGTGGATCTGGTTATCCTCAATGACAGTCTCGGCGGCTACCAACAAGAGCTGCAGAATCAGATTATTGAGTTGATTGTGGCGGGGTCAGAAGCCAGCCAGATGGACAAACCTGGCGGCATATTTGTGCGCAATGGCGAACACATGTCGGCGGAAGACCGTCTGTTGTTGCTGAGTGTGGCGCAAATCGTACTTGATGACCGTTCTGGTGGCCTGAAAGAGCAGTTAAACCAACGGCTACAGGCCACTACCTCTTCGCAACTGGCCCTTGTCCCGCAAAGCGGGGTGCCGGCGAATCAACACGATCCGTGGCAGCCGGATACCAGTACGCTGGTCTATTTCAACGGGCGCGGCGGTTTCTCTGAAGATGGTCGCGAATATCAGATAACGCTTGATGAAAATGACAGGACACCTGCGCCTTGGGCCAACGTGCTGTCTAACGCCAGTTTCGGGACAGTGATTTCCGAAGCAGGGCAAGCTTATACCTGGTATGAAAACGCCCATGAATATCGCGTCACGCCGTGGGAAAACGATCCGATTAGCGACCGTTCCGGCGAAGCGTTTTATCTGCGTGATGAAGAAAGCGGCCTGGTGTGGTCCCCGACCACGCTTCCGGTATGTGGCGCGGGGCATTACCTTTCACGCCATGGTTTTGGCTACAGCGTTTTCGCCCATCGCGAAACCGGTATCGACACCGAACTCACGGTGTTGGTGGCGGAACATGCCCCGGTAAAAATAGCCATTCTGACGCTCAGTAATACGTCGGGGCGCACGCGTAAGATCTCCGTGACCGGTTATGTGGAGTGGACGCTGGGTGAATCCCGCAGTAAATCGGCGATGCATGTCATCACGCGCGCGTCCACGACCGGCAACGGTTGCGGCGTGCTGGCCAATAATTTCTACAGCAGCAACGGTTCAGAACGGACCGCTTTCTTTGCGGTAACCGGCGTGCATTGCTCGGTCACGGGGGACAGGCGTGAGTTTTTAGGACGCAACGGTTCGCAAAGTGACCCTGCGGCGATGAAGCTGCGCACTCTGTCTGATAAAACGGGCGCCGGGCTGGATCCGTGTGGTGCCGTGCAGTCAGCCACCACGCTGATTGATGGCGATCAGCGCAGTTTCATCTTTGTGCTGGGGATTGGGCAAAATCCGCAGGAAGCGGAAACGATGATTAACCAGTATATGAGCGAAGAGGCGGCTCGTGCGGAACTGGCCAATGTGCACCGTTACTGGCATCAGATGCTGGATAAAATCGTCGTTTCGACCCCTGATCCTGCGGTCAATTTACTGGCTAATGGCTGGTTGCTCTATCAGACCATCGCCTGTCGCATTATGGCCCGCAGTGGATATTACCAGTCCGGCGGAGCGTTTGGCTTCCGCGACCAGTTGCAGGATACCCTGGCGCTGAGTCATGCCGCGCCAGAAAGGTTGCGTGACCAGATTCTGCTTTGCGCATCACGCCAGTTTGTTGAAGGCGACGTGCAACACTGGTGGCATCCACCTTTGGGGAATGGTGTACGTACCCGTTGTTCGGATGATTATCTGTGGTTGCCGCTCGCTATCTGCCATTACGTTGAAACCTCGGGCGACATCGGTTTGCTTGAGCATCGTTTACCTTATCTTGAAGGACGCGAATTACTGGCGGGAGAAGAGTCGGCTTATGAACAACCGGTTATCAGCGCCCTTGAAGAGACGTTGTGGCAGCATGGGGTAAAAGCGATTCGACATGGTCTGCGTTTTGGCCAGCACGGTTTGCCATTAATGGGCGCGGGCGACTGGAACGACGGCATGAATCTGGTAGGGCTTGAAGGTAAGGGCGAGAGCGTGTGGCTCGGCTTCTTCCTCTACGATGTCTTGCAACGTTTTGCGGCGCTTGCCGCACAAATCAATGATGATGAAACCGCGACGTTATGTCGTGAAGAAGCCGCAAAATTGCAGAAAAACCTCGAGGCCAACGGTTGGGACGGCAGCTGGTATCGCCGTGGCTATTTTGATAGCGGGGAAGCGTTGGGTTCGCAAAATGCCAAAGAGTGCCAGATAGATGCCATTGCACAAAGCTGGTCAGTGCTATCCGGAGCGGGAAGTGCCGACCGTTGTACCCAGGCTATGCAAGCGCTGGATTCTCGTCTGGTTGATGCTGAGGCGGGATTAATTAAGTTACTCACCCCACCATTTAATGGGAATGGGCCTAATCCGGGTTATATCCAGGGCTACTTACCGGGTGTTCGTGAAAACGGCGGGCAATATACCCACGGTGCGATTTGGGCGGTGATGGCTTTCGCTCGCAGCGGCAATATCGAACGGGCCTGGCAGCTCTGGTCGATGATAAACCCAATCAATCACAGCCTGTCAGCAGATGCGGTGGAGCGCTATAAAGTCGAGCCGTATGTCATGACTGCGGACATTTATAGTGTGGCACCTCATACCGGTCGCGGTGGCTGGAGCTGGTATACCGGTTCCGCAGGTTGGGCCTATCGCTTAATAACCGAAACACTGTTGGGCATTGAGCGCCATGGCGACGCCATCACCGTTCATACTTTGTTGCCGCGTGACTGGCCATCTGTCAGCCTCGCTTATCAACATGGCAACAGTTACTACCGCATCAACGTTATGCGCAGCGAAGGGGCTTATCGTGTCGTGCTCAATGGCGCCGAACTCACAGGAGACCGCATCCCGCTGGTTGATGACGGCCAAAGCCACGAAGTCGAGATTTGGCTGGGGACGGTTTCATGACGGCCCCCAGGCCTGAAGCTGCCAGCCATTTTCGGTTATTGATAACCGATCGGTTAATTTCAGATTCTCCAGAAACACGGCATCGTGCGAAACCACCACTAAAGCACCCTGGTAACGACAAAGCATGGTTTCCAGCGCCTGAATAGAGGTTAGATCCAGGTGGTTACTGGGTTCATCGAGCAACAGGAGTTGTGGAACAGGATCGGCATACAGCACACAGGCTAACGCGGCTTTCAGGCGTTCGCCTCCGCTGAGCAACCCGCATGGGATCTGGATTTTGTCGGCATTAAGGCCCAGTTGCGCCAGCCGCATGCGTAAATCCGCTTCACCGGCGTTACAGTTGGCCTCACGCATCTGTTCCAGCACGGTACGCTGTGGACAGAGAGCGGAGAGATGTTGATCAAGCCAGGCGTGACTATGCGTGACGCGTGATTCCCCGGACAACGGTTTAAGTGTACCTGCCAGCACTTTAACGAATGTTGATTTTCCAGAGCCGTTATCTCCGACCACGCCGATGCGTTGCTGAGCAGTAATCGTCAGATTCAACGGCGTCGGGAAGTTAGCCACAAAGGGCAGTTGAACCTCGTTAAGCCCGGCAACCTGGCGCTTTGAGGGTGAAACAATCTCCAGACAGTGCAGCACGATCGTGGCATTTTCATCTACCTGAGACGCCGCTTCATGCACCCGCTTATCGAGTAGCAACTGCGCGGCGAGATGTTGCTGGTTCAGTTTCCCCGCCGAGGCTTCACTGCGTTGCTTCTGCCTGCCGAGCAAAATGTTGGCCTGATTGGCTTCTCGTCCTTGCCGGTTCCCCCTTGATTGCCGCTTCTCAAGGCGTTCCTTCTGCTCACGGAGGGCTTTTTGATCGCGCTGACGCTCACGTTTACGCTGTTCCAGCAGTTGCAGGGCGTTTTGCGTTTCTTGCGCCTTTTGCTGGGCGTAAAACGAATAGTTGCCGCCATAACTCTTCAAACCTGTCGGGGACAGTTCAACAATTCGCTGCATCGACTCCAGTAACTCGCGATCGTGGCTCACCACCAACAACCCGCCGGACCAGTGTTGTAACTGGTTAATCAGCGCCCGTCGCCAGCGGCTGTCGATGTGGTTAGTGGGCTCATCAAGAATGATAAAATCAGCCTCCGACAACCATGCGCCCGTGAGTGAGACACGCATCGCTTCACCGCCGCTTAACTGGCTGACCGGCGTTGATGCGTCCAGATGCCCAAGCCCGGCTCTTTCCAGCTCATGCTGCAATTGCTGACGAATATCCCATTGATGGCCAACGATATCGAAATCGAGCACAGAGACGCTGCCCATTTTGATGCGTTTAAGCGCATCAAGCGTGGCTTTAACTCCTGCAAGATCGGCAACGGTCGTGTGCAACGGATTGACAATCTGTTGGGCCAGATACCAGGTTGCACCAGAGCGGGTACTGCGCCCGGACGACGGAAGAAGTTGCCCGGCTAAAATCTGCGCGAGAACGCTCTTGCCCACGCCGTTTCGACCAACGAGGCCGGTACGACGAGTGTCAAAAGTTTCAGTGAGTGGTGAGAACAGCGGTGTGCCGTCAGGTAAGGTGAAATCAACGCATTCAAGCGCGATATAAGTATTCGTCATGGGGTACTCCACAGATGCCATAAATTGACCCGAACAAACGGGCAATAAAATTGGCCGTCAAGCAGACGGCAGCATCAATGGCGCATTGGCGTAATACCTATATAGAGAAGAGATGAAGTGAATCATTTTAAGCCAGGTTAGCCTAAAGTAAAACCCTGGACTTTGGAGGCATAGTCTGTGGTGTTCAGGCTGGTGGGGAAACGGGTGGCGGAATGCAAGATATACCAACAGGAGCAGCCCGTAGACTACTCCTGAGGTTTTTATGATGACGCTGAATTTTTACTCTCTTGGATCAATAACTTCGGGGTCTTCAGGGTCAACGGGATCAATCACATCGGGTGTATCTGGAATAGTATCTCCAGGTAGCGGTTCATCAACCGGTACCGGATCAACCAGGTCGGGACGATCAGACATAAAACCTCCAACGGATCAATTCAGACGAAAAAAGCCGACAACAATTACTTTTGGTTTTGTTTTGGTTTTTTCTCGTCTTTTTGCGGTGCTTTTTCAGGTGTTTTTGATTGTTCTTTAGAGACGTTCATTAGTATTTTTTTCATGGGTGACTCCAATAGGGTATACAGCGATTTGCTGTAACTTAAGTATAGTTTTTTCTGATGATACGGCGAGCGAAGCGGTATAAGTCTGCGAGGTTGTTTGCGGTAAATATTCAGCAACTTCAACAGGCTGTAGGGGTTATTTAATTAAATAAAAAATGAAGAAAATTTATTTGCATTCCTTTTTGAATTAATTCCCATGTTTATTTAAATGTCGGGTGTGACTGGCAATCAGAATTGGTTTAAAAAACCATAGAATCAGAAATAATATATTTCAAATAGAAGTGTTTTTTGCAATGCAAATAAGTTTACTCATATTTACGAAATGTCAGTAAAGCAGGGCGTTTGTATGAGTCATTCCACTGGAGTGTAAAGTCTGCTCCATCGCGATGCCTGGGATTCTGGCATGGCAACGGAGCCGCATTACTAAAATTATCCTGACTCACTTTCATTAACTGGCGCTTTTCTCAGCATCTGGATTGACTGTGGATTCCGCAATGGTACTGAGTTTGCTGTCTGCTGCTTTCTCTTCCTCCAGCGTTTCGCCTAGCAGAGACTTCGCGCTCGAATACCCCAGTTGCTGAGCCAGAGTGCACAACGTACCGTAAGCGGCAATTTCGTAATGCTCCACTTTTTGCGCAGCGGCAATAAGCCCTGCGTCACGAACCGCTCCTTCACTGATACTCTCAATGACTTCCGCGCCTTCTTCGATTAAGCCTTCCATTGCGACACATTTAATTCTGGCTAATTTCAGTCCGTTAATACTATCAACGACCTGGTCGATACGTTCGATTTGCCCACGAGTTTCTTCAAGATGGTTTTTGAATGCTTCTGCCAAAGAAGGGTCATGAGCTGCGCGGGCGAGTTTTGGCAATGCACGAATTAATTGTTTCTCTGCACTGTAGGTATCTGAAAGCAAATGTTTGAATAGTTCTTCAAGTGTTTTGATCTGCATATATGCTTCTCCAAAAAATCAGGTTAAATGATTTAGAAAAATAAACCATGACTGTTAAGGATAGTCCCCGCGAGCGGGGATGAATTTAAATATTTCCCATCACAGTATTTAATTCATTAAAATCCGAACTTTATGGGGATTTATTTGAGTGATGTCGATTGATAACACCACCAATATGAGCAGACATTTACGTTTCAGTCGCGAGTTCAGTACTGGCTTTGCTACTGGAGTAAATAAAGTAAAGCGCTATTCCCAGGCAGATGACGGCACCAAGGCGAGTCATGGAGAAGGGGATCGCTTCATTACCCAGCCAGCCAAAATTATCAATCAGCATACTCATCGCCAGCTGACCAAAAATAACCGCCACCGTCGCGACAGCAGCACCGATACGCTGAACCGCCACTACCATAATGACGATGTAAGGCACGCCACAAAATGCGCCAAGCAGCTGCCATTTCGGTACGTCCAGCAAAGTCAGAGCGTGCTTTTGTTCGAAGAAGAAAATGAGAAGTGCCGTGACCAGAGCGCCTACTGAGAACGTCAGAAAAGCACAGCGGAAAACGCCAACGCAGCTACCCAGCTTGCCACCGATGGCGGCCTGCATGCTAAGAACCGCACCGCCGATAACCGCCAGAAAAATCATCAATATATCCATAAATACTCCTTAACCTCTGGACACGAGGAACAGGGCTGCAACAATAAAAATCAGAGCCACAATACGTTTATTGTCTATTTTCCGATGCGGAGTACCGAACAGGCCATAATGGTCAATCACCAGGCTTTTGAATACTTGCCCCGCCAGAATGCCGATCATGGTCATCGCAATACCGATAATGGGTACGGCAATGGTCAGGATGACTACGTACACCGGCCCCAAAATGCCACCCAACAGAGTCCATGACGGCTGAGCAAAGAAAGAAGGGCTGTTTCGTGGGCTAAAGAACAACATCAACAGGAATGTCAGTGCCGCCCCAACCCCGAAAATACTGAACGTTGCCCATAAATCGCCGACCTGGCTCCCCAATGGCCCTAGTAATCCGGCTTCTACGGATAACCCCATCCCGCCAGCAACGACGAGTAATATAAGTAAAAGCTGCATACCAACACTCTCCTGTGAATCAGGCGGGAGATGGTATAGCAGCAGTGAATAATGAAAAACGGTATAATCCAGGAAACACCTTTGCAGGAATCGAGATAATGTATGAACCAGGCGCCATAAATTTTCGCGCACTGTTATTTTTCATCGGTGTCTTTGATGAACAGAACTTTTCCGCCGTGGCCAGGCGGGAAGGTGTCTCAGCATCAATGGTCTCGCGCGTAATACTGCAACTGGAAGATACGCTGGGTCAGCAGCTTTTTTATCGCAACACCCGGGCTGTTATTCCGACAGAAGCGGGGAGGTTATTCATTGAGTATGCCCGCACCATGACGGAACAACTCAGTGAGGCTCACACAGAAATGCTGGAGCGGTCCCTCGAGCCGGCAGGGTTGATAAGGATTAACGCGCCGGTGTTTTTCGGGCAGCGCCATATCGCACCGTGGCTACCTGAATTATCAGACAGGTATCCGCGATTATTGCTTGAACTGACGCAAACGGATGACTATATCAATCCACATCGCGAAGCATCGGATATCATTTTTAGAATTGGCACGCTGACGGATTCCTCCTTCCATGCGCGTATATTCGGCACGCAGCGGTATCACCTGGCGGCTTCACCGGGCTATATCAAAAAATATGGAACACCAGAATTACCTGCGGATCTGAATCATCATAAATGTCTGGTTTATAAAGGGTCGTCAGGCCCTAATCGATGGCTATTCAAAGAACCCGGTGGCAGTTGGATTCACTATCCGGTTACTGGGTTACTGACATCGAACAACGCGGAATCATTGCTAACCAGCGCATTAGGCGGGATGGGAATGGTGCTATTTCCGGACTGGCTGATAGGCGACAGTATTAAGAAAGGCGACCTGGTCAGATTGATGGGAAGATATGTGGCAGCGATTAATACAGAACCACAGCACATCGCCGCCATTTATCCCAATGTTCGACATCCTCCGCTCAATGTACGCGCAGTTATTGATTACTTCGTGGAGGTTTATGGTACGCCACTTTATTGGCAATTTGATTGAAGCACAGAGCCAGGATGAGCCTGTAACTTTAGCCACTTGAAGACAAGCGTGACAAAAATAATGATTTGATAAGGGCCATTCTTAAAGGCACACAGCGTATCGCACAAAAAAGCCTGGTCAGATTATCTGACCAGGCTTTTTAGGAAACGCCTATTACGTGTTGATTTTATTACATGTAATCAAAATTCAATGTGGCATTACCGTCCAGGTTCTGGACCTCAGTAACCGTTTTCATATCATTTGCAAGGTTTATGTTGTCAATAAAAACTTCAAAAGATGCATTGGTAAATGCCTTGGGAACAAGCTGACCAACGTCTGCAAAAGACGCTATGTCAGTAGTTTCGGCAGGCCACACGCTTGTAATATACGTATTAATAAAAGTACTGCCGCCATTGGCGCTCTCAATCAGTTGGGCGGGATTGCCGTCAAGAGTCAGGTTCCCAAATCGTAAGGCATAAGCACCAATTGGCTTATCGTCAAGGGTTTTTCCTAAACCAAAATCTGCAGCGGCTGGCCAGCCTGTCAGACCCGGCACAGAGGTGCCTTTACGGTTATCGACAACAGTGAAAGACATCTTCATTGGGCCTGTACAGGCAATATCCAACACAATAGATTTGTCATCCAAACGTAAAGCACCTGTAGCAGCAAATTGACTGGTAGATGTCGCACCATAATCGACTAATCCATCATTGGGAAACGTAGGGGTACAGGCCGCTGGGGTAATGGTACCTTTGACCTGTAACGTTGCGCTTGGGTTGGCGGCCATAACGTTACTTGCGCTCACTAATAGAGCGGCAACTACTGATGCTTTAAAGATAGTTAAGTGTTTCATATATTTTTACCTGACTGATAGTATTGATGACATTAAGAAATTATATCTAAACTGCTTGAATTAGATTGGCATCAGTATCGGCCTAACATCGCTGCAACGCTATTTAATAAATAGATAAGTATTTTTTCGTTTTAGGGAATTCCTGAAACCAAAACAGGCGCTAAGATTATAATTAATTCATTAATTTTTCATTTAATTCGATTCATCAAATACTTCAGGGTAAGATTTAACTTATTAAACACTAATTATGGCTCCCCAGCTTTGAGAGAAAAAATGAAGCAGAACAATATGTTTACGTTAACTTCTCTCGCTGCACTATTGTTCGTCGCGGGTACGGAAGTTGCAGCAGGCCGACAGCGACTTTGCAAGTTACGGGTACGATTACACCAGCGGCCTGTACACCTACGCAGGGCAACGGCGGTACTGTCGATTTTGGTACCACATCAACCTCAGAAATTATTGATACCAAAATCGAACTTGAGAACAAGTCTGTCGCGCTAAACGTTGTATGTACCGGGGCAACGAAACTTTCTTTTAACGTTGTCGATAATCGTGCCGGCACCGTAGTCGCTAACCTCACTAATTTCCCCGCGGGTCTGGCTGATTTTGGCCCTGGGAAAACGAATGATGATAAAGATATGGGGCTTACGTTATTTACCCGCAAAATCCAGTTATTGACGGTGTGGCGGGTAAAATCCTTGGTTCGGCAGACAAAATGAGCTGGCATACTACCGGCATTGAGGTTATTAGCACCAGTATCAGTGGTGGTTCAGATACTAATATTTCAGTTACAACTTCAGAAGGAACCGCTCCCGTTGGACTTAAACAGTTTCCCATCCCTTGATGGAGAAATGAAAAATATCACTCAATTGCAAGCTTTGGATGGTAACGCCACCCCTAATTTCGATTATTTTTAGTCATTCATGCGGTATGTAATGAACTTGATTTCAGACATATCCCGCCTGATTTACGTCTCCTCCAGACACACGCGTAGCGCCGTATCTTTCTGTTTTTAATGATTATGAAAGGGGCTAACAGCAACAAGTAAGTATGAAATAAATCATTAAGTATTCTTAATGTCCTTGCTCCACTATTATACATCTCGTCAATGTGTGGCAAGGAATGTTAATTAGACAATCAGTTCTTAACCTTTAAGTGAGCATCTATGACGTGCTATTCATAAATGGAATTTACTCTTATCAACGACTCGCTCGGTGTCTATTTATAGACTCCGCAGTTATTAAGTTTTATTTCTAAATAGCGATACGAAATTCAAGGTAATTAATATGAAATATTCATCTGTAATGATTGCATCTCTGCTTTCAATGACTGGTTTTGTACATGCAAGCGGCATGGTGCCTGCTACATCCGCTTTATTAGTGAATGAAGCAGACGGCGGGGCCAGTATTAGCGTCAAAAACACCGATGCTAAAGCCGCATTGTTATATACCACCGTGAAAGAAGTTGACGAAAAAGATAAAAGCAGCGTGCGCCTTATTGCTACACAGCCGATTAGCCGACTTGAAGCCGGCCAAACACAGAAGGTTCGCTTTGTACTTAATACCACTGCGCCGCTAACGGTAGAGCATTATAAACGCGTCTCCTTTGAAGGTATTCCTCAGACTAAGGCGCCTGGTAAAATGCAGATAACAGCAACCATTCGCCAGACTCTGCCCGTCATTATCCATCCAAAAGGTCTGGCCGTGTCCACCGAACCATGGACCAAGCTTGAGTGGGCTGTGAGCGGCAAAAAAGTCACTGTTAAAAACCCAAGCCCATACGTTGTACGCTTGTCGTCAGAAGTGACAATGATGCCTTCAAAAGCAGCGGGTAAATTGCCTAAAACCTGGATTTTGCCAGGAGAGACCCTGCAAATTGATTTGAACTCTGCCAGCAGCGATAAACAGTTGCAAATTTCTCCGGTCTCTCGTTTTGGTCTTGACGCGGGTGTCTATACCGCGAATGTGAAAAGTTAATTATTGAAATTACCTTTCTAAGTTTTATTCAATATCTTCGAGTTGTCATTATTTTCTCGTTGCGTGTTAACGTCATCTTATTGTGAGGTGGCGTTAATTTGGTGCTACAGAATTATAATTATTGTGAATCCGAAATGTTTAAAAGAAATCTGATAAGCACCATTCTATTGCTTACGTTACCCCTTATTTCTGCGTCCGCAGTGGCTGTGGAAAGTGGTAATAATAGCTCAACAGGGAATTCGGATAGTAATAATAATGCTGTGCCTACACCTGCCGACGGAAAAGATGTGCAATTCGACCTTGAAACACTGAAGTCGCGTGGTATCGATCCTTCACTTGCCAATTATTTCTCGGAACAGGCAAAATTTATCGAAGGGGACAAAGCTGTCACGGTATCCGTTAACGGGCATGCGAAAGGCAGTATTCCGGTGCGTTTTAACAATAAAGGGCAGGCGTGTCTTAGCGAAGGGTTTCTAAAAGCCGCCGGGTTAAAAATCCCTGACACCAGCGATGCCACTGACGGCTGTTACGATTATGCAAAAGCCTACCCAGGTACGGTATTAACTCTGATACCCAATGAGGAACGGGTGGATATTGTTACACCGCCGGATGCCATCGCCCCGCTTGCGGAGCAAGGTGTAGAAAATGCACTAACGGGGGGAACGGCTGCGTTACTGAATTACTCAATGTTCACCAGTAGTAACGAATTTGAAGGCGGGAAAAGCACCTATTCTCAGGGGTCGTTTGAAACAGGTTTTAACTTTCACGACTGGCTAATTCGCAGCAGTAATATGGTCACTCAGAGTGATGGGGTCTTCAGCCATAACTCGCTGTATACCTATGCCCAGCACACGCTGACGGATTACAAAAAAGTCCTTCAGGTTGGTGAAATCAACATCAATAACAGTCTGTTTAGTGGTGATGCTATTAGTGGCGTGCAACTGTTCCCTGAAGCCGCACTGGATATAAACAACAATAACAACGTTGTGGTCACCGGTATCGCTCAAACCCCCCAGGCACGTGTAGAAGTTCGCCAGTCTGGTTCATTAATTTACTCAACTCTGGTGCCTGCAGGCCCGTTCACATTAACCAATATTCCGATCATCAGCGGCAACATAGATTTGGATGTGAAAGTGGTAGAAACCAGCGGCTCTATCAACACCTTTCGCGTGCCAGCACAGTCTTTTGGCGGTAGTGGAATACCCGCTGCGCAAGGGCTGTCGATGGCAATGGGGCGAACGCGAGATACCGAAAGTCCGTATGGTGATCCCTGGCTTGCCACGGTTTCCGACGGCTGGGCATTAACCCGTAATATGAATTTGAGTGCCGGTGCTCTGGCGGCGGATCAATATAATTCCCTGGCAAGTGGGCTTGATATTGCCGTCAGTAAAGATCTTACCTTCGGCGCAAAGGTGCTTACCTCATCAGATAAACGCAGTGGCAATAAAGGGCAGCAGCTTCAAATGTCTGCCAATTACCGCGCCCCCTGGT
Source organism: Buttiauxella sp. (assembly GCF_049686335.1). Taxonomy (NCBI): domain Bacteria; kingdom Pseudomonadati; phylum Pseudomonadota; class Gammaproteobacteria; order Enterobacterales; family Enterobacteriaceae; genus Buttiauxella; species Buttiauxella sp. Next base: position 626,863 of record NZ_JBAVHX010000010.1, on the reverse strand, counting down.
CGTTGACCTTTGGTGCTTCGGCCACGCAAAACAGTCGTGGTTTCCGTACGCTGTCTGACTCTTTAAGAGATGAAGAAGATTCGGGCCTCAATAAAAGTGATTACAGCCTGAATGTTGGTTGGTCGGAAACGACCCTTGGGAGCTTCTCTCTCGGCCTGACGAAGTCAGAAGGGTTCGACAAAGACGATAACTCATCGCGCATTAGCGCTTCCTGGGGGCGGCACTTTAAATATGCCCTGGTTAACGTGAGCTGGCAGCATGAGTTGGACAGTGATTCGGGAAAACATCATCACGAGGATGGATATGACGGTGACTATTCAAACTTTAATAATGATGGTGATACCTGGTATGTCAACGTCAGTATTCCTTTCGGTGGCCAGACGGTAAATACCTACGTCCGTAATGATGGCGATAGCACCACTTATGGCGCACAGACCAGCGGCAACATATCGAAAGACACTTCTTACAATATTACGGCAGAAAGTGGCCAAAACGAAAGTGACCGGAATATTTATGCCGGCATCAACAGCAATTTGCATTACACCCGTGTGGGTCTGAATGCGGGAACTAACGGCGACAAATCCAGAAATTATTCTGCCTCTTTAGATGGTGCGATTGTTGCTCATAGCCATGGTGTTACTTTCTCACCTTATGCCGTAGACGATACCTTTGCTATTGCCTCTTTGTCGGAAGAAGTGGCGGGTGTGGAAATAGGGACGTCGCAAGGCCCGGTATGGACAGACAAATGGGGGCAGGCGGTTATCCCTTCACTCACCCCTTATAAAGACTCTGTGGTGACGGTCAATACCGAAACATTGCCGAAAAATCTCGATGTTGTGAACGGCTATAAATCAGTGAACGCCGGTCATGGCTCGGTACCAAAAATGCAATTTGGTGCGGCTAGTGTGAGACGTCTCATGCTGGCAACCACGATGCCTGATGGCAAACCCATCGAAAAAGGCGTGGCGATATTTGATGACAAAGGACAGTACGTCACGACTGCGGTAGATGATGGCGTTGTCTTCCTCGATAACGCAGCCGAGCAGACCCATCTTATTGCTCAACTGGATGAAAGCCATCGCTGCCGAATTAACTTCAAAGCGAATGAAAAAACAGATCTTGATAATTTCTATGAAAATGTCACGGCCAAATGTGAGCCAATGTAATGAACAAATATTACCAACCGGATATAAAGCCAATGAACAAAGTCATAATTAAAGCAGCTCAGGGGCTGGTTGTCGGCATCGCATTATTATGTGGAACGGCTCATGCCTCGATTGACGATTGTAATCTGGCTATTTCACAGATGCAGATAGACTATGGGAAACTCAACAAAGCCTCACAGTCTTTTCAAACGACTTCTCAGGGTGATATGACGGTACTTGATAAAAGAACGTTATCAGTCATGGTTTCGTGCAACCGCCCCGAATCTATAAAATTGCAGTTTTCAGGAATCAAAACCAGCGGGCAGCAATTTGCCTTTGGACAGGACGGTGGCGTTAAAATTACGTTGAGAAATGCGACTATGGACAGTAAATCTGCACAGTTGCGTAATATTACACCGGGAGCGACAGACGTTTCTCTGCAAAATTCGCAAGTGATAAAGCCTGATACCATTATCTCTCCAGACGTGAATAGCAGCGACACTGGAGTGTCTTTTGCCGCAATGATAGATGTTGAGCCGGTTGTCAAAGATAGTGCTTTTAATATGCAGGATGCCCAACAGCTAGTGACGCAAATGGAAATCTCCCTTGTGGAATAACCCCTTTATTTTAACACTTGCAATATAGACAATTTGGTATCGCATATGAAACATGTATCTTTTTATATTAAAATTATTATGTTAATGATTATCTCAGCCAATGCTGTAGCAGCAACATCTGCTGTATTAATCATTAAGGCTGAAACTGTTCCTCCAGCTTGTACCGCCATATTGAGCGATGGGGGCGAAATCAATTTTGGAACCATCAGTGCCGGTCAGCTCTCTGAGAGCCAGTCAGTGGCGCTGGCTCCTAAGCGTATTCAACTGACTATTAGTTGTGATTCAGCAGCAAAACTAAATGTCACTTTTGACGATAACCGCCGGGACTCATCGGATGATGTGGCCTCTCATTATGGGCTGGGTAAAGCGCTCAATGATGCGAAAATCGGTTATTACACACTGACCGCGCCGTCGGTTGCTGCAGGAAGCCAACAGGCGAGCCTGCTGAGTAGCACCGACACGGTAAACTGGACTACAGAGAGTAGTGACGCAAATATTGAAAATAATAATACCGGGATGCTTCGTCACTATTCCATAGGTTCATCTGGGATTCCCGTAGGTGCCAACAGTTTTAATTTTGATATTGAAGTAACGCCTACTATATCTCCCGAGATGAGAAATATCACTGAAGCCACACAACTGGATGGCAGCACAACAATAAATATTGATTACCTGTAAAAGATCCAAAACAAAAATTAATTATTAAGTAGTCCGGCTGTGCTGGGAGTGTAGATACTTATTTTCCATGGATTAATAAAATCAAGGATTAGATGCGATGAGCCTTAAATACTCTAAAATAGCGCAGGGTTGTTTATTTGCTTTTTCTGCGGGTAGTTTACCTTCCCTCGCTTTTGCAGATTCTCCATGGAAAGTCACAGACGGAACGCATGTGACAGTGACCAGTGGCTATGATAGCACTGCCGCTGGCGATTATCCGCTTTATGCTGAAGGGAATGGCAGCGTGCTGGAATCCATCGATGGATTAACTTTTAGCACCCATGGCGATTATCTTTATGGTGCTTCAGTAAAAAATGGCGGAGCTATTGTTTTAAATAACGCCCAGATCTCTACTCAGGGTAGCAGTGCCCATGCGGTAAATGTTTATAACGGCCAGTTCACGATGGATAAAGGCAGTATTATCGTTGAAGGTTATTACTCGTCAGGAATAAACGCCAGCCAGAACTCAGACATTACATTAAGTGGGCTCGATATAGCCGCGAAAGGCGATAATACTAATGCAATAAAAATCACTGAAGGAATGTTGAATGCAAGTGATATCAATATTATGGCTTCGGGAAAATCAAGCCAGGGCATTGTTCTGGCTTATGGCTCCGTTGGGCAAGTAGAGGCAATCCTCGAAAACGTCAGTGTTGTTTTAAGCGGTAAAGGCACCGAAGCGGCCATCATGTTAGGAAACGGCACGCTTGTCGGCAATAACGTCACGATTTCTACCTCGGATAAAAACAAAGGAATCGATCTCTACAACGGCGGAACAGATCGCGGGCATTTAACACTCACTGACAGCTTTATCACCTCTGAAAATGGTCACGCCGTCTATGTGATGAACGGAGATGCAACGCTGGTCAATACGGCGATCGGCACTGACAACGGTTTCGGGGTGAATGTCAACAAAGGGGGGACGGTCACGCTGAATGGCGGGAGTGTAACTACCCAGGGTGATAATGCTTTTGGCACCTGGCTTGCGACAGGAACTTCTTTGTTGGAAGTGGACGGTACGTCTTTTATTACCTATGGCAACAATGCCATTGCCGTTGATGCTCAGTACGGCCAGGCGTCCCTAAAAAATACCGATATCAAAACCACTGGTACTAACGCCTACGGCTTATATAGCGAGAATTTGGCCCATGCTGAAAACCTGAATGTTGAGACGGTTGGAGAGGGGGCCATCGCGGTGTTTGCCGCAGGTGGCGGGAAGATTACATTGAATAACGCCACGCTTTCTACGCAAGGCGAGAGTGCCACGGGGATTCTGACTTACTCTGGCTCGACAATAGAAGCCACAGATATCTCATTAACGACAAAAGGCACCAACAGCCCTGCATTGTGGGTAAACGACGGCACTCTGTCCGTCAGCAACAGCGAGATTTTAACCACCGGTGAAAATGGCGCTGGTCTGCTGGTATCAGGCGATCGAAGCGGCGTTGGCAGCACCATCGTGCTGGATAACGTCTCGTTAACGTCGCAAAACGCTGGCGCAATCCTCACCCGTGGCGCGGCAGTAGACATTTCCCTGCTCAATGGTACACAACTGATTGCTGGCAATGGCATTCTGCTTGATGACGTTGCTACCCAAGGTTATCCGAAGGATGTGACACTCACCGCGCAAACAAACGTTACCCTGCAAGGTGATATTCGTGCGGCGACAGAAAATAACGTTCACGCTGCGTTGTTGGAATCTTCAAACCTAACCGGTGCTATTAACGGAACTGACCAACTAAGCATCGACAATAGCAGCCAGTGGTTTCTGACCAGTTCGTCATCAGTCGGTGCGTTTAGCCATGAGGGGACAGTTGAGTTTCAGCATAGCGACGACAGCTTCCATACCCTGATGATGACCTCCCTGAGTGGGAACGGTAATTTTTTGATTAATACAGACCTTGCGGCACAGCAGGGTGATTTAATCGTGGTAGACGGGCAGGCCAGCGGCGATCACTGGTTAGGCATAAAAAACAGCGGCAAAGATCCGGATAAAAGTAGCGATGTTTTAACTGTAGTGGATACACAAGGGGGTGATGCCTCCTTTAGCCTGCAAGGGGACGTTGTCGATGTGGGCACCTATCAATACGAGTTACAGCATCGTGGCGACGATTGGGTATTGGCGCAGAAAGATAAAGCTGAACCTGATGTCCCGGATGACACACCTGTTCCTGATGTCCCGGACGACACACCTGTTCCTGATGTTCCGGATGACACACCTGTTCCTGATGTCCCTGACGACAATATCCCAGATAATATTGTACCCGTACTGACACCTACTGCCAGCACGGCAATCGGCATGTTTAACACGTTACCGACAGTCTGGAACGGCGAATTGGCCACTCTGAGAACGCGCATGGGTGAAGTGCGTGAGGGTAATCAGCAGGGAGATGCCTGGGTTCGGCTGTTAGGGAATCAGTATGACGTCACTGCCACTCAGAATATTGGCTATGAACAGACGCAATCAGGGATCTCTGTTGGGGTAGATGCCATTCGCGAGACACAATACGGGCAATTCATTGGCGGGATATTTACAGGCTACAGCTATAGCGATGTGGACTTTGATAACAGCAGTACAGGTTCTGTCGATAGTTTCTTTATCGGAGGGTATGCCACGTGGTTGCTGAACTCCGGCTGGTTTGTCGATGCCGTTGCTAAGGCAAATAATTTCAGCAGCTCTGCCGATGCCCGTATGAGTGATGGAACTTATACGACAGGTAGCTACAGTACGCCAGGTTTTGGTCTCTCACTTGAAGTTGGGCGACAGTTCACGTTTGAGAATGGCTGGTTTGTCGAACCCTCGGTGTTGGCTTCGGCACTGTGGATTAAAGGCGAATCTTACGAGTACGACAATGGGCTGGAAGCTAAGAGTAGCCAAATCACGTCAAAACAACTTGCCCTGAATGGCGTGGTTGGGAAATCCGTGACACTCGAAAACGGCGTCAAACTACAGCCCTGGATCCGTGTCGGGATGTATCAGGAGCTGGCGGACAACAATGACGTAAGCATTAATGGTAATGATTTTACCAATGACATGTCGGGGACTCGTGGAGAATATGGTGTGGGCATCTCGGCTCAGATAACGCCGGCTCTTCAAGTTTATACTGATGCGCGTTATAGCAAGGGTAGCAATATTGAATCTCCCTGGGGAGCAAACCTTGGAGTGAGATGGCGTTGGTAATGGTTTACCTCCTTTTGGCTTGAGATGAGGGACAGCGTACGACCACGAAAACATGTTGGTTAAATTTTGCAACCCCTTCTTTTTTGAGGGGTTTCTTACTGATTACCGAATAATCAGCTAAGGTTTTAATGAGGTCATTGGTTTTGGTAGTGTCTGGTCAAGCATCAATAAAACTAAATAAATCGTTTTGTTTATTTCATAAATATTTAAGAGTAACTTTCTCATAATCTTATCTTCTACCCACTAATTCACAGGTGCGAAATGAAATATTTTGATGAATGGCCTCAATGTAAAGCATGGTTGACTAATATCCTTAATAACAGTGGATTATGCACTGAAGAGGAGATAAGTGATTACGTAAATAAAAATAAACCGTTGCAATTTCCTTGTATCGCTTACGTTGACGCCAACGAAACGTTTCAATTCGATGATCACATTGTGTATATTTATAAAGACCAAATCGATGAATGGTCTGCGTTAATGACAGCTCCTTCAGACGATGAAACTTTTACATAAACACAGTCTGGATGATGAATCCTTCTGTAAATTAGGGTGAAAAAATGAACGATCTTGAACCGACCGACCGCGCAAGTGGGAAAGGTAAACGAATAGATTTAAATTTACTGATTTTCTTTGATGCCGTCTATCAGACGGGAAGCGTTAAGCTGGCAGCATCGTTACTCAATTGTAGTTCGCCCAATGTCAGTCAGTCATTGCAGCGTCTGCGTGACCTGATCGGCGACCCTTTATTTATCCGTAATGGGCAAAAGCTGAGTGCAACAACGGTAGCAATCAGGCTGCACGAAGAAACTAAAAACAGCCTCCATGAACTACAATATTCGTTTGAAAACTTTAGCGAAAAGAGTAAAAGAAAACTCATCATCGAATGCATGCCTTACTTCTCTATAAAACTCATTCCGTTGATTACATCTTTTTTAGAAACGAAAAATATTGATTGTGAAATTCTTAACCTCGAACATAGCACAACAGAATCAACGTTCGGCGAGCGTCTGTCGTTAAAAAAAGTGGATATTATTTTTGGCGTAAACGCTGATTTAGGTTTATCCAGAGAGAAATTTTGCATCACCACAGGTACCGGGATATTGGTGTGCAGAAAGAACCATCCACGTCTTGATAAGTCTTATGTTTACGGCACAGATCCTTCAGAAAATGTAGCTAAGATACTTACAGATATCGGCGTGATAAAAAAAATGCGTACATTAAACGCCGACTTTTTCCAAAATTCATTCTGTTCATTACAGGCGAAGTCATTTTTATCAATATGTTCACATATTGCCGTATCGAATTCTGTTGCAATAATCCCACGTTCATTTTATGAGCAGTTTAAAGATGTTTTTAATCTTAAGTCATTAGAGACTAACCTGGACATGCCAGTTTACTCAGAATATATGTATTTTAATAAGACCACCAGCGATAAAGTTCTGTATCTTGAACTCTTCAATTATATTAAAGATAATTATGATAATCCTTTGTATTAAATGATTTGATGGCTATCTATTTTTGTAGTCCCCAAAAAGGGCTAATTATTAATGTAAATGACGGCTTCTATCAGCGCGTGAGCAAGACAGTTCCTGCATAAAAAGCCTTATGAATATCATCAGGCTTTTTTAAGCGACAGATGAAGGCGCTGGCCGTTTTAAGAGTGCCCAGCCTGGAAAACGAACCTGAATGCCAGCGTGTTATCCGTTTTCACCGGCAATACACGCTCCCCGAACCGTTCAGTTGAGCGGGTTATACTTAATATCGCTGCGTGACATAGCTTGCCAGTCTTCCAGTAACACCTTCCCATTCAGACTAACAATCAGCTCTTCAGGTATCCTGATATCCATTTGCATAAACAAATTGAGGGCAGGTTATCAGTTTCTTGACGGAGCCTGCACAATGTCTAAAAGCATCCGTTAAATAAGACTTTTCTACTCATCCGCCATCTCAAAACCCAACCATGTACTAATGTTACTCAAAGTGTTTCGACAAGTGTTTCTTGTTGTTTATTTGTGTCAACGCGCTACTTCCTTATGTGGCCTTGCAGAGATGACTTATGAATAATATTTATCGTTTGGTATGGAGCCATGTGGCGAACAGTTTTATTGCTGTTGCAGAAACATCCCGTACAGGGAAAAAAGGATCGAAGACCGGACGTGGAGGCCGAAAATTAGTCACTACTGCGCTGATTGTCGCCGGTGTTTATGGCCCGACGGCCAGCGCGGTAGATGTGACGTGGAGCGCGGCTTATCCAAACTACCTGTTTCTACCGGTTTACGATGTAGTAAAAGAGACGGGCTACGCGTTTACCATTGATGGACAGCCACTGGCAAATCATTACGCCCCAGGCACCGAACTGAATATTATTGGCGCGATACCCAACATTGCCACGGGGACAAACGGCAGCAGTACAGGTGTCACGGTACTGAATGCGCTGCCTGACCCCGGTGGAACCGGTACGGGGACCGACCCAAATCGTATCATCACTATCGAAGCCACCGACTCAGCCGGGGCGGCTACGCCAATCACAGCGGCAAACATTGATCAGTACACGTATTCGCCTTCTCCGGCCAGACCTCAGGAAAGCCAGGAACTGAACGTCGAAGTACCAGGTCTCGACGGCAGTTATCAGGTCATCAGCATTTATGATTCCTCGACGTTTATTGCTGCCGATGACACGGCAGTCAGCGACATGTTGTTGCCGGTTTACGACCCAAACTCGATTCGTATCTTTAATAATTTCGGTATCGCGTCGGTGGCGTCAACCGGCGGGCAGGCCAGTATCAATGTGGGTTCAAGCGATGCGAATGCTCCGATTGCGGCAGCTGCAAATACCATTGACCTGTTGACTAAAAACTCTGTGCTGGCAAAAGCGGACGGCAGCGGGAGTGTGACCAGCCGTACCGAATGGCGTTCCGATAACTATATCCATTTCCGTCCGGCGATCGTGCTCTCATCTGATACCCAAAATCTTGAAGCACAAAGTGCGAAATACGATTTCACCATCACGCTGCCACACTACGAGCAGGTCGGAAATAAGGCTCTGCTACTGGGGAATAAAGACTTCGTTATTCATTCTTCCACTGACATTGCAGATGTTAATGATTTCCTGACAGGCCAGGGGGCTTATGCTGGAAAACCGCAGATCCAGTACTGGCTGACGGCGGGTGCAACAGTCAATGGCGAGGTGATTGACTCGTCTGTTGAAGCGCAAAATACCTACGACGCGATTATTAGCGGCATGTTGGCACAGGAGGAAAACACCAGTATCAACCTGACGTATCATGTCTGGGATGACAAAGGCGTACACAACAACAACGCCACGGTTTCAACCGGGGATTTAAACGTTATCTATGCCACAGGTGCGAATGCGTCTGGTTTGGTCACCAGCGACGGGAGCCTGGCAGTTGACGGGGCATCGGCGGTGATGCGCGCGGATAACGGTGCCATCATCACTAACGACGGGGCGATCAACGCCTGGCGCAGCAGCGGTAGTAGCCCAGACTCGGTTGGTATGCTGACGACAGACGCCACGGCCATCAACAATGGCACCCTCAACGCGGGTCTGTTTATTGAAAAGGATGGCAGCAACCAGAACGTTTCTAATGCTGGCAGCACAGGTATGCAGGGCAGCGGTAACAGTATGCTGACCAACAACGGCCATATCAATGCGGCGATGACTGACTCCACCACCAACGATGCCGTGGGCATTCGCGCGTCAGGCACCACCACGGTTTCGAATACGTTAGCAGGTACCATCGCACTGGTTGGCAACAGTAATAATCAGTTCGGCAAAGCAGGCGGTTACGGCGTCTGGCTTGATCAAAGCGCCACATTCAATAACGCCGGTAATATCTACCTTGGCGTCAACCCTGTCTTAAATTCCACCGCGCCAACACCGGTTCCGATGACCGGTGGCGATCTGTCGGCGGGGATTCGCACGCAAAGCACCGGCGCGGTGAACAACACCGGTACGATAACCATTGCGGAAAATACCCGTAATGCTGCCGGGATCTCCATCGAAGGGGCGTCAGGAGCGGTGACCAACTCCGGCACAATCAATGTGTTAGGTAAGCTGACTGACGGTTCAGCCGCTGCTAACTATGGTTTGAACGCAGTTGACAATGTCGGCACCGTGACGCACAGCGGCCTCATCAAGGTGGACGGTGATAATAACATCGCCATCAACGTGCTGGCACAAGATGCGGGAGCGGAAGTTACCACCACAACAGGAAGTGCGATTACGGTCGGGACCGCGGGGGATACTGGTGGCAGCGATGGCCAACCCTACACCTATCGTAACTACGCCGTATATGCGGAAGGACTCAATACCCAGCATGCACAGGTTAATCTGAACTCCACCATTCGTTTGTTATCCGCCGGGGCGATTGGCGTACATGCGCGTGGTGATGCGCGCATCGATATTGATGCCGCTTCGACGCTCTCATTCGAAAACGTAAAACAGATGGGTTATTACGCCTGGGGTAATGAGGCACAGATAAATCTGGGTAATGCCATTATCAATGATAACGGCCAGGCCGATTCTATTCTGTTTGCCGTGGATCACGGGGCCACTTTTGCCGGTAATACCGGTGTGGCGGCGGGATATCAACTGACGGTATCGGGTAACAACGGAACCGGGATTATTGCCAACGGCATTGATGAGGTCAGCGGAACCAAAACCTCTCTCACCACCGGCACCGCACAAATATTTGTCAATGGCGAGAAAGCGGTTGGGGTAAAAGTGACTGGCGGGGCAGTCGGTAATATTAATGACGGCGGGATTGTCCTGCAGCATGACAACACCACTGCGGTCCTGATTGACGGACGTGATTACAATATTGACGGCTCCATTGATCCCGAAGAAGTGCAGACAGACGTGACATCCAGTGCCTCGATTACCAGCAGCCCAGGGCAAAGTGGCATTGTTGGCTATAACGTGGCTCATGCCGGGGTGCTCAATCTCAGCGGCCCAGGGATAACATTAAATGGCACCAACAGTACCGGGATCATTCTGCATGACAACGGTAGCGCAACGGTCGCAGCACCGGTGAATGTTTCTGGCACCAATAATATTGGTGTCGATATTCAAAATAATGGCGTGCTGACGAATAACGGCATTATTAGCGTCAGCGGTGCCGCGAATAGCGGCAACGTCGGCGTTCGTGTAGGGGGAGCAAATGCGGTGGTTAACCGCCTCGGCACAGTCAATGCTTCAGGCGGTTTGGCGGCAGTTCAGCTTATTGGAGCAGGCGCGAATTTAACGGTTAACGGCACAGGCAACCAGATTACGGCCTCTGGTGGAGCCGATGGCGTAAGAATGGATGCCGGTGCCACTTCCTTTAGCTCCTCGGATACGGTTATCGACATTTCCGACAGCGGCGCGGGGATTAATAACAACGCCGATACCTCCAACATCAATCTTAGTAACGTCACGATTAACGCCTCCGATGGCCCTGCGATTCGCACCGCCGTCACCTTTAGCGCGCAGGGGACGAACAACACCCTGAATGTTTCCGGCAATGGTGAAGGCTTTGCATTTATGCAGGCCGATGGTTCGGTGACTACGGGCTCTCTCACCATTGGTAACGGCTACACCATCAATGGCACCGGGGCAGGTAGCGTCGGTATTCTGGCAAGAACCTCCAACAATGTGAGTTCGGCTGCGACTATCAACATGGACGCCGGTGCGGGTTCAGCGATTGTCGCAACCGATGGTCTGAGTGGTAGTAGTCGTACGATTACCAACTCGGGCGTGATCACAAGCCTCGGAGCGGGTGCGCCAGTGATTAATGCCTCAGGCGCAGGAAATACCACCGTCATTAACAGCGGCACATTGCTGGCGGCAAATACCACCGCACAGGCGATTCTGACCGGTACCGGCAATGACGTGGTGTCGTTAAATGGTCCGGGGGCCACGACCCGTGGGGAAATCACGCTGGGTAGTGGCAACGACCAGTTCAGCTGGACGGCGGGTGATTACACGGGTGGAGTGACATTCACGGGTGCTGACGGCAATGACAGTGCCACGCTGGGTAACGTGTCGATGGCGGACGTGACGCATATTCTCAGTGAAGGCGGCACCAATAATACGTTGACTCTTAATGGTACGAATGAGGGGGCAGCGCCTGCATTACTGGGATCCTTTAGCGCGGACGACCTGGCGAAAGGCACCAATATTGGGTCGGGCTGGAGCACGCTGACCTTAGATAGCTTAAATGGCGTTCCGACTGACGCACGGGTAGTAGATAATTTAACGCTCTCCGGCGTACAAACCATCAATATCAATAATGGTGCGACGCTGCGCAGCGGCGACAGTGCCCCGGTTGCGGGCGAGGCCACCATCCACAATTACAACGTCGCCACCTCGGGTGCCACAAGCTTGCTGTCATTCGATGGTGCGGCTGACCAAATCTACAGCGGTGTTATCAGTGGCACGGGAGGCATGGAGCGCATTAACAGCGGTAATACTATTCTGCTGGGAGATAACACCTACACCGGAAATACGTTGATAGGTGCAGGATCGGAGCTGACTCTCGGCGATGGTAATACCACCGGCAAACTATCCGAACAAACCAACATTACTGATAACGGCATCCTGACGGTTAACCACTCTGATGCAGTGGCGCTCAATGGTGTTATTTCAGGAAGTGGTGCGTTCCGCCAGACTGGTAGCGGCGTCACTCGACTCGGTGGCAATAACAGCTATGCAGGAACCACCACGGTTGAACAGGGTACCTTGCTAGTAAACGGTGTGCAGAGTGGCACAGGGCTGACCACCGTCAGGAGCGGCACTACGCTTGGCGGTTACGGCACCCTCGGCGGTGATGTGCTGTTCGAGAGTGGGACCACATTGCGCCCGGGTGATGACAGCCGTGGCAATGGCACCGGGACGCTGACCGTTCAGGGCGACCTGACACTGGCCAGCGACACCAACAGCCAGTTCCAGTTGGGTGAAGTCTATACACCGGGTGGCTCACTCAATGACCTGGTAGATGTAAAAGGTGACTTAACACTTGATGGTTCACTCAATGTGGCGCTGACCGCAGGCGGAGCCTTCCTGCCGGGTGTGTATCGCCTGTTTAACTATGGCGGTTCGCTCACCGACAACACTATGGATATCGCGTCGCTGCCACCCAACGACGCCAATAACTACGCAATCCAGACCAACATCGACAAGCAAGTTAACCTCGCGCTCAACTTTATTGACCCGACAAATCAGTTGCAGTTCTGGGATGGCGACCTTGATGTGATCCCAGGTAACCACGGGGATGGTACGACAGGCAATGGCCGGGTTGACGGTGGCTTCGGTTACTGGACCAGCCTGATTTCAGGCGTCAGCAACAACTGGACGCAAGTCGATGGGGTCGGTAATGCACCCTGGTCGCAGGATGCTTTTGCCGTCTTCCAGGGGCAAGGGGACATTGTGCGCGTGAGCAATGCGTTTGGCGATGTGCTCACTTCCGGGATGCAGTTCGCCAGTAATGGCTACATCCTGAATGCCGATCCTGCGCGCCCGGACTCGCAACTGTTCTTTGATGCAACTAACCCGCCGGGTAATTTCCCGCCGGATAACAGCTACGAAGCGCAAGGGGCGACTCATGCCGACAGCTATTTTGCGATTCGTGTGGGGAATGGGGCGGCGGGAGCCGATATCACAACGCTTATCAACGTCAACCTGGTGCAGAACGATCTGTCCGCTGGCAATATCCGTTTGCTGAAAACCGATCCGGGTCGCCTGATTTTAACCGGCAATAATGTGTTTACCGGTGGCGTGGAAGTCTGGAACGGCACGCTGAATATCACCAACGACAACGCGCTTGGTGCGACCAGTAACTCAGTGTTGTTGAAAAATGGCGCCACCTTCCAGGCCGGGGCCGATCTCACAACGTCACGCTTGTTCTTTGTCGATGGCGTTGCGGGCGGTGCGCTGGATGTATTCGGCCATACCTTTACCCCAACAGGCGTGATTGGCGGTGATGGTCCGCTGACGATTAAAGACAGCTCCACGGGCACCAATAATGGCGTGCTTGAGTTGGGCACGGCGAATACCTATCAGGGCGACACCACGATTATCGGCAAAAATGGTACCGGGCAACTGACGGTCAATGCGAATACCAGTGGGGCATTTGGTACGGCAGATAGCCTGGTTTCGTTAAGCTCTCTGGCGCTGTTAAACCTCAATAACGCAGCCTCGGGTGAAACGCACACCTTTGCCGTCGACAACGCATCACTGGCGTTCCACGACAACGCCGGAGCCGGGCAAAGCACGATCAATCTGACTAACGGCGCTAACGCCACTTTCAGCGATGCGAGCCAGGGTGATAATGCGAATGTGTCCGTTGATGCCAGCTCCCTGCTTGCGCTCAATGGCAGTGCCGATGCGGGTTCATCGACGGTCAATAACAGCGGACGTGTGACCTTTGCTGACAACGCGCAGGGTGCGGGCGCGGTGATTTCCAACCTTGTGGGCGGCCTGGTGGATATCAGTTCTGCACTGTCGGGCACCTCGATAGGTTCCTTATCAGGTGTGGGTAACGTGATGCTGGGTGCGGCCACTCTGGTTGAAGGCGCCTTAGGGCGCAACGACGCCATCAGCGGCATTATCAGCGGTAACGGAAATCTGGTGAAAACCGGAAGCGGGACGCTAAACCTCACTGCAGCCAACACCTGGACCGGAACCACCGAAGCTCAGCAAGGCGTGATACTGATTAACGGTAATCAGGTGGCGGCAACCGGGCAAACCACGGTCAATAGCGGTGCAACGCTTGGCGGTGCGGGCCAACTCGGTGGCAGCGTGGTGATAGACAACGGCGGGCATCTGGCGGCTGGGCAGGAGCTGTCAAGTGTGGGCGTGCTGACGATGGGCGCGCTAACCCTCAATCAGGATTCGCAAGTCGATTTCCAGTTTGGCCAGCCCTACACCGTCGGCGGCACGCTTAACGATCTTATCAACATTAATGGCGACCTCAATCTTAACGGCAAACTGAATATCACCCAGACACCGGGCGGCAGTTTTGATGTCGGGATCTATCGCGTCTTTAATTACTCCGGTGCGTTAACCAACAACATTCTCGACATTGGCACCGCGCCTGCGGCGGCAGACGATCTCTACGTTCAGACCTCTATCGCAGGCCAGGTGAACCTGGTTAACCGCAGCGGTTATGTCATGCGCTTCTGGGACGGTTTCGGCGGTACGGGCGGGGCGTTGAAAAATAACGACCAGATCGATGGCGGCAACGGTATCTGGCAAAACAGCAGCGGCAATGACAACTGGACCACGGATGTCACCGATCCTGAAGGGCGCTTTAATACACCGTTCAGCAATGGTTCCTTTGCCGTATTTGGCGGTAGCGCCGGTAATGTCACTATTGACACCAGCCTCGGTGAAGTGGCGATTAGTGGCGCGCAGTTTGCCACTGACGGTTATGTTATCGGCGGGAATAATCTCACCACCCATACCGCGAATACGATTATTCGCGTCGGTGATGGTACGGCACCGAGTGCGGGTTATACCGCCACTATTAACTCGGTTATTGACGGTGAAGGCGGAATTAATAAAGCCGACCTCGGTACCTTGATTCTGAACGGCAATAACCAATATCAGGGCGGCACGCAGGTTAGCGGCGGGGTACTGCAAGTTTCTGCGGATAATAATCTCGGTGCAGCAGGAACCGGAATTGGCCTGAGTGGCGGCACGTTGCGCTATGGCGCGGCGTTTGACACTGCCCGCCAGGTGACGCTTTCGGGCGTCGGTGGGGCAATTGATACCAACGGTCATGCGGTTTCGCTGTTAACGGCGGTTACCGGCAATGGCGATTTCACCAAACTGGGCGATGGCACGTTAACGCTCACGCAAGACAGCACATTCAACGGGCAAACCACCATCAGCAAAGGCATATTGCAGTTGGGGAACGGGGGGATGGCGGGCAACATCGGCGGGAATATTGTCGATAACGCGACGCTTGCGATTAACCGCAGCGATACGTTGACACTTAACGGAAATATTTCCGGCAACGGACAGGTCTGGCAGCAGGGCAGCGGCACCACCATTCTCAATGGTAACAATAGCTGGAGCGGAATTACGCTCGTGGAAAAAGGCACCTTGCTGGCATCCGGTGAGAATCGCTTTAGCCAGCCATCCAGCCATATTGTGAGCCGTGGTGCATTACTGGATACCGGTGGCTACAGCCAGTCGGTCGCCAACCTGGTGAACCAGGGCACCATTAATTTGCGTGGCGGTGATGTCGGGTCAACCCTGACGGTCAACGGTGATTACGTCGGCCTGAACGGTACATTGAACATCGCTGCCCAGCAACATAGTCCGGGTGTCGCCGACCGTCTGGTGATAAATGGCGGCAGCGCTACTGGCCTGACGAACCTGAATATTGATGTTAGCCAACTCGGCGAACCGACCACCGGTGACGGCATTATGGTGGTTGAAGCCATTAATGGGGCCACCACCACCGCTCAGACCACCAAAGATGCCTTTACCATTGGCGATGGCGTGCTTACCGCCGGCGCGTGGCAATACCAGCTGTTTGCCGGTAACGCGCAGGGGGCAGGTGAAGACTGGTTCTTACGCGCCGGTTATCGTCCTGATGTACCGGGCTTCGATACGCTGGCCGCGATTATCCGCCAGGCCGATTTAGCGGTGCTCGGGACACTTCACCAGCGTGTGGGCGATGAACAACCCTGGCGTGCGGATGTTGCTGCCGATCAGGAAAACCGTTTCTGGGCACGTTACATCGTCAAATCGGTCGACCAAAAACACGACGATCCTACCGGCTCGCAAAGCAGTTCCAACTTCAACGGGATGCAGATGGGATTGGACCTGTGGCAAAACGACAAATGGCGTGCAGGTTTGTACACCACCTTTATGGATATCGACAGTTCGATCAATGGCGATACCGGGATGAGCGGCGGGGCCGCGTACAACTCGACCTTCTCCTCATACCTGGGGGGTTATGCCACCTGGACTGATACCGACGGTTTATACGTCGATAACGTCCTGCAGTACGGTTACCACTCTGTCGATTTGAAGAACATGAGCAGTCATGAATCCTACAGTCCGGACGGTAGCTCGGTGGTGGCGTCGGTCGAAGTCGGTAAACCGTGGCAATTAGGCGATAGCAACTGGCAGCTCGAACCGCAGGCGCAGCTTATTTATCAGTACAGTAATTTTGATGATGTCACACTTGCCGATCGGTCGAAAACCAAAGTTTCGGTGGACGCTGACGGTTCTGTGATTGGCCGCCTTGGGGTCCGTCTGACTGCCGATTACGACACCGACTATGGCAAAGTTAAGCCTTATGTTCGCGCAAACTACTGGCAGGAACTGTCTGACGGCCAGGACACCGTGACGTATCGCAATACGGCAAACCAGGCCGGTGCGACGGAAATCAACGCCAACCAACGCTTCCAGGCAACCGAAGTGGCTCTCGGGACGACATGGGCGGTAACCACTGATGTGCAGGCCTATACCGAGGTGGGCAAAAGCTGGGATAACGGTGGGGACACGTCCGTATCCTCTGATATTTCAGCATCCGTTGGGATGAAAATTCGCTTCTGATGACACTGCGGCTCACATCGAGCCGCAGTTTATCCCAGGCCTTTTAGCGGCTATTTTTAGAAACAGGTGGCACATGAAAAAGAGCATCGTGGCGTGTTCAGGACTGCTGTTAGCCTCATTTTCTCATGCGAGTGGCCTTTATTTTTATGAGATTGGTACAGAAGATACGGCACTGGCCGGTGCCGGGCAGGCTGCGCGCGCTCAGGATGCTTCTACCATTGTCACCAATCCGGCGGGTATGACCCGTCTACCGGATCATATGTTCACCGGTGGTCTACAGGTCATGGGGGGAGATATCAATTATCAGTTAGATAACTCAAGACAAAGCCCGGGGAATGTTATGAATCTTTTCCCTAATGCCAGTAGCTTCTATAGCCAAAAAGTCAGTGATGAGGTGTACGCGGGGATTGGTCTGTATGGAAACTATGGTCTGGGGATAGATTTTGGCGACTGGGCGGGAGACCGGTTAATCAAAAAGAGCACCATGGTTGCCATGACTCTGAGCCCGTCTCTGGCCTGGAAACTGAGTGACCGTGTTTCCATCGGGGGATCGGTCAATGCCAACTATGGTTTCTTGTCGCTGACGCGCAACGTTGATGGGGATGATAAAACGCAAAAAGACCACGACTGGGCGATGAGCTATCGTCTCGGTTTGTTGATGGATCTGACCGATCAAACCCGCGCGGGGATAACCTGGAACAGCAAAACCGATTACGACTTTACTATTGATGCTCAGGCGCGGTTCCCCAACCTGCCAAATGTCGATTTCACCTTACCCATCGGTGCGCAAGTCCGGGCGCCACAGCAAATCATGCTAAGCCTGGTACACGATATCGATAAACAGTGGTCTGTGATGGGCGATCTTGGCTGGCAGGACTGGAGCCAGTTTGGTGCACCACAGATTACCGTGGCCGGTGAGGCGCTCGACAAAACCAGCCGCCTTAAAGATACCTGGCATACCGCATTGGGTGTGCAATACCGTCCAACGGCAGAGTGGCGTCTCAATGCCGGCGTGGCATTTGATAGTACGGTATATAACGATCAGAGTGATGCGGCTTTAACCCTGCCAACTGGCGACGAATGGCGTTTTGCCACCGGTGCGCAGTATCAACTGAGCCAGGCCAGCAATATTGGAATTGCAGTGGAATACCTGCATATGCAGTCTTCGAAAATCCAGTCTCCGGCGGTTTTGGCGGGCAATTACGATAATCCTTATCTGTGGTTTACCAGCGTCAATTACAGTTATCAGTTCTGATTATCAGTTCTGATTATCTGTTCTGATTATCTGTTCTGGTTATCTGTTCTGGTTATCTGTTCTGGTTATCCGTTTTGATTGCTAAAAGCCCTTAACTCCGTGCTTAAGAGTTAAGGGCTTTTGAACTGGAGACAATGACACTAATGACTCTAATGACATAATGCCGGATCAAACACTGTTCTCCAGTCCTGCTTCATATCCACCACCGTCCAGCCTTTTTCCTTTGCAACCGTCAATCCCTCTACCAGTTTTCCACTCGCCGGTGGATGGCTGTCATAAGCGTATTCACGCTGCGCATCGGTGTGGTGAACCAGTAAACCGAAGGTCTTATAGTCCGGGTTTGACGCGGTGTACTGCATCATCGCTAAATCACCGTCGCTGTTACCAAACGCCGCAACCGGGCGCTGGCCCATAAACAGGTGAATGGCGACCGGTTTGGCTGCCGCATCGTCGTTAAACGCGCCTTTCATGGTTTTACGCAACTGCGTGCCGTTGTCGGTCAGGGAAAACTCGCTGAGCGAGAATGATCCGATAACCTGCTCAGGCGGGATGCCATACATTTTTTCTGCCACTACCCGCATAAAATCAATGCCGCCGCCGGACACAATCCACGTTTTAAAGCCATTTTCCCGCAGGTATTCGAGTAACTGGCGCATCGGCTGGTAGCCCATTTGATCATATCGGCAGCCAAAACGGCTATCACGATGGCTGTCGACCCAGTTGCTGACACGCTGGTTAAACTCCCCGGTAGTGATGTTGCTGTGAGTCAGCTCTAAAAGCTGAATCAGCCCCTTCTCACCGGAAGCCACCACGGTTTTTAAATCGTCATTGAGTACCGCGCTCACAACAGGGTCGTTTTTCCATTCCGGGTGCTCAGGTGCCAGGCGCTTCACTTCATCCACCGCGAACTGAAGCTGGAATGTCAGCGATGCTTCGGGCCACAACGTACCGTCGTTATCAAACACCACGTAGCGTTTTTCTGGCGGGATAAAAGTCGAACGATCTTTATTTGTGGCATTTTGCACCCATTGCTCAATGGCCTGTTTCGACGGGGTGTTATTCCAGGTAGAGAGTGGGTCATCGGCATGCGCTGCGCCAATAGTACCGAATAGTATGGCGCTGAAGAGTAATGCGTGTTTCATCGTTCACCCCTTTTGGTGGGAGTCAGTTCGGGTAATTGGACAGGGTTCCAGAAGCGCTGCCAGACACGGTGCAGGTACATAAAACTGCGCCACAGCAGGCGTCGCGTAAACCAAATAAGTAATGCGATTATGGCCAGCGTGGCGATGAGCAGCACCGTCTGCCATTTCCCTTCGCCAGTGGTGCCCCGCAGTGCCGCCTCTCCGCCAGCCGCACGGGCTTCAGCCACAGGTATCGTTTTGCCAGCCAACCGGGCGATTTGCCATTGCTGGTTTGCGGTATCCCACCAACGTAATTTGACCTCTGGCAGAGTGATGGTTCCCGCTTGCGACGGCAGATAACGCAATGTCTCAATGCGTTGTGCTCCTTCAATTTCGCCACGACCTGTTTTGAGCGAGGAATTCACAGGGGTCAGGCGCTGGGTCTCGGTACCTGGAATAGCGTAAAGCAACTGTGGAATTTGCGTGGCGACAATGCCATTGGCTTTCACGGTGACAGTGCGCTCAACCACATCGCCAGCATGTAATTTGTCGTCTGAGCTTGCGTGATACTGGGTGATTTTTTGGCTTAACGTTAAGTTGCTGGCGGGCAGGAAGCGGTCTGGTTGCTCAACGTCTTTTGGCCAGACCACCTCTTTTTTCAGCTCCGGCAGTTGCACTGTGACGGGCGGTTGATTGGGCGATGTCAGCGTCACTTCAACCGCAGGTAAAAGCAGCACGCCCTGATCCCATGCCATTACCTGCTTTTCAAGGCGGATACCGCTCCAGCTGGTGCCATCTTTGTGGCGACTGAGCAGCTGGTTGGGCAGGGCGGTTGTCATCAACGCGCCATTTTCGATTTTAAAATCAGGCCACTGTGGCGGCGGGTTGAACCAGCTATCCGTCCAGAAGGTAACGGCAATGCGCACCGGTTGGCCTGGGGCGACATGTTCGGGGGCGTCGAGTTCGCGGGTGATGTCCATTGCTGCGCGAGCGGGTAACACCAGCAGTAAAAGCAGCATCAGCAAGGCTTTCATGGCGTTTCCTCCGTACTGGCGCGATAGAGGTTTTCCAGCAGGCCGGACGGGGACACATCCAGGTTTTCAAACCACTGATTGACCTGCGGGCTGTTGCTGGCAACAGGCGCGATATCCTTCTGATTCACCCCCTGATCTTTCTTCAGATCGTGTTTAATTTCATCGGGTTTGTAGTCCTGCTCCTTGCCCTGAGCAGCCTGACGGTCGCGCTCTTTCTGGCGTAATTCCATAATGATTTTGGCGATGGCAGCGCGATTTTTTTGCGCCATTTCCCAGTCCGGGCGCAGACTTAAGGCGCGGTCATAACAGTTAATTGCCTGCTGCCACTGCTTTTGCTGGGCGTAGCTGTTACCCGTCCACAGTAAGGTTTCAGGTGTTTGCGGAGCCTGGCGAAATGCTGAGGTGGCGGCGGCAAAATCTCCGGCGCGATAAGAGGCGATGCCTTGCCAGAGCGGATCCTGAAAACGTTCAGCCGCTTTTTGATACTCCCCTTTATTGAAAGCCATTTGCCCCTGCATATCCGGTGTTACCCACGCATCTTGCCAGGCGGCATGGCTTTGGGGCAGATACAGCAGCGGTCCCAGCACAACCAGCCAGCAGATTAACTGCCGCCGTCCGAGCAGCAGTAATAACAGCATCGGGATAACCAGCAAATAACCGCTATTTTTCCAGTGCAAATCGCCGCGCGAGTTGTTTTGCGCGCTCACCGATTGTTGGATATGGCTGGTGATAACGGATATATCGCTTTCATCACTGGTGACCAGCGTAACGGGAATGCCGGCGTCGCGGATTTTGCTAAACCGCGCGACGTTAAGTCGCGTATCAATACCGCGCTCAGCGTAGATTTCGGGCAATGTACCGCCGCGTGCGGTTCCTGGAACCCAGATTTGAATCGGCGCTTTCTGCTGGACAAGCCATGTTGCGTCTTGTGGCGAAATGGTGTCCGCCACCAGCAAAATATTACGTGGCATATTTGGCGCTTCTGGCATGTTTTTTAGTGCCAGAGCAATAGCCTGTTTCAGGCCTGAGCCTTCGCCTTCCGGCAACAGATTGGGGGTTTGTGCGTGTAAAAATAGCGAGTAGAAGGTCGGGTCAATGGTCAGGGGAGTAGTGAGCCAGGCGTGGCTGTTATACACCACCAGCCCAAAATGCGTTCCAGTTGAGCGCGCCATGAGATTCATGATTTTGCTTTGCATCCGCTGGTGACGGCTGGGCGCCAGATCCTGAGCATACATCGCCGGATCTTGCTGCAAGACCACCATCATATTGCTTTGTTGTGTCAATGCAGCAGGCAATTCGCGCTGCCACGTTGGTCCCGCAAGGGCGAAAACCCCCAGCGCACATAACCAGGGCAAAACCTGAGTCAGCCGTTTTTGCCGCCCGATTATCAGCGCGTTGGCGAAGGGTTTCTCCATAATTTGATGCCAGGCACTGCGCTTTCCAGTGGCGATGAACCATAAAAGCACGCAAATGAGCAGGCCGAGTAGCCGCCAGGGATAAACAAAATGGAAATCACTCATGCTGTTTTCTCCCGCACAAAGCGCGTGGCCGCGAGCAATATCAACACCACCAGCGCCAGCAATAACGGCCACTGGAATAAAGGGATATGCCACGACCAGCCGATAGATTTTACCTGTACAGGCGTAATGGCATCGATCTCCTTCCAGACGCTATCCAGCGATGCACCTGAGTTTGCCGCCGTCCAGGATTTGCCCCCAGTAATACGCGCAATATCCTGCATCAGCGGCAGGTCCACTTTGTCATCGCCTGTGCTGTTGAGGTCGCCAAATGCGATGGTATGCACCTGGACGTGATGCGTCGCTGCCAGTTGCGCCGCGAGTGCAGGCGACAATTGCGAAGCGGTGTCGTTGCCATCGGTGAGCAAAATTGCCAGTTTGCTGGCGTCTTTATTGGTGGTGCTGTCGAGCAGTTTGACACCCACGCCCAGTGCGTCACCAATCGCTGTTTGCTGGCCAATCATACCCGGAGCGAGTTGGTTTATACGGGTTTGCAGCGCCTGTTTATCTTCACTGACAGGGGCGAAAGGCCAGGCTGAGCTTGCAAAAATCACCAGACCAATGCGGTCAGTTTTCCGTGCAGCCACGAACTTTCGCACCGACTCCTGAACGGCCTGCAGGCGCGTGATCCCGCCCTGAACATCGTTCTTTCCCATCGAACCGGAGACATCCAGAATCAGCACCACATCGCGCATCGGCTTTTGAATATGCTGCGGCGGTGTCAGATATTCCGGGCGCGAAAGGGCGGCGACTAACAGGATCCACACCAGCCAAAAAATCAGGCTTGCGAGTTTGCTGGTGCGTACCGGCTGGCTGTTAAGTTTCAGTTCATCAATTAATTCAGGCAAAAACGGTACGCGAACACGTTCCGTTACTTCGCGATCTTGTGGCAAAAAATAGCGACCTAACAACGGCAGGAAAATCAGCAGCCAGGCCCATGGCCAGGCGAAATCCAGACGGCTCAGAAACTCAGACATAAGGCAGTTTCTCCAGCCAGTTTGTTAACTGGATTTGTAGACGGGCATTCTGATTCGCCTCAAGTTGGTTATCCGGCTGGCAATATTTTTGGCTCAGTTGCTGGCGTAATTCTGCGTCGATTTCTACCTGCTCAAGCAGTTGTTCCGGGGAAAGGGTTTGGCTGACGCTTTTGCGTGGCTGGTGCATCAAAAGAATACGTTTTATCAGTGCAAGCCAGCTATCGACGCTTTGGGGTTGTTGCAGGGAGGCCAGCGCCTGGCGCCGCCACAGATTGCGTCGCCAGCGAGCCAGACGAAATATCAGGAAGATGATCAGCGCGATAAGCAGTACGCCGCTCAGGACAAACCAGCCAGGTGGCAGTGGGAACCAGGGGATACTTTGCGGTAGCGCGGGGAGCAGTAATTCCGGCACGCTAAATCCTTTCTCGAGCATTCAGACTCCCTTTTGTAGCTGCTTGATAAGATCCTGCGCGACCACTATCTGATTCACGCGGATGCCAAGACTTGTCAGTCGATTCTGCAGGCGCGCAAGCCGCGCCGTAATGCTTTGCTGGATGTCATTGTTAAGTCCCGGCGACAGCGAAAATGCGGCTTCGCGCCCCTGATAGCTGGCAGCAAGATGGCCCTGTTCTGGCAGTGACAGATGAAGATCGTCGAGAGTAATGAAGGCGCTGATTTCGCACCGCCGCCGCAATGCGGCCAGTAATGCCTCGCCTGATGCATCCAAATCGTGAAAATCGCTGATCACTGCCACCCACGATCCACTGGGGATCAGGTGGCTTGCGTGTTGCAGTACATGGCTAAGGGTGACTGTTGCGGGCGTTTCGTCAGGGTAACGTTCAGGTAATTGCTGATTGTATTGCAGCACGTCGTCGAGCACGGCGGGCAGGCTTGTCCTGGGAGAACGACATTTTTGCAGGTTGTATTTGGTGTCGCTGAATAGCGCGCTACCAAGGCGGTCGCCATCGTGCCAACTGCGCCATGCCAGCAGACCGGCAATTTTTGCTGCCGCCACTGATTTGGTTTGCCCGCGAGTCGCAAAAAACATATCCAGCCGTTGGTCGACTATCAGGAAAACCGGACGTTCACGCTCTTCGTTATACAAACGGATCCACGGCGCTCGCAGACGAGCGGTCGCCTGCCAGTCGATCAAACGCACGTCATCACCAGGTTGATAGCGCCTGAGACTGTCAAAATTAAGTCCGCGACCTTGCTGGCGAGAAACGCGTTCCCCCGCCAGCGCACCCGGTGGGATTTGCCCCGGTGGGTTCGACAGCAACTGGGCTTCGCTTGCCAGCGCCATCAGGGTTTTTCGATCCACCTGCAATGCGCTATCCATCAGGCCACCACTGCGTCGAGCAGCATCCGTATCACGTCATCAGGCGAACAGTTATCGGCATTGGCCTGATAGCTCAACATCAGGCGGTGGCGCAGCACTGCCGGTGCGACGCGCTGAATATCTTCCGGCAGCACCGCATCACGGCCTTCAAGCCATGCCAGGGCACGTCCACAACGGTCAAGAGCCAGAGTACCGCGCGGACTCACGCCAAAGGTGATGTAACTGGCGATGGTGTCGCTGATACCTTGCGGATGACGCGTCATATCCACCAGATTAACAATGTAATTTTCAATGGTTGGCGCGACGTAAATGGCTGAAATTTCCTGCCAGCAGGTGGCGATATCGGCTTGAGAGAGCATCAGGGTTTCTGGCGGTATTTCCGGAGACTCTTCGCGGCTTGCCAGGTATTTTTCCTGCTGCTCAGAGCGCACCAGTTGCATCACTTTTTGCTCATTCTCTTTGGAGGGGTAGTCCACCAGAACTTTCATCAGGAAGCGGTCAAGCTGGGCTTCTGGCAGTGGCCAGGTGCCTTCCTGATCGACCGGGTTTTGTGTCGCCAGCACCATGAAGACGCCAGGTAATGGCCAGGTTTTCCCGGCAACGGTAACGTGGCGTTCTTCCATGGCTTCGAGCAGGGCCGATTGCACACGCGCCGAGGCGCGGTTTATCTCATCGGCAAGAATGATATTGCCGAATACCGGGCCTGGGCGAAAACGAAACTGGTCTTCTTCACGTGTGGCGTTTTGCTGGTAAATTTCGCTGCCGGTAATATCTGAAGGCAGAAGGTCCGGCGTGAACTGAATGCGACGGAAATCACCTTCCACATGGCGAGCAAGCTCACGCACGGCACGGGTTTTAGCAAGACCGGGCAAACCTTCAAGCAGCACATGTCCGTCGCACAGCAAGGCGACAATCAGCATGCGCACCAGTGATTCCTGCCCCAATACTTGTTGGTTCATCCGCTGCTCTAGTTCGAGCAGTTTCTCTCTGTTTGTCATTTGCGCAATCCTGCAAAGTCACGTTTCAAAAGCGTAGCGAGCCCGACCAGAATCGGCTCGGCGTAATTGAAGAAAGTTTTGATGCCAGGACACAAATAATTAAGGCCAGGCTCGCCATCGGGGGTGCGGACAAGCCGGTTTTTCGGGCATTCGCCCCAGCATAATTTCAGATAGGGACACTGCTTGCAGTAATCCGGCAGCGTATCTTTCTTACCCATGCCAAAGGCTTTCTGGCGTTCGGAAAATGCCAGATGGGCGAGTTTGGTGTTTTCGATATTACCAATCTGGTATTCCGGGTAGACATAGTGATCGCAGGAGTAGATATCACCATTTTTCTCGATAGCCAGACCTTTGCCGCAGAATTCGGATGCGGTACAGATTTGCGCTGGCATGCCCATGGTTTGAGCAACCGCAGTCTCGAACAGGTTGACCTGCACGCGGCCTAAATCGTTATTGACCCAATCTTCGAATACCGTTTTCAGGAAGGTACCCCAGTCGTCCGGGTCAACCGACCAGTCGGTGACGATGGAATCGAGGTCGCCAGGTTTTGCACGACGTGAGCCGGTAATCGGAATGGTGTCATCACGCCAGAATTGCGGGGCGGTGACTTTGAAATCAACTGGCTCTACGCACGGGTTGAACTGCACGTAGGTTGCTCCCAGCTCACGGGTGACAAAGCGGTACACTTCCAGCGGGAAGCGGGCATTGGTGCGGTTGACAGTGACGAGGGCGTTAAACGGGACTTTGTATTTTTTGAGTGCTTCGACGCCTTTCATCACTAAGTCGAAAGTCGGTTTGCCGCTGCGTGTGACGCGATAGCGGTCATGCAATTCCCGTGGGCCGTCAATCGACAGTCCCACCAGAAAACGGTGTTCTTTAAGGAATTCAGCCCATTTGTCGTTTATCAGCACGCCATTGGTTTGTAGATCGTTTTCGATGCGCTGACCGGATTTTTGGTACTGCTTCTGGAATTTGACGACTTTTTCAAAAAACTCCAGCCCCATCAATGTGGGTTCGCCACCTTGCCAGGAGAAAACCACTTGTTCGCCATCTTGCCCGTCGATGTACTGGCGAATGAAGTTTTCCAACACTTCGTCGCTCATACCCGTGTGGCGGTCTTGATGTAGAAGGTCTTCTTTATGCAGGTAAAAACAGTAGGAACAATCGAGATTACAGGTGGAGCCAGTCGGCTTCGCCATAACATGGAAACGACGCTTGTATTCAGGGCCTGTGCCATCGTATTTCTCTGCTGACGGTAATGCTTTAACCGGCAATGTGGTGCTGTACTTCATAGCTGCCCCTTCGAAAACTCTTTTTGGAAAACGGAGGATTTGCGTAGGGCGGGTAAGCCTGCGTCACCCGCCATTGCGGGTGCAAATAGTGGATGACGCTCGCGCTTATCCACCCTACGGATTAATTAATCCACCTGATTCACCGCGAGTTAGTTATTCGCGTTTGAACCTTGTTCGATCATTGCCGCTGCATCGGAAACGGTGAATGAACCTGGTTTCTGACGAGGTGGGTAATCTTTAAAGGTTGCCAGCATCTCTTTCACGTATTTCTGCGCGCCGCCCATCAGGAACATGCGGTCGTAGAACCAGCTCTGGTAACCCATACCGTCGGAAGCTTTCTCCAGCGGATCAACTTCCAGATCGAAGATCATTGGCGCACGCAGTTTGGTGAACGGATAACGCCACAGATCCAGACCCGTGTGTTCCTGAATCATGAAGTGCGCTTTCCAGCGTCCATAGCGGATTGCCAGTAAGTCGCCGTCATCACTCCAGTAGAAGAACTCTTTACGCGGGTCTTCGCCTTTGCCTTGCAGGAAGTCGAGCTGGTTATAGCCATCAAGATGGACTTTGTAGGTGATTGATGGGGTTTTGTAGCCCTTCAGCAATTGCTCTTTGATATCCGGAACACCCGCTGCGGCAACCAGCGTTGGGAACCAGTCGTTACTGCCAAAGATGTCGTTTACCAGACTGCCCGGTTTGATATGGCCTGGCCATTTGATCATGGCAGGGACGCGGAAACCGCCTTCCCAGCCGGTGTTTTTCTCACCACGGAACGGAGTGATACCCGCATCAGGCCAGGTTGCCGTCATCGGGCCGTTATCGGTGGTGTAGAGAACGATAGTGTTATCTTCGATGCCCAAATCTTTAATCTTTTGCAGCACCTCACCGACCATTTTGTCATGCTCTACCATGCCGTCAGCGTAAGTCCCAAGACCTGTCGCGCCGATGCTGGCATCTTTGAGGTGAGTTTTGTTATGCATACGGGTGGTGTTAAACCACGTAAAGAACGGCTTACCGGCTTTGGTCTGACGTTCCATGAAGTCGTTGTTTGCGGCGAGTGTTTCTTCGTCAACGGTGCCCATACGTTTAACCGTCAGTGGGCCGGTATCTTCAATTTTGCCGTCGGCCGAGCTTTTAATGACGCCACGTGGGCCAAATTCTTTACGGAATTCAGGATCTTTCGGGTAATCCGGATTTTCTGGTTCTTCTTCGGCATTCAGGTGGTAGAGGTTGCCGAGAAATTCATCGAAACCGTGTGCGGTTGGCAGGAATTCGTCGCGGTCACCGAGGTGGTTTTTACCAAACTGACCGGTAGCATATCCGAGCTGTTTAAGGATGTTGGCGATGGTGGGATCTTCTTTGCTCAGGCCTTGTGGTGCACCTGGCATACCGACTTTACTCATCCCGGTACGGAATGGCATTTGCCCGGTAATGAACGAAGAACGCCCAGCCGTTGAGCTTTGTTCTGCATAGTAGGAGGTGAATTTGGCGCCTTCATTGGCAATACTGTCGATGTTCGGTGTTTTATAACCCATCATGCCCTGGTTATAAGAACTGATATTCCAGTAACCAATATCATCACCGAAAATAACCACGATGTTGGGTTTTGAAGCGTCTTGTTTCGGTGCGTTTTCGGGTGAGGCTGTGGCGGGAGTGGCTTCAACAGCGGACACGGCGCCAGACATTAATGTAAGCATGCTGGCTATCATTGTCCTTTTAAAAGGGACGTTATTAAGCATCTTTGGGACTCCGTTCATTTAGGGACTAAATGAGTATAGTCAAGACGAGAAATTCGTTATTACATTTAGACTTGTTTAGAAGAGAAACTATTAATCCTGAAAAGAAAGTTTGGGTAAATGCACGGAAATACCGAGTCGTTAATCTGCTGGTATCAATTTCAAAAGAAAGCGTGAATATTTAAATCCATATAAATTGAGTGGTTGATTGATTATTAGAAAGATTAACTATCATTTACAACTACCAGTAAATAGACCGGTTATCGTCGTCGGGTAACCACCCCGCATAATCGTACCATTCACATTTAGAGACCTTCCGGCAGACTCATCCTGTAAACGAAGATGCACCGGGAATAGAAAAATGGTCATCGAGTTTGGCGGCGGCCTTATCAAAGCAGGCTGTATAGAAAGTTCCAGCTACACTGAACTATAAAATTATCTTAGCTCATCTTTATGTAAGGGATAACATGGCTTTAACGCGCAGAGAATTTTATAAATTTGCTTTGGGGTCCGCTGTCGGTTTAGCCGTCCTTAAACACTCCCCCTCAGCACTGGCAGATCCCCGTTCATTACAAATAACCTTAAAGCAGGGCGCTGGAGATAAAGGGGAAACGCTGGGAGGACTCCCTCCTGCTAATTCCACCTGTTCGGTCAGTGACTTTGACTATCAACTCAAGTACCAGCGCGCTTTCGAAGCGGTATTGTGTTACATGCCTGCGGTGGCGATTTACAGTTTTCGCCGCGCAGCATTTGAAAATTTAGGCCTGAAAGACAATGACATTATTGCCTACTCAGCCCCGGCCACTCCTAAGCTCGAAGCCATTACCGCGAACAGCACCACCCCTTACATCACCGCTTTTACCGACTTACGCAAAGGGCCTGTCGTTCTGGAACTGCCCGCTGCGGGTGATGAGGGTAGCCTGTACGGGCAGATAGTTGATGCCTGGCAATTTACCATTGCGGACGTTGGACCTGCGGGACTTGATAAGGGGAAAGGGGGCAAGTTTTTGTTAACTCCGCCAGGTTATAAAGAGACGGTACCGCCAGACTATATCCATATCCCGTCGCCTAACTATCGCGTGGCTTTCGCATTCCGCTCGGTACCTGTTGAAGGTAAAACTGCGCAGGATGCCTACCATTATTCTAAACGTCTGCGAATGTACTATTTGTCGGAAGCGGGTTCGCCACCCACGCAGCGCTTTGTTGATCCGATCAACGAACGCTATCCAACACTTCCCTATTACGACGAAAGACATTTCAAAGACCTGCACGCAATAGCCAGTGTTGAGCCTGTCAGGGAACAGGACAAAATCATGATGGGCATGCTTTCTTCATTGGGCATTCATAAAGGTGAGTCTTTTAATCCCGATGAGAAGACCACAAAAGCATTACGCCAGGCGGCCATTGATGCATGGTTTTATCTGCAAAACTGGTTCGATAATTTCCCTGCACAGAAGCTTTACTGGCCGGAAAGGCATTATGCCTCACTGCTGATGGCCGATAAGAATAAAACTTTCACCTTCGTCTATGACGATAAAACCGACATTATTGAAAGAGCCGCCGAGTATTTCTGGTGTACTTATATGCCGAAAGAGCTGACGGACTCGCCCGCGACACAATATCTTATGTCGATGGCGGATAAGAATGGAAGCCTGCTCGAAGCGGGTAAGTTATATAAAATTAATGTCCCTGCAAAAATGCCGGTTAAACAATTCTGGGCATTAACCGTTTACAACCGTGACACCATGTCATTTATTTACAGCCCATCAGAAAGAACCACGTTGTCCTCTTATGACCTGGACAACATGAAAAAAGAAGCGGATGGCAGCGTGAATATTTACGTTGGACCTGAAGTCCCTCAGGGTCTGGAAAATAACTGGATCCCGACCAGTGGTAAACGGCCATTACCCGCAATGCGTTTTTATGGCCCCACTGATGAATTAAACAATAAAACATTTATGTTGAATGACTTCGAATTAGTCAGTCTGTGAGTTATGTGAAAACCGGACAAATTTACCTGAAAGGAAATGCAAATGATTCATCTAAAACCTTTAGCAAAAGCGATCCTGTTGACCGGATTACTCGGAGCCTCTTCTGTTACCCTGGCTCAGACAGAAGCGCAAACCTGGCATGATCCTTTGCTCACATTGCAGGGCACACCGGATGTGGTTAACAAAGGCCTTGAGGTTGATGGTTATAGCTCGGCTATTTCCGCCTGGAGCTGGGGATACCCGATTGTGCGTATGGAACAAGTGGTACGCGATTACACCAACGTGCCATCGCCAAAACCGGCAACCAGTTACCGCGCGCCTCTTAACCAGATTGGCTGGGCGACAGAACTGGCGACACCTGACGCAAAAGATATGCCTACCGCCAACAATGACACGCTTTACATGAGCGCCGTCGTGAAACTGGATGAACCTTATATCCTCACTGTTCCGGATACACATGACCGCTATTACGTGGTTGATGTGTTCGATATGTGGCAAGAACTGGAGCATTACATCGGCAGAAGAACCACCGGCACGCAGGCCGGGAAATACGTCTTAGTCCCACCGGGCTGGAAAGGTGAACTGCCCGCTGACGCGAAAGTCCTTCATGTTTCGACCAATAAAATCTGGCTGTGGGGGCGTTTGCGCGTCAAACAGGGCGAAGACATGGCGCCACTTCATCAGCTACAAAATGAATTTAAACTCGCATCACTTAGCGGAAAAGTTTATTCCGATACCTTGCCGCCGCTACCTGAACTGAAAAATGATGGCCTCGATTTCTTCCGCCTGTTAGCCGCTGCGCTGAAAGAGAACCCGGTCAGACCTGAGGATAAAGGGTTATTCGGGCAGTTTAGTCGTATTGGTCTGACGGACAGCGGCTTTAATCCTGAACCTGTGCCAAAGGTGATGATTGATGGCGTGAAACGCGGCCTGGAGGATGCACCAAATGTCGCAGCGTCTACATTAACCAGTACCTCCGAAGACCGGAATGGCTGGAGTTACGTGCGAGGGCTGGACTCCTTCGGCTATAACTACCCGCTGCGTGCGTTAGTTTCCGGGCCGTACCTCGGTGGACAAGGTGAGAAAGAGGCCGTCTATCCCATCCGCTATAACGACAGCGAGAATCAGCCACTGACCGGTGCTAATGACTACATCCTCAAGCTGCCGGGCGAGCCTCCGGTGAACGCGTTCTGGTCAATCACCATGTACGATGCCAAAACCAAAATGCTGGTTAACAATGAGCTGAATCGCTACAAAGTGGGCACCGACACGGAAGGGCTGGTTAAGGGTTCTGATGGCAGTATTACAGTTTCTCTT
This sequence comes from Buttiauxella sp., assembly GCF_049686335.1. Taxonomy (NCBI): domain Bacteria; kingdom Pseudomonadati; phylum Pseudomonadota; class Gammaproteobacteria; order Enterobacterales; family Enterobacteriaceae; genus Buttiauxella; species Buttiauxella sp. Next base: position 595,051 of record NZ_JBAVHX010000010.1, on the reverse strand, counting down.
AGCCACAAAAAACCTACCGACCCGAATGTAAACTGGTTACCCGCGCCTGAGGGCAACTTCTATCTGCTGTTCCGTATGTATCAGCCTAAAGACGCCGTCATGAATAACGAATGGAAACTGCCGCAGGTGACAAAAAGTCACTAATGAAAGTGGGCTTCGTTGAGGTGTAAATCCTTCCCTCAGGGACAGGCTAATAGAGCAGTTGTGAAAGTAACGGAGTTTCTGGAGGAAGGATGATTAAAGCGTTAATGGGTCTGTGTATTTGTCTGTTGCTCTTCACTTTACATGACGCAACAGGCGCTGAGCCACGGCAGGCACCTTCCCCGCAGGAAAAGGCGCGGACTTTGTCTCTGCTTAATCAGCCCGTTGTGATGCTACAGGCAACATTTGGGCTGACCACGCCAGAGGAGCGGGTTAAGCGTATCGTTACGATCTTGCGCTCGCTGGATGATAAAGATCTGGCTCAGCCGGTTGTGACTCATGCTGTCACGCGATACCGACAGCCTGCCGTGCTTTTTTCTGTCAACGGCAAACCCTTTATGTTACTGGCTCAGGGAGATCTTGATGAAGGGGATGACCTGACGCTTGCGCAATCGGCGGAGCGTGTCAGGTTGCGTCTCGACACGCTTCGTCTCTCATTGTCTGAACAGTACTCTTCGCATTACCTGTTATTCTCCGCGCTAAAAGGTCTGGCGGGGGCACTGGTGATAGTGGCATTCATTTGGTTTGCCCTGCGATCCCACGCCTGGCTGAAACGGGTCTATACCGTGCGGCACGCTCAGCGCAAAAGCATTATTCCTGGCGAGCTTCGCGCGTTTCTCGGTCCGATTGAGGTACGGCTGTATGCTGTTGTTCTTACCTCCGCCATCCTCGTAACATTTTACATCTGGGTGAGTTGGGTATTGCGGCTGTTTCCCTGGACGCGGATTTGGGGTCTGGAGCTGGGAAGTTACGCGCTAGGACTATTGCAAATGATAGGGCTGGCGGCACTTTCCGCTCTACCGGGTCTGGTCATTGTCGTCGTAATTTGTAGCATCACAGCGCTGGTAACGCGTTTGTTGAGACTGGTGTTAAGGCGAGTCGAAACCGGACAATTACATCTGCCCGGGTTGCATCCGGATACGGTGGGTGTGACCCGCAAGCTTATCAGCGTAGTCATCTGGTTGTTTGCCTTGTCAGCGGCGTATCCGTTTCTGCCGGGCGCTAATTCACTCGCCTTCAAAGGGATTAGCGTTTTCTTCGGCCTGATGCTGACGCTGGGATCTGCCGGAGTGATGAACCATGCCATGAGCGGGCTGGTTCTGACCTATTCCCGTGCACTGCGTAAAGGGGAAGTCATCAGGATTGCAGATCATGAGGGGGTTGTCAGTGAGGTTGGCATGCTGGCAACCAAAATTCTGACTCGAGAGAACTACGAGGTGACGGTTCCCAACGCGGTGGTCGTTAGCGGCAGAATTGTGAACTTAAGTGCCACGCTCAAAGGCGAAGGTGTCAATATGACGACCAGTGTCACTATTGGTTATGACACGCCGTGGCGGCAGGTTGAAGCCATGCTGGAACTTGCCGCAAGCCGTACGGCTGGAATTAATCGCGATATTCCTCCGTTGGTGCGGCAGTTGGCACTGCAGGACTGGTATGTGGCGTATGAACTTCAGGTGCGGCTGAAAGCGGGTGAGTCACTGGCCGGCGTCAGAAGTACTCTTCACGGCCATATTCAGGATGTGTTTAATGAATTCGGCGTGCAGATCATGTCACCTAATTTCATCAGCCAGCCCGATCAGCCGGTACTCGTGACAAAATCCAATTGGTTTGCCCCTCCAGCGGGAGAAAAAGACAAATAAGGTGGTCCAGGGAAGTGAGACTCAAGCAGGTTTGATTTCCTTGCGATCGTCCGGGTAATGCCAGACATCAATATATTTACCCTGAAAATCTCTATAAAAATAGAATGTTATTTAATTATCCGCAAATTGCCATAGCTTAGTGGTGAGATGACATAATGCGAACATGCTTTTATCTCACCGCTATCCAAATTGTTACCAGGCTCTATTATGAAATGTCGGCCAATAATAATTTTAACATTAACGGTTAATTTTTTACAAATGCACTGTCGGGGCGGCAGGGGGGGGTTAATCTATAAGATTTCTCCTGTTACCGTAGATGCATTTTGAATGAAAGAATTATTTTATTTTATTTCATATAATTACCTGTGTAAACAATCACAAGAATAAGCTTAATATATTATTAAGCAAAGCGGTATTTAAATATTAATAATTGCCTGCTAATTTACACGCCATATTTAATTACTTCCTAATCTTCTATGGCGATTTATTCATGAGTAATACACAACATAAGCTGAGCAAAACACGAACGCCCCGTGTTCAAATAACATACGACGTTGAAGTGGGCGGTGCTGAATCCAAGAAAGAATTACCTTTAGTCATGGGCGTTATCGGGGATTTTGCCAAAGATGATATGCCTTTGCGCGACCGTCGTTTCACGCACATCGATAAAGATAATTTTAATAATGTGATGGAAGGGATGAAACCATCAGTAGAAATGCTGGTTGAAAGTACCTTACCGGAAAAAGAAGGCCAGATGGCAATCTCACTGGAATTCAACTCAATTGATGATTTCTCGCCTGAGAATGTCGCGATGCAGGTCGAACCTTTACGCAAGCTGCTGGAACTGCGCGAGCAACTGAGTGATTTACGCAACCGGACCGCGAGTAATGACCGCCTGAAAGAACAACTGGTTATGTTGCTTGAGGGGCGTGCGAAAGACACAAACCCTGCCACGGGAGATGCCGAATGAGCGATATCCAGGTCATGAATGCCTCCGCGCAGGCTGAGCAATCCAGCGATTATCTTGATCAGATTATCGATAATACCCAGGCCATTCGCCGGGAATCCGATCGTACTAAAGTGAAAAGTCAGCTGGATAACTTCCTGTCGGAAGTTGCCTCCGGCGCGGTCATTGTTTCCAATGATTTGGTGGGCAGTATTGAAGCCCGCATTGCGGCGATTGATGAACTACTTTCCTCACAGGTCAGCAAAATTATTCAGGCTCCGCAATTTCAGCGCATGGAATCTTCCTGGCGCGGTTTGCACAAACTGGTGCAAAGCAGTGTTACCGAGAACACCAAAGTTCGCGTGTTTAACTGCACCAAGAAAGAGCTGATGCGTGACTTTAAATCAGCCTCGGACTTTGATCAGTCTTCATTATTCAAAAGCATTTATGAGAGTGAATACGGCACCTTTGGTGGTGACCCTTATTCGGCTTTCATCGGCGATTTTGAATTCGATTGTATGCCGGAAGATGTTCAGTTGCTCGAGCAGATTTCTCATGTTGCTGCCGCAGCGCACGCGCCATTCCTGAGTGCGGCGAATCCTGGCATGTTTGCCATGGGCTCGTTTTCCGAAATGCCGCGTCCACGCGATCTGGGCAAACTGTTTGAAACCTCCGACTATGCCCGCTGGAAATCTTTCCGCCAGAGCGATGACTCACGTTACGTCGGTTTGACGCTGCCACGCGTGATTGGTCGTCTGCCTTACGGTGCGAAAACCGTGTCTGTCGATGCGTTCAATTTCGAAGAGAAAATTGACGAAAACAACGATGGCGCCAGCTATCTGTGGGTGAATGCCGCTTACGATTTAGCCGGACGCATGGTTGATGCCTTTGAAGAGCACGGCTGGTGTGCGGCAATTCGTGGAGTGGAAGGCGGCGGTCTGGTGAAATCTCTGCCGACCTACAACTACATTTCGCAGACCGGTGAAAAGGTCATGCAATGTCCGACAGAAGTCGCCATCTCAGATCGTCGTGAAAAGGAATTGGCAGAGCTTGGCTTTATTCCACTTATTTATTGCAAAGGCACAGATTATGCGGCGTTCTTCGCTGTGCAATCAGCTAATAAACCGCGTAAATATGATTCTGAACTGGCAAATGCGAACGCTAAATTGTCCAGTCAGCTGCAATATATTATGACGACATCGCGCTTCGCTCACTATTTGAAATCCATCGTGCGCGATAAAGTGGGCAGTTTCATGTCCAAATCGGAATGCCAGAATTTCCTGCAAAACTGGATCAACCAATATGTGGTTGGTTCGGATAATGTAGGACCAACGATTAAAGCAAGCCATCCTTTACGAGAGGCTGTAGTTGAAGTTGTTGATGTACCGGGTTCTCCAGGCAGTTATCGCGCCGTTGCGTATTTAAAACCGCATTTCCAGCTTGAAGGTCTCAGCATGTCGCTGCGTCTGGTAGCGGAACTCCCTGCATCAACCGGTGCATAAACAGTTAATTAACACATCAAGGAAAGTATATGTCTACTGAATCTCTATTTATGCAAATTGAAGGCGTTAAAGGCACAGTAAGCAATAAAGGTTTTGAGGGTTGGATTTCTGTCGATAATATTAACTTCGGTGTTTATTGCTCGGCTAAAATCGATAATGCCAGCGGTCAGGTCAATAGCGATGGCGTAAATTTTGATGCGATTTCATTCTCAAAATTAATGGACACGACTTCAACGCAACTGGCGAACATGGTTGCTCAGGGCAGCAATCTTAAACAAATCACCATAGTTAAGGCATTGTTCCAGGGTGATAAAATGGTTCAGGCATTGAAGCTGAACTACAAAAATTGCGTGCTGACCAGCTACAACTTTGCTGCTCACTCTGCAGGCGATGTGCCGAGTGAAGGTCTGAGCTTTGTCTTTGGTCAGATGACATTCGAAACCAACATGGTTGAGCCAGATGGCAAAACCAGCAAGCAAGGCCCAGTGGGCTGGAACCTGGTCGAGAATACCAAGCTGTAATTTTTTTAAAATCAACAGTGCACGCCTAAAGCGTGCACTGTATTAGGTTTAGTTATGAAAAGTTTATTACAGCAGTTGTCTGATGATAATCCAAAAGATCAGAATGATATTTCTGAGGCAGAATACAAAAGCAGCACGTTAATTGATGAAATTTTGCTGCTTTTGTCTTCACGCCCCCGAAGTTACCGCATTGACGATATTCCGTTAATTAATGGATCAATTCTTAATTACGGCGTCAGTGATGTTTTTGCCAGTGATACGCCTCGCCTTGAGCGGAATGGCATTATGCAGTCTCGTATTGAAATAGCATTACAACGATTTGAACCGAGACTAAAAAATATCTGTGTGACACCCGGTGAGGAATTAGGAAGTCTTTGTTCATTTATTATTGACGCCGAAACATCCACTGGCGGCGTGCGTTACCGTCTGATGTGGGACGATGTCATCAGTCAATTTTCTCTGCGTGACTAACGAGTATTACTAATGTTGGCGAAAAGATTAATTTCTTATTATCAGAATGAACTCGCTTACCTCAAAACGCAGGGAAAGGCGTTCGCACGTCATTTTCCAAAAGTCGCCAGACGATTAGGAATGTCAGAAGGTTCGTCAGAAGATCCGCATATTGAGCGGATTATTGAGTCTTTCGCGCTAGTCACGGCACAAATCCAGCAACGACTTGATGAAGATATGCCGGAAGTGACAGATGCTTTACTGACGGTACTGGCCCCGCAATTTTTACGTCCTTTCCCGTCCGTTTGTGTCGTGCAAATGCTGCCCGATATCAAAGTCAGCGCACTGACGGCCAGTAACCGTATTGAAGCCGGTACGGCATTGTTTTCCAGGCCGGTGAACGGACAGATGTGTCATTTCCGCACCACTTATCCGGTGACACTCCAGCCTGTCAGCCTGCATAAAGCCAGCCTGCATCTGGATACGGATGACATGAGCTGGAGCCTGAAAATACAGTTATCGGTCTGGCCGGGCGCTACGCTGGCGGCGGATTCCCTGAGGCTGCACCTCAGCGGAAGCAGCCGCATCGTGAACATTCTTTATACGTTGTTGTGCAGTGAAGTTGAGTCGCTTTCAGTTTTCCTTCAAGGACAACATTACGCGCTCTCACCGCAAGCTATCTGCGCCGTTGGGTTCGGAGAAAATGAAGGCTTACTGGCGGGGGACTCGCGGGTTTCGCCCACTCACAGCCTGTTGCAGGATTATTTTTTCTTTCCGCAAAAGTTTCATTTTATCGATATGCCGCTGCCTGAAGGGTTAAGCGCGGGCAGTCAGTGCGAACTCTCAATGATCGTAAAATTCAACCGGTGTGCGATGACGCGTCAGCTGGAGAAAATAGCCGGTGCGGTGAACGAGAACTTGTTTCTGCTCAACTGTACACCTGCCGTGAACTTATTTTCCCATCGCGCTGAACCGATTTCGCCCGATCATGGCACCGCAGAATACCCGGTTATTCCCGATATCCGCCATCAGGATGCGATGGAGGTCTGGTCGGTTGACAGTGTTTCGGCAATGCGTAAGCAGGGCAATGAAACGCAGTCGCGGCCAATTTATCCGTTATTCGGTTTAGATCATTCAGCGAGCGACGGGGAAAGTGGCTTGTTCTGGCAATGCATGCGTCGCGAAACCCCGCAAAATGAAGGGGTTGCCTCTACGTTATTTATTGCCTTTTCTGACCGTGCTGAAAGCCCGTTAACGCCGGGCTGCGACATTGTCAGTCTGAACCTGACCTGCACCAACCGCGATATACCTGGCGCTATGCGAAATGGCGACCCTGATGGTGATTTCGAATCGGAATTGCCGATCGCGGGTATGAAAATTATTGCGCTGACACGTCCAACGATGCCAGTCAGGCCGCCGCTAAAACAGGCCACACGCTGGCGCCTAATTTCTCAGCTTTCGCTCAATCATATGTTGATCAGCGGGCCGGAGGGTGCCCGGGTGCTGAAGGAATCACTGGCGCTGTATAACTTTATCGATAATCCGGGCATTACTCGTTTAATCAACCTGATCCTGGGCGTCGAATCCAGTCCTGTTGTCACCCGGCTGGCACCTCTCGATCCGCGTTCAATGGCGCGCGGGATAGAAATTCGTGTGACCTTCGCCAGCGAGGCAGCTGAAGAGGTTGAATATTTCCTGTTGTGCCGTTTTATCGATTGTTTTCTGGCGCTGTATGCGCCGGTCAACAGTTTCACCCGGGTGATCACCTGTATTGATGCGCCGGGCGAAACTGCACGTATCTGGCCGGTGCGGGCGGGAAGGTTGTCATGGATCTGAGCAAAATCCTCAGCCCGCATAATTTCTTCCAGCAGGTGCGCCTGATGTTGCGCAGTCTGACCAGAGAGCAGGGTAAAGACAGCAGGCAGGCACTTGAAGAACAGCTTTATTTCGTTTCGCCACTCTCACTGGATGCGCCGAAAGGGGATATCTCGTCGGTGACATCGCTGGAAAAACAGCGCTGGCAAGTTGAAGTGGCGGCCCACGGGCTGACGGGGGCGCTGGGCGCATTACCGACGGTGTATACCGAATGGATGATCGACCGTTATTACCGTCACGGTGATAAAACGGCCAAGGCATTCCTCGATATCTTTAATCATCGTCTGCACAGCCTGCGTTATCTCGCCTGGCAGAAATATCACTATTACGCCATGGCCGAATTCAGTGCATCGCGTCCGCTGAGTCAGGCAATACGCTCACTGTCTGGTGTGGCGCACAGTACACCGTCCCTGCAACAGGAACGGTTTGCTGATGTGTTCGCGCATTCCGTTCGCTCGATGCTCAACGTTGAAACCTGGCTAAAGCACCGGTTTGCCGTGGCAGCGAAAGTTACCCCTTTCACCGGTGGATGGCAGGTGATGGAACCGGCACTGTGTTGCCGTCTGGGAGAACCCGCCCAGACGCTGGCAGCGGCCCCGATGCTGGGCAGTGTTTACTGGGACCGGCAGTCACATTTTACGGTGACGCTGGGGCCGGTGCCGATGAAAAACGCGGGGCAGTTTTTGCCGAAAGGAAAACACTACCAAAACCTGTGGTCGCATATCCGTGAATACGTCGGTCTGGGACTGGATTTTGATATTGATCTGCTGATCGAAAATACCTCAAACGTCATGACACCGTTGGGTGTAGGGCAACTCGGGCTGGATATTTGCCTCGGACCTTCAGCGGGTGCAGACCTGCATAAAATTCGTTTACCCGTCTGGCGGGAAGGAAAATAAAAGATGTCGAAAACACTCGGGCAGGACAACCGCTTTATCCGATTTGCCGGCGATGCCGCTGATTCGCTGACGCTGATGCATATCGAAGGAGAGGAACACTTTTCTGACACTTTCCGCTATCAGATCCAGTTTCGCACGTCGCTAGTGACGGCGCAGATGGGGCGCTTTCTGGGGCATGAAATGGCCTGCGAAATTGGCCGTGGCAACCAGAAACGTTACGTCCATGGCGTGCTGACACAGCTCAAGGAAGACAACAATGTCGATGGTATCAGCACCTTCACCGGTACGCTCGAACCGCGAATGGCGCTGCTGCGTCTGGGGCGGAATCTGGCGGTTTTCCAGAACATTACCGTACCTGATTTAGTCTGCAAACTGCTGCGCCAGCAGAATATCAGCCATATTGATTTGCGTCTGCGCGCGACTTATCAGCCGCGTGAATACTGCATCCAGTATCGCGAATCCGATTTTGACTTTATTAGCCGCTTGCTCGAACAGGAAGGGATCTATTACTTCTTCCGGCATGAGGCAGGGCAACACACGCTGGTGCTGGCCGATCATCCGTCCAGCCATCAGTCCGGCACAACCGCGGAGCTGCCCTTCATGCCATTGCAGGGGCGGGGCGATGGCGTCGGTATTCTGAACTGGGTCGCGATGTCATCGCTGGCGGCATCTTCCGTCACGTTGCAGGGTTTTAACATGGTGCAGGCTGCCAGTATCGATGGCGGGTCGCAAGCCCTGATGGCGGAAAACGCCGTGTCAGGCATCCGTTATGTTGACACGCACGGCCATGAAAAACGTGAACTGTTGCAGTCAGACGCACGGCTGAAAATGGAACAGCTGGAGGCTGACAACCAGCAATTCTATGCCGAAGCCAGCGCCTGGTGGCTGGGTTGCGGCGATAAATTCCAGCTGAGCGGGCATCCTTCCTGTCAGGGGAATTACCGCATCAAGTCGGTGCATATGCAGGCATCGAGCAGCATTGATGACGGGCAACCTGATTTTAGCTACGCGCTCACCGTGCTGAAAGACAGCCTGTCCTGGCGTCCGCCTTGCCTGACAAAACAACCCGAAATTGCCGGTATCCTGACGGCCATTGTCGTCGGCCCCCGCTCGGAAGAAGTCCATACAGACGAATATGGCCGTATCAAAATTCAGTTCCCGTGGGACAGCGAAAACAAACATGACGATGGCAGTTCCTGCTGGGTACGGGTTTCGCAGCCGTGGGCTGGGAGTCGCTTTGGTGCCATGTTCCTGCCGCGCGTCAACAGTGAGGTTACCGTCAGTTTTGTACAAGGTAACCCGGATTATCCGCTGGTGACGGGGTCGGTCTTTAACGGGCAGAACAAGCCGCCGCTGAACTTGCCAGAAGAGAAAAACCACACCGGATTTGTGTCGCGCAGTTCACTCAACGGCAATATCGAAGAAGGGCATGAGCTGCGTTTCGACGACAAAAAAGGTGAAGAGCGACTGGTCATCACCTCGCAAAAGGATTTGCTGCTGACGGTGAAAAACGACGTCACCAGCACGATTGCCAAAAACGTCACTGAAACCATTGGTGAGAACCGCACGACCGAGTTAACCAAAGGCAACGACAGTCTGACGCTTAAACAGGGTGATTACAGCCTGGATATTAAAGGCAACCTGCAGGAAAGCCTGACCAGCGGCAATCATCAGCTAAAAATCAGCGGTGGCGGCAGCACGGTCAAAGCGGACAAAGCCTGCGTCATTGAATCCACCCAGTCTATCGAATTAAAAGTCGGTAGCAGCAAAATTACGCTTTCTCCTTCCGGCATTACGCTGAGCGGCACCACGATCAAAATCGAAGGGAAAGGCACTGCAGAACTTAAAGGCGCAATGGTCACTGTTCAGGGTAGTGGTATGACCCAGATCAAGGGCGGCGTGACGATGATTGGCTGAGGAAATAGATAACATGAAAGAAAAACTGCTCACGCCAGAATCACTTGCTGCTTATAACCCACTGCAAAACGGCGCAGAAAACGCATCGCAAATGATGAACGCTGATCAATGGGAAGATGCGCTGGCCAGTCTGGTCGCAGATTGTCCGCAGGAAAAAATGATGGCCTGGGCGCTGCAACAGGCGCTGAGCCGTATGGCATCGCCAGAACAGGCGGTGCAGCAATGTGCCAGCGACATCCGGCAATGGCTGGCAAAGCCTGATGATGACCAACGTTTTCGTATTTTCCAGCAAGCGGAACAAATCGGTTTCGATACGCCGGTTGGCGCGCTCGGATTAGCGCTGTTCTGGATGCAAGGCAGCATGACGCCTGCTGAATTTGATGCAGTGTACCCGGAACCCCATTTGTCCCGACTGATGATCCTGTGTGCGCTCAAACTGCTCAGCGTCGGGATCGCGGCGGAAGACGCACCGCTGAAAGGTGCCCAGCTGTTGCTGGCCGAATGGCATGCCGCACAAGGAGGCTACTGATGGGACAGCCCGCAGCCCGCGTAGGCGATATGCATGTTTGCCCGATCGTGACCCCCGGCTTACCGCCGATCCCACACGTTGGCGGGCCGGTGACCACGCCGGGTAGCCCCACGGTGCTTATTGGCGGAATGCCCGCCGCCACAATGGGTTCAATGGCGGTATGCGTTGGGCCACCGGATACCGTCGTGATGGGTAGCGCGAAAGTACTGATAGGCGGTAAACCCGCAGCGCGCATGGGCGACAGCACGGCGCATGGCGGAACAATAGTGGCGGGTTGTCCGACCGTACTGATTTCATAGAGTGTATTGAAATGACGATGAATTTTGAGCCGTTGCTCGCCCCGGTTGATAACGATCAGCCTGCGGGTCGCAACGTGGAATATGACCAGATTTATAACGATATCCGTGAGGCGCGGGAAAGCGATCCCGACTATTTGCCACAAGGCGAATGGGCCACACCATTGCGTAAAGCCGACTGGAGCAAAGTGGTCCGCCTGAGCACCCGGGTCTTACAGAAAGAAAGCAAAGATTTGCAGGTCGCCTGCTGGCTGGCTGAAGGTCTGAGCCAGCAACAGGGCATCAGCGGCATCCTGGATGGGATCGGTTTCCTGACGCCGTTTATGCAGACTTACTGGCAAAACGGCTGGCCGGAACTGGAAGACGATGGCGCAGTGATCCGCCACGGCATGATCAATCGTCTGGATCGACAACTGGCGCAGATGCTGCACTGTTATCCGCTGTTTGGTCAGCCGGAAAGCACCCTGGATCACTGGCGCAAAGTGCTCGCGTACGAACATCAGGTGACGATGAAACCGGATAGTGCCGCTGAGAAGGGCAGTGACGATGATTTTTCAATGGACACCTTCAACCGCTGGGCTTCCGCACTGGATCCGCAGAAGGTCGCGGCCCAAAGCGAGTTGTTAAACCAGATGGTGGTGACGCTGGATACGCTTGAAACCACCTACGCGCAGCTCAATCCCCAGGCTGATTCCCTGGCAATGGGACAGACACGTAGCGCAACCGCCGAAATGCAGGAGTTTGTGAAACGCCTGTTTGACCGCGCGGCACCCGCTTATGACGATGTGATGACGCTTAACGTATTAACCCCTCTCGAGGATGAACAGGACACGGATGTCAGTTCGCTGATGACGAATACGCAAAAACAGACCATGTCACGGGATCTGGCGATCAGCCAGATGCTTACGATTGCCCATTTTTTCCGCCAGACTGAGCCTTCAAGCCCGGTCCCTTTCCTGATGGAACGCGCGGCGCGCTGGGCGGCAATGACGCTGACAGAGTGGCTGGAAGAGATGCTGCAGGATGACAGCAGCATGCGCGACATCAACAACGTACTGAAAGGGCACGGCAGAGAATGAGCGGGAAAATGAAACTGACCGTGCTGATGTTGGGCGTGATGCTGCTGGCAGGTTGTACATCAGATAACCCACAGGGCAGGGAGCAGGCGATAAGCGATGTGGCAGCACCCGCCGCAAACGGGGCTATCACCTTGCAATTGCGCGCCGAACCCGGCCTGAACAGCCTGAACGACATGCCCAATAGCTGCACCGTTTTACTGCTGCAAACCAAAGAAAAACCTGCGCTGGATAAAATCCTCGGTAATCCTGCGACGATAAAAAGTCTGTTTGCCGGTGCGGGCAGTGAAGGGGATGTTTTGCAGGTAGATCGTTACGTCATGATGCCGGGGCAAACCAACACGGTGCATATCGACCGTGCTCAGAATACCCGCCATGTGGCGCTGGTGGCGGGCTATTACCCCTTCCCGGTGAAAAAGCACATGGTCAGCGCAGCTATTCCGGTGGCAACAGAAAGTACAGGCTGGTGGGAACCCGTCTGGCAGGCGCAGTTAGAGCCGGTCACGCTCTCCGTCACCTTAGGCAGTGAAAGCATTGTCAGTTCAGATGTCCCCGTTGCTGCGGAGGAAAAATAATGTATCCAGAACAACAGCAGATTTACTGGCATTCGGGGCTATACCTGCAACCGCAACATTTTCAGTCGCTTGATCTGCATTATGAATGGAACCTCGCGGAGCAGCTGCGGCTGGCACAGCCCTATAATTACGGGCTGGTTGAGGTGAGCATTAATGAGGCCGCACTGAGCGACTATGTGGTCAACGTTGAACAGATCAGATGTATTTTGCCGGGCGGAACCTTGCTGTCACAACCGGGTAACAGCCGCGTTGAGCAACGTAACTTTCGTGAACTCTGGAAGCAGCGCGATCAGCCCCTGACCATCTGGCTGGCTTTGCGCCGTTTCGATCCGTTGCACAGCAATGTCACGACGCTTGAAAAAGAGCACGATCGTGCCGTTACGCGCTGGGTAAACACCAGCGAAGAGCGGGTGATGAAGGATGTTTACGATCATGCGCCTGACGCTGCGGTTGCCCGTCTTTGCTACAACGTCAGGTTACTGACGGATGCGGAAAAGGCCGATGCCGTTGACTGCGAATGCCTACCGCTTACCCGGTTGCGCTATGAAAATGAGCGGGTGATCCTCGACCCGGCATTCTCTCCTCCTTCAGTCACGCTATTTGGCTCATTGAGCCTCGGTAAACTGATTGACACGATTTATTTCGAACTGAGTGCGCGTGCCAGAAAGCTTGAAGAATATAAGCGCTCTGAGCGGCTGGTCAGCGACACCGATCGCGGTGATCAGGTCACCCAGTTGCTGGCAATGCGCTCCCTCAACCGGGTGCTGCCGCAGCTGAAAAATTTCTGTCAGGCGCGTCAGGTTCATCCCTGGCAGGTCTACAACCTGTTATGTCAGCTGGTGGGGGACCTCTCCTCGTTTAGCGACAGTTGCTCCTTTTTGGGGGAATGGCACGACGGCGAAAACCCGCTCCAAAGCTACAACCACGATGAATTGCTGAACTGTTTTGACAGTGCGCGTAAGACATTGATCGCGCTGCTGAACAGCCTGGTACTTGAAGACAACACCTACGTCACGCTGGAGAACGATCTTCAGGGCGTGTTCACCGGCAGCTTCAATGGTTCACAGAGTAAAAATGCCGAAACGGTATTGCTGCTGCTGCGTTCAGCCAGCATGCCGGTGGAAAACCGTCAGATTAAAAATCCCGGCGGCATCAAACTGGCATCGCCGAAAATGATTGAACCGCTGATCCAGCATGCCTTACCCGGTATTCCGGTGACACGTTGCCCGCAGCCACCGCGCGGTGTGCCGAACCGCAGCGACTCACATTATTTCCTGGTCGGGCAAGACAGCGAGTTGTGGAGCAAAGCGCAGCAACACGAAAGCATTTCATTCTACTGGCCAGATATGCCTGACGATCTTCAGGTTCAGATTATATTTGTGGTGCCCTCATGATGAGTTTACTCAATGGCTATTTGCCGGTTTTCCGTTATGTCACAGCGTTCTTTATTAATCCGCAGGAATATCCGGATTACAGCGAATTTCGGGAAAAATGCATTGCCTTATTACAGCAGGCTTTATCTGCGTCAGAGCGCCATCATGAATCACAAGAATGCCAGGATGCTTATTTTGCCGTGGTGTTATGGATTGATGAAAGAGTATTGCGATCGCGGGCTGGCTGGGTGAAAGAATGGCGCGGGAATTTATTGCAGAGTTTTTATTTCGACATCTCTGTCGGAGGCGAGGCTTTTTTTGAACGACTGGATGAAACAGATAAAACAAATCACTCACTGAGAATGGTGTATCTGTTTTGTCTGTTAATGGGGTTCCACGGCAAATACACCGCACAGGATGTTCAGCAGTTGCAAAAACGCATCGAAGATGAGCGGCAATGTCTGCCTGAAGCATGGCGTCAATGGCCGAACGATGCTTTGCTGGTTGAGCAGGAAACGGGCAGTGGCGAAAGGAATAGTGCGGCGGCAAAAAGCTTACGTCAGCGCAAAGGGTTACTGATTTCTCTTCCTGTTGTCATTTACTTATTAATCATGTCAACGGGCTTAGGGATGTTTTTCGGATAATACATTATGTTTAAAAAATTAATTTCCTTTGCTGCATGGGCACTATTCCTGTGTGTGCTGCTTATTGCCTGTGTTATCGCTTGTGTTATTTCAGAGCGGACTTTTTTGCACGCCTTTGCGCTGTGGTTAATAGTCATTGTTGTGATTTTATGTGTGCGTTTTATCTGGGGTTTAGTTTCCAGTGTTACTCAGGAAAAATATATCGACGCGGTGAAAGCGAAATTTAAACTCACCCGTCTGGAATATGTTTTATACGAGCACTGGAAAACCGGTGCTTCAGTGATTAAACGCATCAGACGACGCAGACAACCGATCCCCTGGTTTGTCCTGACCGGCGGACGCAGTGGTAAAACCACGCTGATGGCCGGTGCGGGATTGCCGCTGTTTTCAAATGAGCCGGAAAGTTCTCTGGTAGTGCCGACCCGCACCCTGCGCTGGTGGTTCTTTCGCTCTGCAGGATTTCTCGACCTCTCCAGCCATTTTTTGAATAAAACGCCGGCTTTTGAGCGTGGCTGGTTGCGTCTGGTGAAGTGGTGCGGTCGTCTGCCCGCGCCTGCGGGCATTGTGGTCTGTGTTTCGGTCAGTGAACTGCTCGAAAAAAATGACGCAGATCTGCATCTGCACGCGCGGCATATCCGCACGCAGATAGAACCGCTGGTCAGTAAAGTCAAACGCCGTCTGCCGGTCTATCTGTTTATTACCTGCTGTGACCGTGTACCGGGCTTCAGCCACTGGGCGAGTCAGCTTTCGGCCGCTCAACGTCAGCAGCCGCTGGGCTACTACTGGCGCAGTTCACCAATCGTTGATGGCAAAGATCCCGCGTTGCTGGATCCGCTATTTACCTGTGTGAAAGACGGGCTGGATAAAGTGCGGGTCAGCATGCTTTCAGGCGGCGAGCCTGATGCCGACACGCTGGCGCTGATGGATTTTCCGGAACAACTTCCGCAACTGCAACCGGCGCTGCAACGCTATCTGGCCGCCCTGTGCGAGCCGGACGCTTACTTTCAGCCCGCGGCGCTTGGTGGCGTCTGGTTTACGGCCACTGAACCTGTCAGTAAAAACAGTGCGACTCGCGAGGCTTTCTTTATCCATGATCTGATGACCCGGTTATTGCCGATGCTAAGCCGCCAGCGTGAAGTGGAACCTGTCGGTTTTGGTCGCGTTTTTCTGCATAAATGGGGAGCGATAACCTTCAGTGCGCTGGCGATAAGCGGTGTGCTGATGTCTGGTTATTTCACCGGCCTTCTCACGCAGGGCACACTGGCAAAAATGGATGTCGCGGCACAGGTGCAGCAGCTTGAGAATATCGAAGGCTGGAGCAACCACCCGCTGCGCTATTTACCCTTTTTGCCCGTCCTGAACCAACGCCATACGCAGCTGGAGGCCAGTATTCTGGCGGCAACCCCGCGCGATAACGTTAACCTGCAGGCGCTAGCGGACAGCTACGAACAACAATTCATGCAGGCCACCGCGCCGCAAAAACGCGACCTGATCCTGACGCTGGCAAACACGCTTATCAGTAAACAGGCCATGTGGGAAAAACAGCCGGTCAGCGAGCTTCTTAAACAGGCACAGGTTCCTGCGGCGCTGAGCATGACCGGTGCCACTGTGCCGCTGCCGCACCAGCAGGATGTGGTGTTGCAACGTGCGTTATTGCAGCAGCCGCAGGGCGAGCAACAGCTAAAGGTTCTGCGTCAGTTGCTGGGGCGTCTGGTCAACAGCGACCCGCAGATGGCCTGGCTTGAGGCGCCTTCAGACGAACTGACGCCGGTGAATCTGACCGACTTCCTGCCCCTGTCTGATGACAAAACGCAGGTGAGCGGTCTGTGGACTCAACAGGGTACCGACCAAATACAGGGCTGGATGGCTCAAATCCGGCGGGCGGGAGGCGGAAAGATTCCGATGCCGGAACTGGCCGCCTTCGATCAGCGCTGGCCTGCACTGCGCCAGACGCAATGGATGACGTTGATGCTGGCGATGAATCAGCAATCCGCTCCTGCGCTGAGTCAGGAGCAATGGCAAACCGCGCTGATTGCCCTCGATCAGGGCAACAGCCCGTCGATGAAGTTTGCCCGCTACGTAAACGAACAGCTGGAAGACATCAGCACGCAGGATGCCGCCCTCTGGCTGCGCGAACTGCGCCGGTTAAACCAGTTACAGGCTATGCCGTCAGCCGGTGCGCGAGTGCCGCGCATCAGCCAGGTTCAGCAATTCCTGCACAAGAAGATGTCAGCCTGGCTGAAAATCGACAGCAAAACGCTACCGCCAGTGCTTTCCGATCTCGATGTGAAGAACTGGAATACCTGGAAATCCGGCCTGCATGCGGCGGTTTCAGACGTATTTGCGACGCCAAAAAGCAGTGACCGCCTGACACGCGGCTTGTTCCAGACCGGTGCCAGCGGAGACAACAACCCGCTGCAACTGCTCGACAGCCGGTTTAACGTGCTACGTAAAAGCCTCTCTGCACAACCTGATGATTTTGCTACCAACGCCGTCTGGACTCTGTACCAGAGTGATGCGCAATGGCTGGTCGCGAATGCCATGCAGCGTTCCGCCTGCTGGCTGCAACAGCAATGGCAAAGCCGCGTGTTGTGGCCGATGGAAAACAACGCCAGCCGTCTGGAATACGACGATCAGCAAGATCTGGCGTGGCAATACCTGTCGGACTTTATCCGTGGCCCGGCAAAAAGCGTGCTGGTTGTTGAAGATGCCGGGCCGAAAGCGGGTGAATTCAACGGACAAACGCCTGGCCTGACCGCGGAATTCCTGCGGATGGTTAATCACGTGCTGCGTCCGGATGACGTACTGGCGATGCCAGAACGCGAAAATACCCGCCATGACGATGCGCTGGCTGCGCTGAAAGATGAGCAAAACGAACTCGAAGACGAGATGGCGGCACTGGAAGCCAAACCGCTGGAAGTGACGCTCAAAAGCTTGCCCGCCACCATTCCGGGCGGTGCGCGACTGATGCCGGTGGGCACACGACTGACACTGTTCTGCGATGAACAGCAGTGGAAACTCAACAGCATGAACTTCAGCGAACAGGCGTCTTTCCGCTGGCGTCCGGGGCATTGCAGCCGCGCTACGCTGGTTGTCAACTTCCCGGGCTTTGATCTGACCTATGAATATTTTGGCGACGCTGCGTGGCCGGATTTCCTGCGCGACATGTCTGAGGGGCAACACCGCTTCAGCGCCGAAGATTTTCCTGAGCAGGCGGCACAGCTGGCAACGCTGGGCATCAAAGAAGTCATGGTCCGTTATCAGACCGGTTCACAGGATCCGGTTCAGGAAAGCTGGCAGCAGTGGCAGACGCTCAATCAGACATTGAATGACAACATTGAGGCGCAACAGGAAGCCGGCAGCAAAAAAACGGAAAAACAACGGCCATCGGCACTGAAGAGCGCGTTCTCGCAATTGCCTGTCCGTATCACCGAGTGTCACTGAGCGTCCGTGAAGACGCCGAATGGAAAAATTAACAGGACGATTTATGGGTAACTATCTGAAAAAAATTGTAGAGAAAATGAATGTCGGCGCCCGCGAGTGTCTGGATGCCGCCATCAGCCTCGCCGTCAGCCGCACGCATCACGAAGTGGACGTTGAGCATTTGCTGCTTGCACTGGTGACCCGACAGCCAGCGCTTATCGAGCAACTTTGCCTCAATGCCGGATTGCGCGGCGATGCGCTGATGGATGCACTACAAGCCAGTCTTAATCACCTGCGCAGTGGCAATACGCGCAGCCCGGTATTGTCGGAATTGCTGGTCGACCATCTCGAAAAATCCTGGCTTCACGCCAGTGCCTGCTGGCAGCAAACTCAGCTGCCGGTAGAGGCATTTCTCGGCAGCCTGATTGCCGGGGACAAAGACCATCATTTGCATCTTTCACCGACATTACAGCAGGCGCTGCAGTGTGAGGCAGAGCGTGCCGATCGATTGTTGCGTGATGCCTCCACGCCGACACTCAACGCCAGTCATTCTGCGGCGGTGAGTCACAACGCCGACTCCGCGGTGATGAAGTTCACCCGCAATCTGACCGAACAGGCGCGTCTTGCCACACTGGATCCGGCGCTGGGGCGCGAGCAGGAAATCCGTCAGTTAATTGACGTGCTGTTGCGCCGCCGCCAAAACAATCCGGTGCTGACCGGCGAACCCGGTGTCGGCAAAACCGCGCTGGTCGAAGGTCTGGCACAACGTATCGTGCAGGGCACGGTGCCGGAAGCGCTGAAGACAATGGAGATTCTGTCGCTGGATATGGGGCTGTTACAGGCCGGAGCCAGTGTGAAAGGAGAATTTGAAAATCGTCTGCAGACCTTATTGCGCGAAGTGAAAGATTATCCGTCGCCGGTGATTTTGTTTATTGATGAGGCGCACACCCTGATTGGGGCAGGCGGGCAGGCGGGGCAGAACGATGCCGCGAACCTGCTTAAACCGGCGCTGGCGCGTGGGGAAATGCGTGTGGTAGCGGCCACCACCTGGGCGGAATACAAAAAGTACTTTGAAAAAGATGCCGCACTGGCGCGTCGTTTTCAGGTGATCAAAGTGGCGGAACCTGATGAAGAGACCGCTACCGCGATGCTGCGTTCTCTGAAACCGGCGCTGAGCAAACACCACGGCGTGCAGATACTGGAAAGCGCGTTGGTGGCAGCGGTACGTCTGTCCAGCCGCTACATTTCGGGCCGACAACTGCCGGATAAATCTATCAGTTTGCTGGATACCGCCTGCGCCCGCGTGGCGATTTCACAATGCCATGAGCCTAAAGAGATCGAAGATCTCAATGCGTTAATCAGAAACATTCATACCGAACGGGAAAGCTTGCTCAAAGAAGGCGATAACACCACAAGGCTGACATGGCTGGAACAGCGTGAAAAAGAATTAACCCAAAGTGCGCAGGCGCTGTTGCCGCTCTGGCATCAGCAGCAGGACATCGTGGCGCAGATTAATGCCGCGGAGGATGTGGCGCAGATTGCCGCATTACGCGCGCAACTGGCCGACATGCATAAGGATCAGGCGCTGGTATATGACTGCGTGGATGCCGTCTGCGTCGCCGATGTTATTGCCGGCTGGACCGGTATTCCGCTGGGCCGGATGATGGAAAAAGAGCAGCAGCAGCTCAGCGACCTGGTGACGCGCCTTGAAGGGCGGGTCATCGGTCAGTCTCATGCTTTAGCGGACATTGCGCAACAAATCCGCATCGGGCGCGCCAATCTTGCTGATCCTGTTAAGCCGACCGGCGTCTTTATGCTGGCCGGTCCTTCGGGTGTCGGTAAAACAGAAACGGCGCTCGCTTTGTCCGAGCTGCTGTTCGGTGGCGAACAAAGTTTAATCACCATCAATATGTCCGAATATCAGGAAGCCCATTCCGTTTCCGGTCTGAAAGGGTCGCCGCCGGGATATGTCGGTTACGGGCAGGGTGGCGTGCTGACTGAAGCGGTGCGCCGTCGCCCGTACAGCGTGGTGCTGCTTGATGAAGTCGAAAAAGCGCATCCTGACGTGATGGAAATCTTCTATCAGGTGTTTGATAAAGGCGTGATGGAAGATGCCGAAGGCCAGCTAATCAATTTCCGTAACACCCTGATTATTCTGACCAGCAATCTGGCCAGCGATCGCGTGATGACGGCCTGCGCCGCGGGCAATACCGATCACAACGCGCTGACGACACTCCTGCGTCCTGAATTCGACCGGTTCTTCCGTCCGGCGCTGATGGGCCGTTTGCAACTGATCCCTTATCTGCCGGTGGTGGGCGAGACGCTGGCAAAAATCATCCGTCTCAAACTCGATAAGGTGTGCAAGCGCTTTAGCGGTGCGGGTGAGGGCAATTCTTCCCTGACCTACAGCGAGAAAGTGGTGGAGTTTATTGCCAGCCGCTGTCAGGTGGAGCAAAGCGGGGCACGCGAAATTGATGCCGTCCTCAACCGCGAAGTGCTGCCATTGCTGACTGACCGCCTGCTGGCGCTGGAAAGCAAAGCGGATATCCGCCTGCAACTTGGCGTCAGTAAAGAACTCCTCACACTGACGAAGCAGCCCGCAGTAAAACGCGCAGCGGTTAAGCAACCCGTCTGAACGACAGGAGAAGGATGACCATGAAAAACCGGGTGAATTTGCGGGCGCTAAAAATAAACGGACACGATCCGCGGCTCAGTAAGTCGTTTCTGTTGCTGAGCAGTGAGTTAAGCCCTCTGAGTGGCTCCATCCCTGCGCGACTGGACTGGAATGCGCTGGAAGAAAGGTGCTTTCAGCTTTTCCATGAATACGGCTATGACCTGCAAAGCGGCATGTGGTTTTGCCTGATCAACCTGCGGCTGAAAAGCTGGAAAGGGCTGGCGCTGGCGCTCGATCTGCTGTCTACGGCCTTTACCCACAACAGCCAGCGCTGCTGGCCGCCAGTGGCCGCCGTTGCACATCGTCAGCAATTGATCGACTGGTTTAATGCCAATGTGGCGACGCACATTTATACGCTGGAATACGGGCCGGAAAACAGCACGGAAATGCGACAGGTTGAACGAAGCATCGGTGTGTTGTGCAGTCAGTCTAAAAATTTGCAGTCACGCAGCCATGATTCCCTGAATAATCTGCATTATTTCCTGCAAGTTCGCTGCCGTTCTGTACCGTATCCGGCACAAACTAAAGTGGTGAAAGCGGCTCCGGTCACGGCTGAAAATACATTACCACTGGCGAGTGAGAAAAAAAGCACTGCGCCGGTAAACGATATTCTGCCCGAGGCTGAACCGGCAGATATCCGGCTGGCTCCGGCATCCCGTCCGCGTCCGTTATTGTGGGCCGCCGGGGGAATGGCAGCGGGTATCGCGTTTTGTGCCGTGGCAGCGGCGCTCTGGCTCTCCTCTCATTCGCTGAGTTTCAGTGAAAGGCTCAGTGCGCCGCTGCTGGCGTTGCAGCACAGTGAGCTTCAGCTAGATGAAGCCTGGAATAAGGCTCCTGCACCGGACCTGAACGTGCATAAAGAAGCGGTGTTAGCGCAAGTCGCGCCGGTTCTCGACTGGCTGAGTCAACAGCCCTCTGACGTACTGCTTCGTCAGGGAGGAAAATTGTCTGACCATCTGGAAAAGGCGTATCCGGATAATGAATTCAGTGCCCGCTGGCGTCGTAGTTTGCAGGAAAAAGCAGGCGATATTCCGGCACTGGATGGTTTTGTGCTGGCCAATAAACATCTTGATGAACTTGAGACGCGATTACTGAATGCTGAAAAAAAACACAGCCAGTATATGACCGTGTCGGAGTTGAAAACGGCGGTATATCAGATACGTCAGGATCTGCAACGTAACGGTATTCCCGCTGAAACACTGCTCTGGCAGCTCAGTCAGCAAAACAAAAATACCGATAAGATTAATTCGGCATTATTAAAACAGGTCTCACAGAGAATCGAGGCCTTAAATTCACGCCGCTTTAATTATCTAACTGAAAAAAATATTTCAATCAATTATTAATAGTCATCTTATAATGGAGTTATATTATGTTTGGTAAAACGCACTTAAAGTCGCCTGATGCTGATAAAGTAAAGGCGTTGAAGAAATGGGATACACGTAATAAGAAAAAACAACTTATTATTCATACAGTTTCACCTGAAAATGGGGTCACGCCTTTACTGACCAGACCCGCCGGGGATGTGTTTAGAACCTGGGATATTATTTCAAGTTCATTAATTGACCTGGATCAGGTACGGAGAGGGTTCCGTCTGTCCGGGTTCACGGTCATATCGCAATCAGGATTATTTTTTGAAGCCGGTTTTATTCTGGAAGTACCGGTGCAAAACATCATGGGGACATTCAGTGGTGATGTCTGGTTCCCTAATCACGCGGGTGTGAATAACGGTCAGGTCGTTAATCGCTTCGCTCTTGCTGACGATATTTTCGCGGGCAGATCTAAAAAGAAAGAGATCATTGCGCCTGGCGGTTACAATCAGATTCAACCACCAGATAATATTCTCAAGAAAACTAATTATCAGTGGCATAATGAGATCCTGCTTATTGGTCGTCCGAATATTAATACTTATCAGGGACTGCCTCCAACAAGTAACATAAAAATAAAGGGAATTTTTGTTGCACCTAAGTTAATAGATGGTGCAGACCGGGAAAGACATATACAGGCTAACAAAAAACTGTACCAGTTAGTCGAAAAAATGAAAAGATGTAATCCAGGTGTAAAAGTTATGGACTTGTCATTGTAAAGAGAACAGGGGGCGCAACCGTTATATTTGAGTGGGGCGACCTCTGGTTCACAGAGATAGATCATAAAAGAGCAGGTAATTAAGTTATTTTAATTAGTAGCATATTTGTAATTACGCCATTCGAAATAAAATCATCAAAATATTAACACAGGTGTCAAAAGTTTATGCATTTTATAGAAAGATATCCGCAAGGTAAAAAACCACTCATTATCAATCTGGTAGAGGACAGAGAAACACCACCAGATTATGACGAACACGCTATGAATTTTTCCTTAGTTACGCCAGCATATGAGGATATTGCGGCGGGACGTTGATCTGTGCAAAGTGAAGCAGGGGAAGAAGATTATTTATATATATCAGCAATATATGTGGATGGTAATACCAATACTCCCACCAGGGGAAATCCTAACAAATATGTCGGATTAGGACAGATTTTGGTATTTGCTGCGATAAAGTATGGCCTTGAGATGCAGATTGAAAAAGCATCATTGGTACCGGTGGATGACAGTCAGGGTTTTTATTTGAAAATGGGATTTCATCCGAATATTTCTGGTGCAGTAAATAGAATGAATACTGGTGAAGTTTCGCTCAACTCTGGTAGGGGGAAATTAAATCCCCAGTGGCTCAGTCGCTTTTCTAAGTCGTCGTTTGATAACGCAAACTTCCGTGGCCCAAACTGGTCAGGAAATATTAAAAATATTCATCTGAATCTTAGGGGGAATATCTTAAAGAACTGGAACGTTGTCGGTTGAAAAATCATGATTGTTTGAAAATATTTAAGTGCCCGATAGTTTAATCAGGTAAGGAAAGGTAATTTTCATTATGAACACTAAACATTATCAGAATGTGCTTTTGCCAAAGCTTACTGAAGCAATGCTTTACACGCGTTCAAGATTATCAATGAAATCCGCCAATAAGTTTTATCCAGATAAAAGAATGATTGATGGTCTCATTGAGACAGACCCGCAAAAATATCGCTTACATTCACTAGGTGGTGACAGACTGAGAAGTGAAATGGTGCGAGCCAACAGAAATCTCAATCTTTCCTCACATCAACTTTACCGGAAAGTTGAAGAGGATTATCGCCATGGAAAAAAGAATGCAGGAAATTGCGGAGAAAATGCCAGGGTTGCATTTTGTTATCTGGCAGAACATATACGCGAATTAGAAAGAATTTCACATTCGAATTTGAAAGTGCTCAATATCGCGATTGCCAAACCCGTCGATCACTGTTTAGTTTTAGTAGGAACCCAACCGGCAATGCGTAGTGGAAAAATCCTCGAGAATGCACTGGTTTGCGATCCATGGGCAAAAATAGTTTGTCCTCTTTCTCACTATCCTCTGGAGTGGAAAATGAAAATGAATAAGTGGTCTAACCGAGGACTGAAGGGAAAATATCCTGGAGGAGTTTATGATCATTTCGATAACTATGAGTCACGGGAAGCGATAAGAATTGGGAAATTCCATATTTATGAACAAGTGTTGTATGGAAACTTACAACGTATTCAGGATAATAAATATTATTCCCTGATTGATAAGAATGCTATTACCTAATATGAAGGTGATTTTTATGATTTCAAAACGCCTGTGACGTTAAAAATATATGCTGCATATATTCTTAGTCAAATAGAAGCAGCATCATGTGAATAAAGAGCGGCCCGAATGAAATGTCGGGCCACTTAAATAAAGTTAACGGATGTTAAACCAGCCTGTAGTTTCCTCTATTACACGCCAGAGTTTCTGGGGTATAGCAAGTTGCTCAACGTCAGATGCCGCGATATTGAGAGCAATTTTCCCTACAGCTTTGCCATCTACGAACTTAACCCAGTCTGGGTTCATCACCATACCCTGACCTACGGCCGTCAAAGATACCCCTGCTTTAACAGCATCCTCGGCTTGCTCTGGTGTTCGCAACTGCCCGGCAACAATAAGAGGTATCCGTGCAGCAAGGTGATCGCGCACGATTTCGATGACTTTGGGTCCATTTGGTGCATTAACGGGCCTGGCTTTAAGTGCATTACCGAGTGATACATGAAGATAATCAATTCCTTTATCGATCAGGCTGTCAACCAGCTGAAGCGACTCATCAATGCGCAAGCCATCTTCGTAATGCTCATCCAGTGAAATGCGGTATCCCATCAGGAAGGGACTGGTTGCATGCTCAGCAATCGTTTTGCGCACACTCTCTATGACGCTGAGTGGGAAACGCATACGTTTTTCAAGAGATCCGCCCCATTGATCTTCTCTTCGGTTGGAATGAGGTGAGAAAAAGTTCTGAAGTAAAAAGCCATGGGCACCATGTAACTCAACACCATCAAATCCTGCTTCTATCGCACGGCGAGTTGCTTCGGCGAAAGCCTGAATAACAGTTTCGACTTCAGTACAGGTCAGTTCGCGAGGAGTTACCGAAGGTGAGAAAGGACCGGCATCCCCCGGAACCGCGCTTGCGGCTACGATATCTGAAACCAGTTCAGGGCTGGTTTTCACACCTGCATGAAAAATTTGTAAGATTGCCGGTGCTCCACCGCTTTTTGCAGCCGTTGCAAGGCGCTTTAAACCGGGAATGAATTTGTCGTCCCAGGCAGCAAATTCCCCCGTAAATCCAATGCCATTTTCCTGAACATGCGTACAGCCAGTAATCACCAGCCCGATATCCTGAACGCGTCGGCGATAATATGCTTCTTCCTCGTGAGATACCGTGCCGTCATCATGACCGGCCCAGGTCGTCATCGGTGCCATAACAATACGGTTACGCAGAGTCACACCTTTACCGAGCGCAAATCTTTCAAGTAATGGAGTTTGTTTCATGGATAGTTATACCTGTGCGAGATAATTCTTGAAGAAAGGAACCAGTTGACTGGCTGCAACCGTTGCACCCTGACCATCATAGAGGTCCATATGCGTCGCGCCGGGGATGATATGCAGCGTTTTTTGGACAGAAGCCGCAGTGTTGTGCAATTCCTGGCTGTGCCAGAGCGAGCCAGCTTTGCTACCGGCTACAATCAGAAGTGGCTGTGTTAAATAGACATCCGCCCCTTCAAAGCCGGTAAAAGATGCCAGCGTACTGATACTTGTCATCAGCATTTGATTGGTAGAAGTCGGATATTTACCGCGTTCGGTCAGATAGTATTCCGCAGCTTCCTGAAGATCTTTTGGGGAACTGGTATCTCCCAGTTTTGGAACATAGTTAACATAAACCAGTGCGCCGCCTGTTGCTTCGACTGTGCGTTGTTTAGCAACCGCCTCCAGAGTCGGAATGAGTTCTGATTCTGATGTCGTTCCCTCCCAGCCTTTACGGGTCGCCGCTCCAACATCTACGGCACTGACCGTTGCCAGCGCTTTGACTCGGCGTTCCGTCATCGACGCTTTAATCGTAATACCACTGCCTGGGTGGACAACGACAATTGCGGCGTATTGACGGTTTTCGCTGAAATCCGGGGGCACGTAGATGTTTCCGGACATCATTATCTCATTGTTACGGAACAGAACACTGCTGACTGTGATGCCATCTACGTGTGTAGTGGTGCCAGATGTATTAGGTGTAGGTGAGAGCAGGGCAGAAGCGTGACCCGCCATCAGTAATCCTGCTGAGGCCACTGAACTCGTCAGTATAAAATTACGGCGGCTTAACCCAGCTGTTTTTATACTCATTGCAAGACTCCTTCATTCAGATGATGACGGCCCTGGCCGCTGAGAGAACATAGATTGTTTCAGCGGCCATCTTAATCTCTTTAGTATTCAGAAATTAGATGCTTAATTTCGCATGGGCTTAGAAGGAGGTTTTCTTAATAGGGTTATGAGCACTGCGTTCTAAATTGATTGAAACAGACAGGACTCAAAGGTTTTGTTTGCGGAGCGCTTCGAGCACAAGTGCAAATGCCGGAGAATGCTGCAGGCGGCTGGGGTAATAAAGATGATAGGGGGGACGCGGTGGACACCAGTCTGCCAGCACCTGCACTAACATCCCGTTTTCAAGGTAATTCGCCACGGTATCTAGCGGCAGATAAGCAAGTCCCAGTCCGTCAAGGGCGGCCTGCCTCATCATATTTATTGTGCTGAAAGTTGCTCGCCCATCAATACGGACCTTAATTTCATTCCCATCTTTGCGAAACTCCCATGTATAGAATCCGCCATGCGTGGGCAGGCGTAATTTGATACAGCTGTGGTCGTTTAAATCACGAGGCGTTATCGGATGGTTTATTTGCTTGAAATAAGAGGGCGCTCCGACCACGGCAAAACGGAAGTCCCTGGCAAGCGGCAGGGAAACCATATCCATATCGACCTGTTCGCCCAACCGAACTCCAGCATCATAACGTTCCGCGACAATATCTTTGAGTCCGTACTCGCTGATAATTTCAATGTTGATATCGGGATATTCGAGCATCATCGGGGCGAGTTTAGGCCAGAGAATTGTATCGGCTGCGTGTTCAACGGCAGTAATGCGCACGGTACCGGCTGGTTTTTCTCGCAATCCGCTGAGTGCGGCGATCTCACTTTCTATTTCGTCAAAATGTGGTCCTATACGAGAAAGTAAGCGCTCGCCAGCTTCTGTCACAGAAACGCTACGCGTGGTACGGGTAAGAAGACGAAGGCCAAGATCTGCTTCAAGAGTCCTTACGGTGTAGCTCAGCGCTGACTGTGATACACCTAACTGAGCGGCCGCTTTTGTGAAGCTTTTTTCTCGGGCTACTGCGATAAAAGCTTGATAATCATTAATATTTTTACGGCGCATTTATTAACTCAGCTTCTAAGTGAAGTAACATTATAAACATTAGTAAAATAATTCTGGTTGAGGCCATTTGTCTATCGGATTCTGGATACGCCCGAGTTAAGACATTTGCTCTTCATCGGGCATAGCTTTGGCGTTTCTACTGGGGTTGATAGATTCCTGGTTTATACCAAGCTTACTCATTCACACCATTTCTGAAAGAGGTAAATCCTGATGAAAACTGAAATCAAAGGTGGGATTGATATTGCGATGAAAGTCCCGCCACATCAGTATCAACAGACACTCGATTTTTACCGAACGACTATTGGGCTGCCTGAAATTATGGACAAACCCCCGGCGACCGGCTTTGTGCTTGGGCCAAACCGACTGTGGATTGACGAAGCTCCAGGATTGAGCCAGGCCGAGATCTGGCTTGAGCTGTTCACACCCGATTATCCATTAGCCATGAAGCATGTTGAAGAAAGTGGGGTGATCCGTTGTGACAGCGTCGAACTCTTGCCCGAAGGGTTTAAGGGTGGCTGGATCATGAGCCCCTCAAATATTGTGCATATGCTCCGAGAACCAGAAGCCTGGTGAATCTGCTTGCAGAAACGGTAGAAACGGTGTATCCGACGAACCTTAAAGAAATCCTTTTTGCCTGTGAAAACGGTCAGCACAAATGAGACTGATTAAACACTGGATTGTGCCTTATCTTATCTTGGTGCGCATAATGTATATTATGTTAAATATGGTGGGTTTGTTCTTAAGTTCATGAGTTCCTCTCTTTCAGGAACTTACCGATGAATCAGTCAGTTGCCAAAGTTTAGTTGTGGACTTACGATGACTTCATAACGCAAAAATTACGGGGCATCCGCTAAGTTCATGGCATATTCCATCTTACATTTATCGAGGAACAACCAGAGAACTCATCTCATAGTTGATGATGTGACTACCCTACCGGTCATGTTCGCCACAATTTATGGAATGAATGAACTGAGCAAGAAACATCTGGGGACTCAAGAAAACATTCTGTGTTCGCTGCGTTTCTTTTACGTCTATTACTTTAAGAAGCACAAACGAACATTTGACTACGATTTCTATCGGTCTGGCTACAATATCTCCTGTTTTATTAGGGAGCTTGATGGCTTCTTTACTTACCTGCTCGGGAAGCAGCACCTGAGTGACGAGACCGACATAATCTCTACCGGGTTTTTACATTCTGCACTCTCCAGAACCAACAAGTCCACCTATGGTAACCACGTCAGAAACGTTGGCCGATTCCTTAAGTATCTCAACTATAGATATATGAATCTGGCATACCAGGATATGTCACCTGTTGAAGCTCACCAGATTAACCAGGCGAACCACAGAGATCTCGCTGACAGAATTAAGGTCTTCAACAGAGTTGAAGTATCCAGGAACGAACCCGCACACCGATACAAAAGTATCACCAGTCAGCAAAGTGTCGAACTAACGAACATGCTAATCCCCTCCACTCCTGAATTTTCAGATATCGAGACCGGCGAATTATTCACGGCCGTGGTTAATCCCCAAAACCCATTCGATTCAGGATTTCAACAATACCGTAACTACCTTATCCACCGGTTAATGTTTAACTATGGCTTACGTGTTGGTGAAGTTCAATTGTTGTTGAAGGATTGCGTGGGGCCAACCCTTCCAGACTCACGAGGTAACATTCGTTTCATCCTGATTGTACAAAATCTACCAGATGATGTAGTTGATCCAAGGAAACAACAACCTTCACTCAAGACTGAGCATTCACAGCGACAAATCGAACTGACCGAAGATGACTTCATTATGTTTACCATTTATATGGAGCAATATCGGTCCCCATTATTTGAAGAGAAAAAAATTGATGACCATGAATTTGTTTTTATTAAAGGCTCAGGTAGGTTAACTCCATTAACTTACGATGCAATTAGAACATTTTATAAGGAAAAAATTGATCCGGCATTCATTGCCCTATTCCCTCATTATCGTGCGGAAAGTAATAAGATTATTAATAATATGGTTAATATAACACCACACGTTGGGCGACATACTTGGGCTAACATCACTCTTGAGTTTATTTACAATAGTCTCCTGAGTGAATCACTAATACTGGCGCAAGACTATGGTATTCGAGCAAGGATGAATGGAGTACTCGAACCAGCTATTGAACAACTTCGTGCTTTAGGCGGCTGGTCACTGACCAGTAAAGTTCCATTAAGATATGCCAAGCGGTTTATTGAAGTGGTGAGTAACCAGAGCAACTATAAACGTACGAAACATTCAGATATGCATTTAGCTTCCCCAGGAACAAACATTTCGCAAACAAAAACCTACAACTTGCTAGAAGATAATGTTTATGACGAAGAATTCACATTCAAAGATCTATTCAACTGAGAGCGATATCACCGGGGGCGATTTATTTAAAATTTCTCCCCTTCACTTTAAAAAAGAACAACTTGAATGGATTGAAAATATTCAGTTCCCTACACGATTGTTTTTAATAAATGCAACAGAATTTGATGACCGATATTTATATCTACATGATGATTGGCGATACAGATTCTCAGGTAATAATGTGGCTATATTATTCTCAACTGGTAAATACTTTTGTGATTTATCACCAGTTTCACTCAAGCTCTTGAAATACTTAACGATCGCGTACATTAATGAGAACTCGGCAAGTATTGCTGATAAATTTGCTCAGTTTGTCGCAACAACTTTCAAACAAATTGAGGTTATCACTCGCGAAAGCCTTATTGAAAAAATGCAAATGCTGGTTGCGAAGACTGAGCGAAATCACTCAGACAGCAGTCAGTTCTATTACACCCTCTATGCGTTACGAAAACTTGATCGTAGTGGATTCTTCGAAAGTAAGGATGACAGTAATGAGCTGGAAGATCTATTGCTGGAAGTGCCACGCCCTAGGAACAATAACTGGGCTCGCTACCAAAACCTAGACCTCGTTATACCAGAAGAAGTATGCCTAATGATAGAAAATGGCATTCAACGTTGGGCATCTAAACTATGTCCAAAAATTGATGTTGAAGAAAATAAAAACATTCATCTGGAAACTGTAAAGAAAACTATTAAAATTGATACATTACGGGACTGCATTATTATTGGCATTGTATATTACATTGGGGCCAGACCTGTACAGATCGGTAAACTTTCCGGAGGCGATTTTATCGTTGATACCGAGAATAAGTACGGGATGCGTTATTCAGTACTTGTGCCATATGCCAAAAAGTCAAAACTAACTATCGATCGAGTTCGAGTTGCAATTCCGGAAGAACTTGGAAAGTTAATCTTACTGTATAAGTACCTAGTTGGAATTGGTGATACCGACCCAATGTTTTCCATCATAGTATCTTCAATGAAGATGGTGGAAGCGTCATTAAAGAAAATGCTTTTCAGATTTTCACCACAGGAGATTCAGGAGGCAGTAAAAAACGATGATTATCAACTA
This sequence comes from Buttiauxella sp., assembly GCF_049686335.1. Lineage (NCBI taxonomy): Bacteria > Pseudomonadati > Pseudomonadota > Gammaproteobacteria > Enterobacterales > Enterobacteriaceae > Buttiauxella > Buttiauxella sp. The sequence continues at coordinate 564,241 of NZ_JBAVHX010000010.1, read as the reverse complement.
CCTGTATATACCGCAAGCCTCTTTCGTCACAATGTTGGTCACTCAATGGCAATGAGTGGTGCCAGTGCTCCTGAGATAGCTTATATATTGGGTCAATCCTCTTATGTTGTTGCAGATCGATACATTGCAGCCACCCCTGAGATGGCTGATATTCGTGAGGCAGCTTTGGGTCGCAACCCTGTGTTTAAGAACATGATGGCACTCATGTTGACTGGGAATTTGGTTCACAGCAGCGAATGGGAAGGCCGCAATGTTGCAGGGTCAATTGGTGGGCAACTTCATTACCATCTCGGTGGATGTAATTATGAAGAAGACATGTGCCCCTTTGCACAGGGTCGTGGATGTTACGGTTGCCTGTATTTCAAACCATTTATAGATGGAAACCATAAAAAAGTATTTCTTTCTCTGAATGATGAAATCCAAAATGTCCGTGATGTTGCCGATGATGCTGGCGTTTTAAATCATCCACTTCTCAAGGAATTAGTGCGGCTGAAACAGCATGTAAATCAGGTTATGGCTCGCATTGAAATGGCAAACGTCCGGAGGGCTATTTAAACGATGACTACGCAAATAACAATACTTAATAAACAGGCGGATAATCTTCTTATTTATATAGAGAAATATAAAGCAAAATTTGAAGAGCGTCTTGTTGCCTACAATGCTGTTGGGCAATTGGAGTGGAATGCCGGTTCCTGGCATTTTGGTGAGAAAGGTGTTGCATGGCTTAAAGAAACAAAAGATCGCGGCTTTAAGTGGGACGAAGTTTCTAGTCGTGTTAAGGGGCTCTCACAAATGAATATTTCTTCGGAGTTTCAGGATTTTATGCGAGCTTATCACATGCATCTGGTGTGTATCACTGGCGGATTACCATCAGGTTCTACACTAGATAAACCATTACAGGTGATGAAGCGCTGGTATTGGGAAATGGTAAAAAAAACAAGTCAAACGCACCCAATGTATCTGACTTCCGATATTATTCATGCAGCGATGGAGCGGCATCATGAGAATTCTGACAGTCCTGATAATGTCAGTGACTATTGCGATATTGCAGTAAAGGCCATTGCTTTACTACGTCAATATGATCTTTTCTTAGTTAATATTGAAGTCAAAAATAAGTATCCTTGTCGAAATGGTTCTAACAGCACTAAAGAAAGGAAGAAAGCGCAAGAAGCCACCCCTGAGCAAACTGATGATGAAAGACTCATATCAATCCGTGCATTTATGTGTGTTATTGAGTTGATCGCTTTAGCTGAGAATAGTTATCAGCGTATCTTTTACAATATGCTATTACTCACAATTATTTGCGGTTTCCGTTTCCAAGAAATAATGTTGCTGAAAATGACTTCTTTGGTTAAGCGAGAAATCACGGATAAAGAAAAACGTCAGCACGCAATAGATCAAGACTGGCCTACTTACAGGTTGGGTATTGAGTATCTTGGTGCGAAAAAGGCTGGATGGCGGATCCATTGGCTGGCGCCAAGCACTTATTCTGTCGTTGAGATGATTTATAAATCTGTTCAAGAATTGACCTTGGGGTTTCGTAAAACGATTCAGGGCTTCAGAGATTCTAATTTCACTAACCTGCTCCCAGATAAGATCGCTGATTATCCTGATGAATGGATTGAACAAAATTATCTTGAAGACATCATGTTTAGTGGTTCTGGTGGCTCTAGGAATGATCTTGGAAAGAGTATTCGGAATTCCATTGCGAACTTTAGTGGACATAAACCTAAGGTAATACCCGTTCATAAACAGAAGAACAGCTGGTACTTCACTAAAGAACAGTTGAATGATTATGTCTATCAGCGTTACGCTCAAGCAAAAAACTTCGAGCCTGGGCACCAGTGCATAATTTCAGCCAAAAACAATGGTGACTGGGAACACTTCAATTATGAAGACCTGATGTTCATCATGCCGGAAGGTGCATTTGGAATTGGTAAAGATTTTGTTTCATTGCAACATATTTTTCCACTTGATGAAAATTCAATAGAGGCGTGGTTAGGCGGAACACAAAACCGAAAATCTATCTTTGATCACTTTAATCTTTTTGAAGATGATGGGTCCCGTGTCATTATCAAAAAGCATGTGCCAAGACATAACATAAATACATTCTTGGCAATCGCTGGAGTGACGGATCATATTCAGGCCATCCTAATGGGGCGTGTTGATATCACCCAGAATAAACACTATCAGCATCAGGCCGAATCACAGTCCTACCAGACCGCTTCTCTAGCAATCAATATGCTGGAAAAGGCTTATAATGAGAACAATCAAGCTCTCACGAAGAGTTTCCAGCTATCACTCTTTACTCCGCAGCAGAAGCCCTGCATTCCGGTCAACCTACCCTCCCCCAGAACTGAGGTTAGCCGCAGAATGGCAGCTCTATCACGGTCTTCTAAGACGGTAAAAAATACAGGTGTTGCAAACGTTAAATTAACAACCTCACTAATGATAAATCCTGAGTTCAACATAGAACATAACCTAAAGCAGAACATGCAGACTTTTGGTGAAACAACTGCTGAGGTTGCTGACTATATAGCTGGCACAATGTCTGATAATTTCCTGCCTGAACTCAAACGTGCGCATGACAAGTTAGTACAACAAAAATTGGCTGATAAAGCGAAGTCGCTGCTGGAACGCCATGCAAAACTACATCCTCTTGGATTTGGAGCCTGTACGAGGGACGTAGTTCGCTGGGGTTGCCCTTATGCGCTTAAGTGTCAGTCTGGCCTGCCTTGTGGCTACTTCTCTCTTACAGGACGTCTTGGTGAAGCGGAGGAAGCATCACGGCGTTTATCAAGCAAGCGAGAAGAAATCATTCAACTCCGTAAGCTGACTGAAGCAAATCCACGCTTCATGCTGGCTTTAAAAGAACAGGAAGAAGCTCTTATTGTGCTTGAGGCTCTTGAAACTGATGCTATTAAGGCTCAGGGCGAGAAAAAACTGGTTTCCCTGATTTCTGATGATCAGAATAACCCATTATGTCGGATTATTAAGCTAATTAATGAGCAAATGCTAATTGGTAAAACCCCTAAAACCCTGGCTGATCTGTTCTTTATCGAACAGAAACGTATAGAGAGAAATAATAAAGAGTTTGATTTACCGGCAAGGAAGGAAGATTGGTGATAGTTGCCCGTATGCAAAACGATGGGTGAAGAAGCTTTAGGACCTCATCTAAACGTTTCTTCAATCAAACCTTCATACCTATTGCATCACATTTAAATCAGAAAGTGTGTGTCATAATTCCTGTAATTTCGATGTAAATGCAACTTTCGTGAATTTCGAAGGAACGCCACATGGCTGTTATCCGCCACGTCAGTATTCAGAATTCTCGGTCCATTGGGCTGCCCCCACGCCCGTAGATAAATTATGTCTTCACGACGAGGCCTATTCGAAGGCCTCAGGACTGACACCGCCGAGATGACTGTGGCGTCGGGCCCAGTTGTAGAACATTTCAATGTAATCGAAGATATACGCCCGGGCCATATCCCAGGTTATATAGATGTGTTTCCTGATCCGTTCTTTTTTCAGCGAACTGAAGAACGATTCGGCCACCGCATTATCCCAGCAGTTGCCGCAAAATGGCAAGATAGCGCGGCTATGGGTGGCGTGGTTTAAAATTTAAATCCTAACATGTTTGAACATATGGTGAAAACCGTGCTCTACCACAGGGATCCCCAGCTAATTCCTTTATAGCAGTCTATCTTAATGTGGCTTCGCAACTACCCACAAATCATCAGGGCCGAGATAGCTCAGATTGATCTGGCCGTTATTCATAGCGACCGTCGCTCGCACAAGACCTCGCCGATTAAGGTTAAGAGGGTGTTGTAGCAGACCAATCGCGTGCCCATCTGGTGCAAGCACTAGCGGTTGTCCGTTCCAATGAAAGAGACCGACTGGAGTTCCGGAAGGCGCCGGAACATCGAACCAATTGACGTTTCCAAGATAATCTCGCCGCGCCCAAGAAAGGTTGTCTGACGGAGCAAATTCCTGGATGAATTCGAGCCATATAGTCCGAGCTTCGGCCGTTGGCCAGTTTGGTTGTGCCGAATAGACAGCGAGACCAGGTGAACGCAACCAATCGCGCAATTCCACCCCGTTCGTGAAGTTAGCAGCCGTATCGGTGACGGCTTTGATGGCCGCCAGTCGTGAATTAAAACCCGCCTGGATCAGTATTGAGGCTGAGCAGTTCATCGTCCCCGTTTCGACAGCTGGAACAGCAAGGCCGAGTTCATAGTCTTCCAACGCTAGTGCAGGCATGCCAACGGTATCACCGTTGGCGGCGGCACGTACCCGCAACGCCTCCATAGCCCAAGGAAGACGATAGCCCAGACCGCCCTCAATAAATTGCAATGCGTCTACCTCCTCTCCGGCGATCATCATTGCCAAGGGATGCCCAAGCAGCCAACCTCTGAGGATTTCACGCCAATTCGCCGGGAGTGTGTCTGGTTCAAACGGATAAAAGGTGAACACGCGTTCGGCGATATCTGTGATCGCAGTGATTGCAGCCTCATGATCTGATACAACCAAGGCTGCATTAGCTTGCATGAGAAGATTGTTCGCCTCCGGTGCAATTACATCCAGCGCACGTCCAGCTTCAAGACCAAGCCCAGCCAGAAAATAGCCACGCCGTGTGACGGCAGTCGAATTCGCCCAGATATAACGGCTCCGAGTAAACAGCGCGGTGCGATAGGCAGCCCGTGATTCGTCGTTAACACGCAGCAGGCGGCGTTGCCAGAGTGAAGATTGGAGAATACTGTCGAGAGCGGTCTCGATCTGATCATCGGGTACATCGGCCTCACCAATGAGACTGAGAATGGCGGTATCTAGTGTCGCCATATGGCGATCCCACTCTTTCAGCGCCTGCTCTCGCTCATCAACCTTTTCACCGGCAACCTCTGGGAAGACCCATGCAGCAGCATTATTGACAACATAGTCGATCAAATGGTCGAGATTACCGCCAATGTGGGAGTGCATGCGGCTCAGCAGCGAGAAGATGAGCTGGATGAGCCCGCTTTCCATCTCACGAGCACCGTGGTCTTCTATCAGATTGACCCATTTGTTGTGCTTCCTATTATTCACATCTTCAAAGATGGGATAGAGAACAAGGCCTTCTACATCAATATAAGCACGGCCTGCGCGGCCGATGACATTCTTGAATTCCGAAACCTTGATCATTTCACCGTGCCGGTAGAGCGAATGCATGACGACCGCTGTCGCCGAGAGATTGAGTCCCTGCGCCAGAGTCGGCGATGAGATCGTGACCTTGAGTATACCTTCTCGCAGAAGGCGCTCGATTTCCTTGCGATAAGCTGTCGGCAAGGCACCATGGTGAAGAGCCACACCAAGCCGAAGGCATTTCAGAATATAGCTGTCTGTCCCAAGCCATTCCTCACCGAGTGCAATAGCGATCTGCAAAGTGGTCAATTCGACTGTTAGCAAAGACTCGAGTGCACCGCGCGAATGTAAGTCAACGATGACCTTGGCAAATGGTTCGACGCTGCGGCGCTCTGGGCAATAGATCAACACTGTCTGACCATCTCTGACTAGACGCCATGCGGTTGCAAGGCTCAACTCCTGCTGATTGTCCGGAAAGAGTCGATTGCGACGCTTCTTCGGTGGTACGAACAGCGGCGGTGCCGCACCAGTGAGAAATCTGGGCACAAATGGCCTTTCCTCACCAACGCGAAGATTTAGGCGCGCTGTCGGCGAATTCCAGGTGACCTCGCCGAACCGCAAACGCGTCGGGCGCCAATCGTTCTTAATGGGACCTCCCGGTTGATCGCGCCGTAGCCACGCCGAGAAGTCTTCCATTTGATCTCCGTCCGGAAGAATTGCCGATAGACAGACTATGCGGCGTTGATCTGCGTCCTGACGACGTAAGAGGCGCTGAATCTGAACCTCGTAACGAACTTCGCGCTCACCTGAACCAATCATATGGCCCTCATCGAAAACGAGCAAGCCCACATCGTCGAGCAGTGACGGATCGTTCCTCAAGGCGAAATCGAGCTTCTCTGGGGTTGCGACAACAATATCACGCCCGCGGATGGCATCTTCGTCGAAGCCGGACACCCCGATGCTGCCATAAAGGGCAGAAATGGTCTTGCCGAGAGGCCCGAAGGTACGCTGAAGTGTGGCTTCGGTTTGCGCTGATAGAGCGCGAAGCGGGGTCACGACAATGGCACGCCGCCCACCGGCTAAACATCTCAGAATAGACAATTCAGCGATGCGGGTCTTACCTGCGCTGGTCGGCAACGAAACAACGAGGTTGTCGGTCTGGTTGACAGCTCGCGATGCCGCTTCAATCTGCGACGGCCACAAGTCGACCTCTGCCCTTGGGCGTCGAGCGAGCAAGCCAATGAAGAGTTCACGAAGGACAGGCCACGAAGGGGCAACGCCGCCAGCGGGAAGCAGCGGAACTTTTTCGTGGAAGGTGTTCGACCAGAAATCGTTAAGCAGATGGATAGCAATTCGGTGCACCCACCATTGCGGTATAAGGTTCAGCTCCCCGCAGATGTCGAGGTTTTCACGAAGCTGGGCGATCGCTCTTTCGAGAAGAATATATTCACCGCGATCTAGGGCGAGCAGGAACATCGAAAAGGCACCGAAGAAAACATCTGTCAGTGCGAGATTCAGGCCTTCGAAAAGAAAGTCCTTTCCATCTCGTTCCGCCGCATCGGCAACGATGGACTCAGTAAGATGCTGCTGTAAGAATGTCGTAATGGTCGCATCAGATCCACGACCATCGAGACGAAAGGTATATACGCGTGTACGCAGCGAATTGATATCTCGGCGTATCAACAGAGTGAGCGCATGCTCGATCGGCGAGAAATTTGCTTCATCGGCCACAATTGCGAGGAGGGAATAGGCCCGGGCAGAAAGGTGCGCGAGGTGATAACTGGCAGCAGCAAGGAGGAAATGGAAATCGCGATCAGCTTCTTCGCGATTGCCGTTGGCCATGACCGACTCAAGCGCTGTCGCCGCCTGTTCGAATGCGATCCGTGCTTGATTCGGATCGCCATCTGACTCTAAAAGGCGCAGACCTAGTCCAAGCAAACCATACGCGTAACTGTGAAGATCGAAGCTGAGTTGAGCCGAGAAATCCGGCGCACCAGGAGGAAGAACACCGTCACGCCAGATCATTGCACGTGCCTGACCTCGTGCAATGAGCCTGCCGCGAAAGCCGACCGTCGCCGCGTCCGTTATAGCAGCAATGATAGCATCAGGGGTTGTTGGCATCGGCAATTACTCGATCGTAGACGGCTCCGACAAAAGCAGCATGGTTGTCGATATGCAAACCGACACCCCATTGCCCAATCGGGCCAGGATAGGCCTGTAGCGCCTGCGTTAGCAGCGTCTGTGGTGGGTTACCTGAAAACGTGAAGAGTAGATGTTTAACGCTCTCGGGCGGGATACCGTGCCGGTAGAGCGCCTCGTCGATTGCGTCTACGAGCGGTGCATCGGTGCCTATCTCCATAAGTCTGGCCGAGATAAAAGATAACGCATGCGACGAGGGAAGGCCGCTATCCTTATCTAAGCCGCTCCGAGCCTCCTCAAGCGTTTGAGCGCGCAGGTTAATACGGCTTTTAGCTTCTGTTTTCAGGAAGCTGAGTCGCTGTGTTTCAGCGTCGAGAAGCATACCGATGACATCATCGCCGCGCATTGCCATATTGCGATGATCCTTCCAGCGCAGTCTTTTGATAGGCGCGCGATAACCGCTGTACGCATCAATCCATTCTGTTGCATAGATCTCGCCAAGGTCACCCGACCTAATCTGCGCAGTTTGCGGAAGGAGATCGTTGAGCATATGAGCAGCTGCTGTCTTACCCAACTTCGCAAGCGCGGCGGCAATCCGCTCCTCTGTAGTGTAGTGGGCGGGGATAGCCCTAGCTGTCATCTGAATGCCAGTCGCAATATCTCCTGGCCGGCCCGTCATGACACGAACATGGTGATTACCTAATGGCATGTCAGCCGAGTCGCACCAATCATAGAACGGGACCATACCCTACTCCTTAATTCGAAAAAGGTTAGACTTCATGCGGCGACCCTTTTTTCACTAACAACCATTCGTAGAGCGATTGCACCCTGGAAGTTGGGTGTAACATTTCTGCAAATGTAGATTTTAGTCGTATGCTGAGACCCGGGTATAACCGTCTGTTAATTCGTCCGCTGCCCCAGTCAATGAAAAATTGATGGGAATTTTAACAGTTTGTAAGCCTAATAGGCAGTGATCTCCCACTACTTTTATGATTGTCAAAAAAAATTATTGTCTTATACGTTTTTTGCTCCTCCCTCTGTTTTACGTACCCCCGTGTCCGTAGATGAAACTAGCTGAAACTTGTACAAGATACACTTTCATCGTAAGGGAATCCTATACATATAGAATCGGTGACGTGAATTAAGCTGTGCCATACATTGGACTGGCTGTTGAGCTACACAAAATCAGGGATGAATATCTCTCAGGCCCCTATCAATCCTTGCTGCGATTTAACTGGTAGGAGATACTCCTGAAACTAAGAAGTGTCGATTCAGATTATGGTGCCTTTCGACAATTGAGATATCTTATAAAATGGGGGGCATGCCAATCAATTTTGTGATAATAAAGCCAGTACAAAGCGGTTCCAAAATCCTTTAAGAACTTGGAACCATAATGAAAATCACTTCAGATCCAAAATTTCTGCAAAACTATTAATTGAATAATCCGGTTTAACTCTTGAAAATGATTCCTTCAGTTGCTCTTCTCTTTCAACATCTTTATCAGTCCAGTGTGTTATTTTCACTAAGATTTCCCATAGCTCGGGAGCAAACTGACGACCATAGCAAGCCCAAACTGCTTTCATTCCAATAGACTTTGCCATTGATATATCTTTAGTAATAGAGTCACCAACATATATCGCATCTTTGATATCTACATTTTCAGTGAGACAGATGTGCTCCAGGAGTTTTGGGTTAGGCTTAGATTCAGCACTAGATAATCTTATAATAAAATCATCTTTTACTGGAATAACTTTTGCGTTTTTAGGATTGGGGTGGAGATTGTGATTGTCTTCAATTGTGTAAAGGTGATCAAAAAAATCAATCACATCAAGCTTATAAAGGCGATACAAAGAATTATATTCTAAAGATTCAGTATGACCGACAATCTTAACACCACGCTCCCTTAATATATTTAAAGTATCCCTGACAGTAGGGTATAATTTCAATGTTTGATTACGCTTTGAGCTAAAAGCCGAAAATACTCGCGTGAGTTTTTTTTGTAATAAAATCTTATCACTAGTCCCAAAATAAGAAATAACAGATGGCAACTCTAGAGTAGCAAACGGCTTTTCAGAATTACCAAACCTCTGATGAATGACCTTATACTCGGACAAAAGTATATCTAAAGGAACATTTATCTCCTTTGATAGTTCCTCAGCCATAGCACTAAATGATTGGGAATAAAAACTCACCCAATCGTACAGTGTATTATCCAAATCGGTAATAAGTAATTTCATGATAAACCTTCAATAGTATAGGTTGCCGTTTCATTTGCTCCGTTCTGTCTATCGAGCTTGAAAAATTTGAACGCTAGCTTTTCACCAGAAAAATCCATTATACATGAATAGTTAGCACAATCTTGACTTGGCAATTCTGAACTAGCAACCCCTGAACTTCCCAAAGAAACTATTTGGAAAGTATGTTCAGGATTTGAATCCGACACTCGTTCTAATGGAGATAGTATTTTTTTTATTGTAATACAACTACTTCTATGCATATGCCCATGAAGAATATAGTCAACTTTATGTTTCACCACCCAACGCAACAATCTCTCCGCATCTAGTGTAACACTATATTTTGAATCCAAATAGGCATCTTCGGCCTCATTAATTGAAGTTAGGTGATGATGGAGCATAGCAATTCTTGTGACCCCCCCTTTTTTAGATATATACTCTCCACTTTTGTTCATCCATCCCATAGATTCCGCAACATTACTGAGTTGTTTCTCACCGATAAACCCCATACCCAAAAATGAATCTTTAACTTGTTGTAAAACACATGAATTTAAGGCTGCCACTTCAACTATTTTGTGCCCTCCCAATAAAAACTTTCTTCCTTGCGAGAGATCTTCTTCAGGTTTTCTTTGGAAAACATCTTTATAAAATTTTATATAGTTTTCTTTGCTTCCTTTATGATAGTTTTCTGCAAGAGTTACCCATGGAGTATCAGTAGTAGGCTTTCCCATTATTTTAAAATATTCTTCTTTAGAAACCAAACCAACATCATGATTCCCTGGGCAAATAATTATATCATCCGGTGTAAGGCTAAGAGAAGAACTAACATCTTTGATAAATTTCGAAGCCAGCTCAAATCCCTCAACCTGTGATTGCCAAGTCAAATCACCTGAAATAGCCAATCCGGCACATTTATTTCCATTGCTATATTTGTCTGCCAACTCTACTACACGAGAAGATAAACATTTCTGTTGATCATTATCTTGCGCTGGAAACGCATGCTTGCCTTTTCCGTTATCGAAATGAATATCTGAAAGCCAGATTATAAACTCCCCTTTTTTTTGGCTATATTTTTGGTTGAAATTATAAGGAATATAATGGGATGCTAACAATTCATGCTGAAGATCAGCATCAATAGCAGGTCTAACCTTCCAAATTGTTCTATCTTGTTCTTTTAATTCAGTTACTGAAAAAACAACTTTATTGAAAAGCTGTTCATCTAAATCCTTTGAGGTGGTAAATAATGAATCTAATGGAATATAGGATAAGGTTTTGAGAACATCATCATTATCATGAATTTCACAAATTTCAGAAACTTTTAACCAACCTAACAACTCATCTTCATTATAATACCTTGGTGTTTTTCTACCATTATCAGGAGCCTTCTTCTTGCTATCCCCAGCAGCTGAGGAGCAGACTTCTTTTAATTCGGCCCTATAGAATTTTAGTCGCCCTGAATCAAAGAAATATATTTGCGTGAGATTTTCGGCAGCAATTCTTAGTTCTTGTGATGGAAAGACCTCACCAGATTTTGCCCACCATCCCCACCAAACATCCCCTTCCTCACGAGCAATTTGGTTATGCTGGTCGATGGTAAATCCTTCACTTTTTCCTAGATCACGGAACCTAAAAATGTAAGTCTCTTTCATTTACTTCATCCTTAAATGCAATGGTTTTATAATATCTTCGTTTTATCAGTAATTCATAGTGAACTCAAATTCGAGTCTTATCTTTTTGAGAATAGCGTTAAGTAAGGTAATCACCTCGCTACCTTCTTCCAGTTTGCCTGATTACACCAATACGATCCGGCAGCTGCTAATGCATGTTCATTCAATCGGCTCGCTTAAATCAATGGACTCAATAGTCTTTGCTAAAGGTATAGATTGGCGGGGAAAGTCACGTCGAAGTCGGCGGGCTAACTCTCCCAATGCATCACTACGATCCATCGCATGATGGACTAGCAAAGACGCAACCTGCCGAACCTGAGCCTTTGCGCCAGGCTCACGACTATTATCCTGCCCGCGAAGTGCATTACGCCACCCCAGTGTTGCCCTGTTTACATCAATTTGATCCAGCACTCGAATTAAGCCTGAAGGCTGGACTTGCACGAGGAGACGAAGAAACATTAGAGCCTCATTGTAAAAAGTGGGGCTGGGCTGAGATAACGCCTCTGCTAACCCACTGTAGTGCGGTTCAAGAAATGTAGAAACCAGTGTTGGCTCCGACTGAGCAATCCTAGCCAAAACTAATGCTCCCAGTGGCCAATCGACGTGACCCCAATGGCTGAGTACAATGCGTCTGCCCGCGGCTATATGACGTAACGCGCTAGCCGGCGCGATGGCTGCGAGATGCGTCGACATGTTGACGATACGCGGCTCATTGCGCGCAATCATATCCTGAATTGCGAGTCTCGCTGCTGGTACGATGTGCGCAACTCCGAGCAGCATTCTCGCATCGCCGATATTTTCCGCCCAATCCGAGCCTATCGCTTGGTCGATCTCGCTCCAATTGAGTGCTAATACCGTCTCCTCGAACTGCTTTGGCGAGGCCTTATGCATGAAGCTAAGAAGCCCTGCGGCAGCTTGGAAGTTTCGTTGCGTACTGCGCGACAAAGAGATCGCGAGATCCTTAGGCGACCAGCAACGGCAGATTTTCCGCCCCACCTGCCGCATTCTTCGGGACGGTGCCAACTTGCCAACATAGATGTTAAGCGGATCGTAGAGCCGCAACGCGTTCCACACGATATCGTTTAGTTCGTGGAAAGACTCTTGCGGAGCGGCACGCAGTCGATCGGCGATGGCCGGGATAAGTGCTTCGATCAAAGTGAACCCGAACTCTGATTCGACGTAGCAGAAATGTTCGCAAAAATCGGCAACGACCGATAGGTAGGCATCTTGCGGCCACTGTGACACAATGCGAAGGCACGCATCGTGATCAATGTGTTCGAGATAGCATGCCTTCCACATATCATCTCTACAAGCACCTATCATCGAAAGCAGATCGGCAATCTCACCCGCATGCAACGGGGCAGCAGCACTGATCGCCTTTGCTAATGCGCGTGGATCAACTAGCATGACGATGTTTTCACCAAGTGCCCTATTAGTATTGAGTACATGATTAAGCACGCGGCCAATCGCATAGCATGCACCTTCCGGCGCCGCCTGTATCCACTCTGCAAGAGTCTCACTATGATCGGCAATCGTTTCCATCTCATCGGGCAGATAGCTATGCAAATTATTCAGTAACCAGCAAGCATGCCGAATATCAAGTGGTTCTGTCGCTACCCAGCAGCGTTCTAAAGCGGGAGTAAGCCATGCGGGCTGTACAAGCCTTCGCCACATCCCAAATTCGCCAGCTAACGAAAGTTCGCTAAGTAGAACACTTAGGCCACTGAGAGGCATCTGAATGTCGGTCAGAACTGTTCTGAGCATAACTGCAATTGTCTGGCGCTCTTCGGCTGTCTGTCCGTCGAGAATACGTGCCAGGAGTACAATGGCAAGACGCTGGTGTGGACAGCGAAGGTCGTTGAAACTCAGTAAAAATCGTTGCGCTACAAGCCAATCAATCGCAGCATTTCCATCTGAATTCGACAACTCGTCCCCGACTAACCGCAACAACATTTCGCGCGAACAGTGCGCATCACGTGATGCCAACTGTCGAATTGCCGCAGCTGCAAGAACCACGTCAGCGCCTGCTGCGCGCGCAGAACTTGCCATTGCATTCGCTCGACGCCATCCTCCTCCAAGGATGAAACAGAATTGCCAGGGATAAAGCGCTTTCTCCGCTGCATGCTCAAGGCGTAGATCGAATTGCTCATCTCCAGGCCGATCGCCGATGCGATCATCGGCTTGACGAACAGCGGCAAGTGTTGCTTCGCGGGAAGCCAGAAAACCATTCGCAATAACCCGAACCGCTCGCTTAGCATCAAGATGGATGGCGCCTGGAAAGCCGCTCTTATCTTCGGAAATCGTGTACGCACTTAATACCCATCGCGATGCAGTGGCCCGTTCTTCCAACTCACGAAGCAATGCTGGGCGAGTCAGGTGTGCATCATCAACGATGTAGAGTGTCGGTTTCAGACTCTCATCAAAAGAAGGTATCTTTCCAATTGGGTCGGCTAATCTTAGGACACGCCAGCCGCGACAATACATTCGAAGTGCCACTTGAAGAATTGAGATTGATTTCCCAGCTCCCGGTACCCCCGCTAGTCGAGCAGTTCCTGCGCGCTCCAGGTCTGCAGTCAGTAGAGCTACCTCCGGAAGAATGAGACAAGCAGCGACATCTGCAGGCCCGAGTGGACGACCCATTAGAGCAGGCCCAAGATCACGAGGCTTTTCGAACTTAACCTCAGACCAAACTGATGCTTCAATATTGAGTACTGATGATCTTGGTGCGAACACAATGAGGCTCCGCCGGATCTGATCAAGCTCCTCGGAACTTGGTAACGCGCGCAGAGTTGCCATGATTTTAGGCAGATCGCTTGCATGTTCGGGATAGATTTCTTCGATCACTTCCTGATGAGTAGATAGCAGCGCTTGAATCGTATCCCATCCAATAGCAACTACGGGAAATTTTCCTTCCTTCACGCGTTGTTCGGACACTAGTCGGGCATGTTCTTGAAGTCGCGCATCATTAGGCGCTGTAGTAGCAAATGTCCAGTGTCCAAGCTGTGGTTTAAAATTTTCGGCCTTGATGAGTTCCGTATCGAACTCCACGATAGTCGCCTTGGCCCCATAACCTTCGTTTTTCCCTTTGCATTGCACACCAAAATTTATGCCGGGTGTTGCCTGTGGCGTTCCATAGACATCAACACCGTGCTGTTTTTGCCCAGACCGACCATTTTTTTGCGTAAGGGGCGACCTCCACACTGCGGCAAACAATGCACGAGTCAAATCTTCGAATTTCTCCCACGACTTTGGCGGGAGAATCTTTTTGTCAATAAAGTCCATTGCACAAGCCACTTTGTAAGTATTTTGAGGAACAGTCATCGCCTTCGCTTTAACCACATCCTCAAGAACGTGACTAGTCAAGCATCAGGAGTAGATTTTATTATTTCAGAGTTCCAAGTGGAATGAAAAGTAATCCATTTCGACTTGGGTAGCTGACAACGGCATGATCTCCCCACACCAAAACGGCTCTCGGGCCGTTAAGCGCTTCACCAACAAATAGAATTTTTTTTATTTGAAGTGAAGCACGATCTAACGCTACAAGCTCATGATTGTTTCGATTGACCGATAACAGCAAGTCTCCACTCACCGTTTGCGATAACGGGTCTGCCCATGCGAAAAAATTATTATTATCATTTGAGGCAAAGCGAATTTCTTGAATTAGCTCCCCTGATTCCGGCTCTATTACACAGATGCCACGCTTGGACTGGAACATGCCGACATAGATGCGATTGTAGAGATCGTCATATGTTAGACATGCAGGGGTTGAATCATCTGCGCGACCATTGCTTATCTCGGCGAGCTGGACGTCCGCCGTATATGTTTGACGACTTAGGTCGTAGATAGCTAAATAGCAGTTAGCATGTGGATAACTCAGCCCGTGGATGCGTCCGCCGCGTTGAATGCCAATGTAAATTAATGGCAGCGTCGGATGTCGTAGCAGCGACATGCAGCCTCGGCCACCTTCGGGATATGCTACTGTCTTTACAACGTATGTGGCACTGTCAATGATATAGAACTGGTTGACTCGATTGCTTGCAAAATAGATTTCTTTTTCGTTTTGTGACACTGCTAATTGTCCGTCACCACCCCCAGGTAACACTATTCTTTTAACGATAGCATGCGTAGCCAAATCAATAACGAGCACAAAGTCCGAAAAAACCTGGCCGACAAACAAACGGCCATCTGCAATAACTAAGCTACCAGGAGGATGGCTCAAAATCTCTCTTTCACCGTTTTGCGGGGAGTTCGACTCATATTTATCCAGGTCGATGGTACGTATGATTGACTTGGATGATGGATTAACGATTGAAATGCTGCATCCAGCCCAATTTGCAGTTATCAGGAAGTTGTTATGCAGGAGAATGTCATGTGGTTCAAAGCGGCTTGGAAATTTATAAATCGGGGCTCCATCATCACTACTGTCTAGAGTAAGAGAGGCTTCTGAAGTTGCTGCCCGTGCAGTCTTGGCAAAATCATCCAAGGATGTGACCAAAGTGATGTTCGACCCTCGTGCCGCATCCTGTGCTCCAGGTTGGAAACCTACCTCACTGACCATGATTCCTCGATCGGCACCAAGGTCATCAATGATGCTCTTGAGAGCAAGCACCTTTTCCTTAGGAACGCGAGTTTTCCACAATTTGCATTCGATTACCCAAGTACAGAGGATACCCGATCGAAGAAAGGTCGCGTAGACGTCAATATCATGGGTCGCTCGAACACCTTTGGCTCGATAATCAACCAAAGCATTACATCCAAGACGTCGAAATACTTCAGCTGTGGCCTCCTGATAAACTCGCCAGTCCGCGTAGCTCATGCAACTCCCCAATAATGTGACTATATTTTTTTCTGTGTGCCATCCAGCTTGCGATGAATAAGCGAAACCAACGTAAGGATGTCCAGCGCATCCAGTTCAGACATGGGCCAATTCTTCTTAGGCGAATGGGCCAGTGGATTGCGCACAGCGCCGAATAGACCAATAAGTAGGTTCGCAAAACCTTTTTGTTCACTCTTTTCTGAGTCGGTAGTGAGCGGTCCCAAGGTCAAAACTGGTTGTTGTCCGGTAAATGCCTTGTTCACCAAGTCGGCACCATCGCCGCTCAACCCAGACAACTGACGAATACGTTCCGCAACCCCTTTCGTCGCCTCGAAGACGGCATGAAAATAGTTTTCGTCCAGAAGTTCTGCACGACAATAGTTCAAAACTTCTGCATGCACAGCACGGCTTTCAAGTGCAGCCTTAAGTCGCCCGGCGCGGGCTCTGGCAGAATCGAGTGTTGTTGCTTTAGTGGCGTTCGTGACCTTACCATCTTCACGGACATAAAAGCCGGAAAAAGCTAGGACAACATTGAGTTCATCACGCCTCCAGGTAAATACTGCTGGATCACGAGCGTAATTTACCGGGTTCATCGCACGGTTAATGAACATGATGAGATGGTTGCCGACCTGATATTGGTTCTGCGCACCTACGAGCGCATTATACAGCCGTTTCCATTTTGTCATGCTTGGCGATGTGTCGACAACTTTGATTTCTTGTAGAAGTCGCTCGATCTGCGACCCACTCAAGCCACGTTCGGTATCAGCAAGAACGCGACAGGCGGCTTCAAGGTGCTGAGAGTTGAATAATGGAATACGTATCATAAATTATCTTTTTATCACCTTTCAGACCCACTCGAGCGCCGTGATAATCGATTGTCCTTCAGTACCGACCTCCACAAACAAAGCGTGATCGTAGCCAAGCTGCTGCTTATAACCTTGAAGTTTCAGTAGATCGATTCGTCTATCGACGCGACTCGTTGATTTTTTAAATTCTAAGACCAGATGATTCTGTTGCGTACCTCGCCGATGCACGATCACATCAGGAAATACTGTCTTTGCTTCAACGTCTTCGCTGTCTGGATAAAGCTCCAAATGTCTGAGCCGTTTAGGTTCTACACCATCCCGGTTATATTCGCAATCTACATTCCAACCGGGGAAAGATAGCTGGAGGTACATCGCAAAGCGAAAGGTAATGGACCGTTCGTTAGCATCAATACTGAGTAGATCATGATCATTGAATAGTAGCTCGGACAATGCATGTGCCACAGGTTCGCCTGGTTCACATTGATTGAGGTAGCGTATTTGATCCGGGGTCAGTGCCATTATCACGCTCGCATACTTAAGGAATTTTATTGGATTTTTCAGTACGCATTCGGTTACCAACTAAAAGGTATAATAACTGAATACTAAAACCTGATGCTCATCACAAAATCAGAAAAACAAGTTCATGAACCAATGGTAGAAAATTCGTATGATTTGTGTTCAGCTACTTGCACAGTTATGAACCAAAACTTAGTTCATAAGTGCATGCTTTGATTGCTCAATGAGAAAAAATTATTTTATTACAGCGGATTGTAAACTTTTTTGTTATAAATTTAATTATGTATTTCCCTCAAACCCAGAATAGTTAAATTGACTATTACGATACACACTCCCATGAGCTGATTAGAATCAGTACCCATCCCTACCAAAGCCCATCCGCGCACTATCCACTTCACTGCTCTACTTTGGTGAAGAACAACGTCAATGTTCCGACGGTGACACCGAACTTCTTCATGTCTGTTTTATTAAATAAATGCGTGCCGTCTTGCAGATACATCCAGTCATCAAAGTGCAGCAACCAGGTTTTGCCGCTGGCTTTCACATTCATGCTGTATTGCCAGTTCAAAGCATTGCCCGCCGCCCGACCTGACGCGACACCTTCAATATCGCCGGCTGTGCCTTCATAGCGGTCTGAGCTAATGCGACGAATGTGCCACACCCGCTGCTGCTTTTCGCCATCGTCATAAACGAAGTGTTCAGCGAGCGTCAGTGTATCGCCTTTGACATCACCGTTAATCTCGACGTGGAAGCGACGGATCTGTTTACCGCTGCGATCCTGCACCATTCCCCATGCTTCTGTTTTCCCCTCAAAGTAATGGAAAATATCAAGCGTCGGCTGTTGTTGGCGGTAGTCACTGATTTCCGAACTACAGCCAGCCAGGAGCATCATGAGTGCCAGACCGATTGCCAGAATACGTTTCATTTTCCACCTCCGAGTAACTGCTGACGCAGGTCAGGATATTGCGTGCGCGGATCAAGCCAGATGGCCAGAAATTGTGTACTGAAAGCTTCAGACTGACGTGGCCCAAGGATACTAAAACTTTTTTGCGCGGCTGATGCGCGATACCAGAACTGCCCCTGCTTACCGCTAAGTACAAAGGCCAGTTGTGAACCAGGAGTGACGTCCGGCCACAGTGAGTGCAGCATTTTTAGCCAGGCCTCACTACGCGGTTCGCGCGCAAGAATGCCCTGCTCCTGCCATTGTTCGCGGGTGGCATCGACCAGATCGTCGCGGTCGATATCGCGTTTATAAGTAATTATCAGCGCTTGATCCTGCGTTGGCCCGTTATACCGGCCATCTGGCGTGCGGAGCTGGGAGGTATAGACGGTAAACGGACCCCAACTCAGAGTGGCAGCACCCATTGTGCGCCAGCTTAACCAGTCGTTGGCATGGGCGCTGGGTATGATGATGATCAACCCCAGCAGCATCAAAAATGAAATTTTCATTGTCGCCTCGCCATCAGGACGTGGAACAACAACATCAGAACCAGCCAGCCCAGCGCAATCCAACTGACGATGATCAATGTCGGCTCCTGAAAGCTGATGGCACCTAACCGCTCGCCAATAACATACGCAACCGGCGTACCACAAGTTGCCAGCATTGCGAGGATCCATCCCGGCAGCGTTGATCGGCAAGTCAGCGCAGTCCAGACGGTGGCAAACATCAGCCACAACGCCACCATCCACACAGGCAATACGCCATCGCCAGTGAAGTCGATAAGTCCCGTCAGCGCAAAGAATGCGTCCAGCCCACAGCCTGCGACAGCCAGTAACAAGGCGTAAAGACGCTGGGCTGGCGACAACATAATGAAGGTCAGAATCGCAAGACCGAGCCACAGAAAGAGGCCGCGTTCGCGAAACAGCACGACCAGCGTCCAGTAGAAATCAAACGCCACAGCCATCAAAAAGAGCTGCACTGAGCTTTTCATACCCGCTCCGCGGTCAACTGCACCACGCTGATGGTCCGGGCGTTAAACCCGGCTTCACAGTAGCCGAGGTAGTAAAGCCACATACGGCGGAATCGGTCATCAAAGCCCAGCTTTTCAATGTCTTGCCATGAATGAACAAAACGTTGCCGCCAGTGCGCCAACGTGCGGGCGTAATCCGGCCCCATGTCGAACAGATTGCGCATGACAAAATCGGTGTGACGGGTCATCAGGTCGCTCATGGCTGTGATACTGGGTAAAAAGCCACCGGGGAAGATATAGCGCTGGATAAAATCGACGCTTTTACTGTAGTCGCGGTAACGCTGATCCTGAATAGTGATGGCCTGAATCGCCATTCTGCCCCCCGGGCGTAGCCGAGCCTGGCAGGTGCGGAAGAACGTAGGCAGGTAGCGCTCCCCCACTGCTTCTATCATTTCGACTGACACTAACTTGTCGAACTCTCCGGTCAAATCGCGGTAATCGCTCAGTAGCACTTGTACCCGGTCCTGCAACCCCGCACGGGCAATTCGCGCTGTCGCCCAGTTGTACTGCTCCTGTGACAGCGTGGTTGTGGTAACGCGACAGCCGTAATGACGGGCGGCATATTCCGCCATCGCTCCCCAGCCAGTGCCGATTTCCAGCAGGTGATCGCTGGCCGTCAGCGCCAGTTGTTCGCAAAGACGCGCCATTTTTGCTTGCTGCGCCTGGGTTAACCCCTGCTCCTCAGCGGTAAACAGCGCACTGGAGTAAAGCAGCTCATCATCCAGAAATTGCGAATAAAACGTATTGCCCAGGTCGTAATGGGCGGCGATGTTTGCGCGCGCCTGGTCGCGGGAATTGCGCCGCGTCCAGTGACGTAGCCGCTCGACGGGTTTGCCCAGCAGGCGAAAACCCCGTTCCAGTCGCCCCAGCACCTGGCCATTCATCGCCAGAATTTGCAACAATGTGGTGAGCTGATGAGTCTCCCACTCGCCGTCTATCCAGGCCTCTGCGGCGGCGAGACTCCCACCAGTCAGCACCCGCCAGTAAACACCTGGAGTCAAGATGTGCACTTCAGCATGCAGCGTGGCCGAAACATCGCCAAAGTGCGTCGTTTGGGCACCTTCATAAACGGTGAGCGAACCGTGGCGTATACCGCCCAGCAGACGGAAAAGCAGCCAGCGCGCGACTCGGACGTTGCGCGGAATATGGCGTTCTAACACAAAGACGGGATCGGTCATGAGCGTTCACTCCTGCTAACGGGATGGTTATGGATCGGAACGCGTTTAAGCCACAGCCGCAGCGCCTGCCAGTAGATAGCGAACACGGTTTTGAGCGTCATGAACGGGAGATTGCGCAGCAGTGAACTGAGGTTTTTACGTGTCAGCGGCTCACGCTTAAGCATCAGTGTTGCATCGAACACTTTCGACGCCTGATGGTTTTCAATATGCATGTGCAGCGTTTTACCGGGACTGTTGAAACGCCAGTGGTACATCATATCCATCGGATTAAAGGGCGAAACGTGGAAGGCTTTTTCCAGCGGGCGCGCATTCTGCCCATCTACTGCATAGTAATGCCGCTCATTCCACGGCGTGTTTCGTACTTCGGTCAGCACCCAGCGCAGAATATTAGTGCTGTCATAGCAGTAGTAAAAATTGACCGGATTAAAGTGGAACCCGAAATAACGCAATTGAGTCAGAAGCATCACGCGTCCATCAGGACGCTGCCCGGTCAGGGATGTCAGCCGGCTCAGGACGTTCGCTTTAAGCGGTGTGCCCAGCGGATAATCAGCATCATGGAAAGCGGCGGCAGCGAAGCGGTTACGGCGTATTCCAACACTCGCCAGCAGATCCAGCTCGTCAAGATCGAGCCAGGCCATAAAAAGGTTGTAGCGAAACTGGTGTGTTTTCGGCTGGAGGCGACGGTGGCGTAACACGCCCTGATACAGGCAACTGTTCATGTTATATGCCCTCCCCGGCGGCAATTCCCTGCACCACATCAAGTGCGCTACGCACTCCATCCTCATGAAAACCGTTGTACCAATAAGCGCCACAGAACCAGCTACGCCTGTGGCCGTTAATCTCGTGACGACGGGCCTGCGCC
Source organism: Buttiauxella sp. (assembly GCF_049686335.1). Lineage (NCBI taxonomy): Bacteria > Pseudomonadati > Pseudomonadota > Gammaproteobacteria > Enterobacterales > Enterobacteriaceae > Buttiauxella > Buttiauxella sp. The sequence goes on along the minus strand of NZ_JBAVHX010000010.1, from coordinate 542,935 downwards.
CGCCAGCTTTTAGGGTTAAATAGCGGGTGTTCATACACAAAGCGCTTCCAGACGCGACGCTCGTCAACCGGCGCGTCCGGGTTTAGCGTGACGCAGAACAAGGGGCTTCCTTCGGGCAGTCCTTGTAAAATATTCATGTTGTAGGTGACACAGGCACAAGCATTGTCGCTTTCGCTCAAGCGATAGTTCCAGCTTGCCCAGGCGCGCTGCCGTACCGGTAGCCAGCGTGAATCACTGTGTAAAACGACTTCGTTACGCTGCCAGCCAATATCACCCAGAACCTCGATTTCTGCCTGGGATGGATCAGCCAGCATCGCTAATGCCTGCGCGGAGTGGCAGGCAAAGATGACCTGGTCGAAGGTATGGCTCGCGTTTTCAAGCTCGATTTTTACGCCATTGTCGTCGCGAATCACCTGCTGCACTGGCGCGTTGAGATGCACCGTCAAACGCTCGCCCAGTTTTGCCAGCATGGCGCGGATATACTCTCGCGAGCCGCCGGGTACCACATACCACTGCGGGCGATGGGTGATATCCAGCAAGCCGTGATGCTCAAAGAAATGCAAAAACAGCCGCAACGGAAAACACCGCATCTGCTGTAGCGACGATGACCAGATGGCAGCCCCCATCGGCAGAATATAATGGCGCGCGAAAAACGTGTTAAAGCGATGCTTATCGAGGAAGGTTTGCAGCGTGTCGCTCTCGTGGGCGTCGTTCAGGGCCTCTTTTGCCAGGCGATTAAAGCGCACAACCTCTTTCAGCATTCCCCAAAACGCGGGATTAACCAGGTTACGACGCTGCGCAAACAGCGAAGTCAGAGTATGCCCGTTGTACTCCAGACCGCTTTGCGGGTTATGCACCGAGAAGCTCATTTGCGTTTTTTGGCCGCTTATCCCCAGCTCGCTCAACAGCCCCATAAAGCGCGGATAGGTGCGGTCGTTATAAACGATAAAGCCGGTATCAATTGCGTAAGTTCCCTGCGGTGTTTTGACATCCACCGTGGCGGTATGCCCGCCGGCTGAAGGTTGCGCTTCAAAAAGCGTCACCTGATGATGCCCTGCCAGCCGCCATGCGCAGGTCAGTCCGGCGATGCCGCTGCCGATAATCGCGATCTTCATGAGCGCACCATCCTGCGCAACACTGCGTGCTGAATAAACGCAGGCAAACGCGCCAGCAACCCCATAATCAGGCTAAATCCTGCGGGGAAAGCAATATGGTTTTTCCCTTTATCCAGACCTCGACGGATCGCCTTTACGGCGTTGTCTACACTCACCTGGCCGGGCATGGCAAAATCATTTTTGCGGGTCAATGGCGTATCGACAAAGCCAGGCGACACCACTGTGACGGCAATACCTTTGGGTTCCCAGTCCAGGCGTAGGCTGTTGGCAAACCAGGTCAGTGCAGCTTTAGACGCGCCGTACGCCTCCGCCCGTGGGAAGTGTAGCCAGTGCGCCATCGAACTGACCAGCACGACGCGACTGCCCGAAACCAGTTGCGATTGAAGTGCGGCCAGGCAATTCACCGGCCCGAGGAAATTGGTGGTCATCACCCTCTCCACCAGGGCCGCATCCACCACACCGTTGTCCAGATATTCGCACGTACCCGCGCAGAGAATAACCAGATTGGGATTACAGTCTTGCAGAGCCTGGCGACAGGCGTCCCTGTCTGTCATATCGAACAGGCTTATGGTGATATTCGGGCTGTACTGATGCAGTGCCTCCAGTCGGGCCGGGTCTCGACCACAGGCGATAACGTGGTAGCCGTTATCAGCCCAGGATTTAGCGAGCCCGGCACCGATGCCGGAGCTTGCGCCTGTGATGAGGACAGTCATCATGAGCGCACTCTCCTTTTCACACTGCGAACCGCAAAGCCCAACAAAGGAACATGTTCATAAATCATCGCTCCGGCATCGTAGTAGTCGCGCTGAAGCACAATCAGGTCGTTGTCGATATCTGCCATTGAGCATCCTGGCAGGCTAAGGGTTTTACCTCCGGCAATTCGCGGGTGCGACCAACTCATTGTCCAGCTGACAGCAAAACGGCTGTCGTCCCGGACTGGCGCTTCAATGGCAAAATGGCAGTGATCTACATTGAGCAGTAAATGGATGAAGTAACGCTGTATTGCAAACAACCCTTTATGTTCGCCAAAAGGGTCGATGAGCTGTGCATCCTGGTGGTAAAGCGCCGCCAAAGCAGTTGGTGGCTGGTTATCAAGCCTGGCGTAGTAATCAATAAACCGATCGATAACGGATGGCATTGCGCTCATGACAATCACCTGGCTGTGAACAACGTTGTGTAACGTATTATTAAAACTTACACAACAACTGTTTTTTGTCCAAGTTTAAAGTGGAAAGTTTTTATTGTTGAATAATTACAGAGAGTTAAAGATAGGGTTTTGTGGGGGGGATTGAGATTTTTTTTGCATCAAGAAAATCCGAGCCACATCCTTCCTGGTTGTGGCTCGAATATGAAGAGAAGCTGGAGGGAAATGAGATTACTGCTTCACCCACACTAATTGATCGACCCGGAATCCCAGACCGCGTGCGGTATTCAGGTAATCCTGTTTTACCGCATCAGGAATGGTCGGCGTACGCGATAAGATCCACAGGTAGTCGCGGTTCGGCCCGCTCACCAGTGCGTACTGATAATCATCGTCCAACTTGATCACATTATAGCCGCCATAGAACGGGCCAAAGAACGAGACCTTAAGCGCGGCGATATCAGACGCGCCAGTAAAGTAAGCCTTCCCTTCACTCTCGTTCCACTTGTTTTTCTGCGGATCATAGCCACGATTAAGCACGCTAATGCTACCGTCGCTACGTTTGCCGTATGTCGCCGTGACTTGTTCGAGGCCACGTTCGAAACGGTTTTCCAGACGGGCTATTTCATACCATTTGCCAAGATAGCGGCTGGCATCAAAACCGCTAACAGGCGTCACGCCTTTCGGCGGCGTCGGTGATTTACAGGCAACCAGGGACAATGCGATAGCAACACCGGTTACAACAGGCCATAGCTTCATGGGCGCTCCTTTCATTTGCACGGTTGGGATTAAAGTGTAGTCCAGGCATCCGGCACTTCCTTCAACCCGCCATTATTCGTAGTATATTGAGAGTATTCTCTATTTTCGGGTGCAGCATATGTCTTACTCCATCGGTGAATTTGCCCAGCTTTGCGGCATAAACGCGACGACGTTGCGCGCCTGGCAGCGTCGTTACGGGCTACTTAAACCATTGCGGACTGATGGCGGGCATCGTCAATACAGTGACGACGATGTTCAACAAGCACTCAAAATTCTCGACTGGGTGAAAAAAGGCGTACCCGTCAGTCAGGTCAAATCCCTCCTCGCCCGCCCTGGCGCTCGTCGCACAAACAACTGGCTCACCTTGCAGGAGAGCATGTTGCAGCGGCTGAAAGAGGGAAAAATCGAATCCTTGCGCCAGATGATTTACGACGCTGGTCGCGAATATCCTCGTTCTGAACTGGTCACCGAAGTGCTGCGCCCGCTGCGCAGTCAAGTCTCTGCCAATATTCCGGCGGTGATGACCATGCGCGAAATTCTCGATGGCATCATCATCTCCTACACCTCGTTTTGTCTTGAAGGCGATAAAAAAGCACCGGGAGATAATTACTTAATCACCGGCTGGTACCTGACCGATCCGTGCGAAATCTGGCTCGAAGCGCTCAGACGCACCGGCCAGGGGCAGCGTATTGATGTGCTACCCGTGCCGCCCGCCACGCTGGCACCGGATGTCTTCCCGGATCGTCACTGGCTGCTGGTTACCGGCGGCAAACTTACCGCCACGCGCAAAAAGCAGATTGAACTGTGGCAACTGCAAGTCGTTTCCCTCGAAGTTATTCCTCTGTAGTTCCATTTCCCCACGCAAAACGAAGACTCAGTCACACAACCGTTATGGTGGTGCGGCTTGCGTACGCTCTTAAACTTCTCAAAAAATCAGGCTTAAACCTGCTGTTTTAATCAGTTGATATTATTGATTAATAAAAAATACACAATCTTAAACTTGGACAAAAACTATTTGTTGTGTAAGTTTAAAGTATGCCTTAACAACAGCAGGATCGTGCCATGAACATTAAACCCATCATTGGTATCAGCGGATGTTTAACAGGCTCGGCCGTGCGCTTTGACGGCGGACATAAACGCATGGGATTTGTCATGGACGACCTGGCGCAATGGGTGACGTTCAAACCCGTCTGCCCGGAGATGTCCATCGGCCTGCCCGTCCCTCGCCCGGCACTACGTCTGGTTCAGACGACCGAAGGCGATATCCGGATGCGTTTCAGCCATGCGCCAAACGAGGATGTCACGGAAAAAATGGCCGAGTTCGCCGCTTCGTATCTCCCACGTTTGGGCGAATTGTCGGGCTTTATCGTCTGTGCAAAATCACCGAGTTGCGGTATGGAGCGCGTGCGTTTATACGATGAAAAAGGCAATCGCGGATGTAAAGAAGGTGTTGGCCTGTTTACCGCTGCGTTACTGGAGAAATACCCGTGGTTACCGGTTGAAGAAGATGGACGCCTGCACGATGCCGTGTTGCGGGAAAACTTTGTCGAGCGCGTCTTCGCCCTGCACGAGCTGAACACCTTGCGGGAAAACGGGCTGACTCGCCGTGCGATACTGGATTTTCACAGCCGCTACAAACTCCAGTTATTGGCGCACCATCAGGCCGGTTATCGGGAGATTGGGCCTTTTGTCGCCTCGCTGCATGAATGGGAAGATCTGGAGGCCTTTTTCGTTGTGTACCGCGAAAAGCTGATGACGATCCTGAAAAAACCTGCGTCACGGAAAAATCACACTAATGTGCTTATGCATATTCAGGGATATTTCCGTAACCAGCTGAATAACCGCCAGCGCGGCGAACTGCGGGATGTGATTCTGCACTACCGTGATGGGCTGCTGCCTATCCTGGCCCCGCTTACGCTGCTAAATCATTATCTGGCTGAATACCCGGATCGCTACCTGCAGACGCAAAACTACTTTGCCCCCTATCCGGAGAATTTATGTTTGAGACTGATGGTAAACTGATGACGGTTTTCGCAAACCGGCTTTATCTATATTGATAAAGGCACTGACGGGGCGGGAGACATCCCGCTCTGTGATGTTGACCTAAACACTATTCACCAACACTATTCACCCGAATGAAACTTAATGGCATATCCTTGCTTCTGCCAGTGCTCGAGTTGTTCCTGCTGACGCAACGTTAACGCCTTCCCGGTCCAGACAAATATATGCTGGCCAGGGAATAACTCCGGACGAGGTGCATCCAGAGGATCGGCAAGAACATCAGGACGCCATCCATGTTGCGATAGACGGCAGGCCTCAAGCCACATACGGAGTCTGTCTTCGATATCCCAACCAATCATTAGCGTATCTTTACCTTCCTTGTTGCGGGCATCCGCAAGGCACTGAACGACGTACTCAATCAACAGCCCATCAAACAAACTACTCATAGCCCGGGCGGTATTTTTATCCAGATTGAGGCACTGTCGTACAGGTATAAAGATATGATCAATAAGAGTGTCGACGGGAATTTCATGACCTAAAGTCGCAATCTTCGCGCGGAGTTTAGCGGGTTGTACAAGGCGCAGAACGGTCAACAACTCTTCTTGCTGTGACTGCCACATGTCATGGTCATGAGTGGTAATTACCCTCGCTTCCAGTAATGCTTTGACCTTTCCTACGGACACACCGCTTTTTATCAAGCGCTTAATCTCTTCAATACGCTCGATATCTTCGTCATCAAACTGTCGATGTCCGCCCTCACTCCTTTGAGGTTTGAGTAATCCATAGCGACGCTGCCAGGCTCGTAGCGTGACAGGGTTGATTGCGCATCGTTCGGCAACTTCACCGATACTGTATAAGGTCATTAATCCCTCTTTGTAAGCTTAAAACATCCCTATTGAAACTAACGACTCCAGGCGGGTTGTACAACCTATATTTACATTGTACAACCTGGATTAGAGATCTGCTTTCCTTTCTGGCCAGGCCACGGCAGCTACGCCACTCAGTCTGGCGCTAGCAAACAAGTTGCCCTGAAAATGGGTAATGCCTGCTGATTCCAGCCACATCCACTCTTCGGGTTTTTCGACACCCACCGCCGAAATAGCGATTTCAAGCGAAGCACAGCATTTGATAATGGCCTGAATGATGGCCTGCCGCGGACCACTTTTGTGAACATCTTTAATCAGTTCGCGGTTGATCTTAATTCTGTCCGGCTGAAACTGAGCCAGCAACAACAGTCCGCCAAAACCGGCGCCAAAGTGGTCTATGGCGACATTAATCCCGGCTGATTTAAGTTGTCTCACTGCATCAGTGAACTCGTCAATACGTGAAATCACCTCGCATTCAGTAAATTCTATTGTTACCTGCTCTGGTACAAGGCCATTTATCTGAATTTCTCTTAACAAGAAATTAACCGCATCGGGGATCATCACCAGCGCCATAGGCAATAGATTCACCGAGACAGAGTGTTTCCCAAGTTTGAGCGCACTGGCCATCGCAAAGGCAACTTTCTTGCTATTGAGATCTGCCTGATAAAGCTCGTTCCCGGTCAATCCTGCAAAATATATCTCCGGTGAACCGCCGCCAGGGGTGCGTAGCAAGGCTTCGGTCGAGATAATTTCCTGGGCAAACGGGTCAACCATCGGCTGGAAAGCAAAACAACAATCTGCCGTGTTATCTGGGGCGGCGAGGTTGGTATGGCTTTCGCCCTCATCCGGAATAAACACCCAGGAATCCGCTGGGGGGATCTCAAAATAGTTCTCTTTTTCAGTAGCTGAAACAAACGTCCGCAAGAATTTAAGCGCCCGGTCATTATAAATCAGCTGGTACTTCGATGTGCCTTTGTCGAGTACAGTTTGCAGTACCCTTTCGCTGTCATGTTCTCTTAAATCAAAGAGTTCCATACCGGTCTTGCCAAACCGACGGGTTGGCCCGTGGTCACAAAGCAGCTCAACGATATTGCAATGACGCTCATCCTGGCAAATATGCTGATAAATCTTCAACACACTCTCTTCCGGGCCTTCAATAAGTTGAAGGAAGTGCGTGCCGTTGAACAGCAAGATACCTGTCACATCGGCCTGATCATTTCTTAATTTTGCTGCTGCAACCATATCCATCACTGATTCAAACGGTACGTTCTTACAGATATGGCTGCGGTAAATGATAGTTGTGAGCATGGTGTGTCCAATGGAGGCGATTTAAGCCTTTACAGTAGCAGATGAGTAACCAAACCCCTCATTTAAAATACATTAGAATTAATAACTTATTAACAACAATTGTATGCATGTACACCGAATAAAGCAGGTTTTTTGCCATCGCCGTTGCAAGGAAATGATAAAGCTGTACAGCTGTTTTTGTCGACTTAAGTTAAATATTTTTCTAACTAACTGATATGAAAGGAGTAGCACTTATAGCTTAGGATTTTAAGACAAATCCTTACCTTTTTCTATGTACAAGTTTTTAAAGGTTGTATAACTTTATTTGTACATTTGATGAAGACTGCATATTTACAGGAGTAACTGATGCAACAGAACAACTACGTTCCCGATACGGCTACGGCGATCACACGCTATTTCTCAAAAGCGGCCCTGCCTTCACAGCAGGAAACACTTGGGCAAATTGTGGTCGAGATCCTGAGTGATGGACGGAGTTTGAACCGCAAATCAATCTGTACAAAATTATTACGTCGGGTTGAAGAAGCATCAGGTCCGGAAGAAGAGAGTCACTACCACACATTAATTGGCTTACTTTTCGACCGTTAGGTTCAAACGGTCGGACAGCGCAAATTAACGGCTTATTAGTTCAACACTCGCGGGAGCATTATTTCAGGCAATATCGAAGAGCCTGGCAACTTTCAGCTTACCTCCTGGACAAGAGGGCTGATTTCATGCCACGTTTCGGATACGAAACACAGTGGCAAGCAGAGACGCAGTTATGAATAGAAGTAAAAGAGAGAAATTAATCGACCAACTGATTGGAGAGGCAGTTTTATCAATCCTTTACGATAACGGGCCAGTCAGTACCGGTTCCCTGATTGAAAGGCTGCAAGTCATGGAAGCGACAGAAAGAGAGGCACAGCGGCGAAATCTTATCGCGGATGTGATTGCTGATATACGCAACCAACGTCTGAGCATTTCGCGCCCTACTCTGGTTCCTGCGCATAAGGAATGGGACAAGGAGAGTCAGAACAGGAAGGACAATAATGTGTATCAGTTATTCGACGATAGCCCTGATCACGGTAGTAGTAAAAAACACTGACTACCCCTAAAAACTCACAGTTTAATAATGGTGAACGTAAATGACCCAAATGACGCTTCATAAATCAGAAATCTATGCCACTCTGCCTAACACTGCACTGACTGCATACTTTCGTAATGCTGGCGATATGCTGGCTGATGAGGCCGTATTACTCGGAGCGGTAATACGCAGCATTCTTGCTACTGATGGACATCTTACTAATAAAGCCATTATTCAAAAGCTGATTGAGGCTATTGAGTCCACCGATGATGTCGTCACCATTGACATCGTGCGTAAGACTCTCGAGATCGTTGTTGACCACACGTATGATGATATTTAAGCAGGATACATTCGTATTGAATTTCAATTATCTGAATGATCCGCAGCCCCTTCCCTTGCTCGATTTTACAGACGCACAGGTCAGAAATTATAACGCTCCGCATGAACTGCGGGGCGTTAATTCATTACATTCGTATCTCCAGAACGCACTGATTTAGCATCACTGTTTAGCGGGTTTGATTGACTTAAATTGAAATCAGAAGAGAATATTTCTTTTCGCGGCGCCCTGAATAAACTGGAGTCTATCATCAGCAGTCCACGCAGCTTTCCCCTTGTCACTCATGTGAAAACGACAGGCACCCTTGTTGCCGCTGTTTTGTTACTCGCCAGTTGTTCATCCAAACCGCCGAAATCGCTGGTGACGCCGTTGCCCTCTGTCACCAAACCGGTTGCGGGGAAAACGGATCAAAGCCGTGAACCGATGCGCGGTGTCTGGCTTGCAACCGTTTCTCGTCTTGACTGGCCACCGGTCTCGTCCGCAAATATCAGTGACGCAAACACCCGTATACGAGTGCAACAAAAAGCGCTTACCGACAAACTGGATAAGCTAAAAAATCTCGGCATTAACACGGTGTTCTTCCAGGTAAAACCGGATGGAACCGCACTGTGGTCATCAAAAATTTTGCCATGGTCAGATGTCTTTACGGGAAATATTGGTGAGAATCCAGGTTATGACCCGTTGCAATTTATGCTCGACGAAGCGCACAAACGCGGCATTAAAGTCCACGCCTGGTTTAATCCCTATCGCGTCTCGACCAATACCACTCCGATAACCGTTGCGAAGCTAAATCGCACCTTGTCGTTAGATCCGGCAAGTGTGTATGTGCTGCACCGCGACTGGATCCGCACTGCGGGCGACCGTTTCGTGCTCGACCCAGGGATCCCTGAGGCGCGTGACTGGATTACCAGCATCGTGGCTGAAGTGGTTCAACAATATAATATTGATGGCGTACAGTTTGATGATTACTTCTACACCGAATCACCGGGTTCCGCGCTTAACGACAACCCGACCTTCAGAACATATGGTCAGGCATTTAACTCAAAAGCGGACTGGCGACGCCACAATACGCAGCAATTAATAGAACAAGTTTCCCGCACCATTAAACAGCTGAAACCAGGCGTTGAATTTGGCGTAAGCCCTGCCGGAGTGTGGCGCAACCGCTCATTTGATCCGGCGGGTTCTGATACACGTGGCGCTGCCGCCTATGATGAGTCGTTTGCTGATACCCGTCGCTGGGTGCAACAAGGTTTGCTGGATTATATCGCGCCGCAATTGTACTGGCCGTTCGCCCGTGATGCGGCGCGCTACGACGTGCTGGCAAAATGGTGGTCTGACGTCGTAAAACCGACCAACACGCGCCTGTATATCGGTGTTGCGCTCTATAAAGTCGGTGAGCGTTCAAAAATAGAGCCCGACTGGGTGAAAAACGGCGGCGTGCCTGAGCTGAAAAAACAGATCGATATGAATGAGTCGACACCCAATATTAATGGCACGATCTTATTCAGAGAAGACTATTTGAACCAACCACAGACGCAGGAAGCCGTGAACTATCTTAAACAACGCTGGAATCAATCGTAATGTAGACATACTAATGTCGGATGTCGCTGCGCTAATCCGACCTACGAACCAGGAATTCCCATCAGTACTAACCCCGGATTTATCCGGGGTTTTTTATTCTAATAGCGCACGCAAATAGATTTTAATTCCGTATAAGCATCCAGCCAGTCTGGACCAAAATCTCGGCCAGAACCGGATTGCTTCATGCCACCAAATGGCATATTGGCATCGATAAGCGTATGGCTGTTCACCCAAACTGTCCCCGCCTGAATACGCGAGGAATAGCTCATTGCCGCCTGCAAGTTATTGGTCCACAGGCTGGCGGTTAACCCATATTCAGTATCATTAGCGAGGCGCAACGCCTCTTCCGCGTCGTTAACCCGAACCAGATTCACCACCGGACCGAACACCTCTTCATGATTGAGGCGTAATTCTGCGGCAGGGTTCACCACAAGTGTTGGCGTGACGTAATAACCCTCGCCCTTTGGCACAGCATTCCCGCTGATAATCTCTGCATGATTTCGCTGGGCGTCGTCCAGATAACTGGCAACTTTTTGCTGATGCACTTTCGAAACCAGCGGGTTGATGTGCGTGGTCATATCCATGCCGGCACCAACCGACAGCGATTTCACCGCTTGCTCAAAGCCACTGACCAGCGTGTCAAATAACGGGGATTCGATATAGATGCGTGAACTGGCAGCACAAACTTGCCCCTGATTGAGGAAGCTCCCCGCCATTAACCCTTCAATCACCATTGCCGGGTCGGCATCTTTAAGCACGATGGCCGGGTTTTTGCCGCCTAACTCCAGCGTGACATGAGTTAAACGATCCGCCGCCGCACGCGCAATGCCTTTGCCCGTGGCAGTTGAACCGGTGAAACTCACTTTTGCGATTAATGGATGTTGTGAAAGCGCTCGCCCGCAGACGGCACCACTTCCCGTGACCACGTTAAACACCCCATCTGGCAAACCGGCTTCGCTGGCTAACTCTGCCACACGCAATAGCGTTAGTGGTGTGGTTTCCGACGGTTTCACCACAATCGAACAACCGGCGGCAAGCGCAGGCATCACTTTCCACATGCCAATCAGTAGCGGGAAGTTCCACGGCACAATACCCGCGACCACGCCGACCGGCTCTTTGCGCGTCCACGCCTGGTAACGGGCACCTTCGGGCATCGGAATCGACACATCCAGCGTACGACCGCTGATTTTGGTGGTCAGCCCGGCGGTGTAGCGCATCCAGTTAAGGGCACAACCCACTTCAAAGGCGCGGGAAATATTGATTGATTTGCCCTGCTCCAGGGTTTCAAGCTGCGCCAGTTCCTCAGCATTTTGCTCAACCAGGTCAGCAAATTTCAGCAAGATACGCTCACGGGCGGCAGGCAACATATTGGCCCACACGCCACTGGTGAAAGCACGCCAGGCGGAAGTCACCGCTTTGTCGACATCGGCCTCGTTGGCATCCGCGCTGGTTGCGATTTGTTGACCGTCCGCTGGGTTAAAGACACTCAGGCGTGATGAAGACCCAGATGACTGCCAGTTTCCATCAATATACAGCCCATGATTACGTGCCAGAAAAGTTTGAACCGACTCGAGAACAGCAACAGTGTTAGCAGACATAGTTTCTCCTTATTATCGTCATGGCCAGAAGCCCTGTTTTGAAGTCTAGGGTCTGGCGGCGCAAAAGGTTTGTCTGTGCCTGACAATTGCTTTGTTCCCTGTGACAGCCCACACAATTGGCGACAAAGCTCGCCGTTTTATCACCCAATTTATCTATAGTGAATTCCTATACCAGACGCGAAGATCTTCTCCCGTATCGCGCAAGCTGTAACAATGAATTAACACGTGGCACCTTCGGTGCATTTGGTGAGGTGAACAATGGCTGAATCGGCAAGTAACGAGCGTTTTGATAACTGGCTCGATAGCATCAACCGCGCCTGCGGCCCCTTCTCCGGACAGATTTTAGATGGCGGATTCCACGGCACCTTGCAGGAATATCACGCCAATGCCATGAAACTAAGCGTGGTCGAAACCGCACATTCGCGCCTGTTCCGCTCCCAATATGAAGTGGCTCGTAGCAACGACGCCTGGTTTTATACCGTGTTTCAACTCGATGGTGAGGCTGTGCTGGAACAAGGCACTAATCAGGCCGTCTTGCATGGCGGCGACATTACCCTTATCGACGCTTCCCGCCCGTGCAGCATCGTCTACACCCAACCGACCAAACAAATTTCGCTGCTGGTTCCGCGTCACTTAATCGAACAAAACCGACGTGCGGGCGATCTCCCTTGTGCACAACGGCTGAGTGCCGACATGCCGGTTGTGAAAATGAGCCAGCGCCTGCTCCATGAAAGCATGAAAAACCCGACATTGAATGTGTGTGAAAGCGAAGCCGCACTGGAAGCGATTATCTGCCTGCTGCGTCCGGTGTTGCAGGTGCGTGATGCCCAGCACTCCAGACGTGATAAGCAACTTGAGCGCGTAATGGGTCTGATTGATAGCCATATTCAATCTGAAGATCTGCGCCCGGAATGGATTGCCAGTGAAGCGGGAATGTCGGTTCGCAGCCTGTACCGCATGTTCGCCGATAAAGGCCTGGTTGTGGCGCAATACATTAAAAACCGCCGCCTGGATTTATGCGCACAAGCTTTGCGCACCGCGAGCGTCACCGAGAAACTGGCAGGCATTGGCTATAACTGGGGGTTCACCGATCACAGCCACTTTTCGACAGCGTTTAAGTTACGTTTTGGCGTCTCGCCTGGGGAATATCGTAAACGCTGGCAGTAACGGGATTTTACAAGGTGGATGAGCGATAGCGTCAGTTTTGTCGGATGACGCTGCCGCTTATCCGACCTACAAAAAAGTTTGTCATTCGCCTTTAGGTTGGTACGAACTGCTCATGGTTTTTGCATCTCGATCGGGTTCCATCTCGCGTAATGGTTCAACCTGATGCATCGTTTGCTGGCAACGGATAACCAGTTCCTGATATTCGCGCGTACCCTTCTTCTTCCACTCAAGTTCATCCGCACGTAATTCCCGCACGACTTTTGCCGGGCTGCCGAGGATCATCTGGTTTGCGCCAAACTCGGCTCTCGCTTTCACAAATGCCGTGGCACCGACGATACTATTTTCGCCAATTTGCGCGCCATCAAGGATCACCGCATTCATGCCAATCAAGGCATTTTTGCCAATGATGCAACCGTGCAGAATCGCGCCGTGACCGATATGACCGTCCTCTTCAACAATCGTGTCCTGCTCCGGGAAACCGTGCATCACACAATTATCCTGCACGTTAGCGCCATCTTTAACGATGATGCGCCCAAAATCCCCACGCAAGCTGGCATTTGGCCCGATATACACCCGATGGCCAATAATCACATCACCAATCAAAACGGCTGTGGGATGCACATAACTGTCTTCCGGTACCACGGGCGTCAACCCGTCGATTTGATATACAGGCATAATTTTTCCTTACGGATTCAGGTTGATTCCACCGAAGCGCTGGAAATAACCGCTTCCCGGCTGCGGCAAGTCGCCGACCGAGGTTTCTCCATGTTCGCTGACAAACAGCAGCGCGCCGGGGGCAACTCGTTGATAGATGTTAATACATAACTGGCGTGCGCTTTGACCTTGCCAGTGCGGCGGCAATAATTCATCCGGCAGCAACGGGTCTTTTAGCACCACGCGACGATAGAAGTGGATCAGCAGAAGTTGGATCTGGAAACAGCGCAGCGGTGTCAGTTCACTTTCGTCTGCTTCGCGTAGCAACGGCAGTAACGGGCGGAACGAGTTAATAAATTCGCCGTAACGTTCATTTTTATCGGTGAGCAACCAGCACTCTTCGACGCGCGCTTTCAGCGCGGTTTTTGAGGCCTGAAGCGGTGAACTGGCTTCAAAACAGATGACGTTATCCGCAACGCCAGCTTCATGCAGCAGGTTCTGAACATCGGCAAGATTTTGCGACGGCGATGCCATCAGGCTCGGCGCAAGCGTGCCAAAGCCCTGCCAGATAAGCTGTTTCTTGACCTGTTGCAGGGTGTTTTTCTCAAGGCCTTCAGAAAGCAACAGCAGCCATTTGCCATCCCATTCAGGCTGGCCGGCACGGTAGATCTTCGCTTCTGCACGGCGGGTCATGCGCTGGCCCATTTCGGTCAGACGATAAAAGCTGCGCCGCCCAACGCGCTCGACGTCAAGCCAGCCCTCTTTATTGAGTCTGAATAACGAAGTTCGTACGAAACGCTCGCCGAAACCAAGTGATTCCAGCATGGTTGCCAGGCTTCCCAGCCAGATTTCTCCGCCGCGATGCGCCAGTGCATCTCCATATAACGAGACAATCAGCGACGTTCCGCTAACAGGAACGGCGCTGACTGCCTGCTGTATAAACTGTTCCAGTTTCTTGCTCATGGGTAGACTAAAATTCCGTTTAAAACCGTCAAGAGTTAAAACATAGCACAACAAAGACAATAAAAATCATGTCATTACCAATGCGATTCACAAATTTTTGAACTGTGGCATGGGATGAAGTGTATTCAATTCCCCTCATCCCAACCTTCTCCCCAGGGAGAAGGAGTCAAACGGTTTCAACCCTCTGACAAGGAGAAGGAGCCAAATGGTTTCTTCCCTCTCACAGGGTGGTTTCTTCCCTCTCACATGGTGGTTTCTTCCCTCTCACAGGGCGGTTTCTTCCCTCTCCCTCAGGGAGAGGGTCAGGGTGAGGGTTGTTCTACTGATTTGCCGCCTGGCGCAAATCGCTAACGCGGACAGCTTTTCCTTCGGAACGTGGAAGGCTGCCGCAATTCACAATACTGATATCCGTTGAAATGCCGACCATCGACTTAATACGATGACGCAACTGATGGCAAACGGAACACCGTTGTTCATGGCTCAGATACAAGCTGCTCTCCTTCAACTCCACTTTGACGGAAAGCGTGTCGAGGTGGCCGTCGCGATGCACTTCCAGCTGATAATGCGGTGCCAGATGCTCGAACTTCACAATCTCTTCTTCCAGCTGTGACGGGAACACATTCACACCACGGATGATCAGCATGTCGTCTGAACGCCCGGTAATGCGATCCATACGGCGCATGGTTCTCGCGGTGCCTGGCAGCAAACGAGTCAGATCGCGTGTGCGGTAACGAATCACCGGCAGCGCTTCTTTAGTCAGCGTCGTGAACAGCAATTCACCCTGCTCGCCATCGTCCAGCGGTGTGCCGCTAATTGGGTTGACGATTTCCGGATAAAAATGATCTTCCCAGATGGTCGGGCCGTCGGTGGTTTCCAGACATTCCATCGCCACACCCGGTCCCATCACTTCGGACAGACCGTAAATATCCAGTGCGGTGATCCCAAGGCGACGTTCGATTTCGCGACGCATGGCGTGAGTCCACGGCTCAGCACCAAACACCCCAACACGCAGCGAGCAATCCCGCGCATCCCCGCCCATCTGGCGCTCCAGTTCTTCAATCAGATTCAGGCACCAGGATGGCGTCACCATAATCATATCCGGACGGAAATCACGGATCAGCTGAGCCTGTTTCTCTGTTTGCCCGCCAGACATCGGGATAACCGTCGCACCCAGACGCTCGGCGCCATAATGCGCACCCAGTCCGCCGGTAAATAAACCGTATCCATATGCCACATGAATTTTGTCTTTTGGCGTGCCGCCTGCCGCGCGTAGCGAACGGGCAACAATATCAGCCCAGGTATCGATATCTTTTTGCGTGTAACCGACCACCGTGGGTTTACCGGTAGTACCCGACGAGGCATGGATACGCACGATCTGCTCCATCGGCACCGCAAAGGTGTCGAACGGATAGTTGTCGCGTAAATCCTGTTTAGTCGTGCAGGGAAAGAGGCGAATATCTTTCAGCTCTTTGAAATCATCAGGATGCACACCTACCGCGTCAAATTTGCGTTTATACATCGGCACGTTGTTGTAGGCGTGGTTAAGCGTCCATTTCAGACGCTGCGTTTGTAAGGCCTGCAGCTCATCAATTGACGCGGTTTCAATCGGTTCCAGCTTCGTTGTTGTGTTTATCATTATAGGGTACTCGCAGGGTTGATTAGCTCACACGCTCAAGGATCAGGGCAATGCCCTGGCCAACACCGATACACATCGTACAAAGGGCGTAACGTCCCTTGCGACGATGTAGTTCGTGGCTGGCGGCAAGCGCCAGTCGGGCTCCACTCATGCCCAATGGATGGCCTAAAGCAATCGCGCCGCCGTTGGGATTAACCTGTGGGGCGTCGTCAGGCAGCCCCAGTTGTCGTAACACTCCCAGCGCCTGCGCGGCGAAGGCCTCATTGAGTTCGATGACATCCATATCGTTGATAGACAATCCGGCCAGCTCTAACACCTTGCGGGTGGCGGGTACCGGTCCGAGTCCCATCAGGCGCGGTTCGACACCTGCGGTCGCCATCGCCACAATGCGGGTGCGTGGTGTTAAACCGTGACGGTGGGCAGCGGCTTCACTTGCAATAATCAGCGCTGCGGCACCATCGTTAACACCAGAAGCATTGCCTGCGGTGATCGCTCCATTTTTGCGAAACGGGGCTTTCAGTCCATTGAGTTGTTGCAAAGTTGTTTCAGGACGAGGGTGTTCATCTTCGCGAATTTCCGTCACTGTCCCTTTCTTGCCTTTCAACACTACCGGTACGATTTCCTGCGCCAGCACGCCTTTTTTCAGTGCCTGTTCTGCGCGTTGCTGACTGCGCCACGCGAAAGCATCTTGATCTTCACGGCTGATGTTTAACAACTCCGCTACATTCTCTGCCGTTTCGGGCATGCTGTCAGTACCAAAGTGTTCAGCCATGAGCGGGTTCACAAAACGCCAGCCGATAGTGGTATCAAACATCTCAGCCTGACGCTGGAAAGGCGTACTGGCCTTACCCATCACGAAGGGCGCACGGGACATCGACTCCACGCCACCGGCAATCATGAGCTGCGCGTCACCGGCTTTAATGGCTCGCGCTGCCATACCTAATGCGTCAAGACCCGAACCACACAGGCGGTTAATGGTGGTGCCAGAAATCGTCTGCGGCAGTCCCGCTAATAGCGTCGCCATGCGTGCCACGTTACGGTTATCTTCACCCGCCTGATTAGCACAGCCGAGCAGCACATCGTCCACCGAGTTCCAGTCCAGATTCGGATAGCGTGCCATCAGCTCTTTAAGCGGAATGGCCGCCAGATCGTCAGCCCGCACCGAAGAAAGTGCGCCGCCGTAACGGCCAATGGGCGTTCTGACACCGTCACAGATAAATGCGTCGTTCATAGTTTGGCTCCGGAAATACTTTCGTTGGATACAGTCGTGCCAATGCGGTGCGAACGCCCACGAAACAGGGCTACGGTTTTCTCATGTTGATTAATAATTTCAATGTCATACACACCGGTCAGCCGCCCCTGAGTGCGCACCTGAGCAATCGCGGTGAGCGTGTCGCCAGCAAGCCCAGGGCGGACAAAATCGATGCTGCAACCGGATGCTACCGCCGCCAGCCCCTGGCTATTACAGGCGTAAGCAAATGCGGTATCCGCAAGCGTAAACAATTGTCCACCGTGGCAGGTCTGGTGGCCGTTGAGCATCGCTTCAGTAATGGTCATCGTCAGGCGTGCAAAACCCTCACCCATCTCCTGAATGTCAATGCCCATCTGCTTTGCGCAGTTGTCGCGGGCGTACATTTCCCGGGCGTTGGCCCATGCATTAATGCTCATGTTGAGTCTCCAGCAGCGTGCGTTGACGCAGCAGCGAAGTCGGGCGATAGCGCTCCTCGCCGTAATGTTGTTGTAGATTTTCCAGCAGGCGCAGCACGTGCTGCCAGCCGAGTTCCGCCCCCCACGCCAGCGGGCCGTGGGGATAATTCACCCCCAGACGCATGGCGGTATCGATGTCCTGCTCGCTTGCCACCCCTTTTTGCAGCGCGTCCGACGCCTCATTGGCTAACATCGCCACCGTGCGCCACACCAACATGCCAGGGTAGTCACTTATCATCAGCACCTGTTTGCCTTGCTGCTGGAAGAAGCGAATCGCTTTGGCGGTCTGTTCTGGCGTATTGCCTGCGGCAGGCGCGAGTACCACTAATGGCGAGCGCTGCCAGTCGTTCACCAGATCCATTAACACCACCGGACGTTGCAGGCGTTTTGCCAGTTGCGTCGCGGTTTCGCCTTGCGTCACCTGCACCCAGACTTCATCGAGTTCGAGAGATGAATCCGTGACACTGTCACCTGAATCGGTGTTATTCAGCCATGCAGCGCGGCCGTGGCGTTGAATATGAGCCGCTCCCGCACTGGCAGGTTGCGCTGCTTCGTATGGCAAGGATTCTTTCAGCGGCCAGCTATACACGCCCTGCCCGGTTTTCTTGCCAAGACGTTTGCCCAGCACCAGTTCCTGTTGAATCAGCGACGGCAAAAAACGGCGCTCCTGCCAAAAACCGTTAAACACCGAACAGGTGACAGCAAAGTTAACGTCCTGGCCAATCAGATCGGTCAGCGCCAGCGGCCCCATCGGGAAGCCACCGCAGTCGCGCAGTGCCGCATCAATCACGCCTGCCGCTGCAACCTGTTCTTCCAGTGCCCGCCACGCTTCAGCATAAAAAGGACGCGCCACGCGGTTAACGATAAATCCAGGTGTGGAGTGGCAACGCACCGGCTGTTTCCCCCAACGCATCGCAAGATGGGTCAGGCTTTCCAGTACGGCAGGCGTGGTTTCCAGCCCGCTCACCACTTCCACCAGTTTCATCACCGGAGCCGGATTAAAGAAATGCAGCCCCGCCACGCGCTGTGGATATTCAACGCCGCTGGCAATTGCGGTAATGGAAATTGACGAGGTATTACTGGCGAAAATGGTTTCTGGTGCGCAAACCTCAGCAAGTTCGCGGAAAATCGCCTGTTTGATATCGATTTGCTCGGCGGCAGCTTCAATCACCAGTGCCGCATCAGCGAGTTCACTGATATTTTGCGCCGCCAGTAAACGATTAACGGTAGCCGTTTTGTCGCTTTCAGACAGCTTGCCCTTCGCAACCCTGGCGCTCAGTGCCGTGGCGATACCGTCGATGGCACGTGCTGCCGCACCCGGCTGAATGTCATAAATTCTGACCTGATGCCCCGCTTGTGCGGCAACCTGCGCAATACCCGCGCCCATGGTTCCGCTGCCAATCACGGCGATAAGTGAATGTGGCGTCAGCATCATCATTTCCCCTTAAACACCGGCGGGCGTTTTGCGAGGAATGCCGCAACCCCTTCACGATAATCGTCGCTTCTCCCTGCCAGGCGCTGACAATCGCGCTCCAGATCGAGCTGATCCTCGAGGGTATTGTTTTCCGAGGCATACAACGCTTTTTTCACCAGGCCGAGGCCAAACGTCGGTTGGCTGGCAAAATGGGTCGCGAGTCGTCGGGCGGTATCGCTTAATGCCTCGTCATCAACCACTTGCCAGATCATGCCCCACTGCAACGCCTGTTCTGCGCTGAGTTTATCGCCCATCAACGCCAGCCCCATGGCGCGAGCGCGTCCCGCCAGTCGCGGCAGATACCAGGTCCCGCCGCAGTCCGGAACCAGACCAAGCTTGCTGAAAGACATCATAAAATTCGCAGAACGCGCCGCGATGACCACGTCGCATCCGAGAGCCAGCGTCGCACCTGCACCGGCGGCTACGCCATTAACCGCGGCAATCACCGGTTTTGGCAGTTTCGCCAGGCGCTTAACCAGCGGGTTATAGAAGTTTTCTACTGACGCGCCTAAATCCGGTGCCGCACCCGTCGGGTCGACGTTACGGTCGTTTAAGTCCTGCCCGGCACAAAATGCGCGTCCTGCGCCGGTAATCAGCAGGCTGCGGATGGTGTCATCCCGCTCGGCCTGAGTCAGCACTTCGGCAAGCTGGCGGTGCATTTCGTCGTTAAAGCTGTTCAGGCGTTCAGGGCGATTAAGTGTTAGCGTCATCACGCCGTTTTGCACATCGCTAAGAATGAAATTCATGGTTATCGTCCTTTAAACGCAGCGGGTCGTTTTTCGAGGAATGCGGCAATGCCTTCCTGCCTGTCTTCGGTTGCAGCCAGCAGCGTGAAAAGTAGACGCTCTTGCTGTAAACCCTGAGTAAGCGAAACTTCGTGTGCCTGGCGCAGCGCGGTTTTCGCGGCTTGTAACGCCAGTGGCGCATGTTGCGCAATGCGTGCCGCCATTTTCTGGCAGTACTCCAGCGTTAGCGCCGACGGGCAGACTTCGGCAACCAGCCCCGCCTGCTGCGCATGACTCGCGCCGATCGCTTCGCCGGTCAACACCATGCGGTAAGCCAGTGCTTTGCCAACGCTGCGAATCAAACGCTGCGTGCCGCCCGCACCTGGCATGATGCCGAGGGTGATTTCCGGTAAACCGAAACTGGCGTTATCCCCCGCCAGCACGATGTCGCAGAGCATTGCCAGCTCGCAGCCCGCACCCAGTGCATAACCGTTCACCGCGCCAAGCAAAGGCTTTGGGAAACGCTCGATACGAGCCCACAGCTGCGGGCGTGGATCGTTTAAAGTGGCGGGCATATCGCGGCTGGCCATCTCTTTAAGGTCGGCTCCGGCGGCGAAATACCGTGCGCTACCGGTGATGACGACCGCGCCAATGCTGTCATCTTGTTGTGCCTGTTCCAGCGCCTGAGCAAGTTGCTCCAGTAACGCGTTGTTTAAGGCGTTGCGCGCTTGCGGACGATTTAACGTCAGCGTCAGCACACGCTTTTTTTGGCAACTTAAGAGTTCGTTCATCACAGGCCCTGCGCGTCAAAGTCGAGAACCACGTCGTCACCTTTTGGCAGCGCCTGGCAACTCAGGATGTAACCCGCCGCCAGCTGGTCTGGCTCGAGGCTGTAATTCACACCCATCTCCACTTCGCCGCTCACCACTTTGCAACGGCACGTCGCGCATACGCCGCCTTTACAGGCGTAAGGCAGATCCGCGCCCTGGCGCAAGGCTGCGTCGAGGATGCTTTCGTCGTGGGAGTCGAGAATAATTTTGCGCGCGCGCCCGTCCTGGCGCAGCGTCACCACTTTCCCGGCCGCCTGTTCGCGGCTGGCGCGGCTCGGTGCTGTTCCCGGTGTGTTGAAGTGTTCGATGAAGATGTTTTCTGCCGCTACGCCCAGCTCAAGCAGCGCCGCCCCGGTCTCCTGCATCATGCTCTGCGGGCCACAAATGAAGGTGCGATCAAAGCCTTTTATATCCAGCAGATGATCACCCAGCGCTTTGACTTTCGCGCCGTCGAGACGTCCACTGAGCAGTTCGCTTTCCTGGACCTCCTGGCTAAACAGGTAGATAAGCTGCAAACGCTGCGGATAGCGGTCTTTCAGGTCGGCCAGCGCCTGGCGGAACATCATGCTGCGGGTGCTGCGGTTACCGTAAACCAGCGTCACGCGGCTGTTGGCTTCGGTAGCAAGAGTGGCGCTGACGATCGCGAGCATTGGCGTGATGCCGGAGCCGACCGCCAGTGCCAGATAGTTGCCGGTGGTTTCAGGCTGCGGCTGGTAACCAAATGTCCCCTGCGGGATCATCACGTCCATCGCGATCCCTGCTACCAGATCGGTGACGGCGTATTGCGAAAAACGCCCGCCATCGATAGCTTTTACCGCCACGCAAATTTCACCCGGATGTTCGGCACGGCAAATGGAGTAGCAGCGGCGTAACTCTTCCCCGCCCAGACGCGTTTTCAGGGTCAAATGCTGACCGGGTTTGAATGCGTAATGTGTCTGCAAATCGGCAGGCACTTCAAAAGTGATGGCAACCGCGTCAGGAGTTTCCTGCTCAATGCGCGCCACCTTTAGCGAATGGAACGTGGTCATGGCAACCTCAAATACATTTAAAGTAATCAAAGGGTTCACGGCAGCTATCGCAGCGATATAACGCTTTGCAGGCCGTGGAACCGAATTCGCTAATCAGCGAGGTGTGGACACTGCCGCAGCGCGGGCAACTGACATCCACGGCTTCTGATGTGGCGTGGCAAGCGTGTCCTTGCGGCGGGCTGATGCCGTATTCCCGCAGACGGGTTTTGGCAGCAGGTGTCATCCAGTCAGTGGTCCACGCCGGGTACAGCATCTGTTCGATGTGTACCGGATGCAGGTCGGCCTGCGCCATCGCTTCGCGAATCGCCTTAAGCAGAAACTCGGTGGCCGGACAGCCCGAATAGGTCGGCGTGAAACCGATGTGCCAGCCGTCAGCACGATGGTGAACACTGCGCACCATGCCGAGATCGGTGATAGTCAGCACCGGGATTTCCGGGTCACTGATTTGCCCGAGCAGGCGCCAGACCTCACGGGTTTGCGCTGGTTCAACCACATCGAGAGTTTGCATCTTTACCTCACTACCATTGCTGATTGGGGTACGCACGTTGCAGGTACTGCATCTCTGCCAGGAGCGGGCCGAGATGCTCGGTATGCAGCCCCTGTTTGCCGCCAGTGCGGTACTGCGCTTCCTGCGGTTTGACGAGTGATGCTTCAAGCAGTCCGCCGAAGACTTCCGATTCCCAGACCGCACGCAGCGTACGTGGATCGACGGCAATACCTTGCTGCGCGAGGCTGATTTCCAGCTCGTCGGCTTCAAACATTTCGCCGCTAAAACGCCACAGTTTGTTCAGTGAGTGCTGCATTTTTTGCCGGGAGAACTCGGTCCCGTTCCCGAGGCGAACCAACCAGCCACGGCTGAATCGCAGGTGGTAACGCACCTCTTTAATGGCTTTCGCGGCAATCGCTGCCAGTTGTGCATCGCGGCTGGTCGCCAGGCGTTCAAAGAGCACCACATGCCACGCATCCAGCAGATACTGGCGCATCAGGGTGTCGGCAAAATCGCCGTTCGGCTGCTCGGCCAGTAACACATTGCGGTACTGACGTTCGTCGCGGCCAAAAGCCAGTTTGTCTTCATCCAGCTCTTCGCCCTGAAGTTCAGCGGCGTAGGTGAGGAAATTGCGCGCCTGGCCGAGTAAATCCAGCCCGATGTTGGCCAGCGCGAGGTCAATCTCCAGCTCCGGCGCATGTCCACACCAGGACGTTAAGCGCTGGGCCAGCACCAGGCAGGTGTCGCCAAGGCGCAAGGTGTAGGTGGTTAATGGGGAATAAGTCATGTCACGCCTCACATGTGCTCGATGCCATCAGGGATGGTGTAGAACGTTGGGTGGCGATAGATTTTGCTTTCCGCCGGATCAAAAAACGCACCGCGCTCGGAGGGTTGTGAGGCGACGATTTCGCTCGCTTTCACCACCCAGATTGAGCAACCTTCGGATCGGCGGGTGTAGGCATCGCGGGCGTTTTCCAGCGCCATTTGTTCATCCGCAGCGTGCAAGCTACCAACGTGGCGGTGGGACAATCCCTGTTTGCTGCGAATAAACACTTCATATAACGGCCAGTGAACCTTGCTCATGTGTTTTTCCTTTAGATCGGGCGTAAATGTCGGATGACGCTGCGCTTATCCGACCTACGGTTATACGGTTTTGATTTTGTAGGGGGGATAAGCGTTATCGTCATCCACCAATTTTTGCGGCATACGCCAGGGCGGCTTCCCGCACCCATGTCCCCTCTTCCCAGGCTTTACGCTTGGCGGCCAACCGCTCTTCGTTACACAAGCCACGCCCGGCGATCACTTCATTAAATTCGTGCCAGTCAATTTCGCTGAATTCGTAATGTCCGGTGGCGTCATTCCAGTGCAGACCTTCGTCCGGCACTGTCATACCGAGCATTTCAACTTGCGGAACGGTGTTGTCGACAAAGCGCTGGCGCAGTTCGTCATTGCCAAATCGTTTGATTTTCCAGGCAAGGCTTTGCGCGCTATTCGGGGAATTGTCATCGTTCGGGCCAAACATCATCAGTGCAGGCCACCAGAAACGGTTGATGGCGTCCTGCAACATCTGACGCTGCTCGTCGCTCCCTGCGGCAAGAACCATGCAGGCCTCAAAACCCTGACGCTGATGGAAGCTCTCTTCTTTGCAGATTTTCACCATCGCACGGGCATATGGGCCGTAAGAGGTGCGGCACAGCGCCACCTGGTTAACAATCGCCGCGCCATCAACCAGCCAGCCGATAACGCCAATATCCGCCCAGTTCAGCGTGGGATAATTGAAAATGGAGGAGTACTTCATCTTGCCATCGAGCATCTTCTGGTAGATGTCTTCGCGAGCGCAGCCCAGCGTTTCTGCCGCGCTATACAGATACAGCCCGTGTCCGGCTTCGTCCTGCACCTTGGCGAGCAAAATGGCTTTGCGTTTCAGGCTTGGGGCGCGGGTCAGCCAGTTGCCTTCCGGCAGCATGCCAACAATCTCGGAATGGGCATGTTGACCAATCTGGCGGATCAGCGT
The DNA here is from genome assembly GCF_049686335.1 of Buttiauxella sp. Taxonomy (NCBI): domain Bacteria; kingdom Pseudomonadati; phylum Pseudomonadota; class Gammaproteobacteria; order Enterobacterales; family Enterobacteriaceae; genus Buttiauxella; species Buttiauxella sp. The sequence goes on along the minus strand of NZ_JBAVHX010000010.1, from coordinate 518,484 downwards.
TTTGCGGTATTCGTCGGGCATCCAGTCCTGCGGTTCAATCGCTATTTCCTGTGCGATTCGCTCATCAAAGCGGTGTTGTTCAGTCACGTCATCACCTTTTATGATTCAAAAAAGATTCGATTAATGCGTTTATTCGAATCACTTAATGATTAAAAGTTACAGATAAGTTAACCAAAACAGCAAAATTAACACGTACGCTTTGTGAGCATTATCACGATAAATTTTGATAAATTGTTTTTATTCATACAGATAAGAAAACAACGTAAAACATGCGTAATCACATTGTTAATATATTATTAAATTACACCTTGCTTTTTATGATTCACAAATCAAACATTGATGCAATTAAACGTAATGCTTAACGAGGTGTGAGATGCAACAGTTAACAAGTTATCTGTCTGGTCAGTGGGTGATGGGGCATGGCAAAGAACGTTCGATAAATCATGCAATTAGCGGCGAAGCGCTCTACCAGGTCACCAGCGAAGGGCTGGATATGGCACGCGCCCGCCGTTACGCCATCGACCACGGTGGCGCTGCTTTACGCGAAATGACCTTTGTACAACGCGCTTCGATGATTAAAGCCGTCGCAAAACATCTGCTGGCAAACAAAGAGTCGTTCTACGCCATTTCTTATGAAACAGGTGCCACACGCGCCGATAGCTGGGTGGATATCGAAGGCGGTATCGGCACCCTGTTCGCTTATGCGGGCATGGGGAACCGCGAGTTACCGGATGATGTGTTGTGGCCTGAAGACGAAATGATCCCGCTGTCTAAACAAGGCGGTTTTGCCGCTCGCCATGTGCTGACCTCAAAATCTGGCGTGGCATTGCACATCAACGCGTTTAACTTCCCCTGCTGGGGAATGCTGGAAAAACTGGCTCCGACGTGGCTTGCGGGTGTGCCTGCGATCATTAAGCCAGGAACCGCCAGCGCCCAGTTGACGCAGGCGATGGTGAAATCAATTGTGGATTCAGGGCTGGTGCCGGATGGCGCAATCAACCTGATATGCGGCGGCGTGGCGAACCTGTTTGATTTGCTCGACGAGCAGGATGTGGTGACGTTTACCGGCTCTGCCAGCACCGGGCAGAAGTTACGTTGTCACCCTAACATTGTCGCCCGTTCGGTACCGTTTACCATGGAAGCCGACTCCCTGAACTGTTGCGTACTGGGCGAAGATGTCACGCCAGAACAGCCTGAGTTTGCGCTGTTTATCCGTGAAGTGGTGCGCGAAATGACGGCAAAGGCCGGGCAAAAATGTACCGCTATACGTCGCATCATCGTTCCGCAGGCGCAGCTGGAAAACGTCACTCAGGCGTTGCAGGCAAAACTCGCCAAAATCCAGCCTGGCGATCCGGCTCAGGAAGGCGTGAAAATGGGCGCGTTGGTCAGCCTTGAACAACGTGATGATGTGCAGAGCAAAGTGCAGCAGCTGATTAATGCGGGCTGCAAAGTGTTAGTGGGCGGCGAAGCCGATACGTCTCGCGCCGGGGCTTTTTTCCCACCAACCTTGTTGCTATGCCAGCAACCCGATGAAACCCCTGCGGTTCACGAACTGGAAGCGTTTGGCCCGGTTGCCACCGTGATGCCTTATCAAAATGCGCAACACGCGATGACTCTTGCGCGTGCAGGCCAGGGTAGCCTTGCGGGAACACTGGTCACGGCAAATGGCGATATTGCACGCCAGTTTGTTCTGGGTGCTGCCCGGGCGCATGGACGTATCCAGGTGCTCAATCAGGAATCATCGGTGGAATCGACCGGCCATGGTTCACCGCTGCCGATGTTAGTGCATGGCGGCCCAGGGCGTGCGGGCGGTGGTGAAGAGCTTGGCGGCCTGCGCGCGGTGAAACATTACCTGCAGCGCACGGCGATTCAGGGCAGCCCGTCCATGCTTGCGGCGGTGAGTAAGCAGTGGAGTTATGGCGCGGCAGTGAAAGAAGATGCGGTTCACCCTTTCCGTAAACACTTCGACGATTTACAGATCGGTGAAAGCTTGCTGACAGCGCGTCGTACCATCACCGAAGCGGATATCGTGAATTTTGCTAACCTCAGTGGCGATCATTTCTACGCTCACGTCGACAAAATCGGGGCTGCAGAGTCGTTCTTTGGTGAGCGTGTGGCGCACGGTTACTTTGTGGTTTCTGCCGCCGCCGGGTTGTTTGTTGATCCGGGTGTCGGTCCGGTTATCGCCAATTACGGCATGGAAAATCTGCGTTTTATCGAGCCGGTAAAAATCGGCGATACCTTGCAGGTGCGTCTGACCTGTAAGCGCAAAACCGCAAAGCCGCAGAAAACCGCAGAAGATAAGCCGGTGGGCGTGGTGGAGTGGGCGGTGGAAGTGCTTAACCAGGAGAGTCAGTCCGTCGCGTTGTATTCGATTTTGACGTTAGTGGCGCGCAGGAGTTAACCCTTTTTGTCGGATGACGCTAATTTGGCAATGCCCAATCTTTTGTAGGGTGGATAAGCGTAGCGTCATCCACCGCTAATTTGGCAATGCCCAATCTTTTGTAGGGTGGATAAGCGCAGCGTCATCCACCGCTAATTTGGCAAGGCCAACAAAACAGTTGGCAAGCAGCACAATATATCTTGTCGCAGAAGTTGTTATGTTGAATTCATGCCTGTTTAAAAACACACAACAATAAAATACATCCGCCAAGAGTGAGAATTTCATGAATTTAACAACCGGAAAGAAAGCCCTGGCTTTAGCCATCGCACTCCTGACATCTTCAGGTGCCCTCGCCCACGGCGGCGAAGCGCATATGGTGCCGATGGAAAAAACACTGACGGAGTTTGGTGCAGATATTCAGTGGGATGACTATGCGCAAATGTTCACCATCGTTAAAGACGGTGCGTTTGTGAAGGTAAAACCCAATACCAAATCGGCGATGGTGAATGGAAAAACATTACAGCTACAAGTGCCGATTATCTTCAAAAATAAGACCGCATATATTTCTGAAGATTTTATTAACGAAGTTTTCCAGTCTGGCCTCGATCAAACTTTCGCCGTCGAGAAAAAGCCGCATCCACTTAATTCATTAACCGCCGACGAAATATCAAAAGCCGTCTCGATTATTCAGGCGGCACCGGAATATAAAAGCGGGACCCGCTTTACTGAAATATCTCTGCACGAACCGCCAAAAGATCAGGTCTGGCAGTTTGTGATGAGCGGCCAGGAAGTTACGGCTCCGCGCCAGGCGGATGTGATTATGCTCGACGGTATTCATATCGTTGAAGGTGTGGTGGATTTGAGTGCCGGAAAAGTGGTGTCCTGGACGCCGATTGAAGGCGCACACGGCATGGTGTTGATTGATGATTTCGTCAGCGTGCAGAATATTATCAACGCCAGCAAAGAGTACGCTGACGCACTGAAAAAACATGGCATCGACGATCCCACCAAAGTGGTGACCACCCCGCTGACGGTGGGTTTCTTCGATGGTAAAGATGGCCTGGAACAGAACCAGCGCCTGCTGAAAGTGGTGAGTTATCTGAATACCGGCGATGGCAACTACTGGGCGCATCCGATTGAAAACCTGGTGGCGGTGGTCGATCTTGAGCAGAAGAAAATCATCAAGATTGAAGAAGGCCAGGTGATCCCGGTCCCGATGAATCCTCGTCCTTTTGATGGTCGTGACCGCGTAGCACCGGAAATTAAACCGCTAGAAATCATTGAGCCTGAAGGCAAAAACTACACCATTACTGGCGATACCATTCACTGGCAGAACTGGGATTTCCACCTGCGCCTGAACTCCCGGGTTGGGCCGATTATTTCGACCGTGACCTTTAATGACAACGGCAATAAACGCAAAGTGATGTACGAAGGGTCGCTGGGCGGGATGATTGTCCCGTATGGCGATCCGGACGTTGGCTGGTATTTCAAAGCTTATCTGGATGCGGGCGATTACGGCATGGGTACGCTGACCTCCCCGCTGGCTCGTGGCAAAGATGCGCCGACCAACGCGGTGATGCTTGATGAAACTATCGCAGATTACACTGGCAAACCGACCACCATCCCACGCGCCGTGGCGGTATTTGAACGCTACGCCGGGCCTGAATATAAACATCAGGAGATGGGACAGCCGAATATCAGTACCGAACGTCGCGAACTGGTAGTGCGTTGGATAAGTACCGTCGGTAACTATGATTACATCTTTGACTGGGTATTCCATCAGAACGGCACTATCGGCATCGATGCGGGCGCAACCGGTATTGAAGCGGTGAAAGGCGTGAAAGCCAAAACCATGCATGATGAAACAGCCAAAGACGATACTAAATACGGCACGTTGATCGACCACAATATTGTTGGCACCACGCACCAACACATCTACAACTTCCGCCTCGATATGGATGTGGATGGCGAAAACAACAAACTGGTGGCGCTTGACCCGGAAGTGAAACCGAACACCGCGGGCGGCCCACGTACCAGTACCATGCAAATCAACCAGCACGATATTAGTACCGAGCAGGAAGCGGCACAGAAGTTTGACCCGGGCACGATTCGTTTAATCAGTAACACCAGTAAAGAAAACAAAATGGGTAATCCGGTTTCGTACCAAATCATCCCGTATGCAGGTGGCACACATCCGGTGGCGACCGGCGCGAAGTTCGCCCCGGACGAGTGGATTTATCACCGTCTGAGCTTCATGGATAAACAGTTGTGGGTGACGCGTTACAACCCGGAAGAACGTTATCCGGAAGGCAAATACCCGAACCGTTCGGCCCATGACACCGGCCTTGGTCAGTACAGCAAAGATAATCAGTCGCTGGATAACCAGGATGATGTGGTGTGGATGACCACCGGTACCACCCACGTGGCGCGCGCGGAAGAGTGGCCAATCATGCCGACCGAATGGGTGCACACGCTGCTGAAACCGTGGAACTTCTTTGACGAGACTCCGACGCTGAATCTGGCTGGCAAAAAAGAAGCTAAGTAAACCGCTATAGATGGCGTCCGGCCTGATGCATCTTCACAAGCCTGGCGCCATCACCCATCTTCCCCTAATCGGGTGATCACTCTGCGCAGGTAGTTCAACACAGTCGCGGTTGGCTCACGCAATGGTGAATCAGCAAGCGTCACCGCCCCAACATCCATATAGGTCGTGCTATCGGCAATACTGCGGCGCATCACGCGCAAGCCTTCGAGCGACCAGGGCCGGTAAACCAAATCCGATAAAATCGTTACCCCTTTGCCTTTGGCCACCAGGCTGCGCACGGTTTCAAACGACGTGGTGGTAAAGCTGATATTTGGGCTACCGCCCCGCGAGCGCCAGTGCTCCATAATCACATCGGGATATTCGTCCGTATCCAGCAATAAGAACGGCAGGCTTTCGATATCGGCGAGATGAATCACCGGCAGGTTTAATAACGGATGCCCTTGAGCCGCCCACAGACGGCGCGGCGAACGGATAAAAATTTCGGATTGCAGCGCGCTGTCCTGGGCGATATTCGAGGTTAACAGCAGCGAGAAATCAATTTCTTTACGCTTGAGTGACTCGGTTAAGACTTGCGGATTCGCCTCAATAAAGTTGACCGTCATTAACGGGAAATGCTGCTCCACCTCCAGAATTATCGCCGGTAATAAATAGGCCGAAAGCGTTTTGGCGATGCCAACATTTACCGTGCCTTTTTCCAGCTGTGGCTGATACAGCAAATCGTCTATCGCCAACTGGCTGTCATTTATAATCTTGCGCGCGTAATGCAGGAAACGTTCTCCGGCTGCGGTGAGCTGGATCCCTTTCGGCTGGCGGATAAATAGCTGGTTGTTAAGCGACGTTTCGAGATTGCGCATGGCAACCGTCATCGATGACTGCGAAATATTGCAGTGCGATGCTGCTTTAGATATCTGTTGCGTCTGTGCTAAAGCGATGAAAAATTCCAGTTGCCGCAATGTGAATCTCATAGTTTTAAACTATACCTCGCCACCAAAAAGATGAATTAGATTTCCATTCCCCGCCATTCTATCATGTTAAACCTCAATGAAGAGATTCGCTTATTTACTGATATTAAACAGATATTGATTTAATCACGCCATCGAACAGCATTTTATATTTCGCACAGGCCACATACATTGAATCGATACCTCGCGGTATATCACCGTTTTTTAGGAACACAATCATGCCATATTTACTCTTGAGTCTGGCCGCCTGCTTCTGGGGTGGGAACTATGTCGTTGGGCATATATTAGTGGCGCAAGTTGACCCCATCGTGTTATCCGAAGCGCGCTGGTTGCTGACCGCCCTGCTGTTATTGGGACTCTATTTCCGCCAGGTCAAAGCGCAATGGCAAGCGATGAAAGCGGCAAAATACACGGTGTTTTTCCTCGCCTTATGCGGTCAGGTTTTGTTTCCGGTGACGCTGTATATCGGCCTGCAATACACCTCTTCGTTGAATGCGGCGATCTATTTATCCACCACGCCCGCGCTGGTGTTGCTGATTAATAAATCTATTTTCAAAGAGACCATTTCACGGCGCAATATCGCGGGCGTTGTTTTGAGTTCGCTGGGCGTGGTCTATCTGGTGATGCAAGGCGATCTATTGCATCTGAATACGCTGAAAAACCTCAATCGTGGCGATGTCTGGACAATGGGATCCGCCATTAGCTGGGCTTTGTATTGCGCGTTTTTGCGCCTGAAACCGAAACAGGTTGGCGGCAATTCGTTTGTGGCGGTCAGCGCGGCGATTGGTGCGCTGGTCCTGCTGCCGGTGTTGTCGTTGTATTCGGTAGCCCATTTACCTACAGAAATGAAAGCGTACTTTAATTCGGGCTTTATGTTGGGACTGGCCTACCTGGTCATCTTCCCGTCGTGGCTTTCCTATTTGCTGTGGAACAAAGGTATTCAGGCGATTGGTGCAACGCGGGGGGAAGTCTATTCGCACTTGATCCCGCTTAGCGGTGGTGTGTTTAGCGTACTGTTCCTTAATGTTCCGCTACATAGCTTCCATCTGGTGAGCGCGTTGTTTATCGCGATGGGGATTGCCCTTTGTTCGATGGCACCGAAGCGGAAGTCTTTCGCTCTGGATTCATGCAGTCGGTAAATAACTAAAGTCGGTGCGGTTTGTCGGATGACGCTACGCTTATCCGACCTGGGAAATACGAAAGGCGTTTAATAGTTTGTCGGATGACGCTGCGCTTATCCGACCTGGGAAATACGAAATACGAAATACGAAAGGCGTTTTATATTTTGTAGGGTGGATAAGCGCAAGCGTCATCCACCGTTATTTCCCACCTTTCACAAAATCAATACCGCGCCAACAAAACCGTAAACAAATAAATACACCTCTTGTAATCCACATTTGACGGACTCACTACAATCCCTTAACCTGCGCGGCACAATGTCGTTATTACAAGCGTAAATTCAGAGGGAAGCGTGAAGAATCGCACTCTTGGCAGTATCTTTATCGTCGCAGGAACCACAATTGGCGCAGGAATGTTGGCTATGCCGCTGGCATCCGCCGGGGTGGGTTTTGGCGTCACGTTGCTTTTGTTGGTCGGCCTTTGGGGGCTGATGTGCTACACCGCGCTGCTGCTGGTGGAAGTTTATCAACACGTTTCCGCCGATACCGGCCTTGGCACCCTCGCCCGCCGATATCTTGGCAAGCCGGGGCAATGGCTCACGGGCTTTAGCATGTTATTCCTGATGTACGCGTTAACCGCGGCGTATATCAGCGGTGCAGGGGAACTGCTGGCAGCGAGTCTTAGCCAATGGTTCTCCACCGATATCTCTGTCACCAGCGGTGTCTTGCTGTTCACTATTGTTGCCGGTGGCATCGTTTGTATCGGCACCCATATGGTGGATATGTTCAACCGGGTGTTGTTCAGCGCCAAAGTCGTGATGTTAGTGGTGATGTTGGGATTGATGATGCCGCATATCCATCACACCAATCTGCTGACGTTGCCCTTAGAAAAAGGCCTCGCGCTTTCTGCCATTCCGGTGATTTTCACCTCATTTGGTTTCCATGGCAGTGTGCCAAGCATTGTCAGCTATCTGGACGGGAATCTGCGTAAGCTGCGTTGGGTGTTTATCATCGGCAGTGCCATCCCGTTAGTGGCCTATATTTTCTGGCAAGTGGCGACGCTGGGTGCGATAGATTCCGGCGTATTTAGCGGGCTGCTGGCCAATCATTCCGGTCTGAATGGCTTGTTGCAGGCAGTTCGTGAAGTGGTGGCGTCGCCGCATGTGGAACTGGCCGTTCATCTGTTTGCCGACCTGGCGCTAGCGACCTCATTCTTAGGAGTGTCGTTGGGGTTGTTTGATTACCTGAGCGATTTGTTTAACCGCAACCGTAAAGCGTCTGGCCGCATGCAAACCGGGCTGATGACCTTTGTGCCACCGCTGGTCTTCGCCCTGTTCTATCCGCAAGGTTTTGTGATGGCACTGGGTTATGCCGGTGTCGCACTGGCGATCCTGGCGCTGATCATCCCTTCGCTGTTGGTGTGGAAAAGTCGCCAGGTGCAGACGGATACCGTTTACCGCGTCGCGGGTGGCAAACCGCTGCTGATTTTAGTTTTCGCCTGCGGGATTGCCGTGATAGTTATCCAGGCATTGATCGCCACCAGCGTGTTGCCGGATGTGGGTTAACTCGCAGGCCATGACTTTATCGCCTTATACCCAAAATAATTCGAGTTGCAGGGTATAGGTTGTTAATCTTGAGCGTCTGCTCAGCATCAACGAAGGTACTGTGATGAAAGAAAAAGCTTCAGTTTTAAAAGAGAATATTCTTGATGCCGCGATAGTCTTGTTCGCCGAAAAAGGGGTGGAAAAAGTCACGACCCGCGAGCTAACCGAGCAAGTGGGTATCGCGCGAAGCCATATTTATCACTACTTTCCTGACTGGCAGACGCTCTGCATTGAGGCGTTTTCACGCTTTATGTATGCAGAACTGGAAACGTTTACTCAAAAGACGCGCGCCGTGGCGCCAGAACTTGGGTTGACTCTTTTTATCGAAGATTATTTGCCCGATCGCGCCGACGCGGTGTGGGAGTTGTACAGTTCGCTGTGGCGTCTTGCGGTGCATAACAAGGTGTATGCGGATTTTGCCCTCGCGCTGACGGAGAAATGGGATGCGTTGCTGGCAAGCATTATTGAGGCGGGTATTCAGAGCGGTGTGTTTCGCCAGACCGATGTCGGGCGCGTTACCCGCCAGCTCGGATCGTTGCTGAACGGGTATTCTGATCAACTGATTATCGACAGCGCACCACTCGCACGCATGCAGGCGTTAGACGATATTCATGGGTTTATCAGCCAGGTTCTGCTGGCTTAAGCGATATGGTGCTACGGATAAGTAATCCCCGGAGGATTCACTTCAGACGTAGCCACTTCTTCGCCCTTTTCTCCCCATCTATCCAACACTTGCTGGTATTCACCGCGTTTCACCGCGCCATCGAGTGCCGCTTGCAGCGCATACACCAGACCATTCCCTTTTTTGGTGGTGGTAGCAACATAGGCCTTTTTCGGCCCTAACCCGACAACCCGCGTGGTACCAGTCAGTGCGGCTTTATAAGCGGCCACACTTTGCGGGCCGAAAGTGGCATCCGCACGACCCGCCTGAATATACAAATTACCGGAAGCGTCATCCGTCAGATAAATGGGTTGAGCCGCTTTGCGTCCTTCACGTTCATTTATTTCATTCCAGCCCAACAGGATTTTTTCCTGATTCGTTCCAGAACCTAAAATGATGCGTAAACCTGCAACGTCTGCTGGGCTATTAATTTTTTGAATCGCACTGTCTGATTTAACCGAAAACGCCAGTGAATCAACGCGGTAAGTCGCAAAATCGAATTTGGTTTTACGCTGTTCGGTCACCGCAATATTCACCAGTGCCACATCGTAGCGCCCGGAGGTGATCCCCAGTGGCCAGTCTTCCCAGGCGGTCGGCACCAGCTTGAGTTTCAGCCCTAAACTGTCCGCCAGCAGACGCGCAATATCCGGATCGCTACCGATCCTTGTGCGGTTATCACTCGCCAGCATCGCCAGTGGCGGTGAGTTAAGGGCAGAAATTGCGACCGTCAGCGTACCCGGCTCAACAAACTTATAACCCTGCGGAATTTTACCGATCGCTACCGGGTCTTTTGCGGTATGGATCGGTTGTTCATTCGCTTTGAGATCAAGGCTTCCCTGTGCATAAAGCGAGGTGCTCATCATCAATAGCGCCAGTGGGACAAATTTCATGCCTGCTCCTTAAAGAACCTTTGATAAAAACTGACGCGTTCGTGAATGTTGCGGATGGTTAAGCACCTCGTCGCTGCTGCCTTGCTCAACAATCTTACCGTCCACCATAAACACCACGTTATCCGCGACTTCCCGGGCAAAACCGATTTCGTGGGTCACCACCACCAGCGTGGTACCGGAACGGGCTAATTTCTTAATCACGTCCAGCACTTCCCCCACCAGCTCAGGATCGAGTGCGGAAGTCGGTTCATCAAACAGCATCACGCGAGGACGCAACGCCAGTGCGCGAGCAATGGCAATACGCTGCTGCTGCCCGCCGGAAAGATGTCGTGACCAGGCATCCGCTTTATTGCGCAGCCCGACAACATCCAGCAGTTCATAGGCCCGCTCAATGGCATCCTTACGACTGAGCTGTTTATGAGCAATTGGCGCTTCAATCAGGTTTTCCAGCACCGTGAGATGCGGAAACAGATTAAAGTTCTGGAACACATAGCCAACGTTGACGCGCTGACGCAGGATCTCCTTCTCCTTGAGTTCATAGAGTTTGTCCCCCGCCTGGCGATAGCCAATGTAATCACCGTCAATCTGGATAAAACCTTCATCGACCCGCTCCAGATGATTAATCGCGCGCAGCAAGGTGGATTTTCCGGAGCCCGACGGCCCCAGAATCACCGTTACCGAACCGGGTTCGAGCTCAAGCGAGATGTTATCCAGCGCTTTATGGCGGCCAAAATATTTGCTGACACCGGTAATCGAAATATGCCCCGTTTGCGCAGCGGGATTATGGGCCAGGTGCATGAGCGGCCTCCTGAGTTTGTAATGCGGGCTGACGAGAAGAGAGATGACGTGCAGGACTTTGTTGATTAATCGCCGAACGTCTTTCACTGCGTGCCAGCCAGCGTTCAACCAGATGCTGAATAAGCGACAGGACGCTTGTGATAACCAGATACCAGACTGCGCCGACCATCAGTAATGGGATCACTTCCTGGGTGCGGTTGTAGATCATCTGAATGGTGTAGAACAGCTCCGGCATCGCCAGCACGTAAACCATCGCCGTCCCTTTCGCGAGGCTAATGATCTCGTTGAAACCGGACGGTAAAATGGTCCGCAACGCTTGTGGCAGGATAATGCGCACGGTACGGCGCCAGGACGGTAAACCTAAGGCCGCCGCTGCTTCATATTGCCCGTGATCGACACCCAAAAAGCCGCCGCGAATAATCTCTGCGGTATACGCGCTTTGCACCAGCGTCAGCCCCACAACAGCGGTAGAAAACTGCCCGAGCACATTAATGGTCTGGTAGCTTCCCCAGCTAATCTGCGTAAACGGGATACCCACTGAGAGCGTGTCGTAGAGATACGAGAAGTTATAGAGGATGATCAGCACCACAATCAGCGGCAGTGAACGGAATAGCCAGATGTAACCCCACGCCAGACTATTGAGCAGCCACGAGGACGATAATCTCGCCAGCGCCAGCAAGCCGCCAAATATTACGCTCAGCACTGTGCCAATCAGGGTCAGCAGTAAGGTTTGCGCCAGCCCTTCGAGGATCACCGGGTCGAAGAACCAGCGGGCAAACACGCTCCATTCCCAGCGCGGGTTAAACGCTACCGACTGAACAACAATCGCCAGCACAAACAGTGCGACGAAGGCACCGAGCGTGCGCAGCGGATAACGCGCCGGAACGACTTTAATGGTGGAAGGGACGTTGGATGGTGTATTTGATGAAGTCGTCATCATGATTCCTCAGGCCGATTTGCTCAGACGAGCCAATGCCAGCTCTTTGGTGAAGCGCAGACGCCCATCGAACGGTGCAACGCTGTACTCTTCTCGATCACGGTAAATATCAAATTGCGGTTGATAATCGAGGCTTAAATAGAGCTTCACCGCTTCTGGCTGACGAAAACCAGTGGTCAGATAGAGGTGACGGTAACCGGCGTATTGCGCGCGGCTTTCCAGTTCACGCATCACGCGCTGAGCCAGTCCCTGTTGGCGCAACTCGGGATGCGTCCAGATGCGTTTGACTTCGGCGGTCTGTTCATCAAAGGGTTTATAGGCACCCGTGGCGATGATTTCCCCGTCACGCTCCAGCACAATAAACAGCCCTTGTGGCGGCAGATACCATTCAGTTAGCTCCACTTCGGCGTCACGGGAAAAGTAGTCCCCATAACGCGCTTCATATTCACCAAACAGGCCGCTGATAATCGGCTGAAGCTCGGGAGCTTCCGGTGAAACGTCTCGGAATTGTTCTGTCATGTGAAGCTCCTTAATCGCCAAGACCCGCTGGGTTAATTTCGGACGCCGGGATTTGCTCGACACCTTCCCCCCAACGATTGAGGACTTTGTTGTAGTCGCCGTTCTTGATGACGCCATTGAGTGCCGTTTGTACCGGCTCAACCAGGCCACTGTCTTTTTTCAGTGTCACCGCGATGTGCGCCGCTTTCGGCCAACCGCCATCTACAACGCCGACTAACTGGGTTTTCTGCGTCAATGCGGCTTTCCAGGCACCCGTGACATTCGGGCCAAAGAAGGCATCAGCACGTCCCGACTGCAATGCGAGGGTTTGTGCGGCATCGTCTTTGGTGTAAACCGGGGTGAATGGTTTAAGCCCTTTCTTCAGGTTCTCTTCGTTCCATGCCAGCAGGATAGATTCCTGGTTGGTTCCCGAGCCGACGATAATGCGCAACCCGGCGATGTCTTCCGCTTTCTCAATTTTCTTAATTGCGCTGTCGGATTTCACGTAGAAACCGAGGGAGTCTTTACGGTAGGTGGCAAAGTCGAATTTCTGTTTGCGATCTTTGGTGACGGTAATGTTGCTGATGGCTGCGTCGTATTTGCCAGAAGTCACGCCCAGTGGCCAGTCTTCCCATGAAGTGGGTACCACGTTGAGCTCAAGACCGAGGCTGTCCGCTACCAGACGTGCGATATCCACCTCGCTGCCGAGCAGCGTTTTGTTATCTTCCGCAAACACGGTTAATGGCGGTGAATTGAGAGCTGCAACCGCGACGGTGAATTTACCGGGAACGGCAAAGCGATAATCTTTGGGTAGTTTTGCAACCGCCGCCGGATTGACCGCGGTGTTAATCGGCGCTTTGTTGGCTTCGAGGCTGACGCCGGTGCCGTTAATGGTGACGTCTTGTGCGAAGGTTTGTGCCGACGACAGTGCCAGAGCGACAGCAAGAATTAGCGATGTTTTGTTCATAACAGGTTCTCTTTATTATTTTGATGTTTTTGTCGGATGACGCTTCGCTTATCCGACCTACGCAGAACGGTGTTGATGTTTTTGTCGGATGACGCTTCGCTTATCCGACCTACGCAGAACGGTGTTGATATTTTTGTCGGATGACGCTTTCACAAATATTGATTAACCGGACTCGCCAACCCTAAACTTTCACGCAACGTGGTGCCCGGATACTCCTTGCGGAATAACCCCCGTGCCTGCAACACCGGAACCACTTCATCCACAAAACGCGGGAAGGTATCGGGCGTACCGCCCTGAATAATGAAACCGTCCGCCGCGTGGCTTTCGAACCACTGCTGCAATCCATCCGCCACTTGCTGGGCGGTACCGGCAAAACGTGGACGCGGAGATGCCGCTTCAAGCGCCACCTGGCGCAGCGTCAGATGACGTTCGCGGGCATTACGTTTGATTTCATCGGTGGTACTGCGAAAGCTGTTCTGCCCCAAATCACCAATATCCGGGAAGGGTTCATCAAGCGGATACTGACTGAAGTCGTGATGCTCAAAATAGCGGCCAAGATAATTCAGTGCGTCTGATATCGACACCAGGGCGGCGGTGGTTTGATACTGGTTTTCAACGTCATCAGCATCTTTACCAACAATCACACTCACGCCCTGGAATATTTTCAAATCGTCTGCCTGGCGACCATGATTCTCCAGTTGCTCTTTGACATCACGATAAAAATGCCGGGCTTCTTCAAGCGTATCGTGATGGGTAAAAATAGCGTCCGCATGATGCGCGGCTAATTTCTTACCGTCATCCGAGGCGCCAGCCTGAAATACAATCGGTCTGCCTTGCGGAGTACGGGAAATATTCAGCGGCCCGGCGACTTTAAAGAAATCACCGTGGTGATTCAGGGTGTGCAATTTTGTTGGATCAAAGAATTGTCCGCTGGCTTTATCACGGGTAAACGCATCTTCTTCCCAGGAATCCCACAGCCCTTTCACGACATCCAGATATTCATCAGCGATGCGATAACGCAGCGCGTGTTCCGGGTGTTTATCACGGGAGAAGTTCTTCGCCGAACCTTCCAGCGGTGATGTCACCACGTTCCAGCCCGCACGGCCTTTACTTAAATGGTCAAGGCTTGCGAACTGGCGCGCCACCGTGAACGGCTCGCTATAGGAGGTCGACAACGTGCCGACCAGCCCTAAATGGGTAGTGACGCTGGCTAACGCCGAGAGCACCGTGAGCGGTTCAAAGCGATTCAAAAAATGTGGAATAGATTTTTCATTAATATATAAACCGTCAGCGACAAATAAAAAGTCCAGTTTGCCGGCTTCGGCTTTTAACGCCGTCTCTTTGACGAAATCAAAATTAATACTGGCATCGGCAATCGCTGCGGGATGTCGCCATGCAGACATATTTCCGGAAGCACCATGTAAGATTGTTCCAAGGCGCAGTTGACGATTATCAGACATATTCCATCCTCAAATTCATTAGAGTTCCAGCAGTGCTTTTTCCGCAAGGGATGCGAAATAGCGCGCGGCGTCTTCGATTAATGCTTCATCCGGATCAAACGCCGAATGATGTAATCCGTATGCGCTATTACTGCCTATGCTGACAAACGCACCGGGAATGGTTTGCAAATACACAGCAAAGTCTTCGCCGCCCATATGCAGTTCAGATGTTTGTGTCTGGTAGCCCGCATCTTTTGCGGCCTGCATCGCAAATGCCGCCCATTTTTCATCGTTATTCAATGTTATTGGCCCGTTAAACCATTCCACTTCTATGTGTGCGCCAAACGCACTGGCTAAACCGGCTGCAATCTCACTGATACGTTTCTCGACCTGTTGCTGGATATCGTTGCGATGCGTACGTACCGTTCCTTCCAGTTCGACGCTTTCAGGCAACACATTCCAGGTATTTCCCCCTTGTATGCGCGTCACACTAACCACCACGGAATCCAGCGTATTAATGTTGCGGCTGGCGATAGTTTGCAGTGCCAGCACGAACTGGCTGGCAATCACGATAGCGTCCGTTCCTTCTTGCGGACGGGCGGCATGAGCACCTTTACCCCGAACGCGGATAACAAAACGGTCAACGTTGGCATAGAATGCGCCGCCTCGGGTGGCAAACGTGCCCACCGGCAAACCCGGCTCGTTATGCATGCCAAAAATAGCGGAGACATTTTCCAGAGCGCCGGCCTTTATCAGCGCCTTTGCACCTGTAAAGTTCTCTTCCGCCGGCTGAAACAGCAAACGCACACGTCCGGATAAATGCAACTCACGTTCTTTTAACAGCAGGGCCGCACCGAGGATCACGCTGCTGTGAATATCATGCCCACAGGCATGCATCACCCCCTCATGTTGTGAACTAAACGGCACGCCGCTGGTTTCCTGGATGGGCAACGCGTCGATATCGGCACGCAGCGCAATCACCTTTTCCCCTTGCCCGACTTCAGCCACCACACCGGTTGCAAGCGAGTAAGGCAACAGCCGCAACCCCCCCTCTTCCAGCCAGTGACGTATGCGCGCCGTGGTCGCGACTTCCTGCCCGGACAACTCCGGGTTCTGGTGCAACTCGCGTCGCCAGTCGATGAGCGTTTGTTTGAATGTGACGGGTGCGAATGTCATCGTCTTCCCCTTACCAGGCTTCATGTTCGGCGGCAAAATCCGAGACCGGCTTTGCTTGCTGCACACCTGCCAACAAACGTAGCGACTCAACACGCGCAGCCGGGTCAGCAATCGGGGTATCAATAATGAATTCATCGATGCCAAATTCATGGCTTAATGCGGCAAGCCCCGCATTTACGGTCTCTGCGGTGCCTTTGAGCAGTGAAGGTTCGCGGCGTTCAATTCGTTTGATGGCACTGCCCGCCTGGCGAGCAAACGCGTGCGCCTGGGTTTCACTGCCTACGCTGACACGCTGGTTGTTTTCCAGCTCAACGCTCCAGATTTCCACCAGATTCGCCAGTTCAGCCGCTTTTTCAGCGTCCTGTGCGACGATGACTTGCACGGCCACCACCGTGTCGCGCTGGCTTTTACTGCTCCAGGCGGTGAGCACCTGACGCATCAGGTTTTTATCGCCATTCAGGTGAGCGGCATAGACGAAGTTCCAGTCCAGACTTGCGGCCAGTGCCGCACTTTCAAGACTTGCACCCAGCAAAAAACGATCGGCACTGCGAACCGGGATCGGCGTGGCACGTAAGCTCTCTTCGTCGTCGGCAGTCTCTTCTTCGGCTGTCGCAGGTAAAGAAAGCCAGTTATCCAGCTCAGTGAGTTTGTCGGCAAACGTCGCTTTGTCCTGCCCACCGCGTTGCAATGCCTGGGTAGACAGCGGCAAACCGCCAGGCGCTTTACCGACACCGAGATCAACACGGCCCGGCGCAAGGTTTGCCAACAGGTTGAAGTTTTCCGCCACTTTGTAAGGGCTATAGTGCTGCAACATCACGCCACCCGAACCGACACGAATACGGCGGGTTTGCCCGACAATCCAGGCAATAAGCAGTTCAGGTGATGGGCTGGCTAGCCGTGGGGTGTTGTGGTGTTCGGCAATCCAGAAGCGGTGATAACCCCAGGCTTCGGCTTGTTGTGCCAGATGCAGTGTATGTTTCAGGGCGTCGCCAGGAGTAGCGTCCTTCGCGACCGGGCTTTTATCTAACAGGCTGATTCGATAAGACATGCCACAAACTCGGGTTGATTAACATGCCTTCATTAATAGGGTTTTCGTGGATTTGAGTGAAACAATTAATTTACATTTCGTTAGCAAAAAACTGGATAAGCCGCCATCACTTCCACCAGAAGGACTATAAATGGTCTATAATTATCAAAAATATTATTAAATGGTTTTTATATGAGCCATTAGATCCGTTAAAGATCATTAATGAGCCATTCTAAAATAAAAATGAAATAAAAGACCTTTTATGATACTTATTTAACTATGAAGGCCACAAATAACACCTTTTAGCCTTGCTGATGAATTTAAGGTCACCTATGAACCATGACAACACCACGCTCGCAGACAAACTGCATGCGATGAGCGAATTATTGAATGACGTGAAGAGAGCCGTGACGCTGCACGCGCAAGAAACCGAACTGCACAACGACGAGCAGGTGATCACGTATTCTGCACAGTTGGGTCAAAAGCTAAACCAACGCCGCAAAGCGTTGGATATTGATCTTGCGACCCTTGAGCTACAAACCGGTGTGTCCGTCTCAACGCTCAAACGGCTGTTTAAAGATCCCGAAATGGTCAAATTTGGCACCGTGTTACGCGTCGCCGAAGCATTAGGTGTGAAGCTATGCGCCGACGTGTAGATGTGTGGTTATATGGCGAGCCCGTCGGTGAGTTGCGCCAGGATGACAACGGTTACGACTTTAGTTATCGCGCCGAC
The DNA here is from genome assembly GCF_049686335.1 of Buttiauxella sp. Lineage (NCBI taxonomy): Bacteria > Pseudomonadati > Pseudomonadota > Gammaproteobacteria > Enterobacterales > Enterobacteriaceae > Buttiauxella > Buttiauxella sp. Next base: position 500,746 of record NZ_JBAVHX010000010.1, on the reverse strand, counting down.
TATATCGGCCCACCGCTGTCACTCAGTCTGCCGGTGCGTGTTCGCCACTTCCACAGCCAAACCTTGCCACCTTTTTTTGCCTCTCTGGCGCCAGAAGGTTGGTTGAAAAAACGTTACAGCCAACTACAACAACGCGATGAACATGACCTGCTTGGCATGCTTATCGATAATGGCAAAAACCTGATTGGTGCGGTGCAACTGGTCAATATGCAGGAGGATTAATCATGCGTTGCCACATTCTTTTAACGCCGCTGCTGCTGGCCAAAGAGCAAGAGTCCGGTTATTCGTCCAAAGGCCTGAAACACCTGACAGGCTCAACTAAGTTGAACCCGCAACTGAGTTTTACGCGTAACGAATTTATTCATGAATTACCTAAAGCCCAGCGCGGCATGAGTATTTCCGGCTATCAACCGAAGCTGCAAATGGTGGTGCGCGACGGAGAATTTGCCGTGGTTGAGCATCAGGGCGAATACATCCTCAAACCCTCTCCGGCTGAATTCCCCCATCTGGCAGAAAACGAACACGCCACCATGACGCTGATGGCACGGCTGGGGTTTGATGTTCCCGCACATGGATTGGTGAGTTTTGCGCCGGTGCAGGATGAACCCCGGGAGTTAGCCTTTGTTATCCGCCGTTTTGACAGAGACAGGCAATCCGGTGCGGCCATTCATCAGGAACAGCTTGATGCGGCGATGAATGTCGGCGAAAAGTACGGGAAAACCGGCAGTGACGGAAAACAGTATGTGAGTTATCAACAATTGGCTGAGTTCCTGACTCAGCATGTGAATAGCAACATCGCGTTTAAAATCGACCTGTTCAGGCGCATTGCCTATGCGTATCTGTTGGGTAACAACGATATGCACCTGCGTAATTTTGGCTTAATTCACCCGAGGATCGGCGAGCCGACGCTTTCACCGGTTTATGACTTTGTTTCGGTTGCGCCCTATCCGCCTATTTTTAGCTCGGGATTTATGGCTTTACCGTTGCTGTCATGCGAAGAAGGCGAGCACGATTTGGCGCCGGGCTTTAAAACGGCCTACGGTGAATATCTCGGTATGGATTTCCTGGCGCTGGGTTTGAGTATGGGGATGACGGATAAGCTTATCGTTAAATTGCTGGACGATATGCAAAAAGAGAGTCGTATCGTGGATGCGGTGTATCGTGATTCGTTTATGCCGGAAGAAGACAGAGAAGCAACGTTGCGTTGTTATCACCAGCGGTTAGACAGGTTGATGCGGCTGGATGAAGCGATGTTGTGAAAATGAAGTATGAAAAAGTGTCGGGGGCGCTACGCTTGCCCGACCTACGGTTTCGATTTCGTAGGGTGGATAAGCGTTAGCGTCATCCACCAGTTAATTCCGGACTCTACCGTAGGGTGGATAAGCGCCAGCGTCATCCACCAGTTAATTCCGGACTCTCCCGTAGGGTGGATAAGCGTTAGCGTCATCCACCATGAATGCTAGTAGCTATTCTTATTGTTGGTTTTCAATGGCGTATTGCGGAACAATGCCAGACGTGAATCGAGCGCCTGGGTGTACAGCATGGTGTCCACGCCCACCGCGACAAAATTCGCTCCCCACTCAATGCACTTGCGCGCCATTTCCGGGTTAACCGCCAGAAAACCAGCCGCTTTACCCGCCTGACGAATACGCCGAATGCTCTGCTCGATGATGCGTTGCACTTCCGGATGATCGGCGTTGTCCGGATAGCCCAGTGAGGCAGACAAATCAGCCGGGCCAATAAAAATACCGTCAATGCCGTCAACCGCAAGCAGGGCGTCCAGGTTATCCAACGCCGTTTTACTTTCGGCCTGAATCAATACGCACAGCTCATCGTTCGCCTGCGCCATATAGTTTTCCACTCGTCCCCAACGTGCAGCACGCGCAACACTGGCTCCTACACCGCGCGTTCCCAGCGGTGGATAACGAGTTGCACTGACCACCTCGCGAGCTTGCTCGGGCGTATCGACCATCGGAATCAGCAGTGTGCGCGCACCAATATCCAGCATTTGCTTGATGATGCTTCTTTGCCCTTCAACCGGCCTGATGACGGGCTGGCTGCGGTAAGCGGCAATCGCCTGCAACTGATGATAAAGATCCTGCACGGTATTCGGTGCATGCTCACCATCGATAAGCAGCCAGTCATAACCGGAAGTCGCCGCAATTTCAGCCAAATATGAGGAAGTACTGCTCAGCCACAGCCCAATCTGCACCTCGTTATTGAGGATGCCCTGCTTAAAAGGGTTAGTTAAAATTGAATTCATACCGATTCCTTTTCGTTATTTGTGGCAAGGGGTGCCTGTTTTGCCACGCGCAGTGTGAAGATAATCAATGAGCCAATAATGGCGATGCCCGCCAGCGCCAGTAATCCAGCGGCATTGCTGGCAAAAGCAGTTTCAGCTTTGACGCGAATGAGCGGAGCGAGGAATCCGCCAACCGCACCAAACAGGTTCACAAAACCAATCCCTGCGGCCAGCGCTGTACCTGAAAGGAGTTGTGTCGGCATCGTCCAGAAAACCGGCTGTACGGCAATAAAACCAATGGCTGCGACGCATAACGCGACAATAGCGAATACAGGACTGACTAAACCGGAAACCCCAATACCTATTCCCGCCGCGAGCAGCGTCAGCGCCGCCACATTTTTGCGATCGCCAGTTCTGTCGGAATAACGCGGGATATACCAGGTCCCAAACAGCGCGGCTATCCAGGGGATCGCCGTGACCAGAGAAGCGGTAAAACCAACTTTGGTGCCCATCAACTGCGCCACTTGCGTTGGCAAGAAGAAGATCAGTCCGTATACCGCAATCTGGATGGTCATGTAGATGATGGCAAGTTGCCAGACACGGCTATTGCTGATGGCGTCGACAAAACGAGAGGTTGTTTTTTTCTCGTCTTCAAGTGCCAGTTGCGCCAGCAATACCCGCTTCTCTTCTTCCGACAGAAAACGGGCTTTCTCTGGGGTATCGTCGAGATAGTAAAAGGTGAAGACACCCGCGCCCACGGCCAGCAACCCCTCAATCACGAACATCCAGAACCAACCTGGGCTGCCCATAAACCCATGCATTTCCAGTAACGCACCGGACAGCGGCGAACCGAGCGTTAACGCCAGCGGTGCACCCATATAAAACAGCCCCATAATGGCAGCGCGGTTTTGCTGCGGGAACCACTGTGAGGTGAGATAAATCATGCCTGGAAAGAAGCCAGCTTCCGCTGCACCCAGTAATGTACGAACAATCAGAAACTTCGCTTCGGTATCGGCGTAACCCATCGCCGCCGACAGCGCTCCCCATAACAAGGTTGTGCCGCCAATCCAGCGCCGGGCGCCCCATTTACGCAATAGCAGATTGGCCGGTACGCCAAGGAAGGCATACACCACGAAAAAGATCCCCGCCCCCAACGCATACACTTCGTTGCTTAACCCTGTGTCTATCTGATAAGTCTCTTTCGCAAACCCGATATTGGAGCGGTCAAGAAATGCCAGAATATAGAGCGCGAGCATGAAGGGGATCAGGCGTGCTCGGTTCTTTTTAACTGCGCTGTTCAATACGGAATTCATAGCAGAATCCATCATAGTTTCCCTCTGAATGAGGCAAATAAAAGTTACAGTGTCACTATTTAAGAGTATGAATACCCTGTTAATGGTGACACTGAATGGTTAATGATTAATGATTAATGATTAATGGTTATAAGGACGTTTGAGTTTTAAATCCCGGTTCAGCTCAACGCCAAAGCCTGGTTTATCCAGCACCGACTTGTGCATACGCCCGTTCACCGGCACCGGTTCATCAAGCAAGATTGGGTCAAATTGCGGACGCAGAGTGGAGCAATCCGGGCTGGTCATCAGGAACTCGCTAAATGGCGTGTTGGTGAAGGTAATCACCGCGTGATGGGAATAGACCGAAGAGCCATGCGGTACCACCAGTTGACCGCGAGATTTTGCGATGGCGGCAATTTCTACCAGCGTGGTCAACCCACCGCACCAGCCCACATCCGGCTGCATAATATCGATGCCGGTTTCCGCAAGTGTACGGAAGGATTGCAGCGTGCCGTGGTGTTCGCCACTGGTAACCATCATGCCCGCCGGAGCATGACGTTTCAGCTCACGGTAGCCTTCGTATTGCTGCGGCGGCAGACACTCTTCAATCCATTTCAGGTTGTACGGCGCGCAGGCATGAGCCAGTTTAGTGGCGTAATTCACATCCTGACTCATCCAGCAGTCGAGCATTAACCAGAAGTCCGGACCACATTTTTCGCGATATTCCGCCACCATGGCCGCGTCTTTGCGAATACCCGCATCGCCGTCGTGTGGCCCCCAGTGCGTTGGCATCTTCCCGCCAATAAATCCCATCTCTTTGGCAAGATCCGGGCGGGCGCCGGTGGCGTAAAACTGAATTTCGTCACGCACAGCGCCGCCCAGCAGCTTATAGACCGGCAATCCAACCACTTTGCCGAATAAATCCCACAGCGCGAGATCGATACAGGAAATGGTGTTCATCACCAGGCCGCCGGAGCCGGCGTAATACAGGCTGGCGTTCAGCATTTGGTCGTGGATAAGCTTAATATCGCTTACGCACTTGCCCTCAATAAAGCGGTTGAGGTGTTTTTCAACGATAAAGCAGCCCATTTCACCGGCAGTGGATACCGCAAAACCGGTCTGGCCATTATCTGCTTCCACTTCCACCACTAAGGTGCCAAGTACGTTGATACCAAAAGACTGGCGTGACTGCTCATATTGCGCATATTTGCTCATCGGCGTGGCGATATGGTCATCAATCCAGTGCTGATTACCCTGATCGTGGTAATCCGCCCCGCCGCTGCCTTTCTCCGCGGTAGCGCCGCCAAGATACCAGGCACGAACCTGTTTGATTTTTGGTAAGTTCATTGTTTATTTCCTTATCAATTACGTTAAGAGGCTTTCAGGTCAAATGGACTGCGCCAGCCGAGTAAACGGGAAATGTCTTTGGCGCAGGCAATAGTCTGGCTGGCAATCAGGTCGCGATTGTCATCATTTATCTGGAGTCGGGTGCCCACCACAGAGATAGCGGCCGTGAGAGTGTTGTGCCCGTTAAACACAGGAGCGGCAACACACCGGACATCGACATAATCTTCGCCCCGGTCATAGCTCCAACCCTGGTAGCGAATTTTTTCAATTTCTTGCAGCATCCGTTCTGGCGAGGTAATCGAGGTCGGTGTGGCTGGGCTGAAATCCATCCCGGCGACGATATTTTCACGCAGCGGCGAGGGCTGCCAGGCAAGCAGGCATTTGCCAATACCCGAACGGCTTAGAGAGAGACTTTTCCCTTCATGGGAACGCACGCTGATGGTGGCGGAAGATTCAATTTTGAGAATGTAATAAGCATTACCACCATCAATAATTCCCAGATGGCACAGCAGCCCGGTCTGCTCCATCAGTTGGGTCAGCCGCTTGCGGGCGAGATCGCGCAGATCGATTTTACTCAGAGCGTGTTCCGCGAGTTCGACAAGCTTCGTCCACAGGCAGTAGTTATCTTGCACAACGGTTAAAAAGCGGTGCTTTCTTAATTCCGCTAACAGCAGATAAAGCGTGCTTTTTGGGATACCCAATTCATTCATCAACGTTGCGGCGCTTGAAGGCCCATGCTGTGCGATGAAATTTATAATCTCGATAGATCGCGTCAGTGCGGGGACTTTGCTTGACTCAGCGATGCTTGATTCAATTGGCTTCAATTCCATTAGGCTGGACTCCGGTCTGCTCTGATGGAATCAAGTTTGCGGGCGCAGACGATGGGCTTATGTGAATAAGCTCAAACTTTTCTGTCTGGTGGCAGGAAATTAAGATTTTTGCGTAGAAATATGTGAGAAAACACGCAGATTTATTCTGCGGCAGTACAACTGGCTGTACTGATTATGCGGATAAGAGAGCAATGTCGGATATCGCTGGCGCTAATACGACATGGTTTTTCAATTTCGAGGGGGATAAACGCCAGCGCCATCCCCCTCCTTAACATCACGGAAATCAGAATGTTTCCCAGTTCTCGTTTAAATCACTGACAGCAGGTTTACGCACCATCGTCGGTGCGAGCGTCAGTTTTGGTTCGACGCTGCGGGATTCGGTTTTCACATCCTGGTTAATACGAAATACCGCAACAGCCTGAGTCAGACGGCTGGCCTGCTCTTCGAGGGCTGAAGCCGCTGCAGCAGACTCTTCAACCAGTGCGGCGTTTTGCTGCGTCACACGGTCCATTTCAGAAACCGCCAGCCCAACCTGGTCGATACCACGGCTTTGCTCATCAGATGCCGAAGCAATTTCGCCCATGATATCGGTCACACGGGTCACCGCATTGACGATTTCATCCATGGTTTCGCCCGCACTTTCAACCAGCGTAGAACCGGTATCCACTTTACTGACGGAATCTTCGATAAGACCTTTAATCTCTTTGGCCGCCTGCGCACTGCGCTGTGCCAGATTACGCACTTCACCGGCAACCACCGCAAAACCTCGTCCTTGCTCACCCGCACGCGCGGCTTCAACGGCGGCGTTGAGTGCCAGGATGTTAGTCTGGAAGGCAATCCCGTCAATCACGCTAGTAATGTCGGCAATTTTCTTCGAGCTGCTGGCGATGTCATTCATGGTACGCACCACGTTATCCACCACTTTGCCGCCCTTCTGCGCGGTTTCGGAAGCGCTTAACGCCAGCTGGCTTGCCTGACGCGCGTTCTCCGCATTCTGTTTCACCGTGGCGGTCAACTCTTCCATGCTGGCGGCTGTTTCTTCAAGTGAAGCGGCTTGCTGCTCGGTACGGGAAGAGAGATCGTTGTTGCCGATAGAAATTTCGCTGGCACCGCTATAAATCGCGTTCGCGCCGTGACGCACATCGCTGACCGTGCTCATTAGCTCAGACTGCATGTGGCGCAGGCTGGCGGCCAGTTGCCCCATCTCATTTTTGCCTTCCACATCAATGGTGCGCACCAGATCACCGTTGGCAATGTGGCGAATGCTTTCAATCAGACGATGCAGCGGTTCAATCAGGGTTTTCTTGATGCCCAACCAGACAGTCACAATCGCCGCCGCAACCAGAGCCAGAATCACGATAAGGACCCAAATCGCCTGCGAGTAGGACTGATTATTGTCGTCGACCGCGAGTTGATACAGACGGTCATTTTGTTGCAGATAATTGACGTACTCTTTTTCAAAGCCGTCCTGGTATTTCTGCGTAGGCTGGTCGAAGAATTCGTTAATTTTCCCCGCACCCAGTAACTGGATTAGCTCAGCGAGCGCACCGTGGTAAATGGCGTAGTTGCGCTTGATTTCATTAATGGATTGTTCGTTCTGGCGAGGATCACGTGGCAAGGTTTCATATTCAGACCACTCCTTTTCCGCCTGTTTTAACGACTGGCTGGCGATAAGCATCAGCTCATTGACCGTAGCACCACTGCCGATATTGTTGGTATCCATCATATGACGGATGCCAGCACGGTTTAACGTATTACGGGTTTGCAATAATGCCACCCAGCTAGCGTTGAGCGTGGACTGTTGCTGGCGAATGGTTTGCAGCACGGTGAAGTTTTCTTTGTCGTTTTTCAGCGCGCTGAAGAACAACCCGCCGGATGTCATTTGTAAGACACCAAATAAACCCAACACAAAGAGAAGACTGGTTACAACTTTTATGCGATTTAACATGCTCTTTCGTTCTCATGACAACAGAAGCATAAAGTTTCGGCAGATTTACTTAAAACTTTATGCTTCATTGCAGAGAAATGGCGAAATTAACTCCGCTCGATGTCTTTCGCCGCCTGATCTAGGGTATCGATGATTTTGTACAGCGTCTCTTTAGGGAGATCGGGATGGCCGAGTTTGGTATTCAAAGCAACTTTAAAATTATGAATTGCACGTTGTATTTCCGGAATACGGCGGTTATCCCCCAGAACGCCTAACGACTCAAGTTTAGCGATGATATGAGTGAGAGGCTCTTGTTGCAGTGCGAGTTCTGCATGCCCTTCTTGAGTCAGCATCCACGCTTTTTTACTGCTGTCGCTTTCCACCGCCGTTATCAATCCCATCTCCTCAAGCAAAGAGAGGTTCGGATAGATAATCCCCGGGCTTGGTACATATTCACCTTTAGCAATCGCCTCGATGGATTTGATTAACTCATAGCCGTGCGCGCAATTGCTTGAAAGGAAATGCAGGATCAGCAGACGAATGTCGTTGGCATCAAACAGACGTTCACGACGCATGCGCCCTTTCCCTTCCATGCCGCCATGTTCGTGATGGCCATGACCACCGTGCAAGCCGTGTCTTTCGTGACGTTCATGTTTGGCACAAAATCGATGATGAAGATGATGGATTCTCATATCCGTTTCCTTATTTGTTATGCCAGTAAGCCACAGCGCGAACGTAATCACCGTCCAGACCGCGGGTTTCCAGCAGTTCATCGCTCAATTGTTTGACGTCGCGTCCTTCTCCGGTGACCCAGACAAAATAGTCATTCTCCGGGAATTCAATATGGCTGACGTGTTGAGCGAGTGATTCGCTATCAAGCCGGTAAACCTGAGCGTGTGTAAACTCGCTGAGATAGTCGAGGCTTTGGGCGTGTTGGCTGTTAACCAGCACGGTTGGGGCAATATGTTCTGGCAAGGACAGCAGTCGACGGCGAACTGCCGGTAAACCGCTTTCATCGCAGATGTAGAGCTGGAAGGCGTAATCGGTCGGAACAACCAGTGAACCGCGTGGCCCGCCGATCAGTAATGTGTCGCCTGGCGTGGCATTTTCAGCCCACAAACTGGCGACGCCACCGTCATGAATATAAAAATCCAGCGTCAGTTCGTTACGTTCGGCGTTAAATTCGAGCGGGGTGTAATCGCGGGAAAGTGGGCGCTGGCCTTCACCCCATACAATGCCGTCATCTGTGACTGACGGGCGAATGTAATCACCGCTTTCTGGTGGGAAAAACACTTTCACGTGGTCATCAAATCCACGCGAATTAAAACCCGCTAACTCCGGGCTGCTAAAGACGATGCGATAAAAACAGCCTGCGATGGTCTCTTTGCTAATGACAGTTAACTGACGGAATTTGATGTCGTTTTTTACACGTTGAGGAAGATTAGGTTTGGTTTGTAAGGTCATTGGATTCTCATTTTAGGGCGCTTAAGATATATCATAGATATGTTTTAGCACATGAGAATGAGATTGTCGTTATCAATTTTTGCCGTTAAGCAAGGGGTGAGATGGTGAAATTTTACACTCAATTGTTAACGCGCCTCAGGGATCGCAAATTGACAAACCCTTACCAAGCGGTGCTTCCAATTCACAGGCAGCGGTGCCTACACTGCAAGTGGCAACCACTGCCGGGTCAGACTCCATTCATCATCTATCCAAATAACAGTCCAGGAGGTTCGCAATGTTTCCTGAGTACCGTGAATTGATTAACGAACTAAAATCCACTAACCCGCGTTTCCTCAGCTTGTTTGACAAGCACAATCAGCTCGACGATGAAATTTTACGCAAGGGAGGGCCACAAGGGACGGGATACAACGAGAAAGTCGTACAGATGAAAAAAGAGAAGTTACGGCTAAAAGATGAGTTGTATGAGATGTTGAAGAAAGCCAGTCATTAGCGAACTTCGTTTTCAGGAAGGGGGATCTCCCCTTCCTTTGTTATTTAAGCTGCTTTTACCAACCTGAACACAATCGCGTAAAGCTCATTCAAACCAGGATAAATTTCAGCAATAACCTCTTTAAGCTGAGGCAGCGTCATGTTTTCCTGCCGCGCATGTTCGGCCGTCAGTTGGTCGAGCAGAACGGGCGTCACGCTTATCACTTCAATGGTGCAGAAATAGACGTCATCTTCATAACGCCCGACGCGCAACTGCTGGCCCGGGGTGAAGTGCGATTCAGAGGCGTCACGTAGCGTTATCGTTTTGCGACCGGCAACAATATCGTTCTCAAAACGCTGAAAAAAGGTCATGTCATTCATAACGCATCCTGGTTAAAAACGTAAAACGAATTAAAACAGCGAGAACATTAACGCGACCGGGAAACTCATCGGCCAGGTTGCCCCCACCAGCACAGAGCTCAACAGTTTAATTCGTTTTTTATCATGAGCCAAAAACCATGTGATCACAGCGGTTATCAACGACATGACTGCGTAAAAAGCTAACATTTTCTGGTAAAGAGTCATTTTTATAAATTAGTAGCCTAAAAAACCTGCCGCAAAATATGCTCTTTTTTATGACGCAGATCAAGTTTTAGCGACCACTTACTCCCTGTTTTCCGCCTCGTTTGACGATTGCATAATAGTTTGTGACGAAACCAATTAACTGTCACGAGGAAATTCTGGATAACGCTTCGTTTAAACGCATAAATGTTAGCTGAAGAGATAAACTCCGGTGTCATCCTCTTTAGAAGTAGTAGAAACAAAGGATAAACAGTAAATTTTTTTAATTCATTACTCGTCGTTTAGATTACGACTATCTTTAATTAAGAACTCTACTTATCTGTTTGAGGTCGTTATGTTTCTTAATTACTTTGCGCTCGGCGTACTTATTTTTGTTTTTCTGGTTATTTTCTATGGGATCATTATTCTTCATGACATTCCTTATCTAATTGCTAAATCCCGGAATCACCCTCATGCCGATGCAATCCATGTTGCCGGTTGGGTGAGCTTGTTTACTCTGCATGTTATATGGCCATTCTTATGGATTTGGGCCACGCTCTATCGACCTGAACGGGGCTGGGGAATGCAGCAAAACCCAGAGGTGACACTGGCTTCGTTACAGCAAAGGGTTACTGAGCTGGAGCAAAAGTTAGACAACAATAAAATAACTCCATCGGAGTAATATCATGGATTTACTCATTATCCTGACATATGTCGCTGTTGCATGGTCGATATTCAAAATATTTAAAATACCGGTAAATAAATGGACTGTGCCGACCGCCGCATTGGGAGGGGTGTTTTTAATTGGCGCGCTCATTTTATTAATGAACTACAACCACCCTTATACTTTTCTGGCGCAAAAAGCGGTTATTTCAATTCCATTAACACCGCAAGTAACAGGAATAGTGAGTGAGGTTACCGATAAACAAAATACAATGATAAAAAAAGGTGAAGTGCTGTTTAAATTAGACCCTACTCGTTATCAGACGCGGGTCGACAGACTTCAGGCCGATTTAACCACCGCTATTCATGGTACCGAGTCGCTCAAATCTGAACTCGACGCGGCGATTGCCAACACGTCTCGTGTCAGTGCTGAACGTGACCGACTGTATAAAGATTACCAGCGTTACCTTCAGGGCAGTAAAGCGCGGGTTAACCCCTTCTCTGAAAGCGATATTGATAACGCCCGGCAGAACTATCTCGCCCAGGACGCACTGGTGAAAGGTTCGGTTGCCGAGCAGTCACAAATCAAAAGCCAGTTAGAGAGCACGGTCAATGGTGAGCAATCACAGATTGTGAGCTTGCGTGCCCAACTTGCTGAAGCCAAATACAACCTTAACCAGACGATTGTGCGCGCGCCGAGTGACGGCTACGTGACACAAGTGCTGATCCGCCCGGGAACCTATGCGGCTGCCCTGCCGTTACGGCCGGTGATGGTGTTTATCCCGCAGCAAAAACGCCAGATTGTTGCGCAATTCCGCCAAAACTCGCTGTTACGTTTAGAGGCCGGTGATGAGGCTGAAGTGGTGTTTAATGCCCTGCCTGGGCAAGTTTTCGCGGGAAAACTAACGAAAGTTTTGCCTGTGGTGCCTGGCGGTTCTTATCAGGCGCAAGGTACGCTGCAATCACTGACGCTGACACCAGGCAGTGATGGCGTGCTGGCGATAATCGAACTGGCACCTAATGCACAAGTCGATGCGTTACCGGATGGGATTTTTGCCCAGGTCGCCGTTTATTCTGACCACTTTAGCCATGTTTCAGTGATGCGTAAGGTGCTACTGCGCATGACGAGCTGGATGCATTATCTGTATCTTGACCACTAGCATTTCATTCTGGCGGTTGACGCACCCGCGTCATCCACCCTTTTTGGTCGTTGTTATCCAAAAATAAAAATGCTCGCTTTTGCGAGCATTTTTATTGCAGAAATAAGCTGTTATGGTGCCACTCAGGGGTTAATTTTACAGGAGAGTTGTCATGCATCCACACCCGATACGCCAGATCATTGAAGCATGTGACAAGGCCATCTCAGCGAAAGATTTTGACTCGCTCATGGAGTACTACGCGGAGGACGCGGCGCTGGTGGTCAAGCCTGGCATGATAGCCCGAGGAAAAGATAATATCCGCAAAGCGTTCATTGCCATATCTGACTACTTTCAGGATAAGTTAATCGTTGAACAGGGTGAAATGCAGGTCATTGAAGGTGCCGACAATGCACTGGTTATCATGGAAACCGTGCTTCGCTTCCCTGACGGTCACGGTGGAATGGTTGAAACAACACGCCGGGCAACCTATGTGTTCAGGCTCGAGAGCAACAACCGCTGGCTTTGCACTGTCGATAATTCTTACGGAACATCCCTTCTGGATGGCGATAAATAAAGGAGCTTTTATGACGACATTTAGCCTCCTCGCCATATCGTCTTTTGATTAGGTTTAACGACTTCGGTATGAGGCTGGCACTGCGGGGAGGCACTTCATGGAGGTACTGCGGGCTCTTTCCAGCCCAGAGGCTGGAATACATCTTGAGTTAGTGCTGAAAAGCTAGCGCATCTATCACAGCACGCATCGCATCTTCCGTTATTTCTGTTCGCTTGATCTTCTTGTTGGCAAGCGACGTTCTCAACACTCCCGCGATAACAATGTGCTTAGGCTCCTGACCCAAATCACGCATCTCAAGCACCACTTTTCCGACCACCCGACACATTTCCTGATACAGTTCTTCATCTTTTGCTTTGCTTCCCACGCACATCTCCAGTCTCTGGCACAAAAAAACTATTCATCGAGCCATAAAAAAAGTGGCTGATATATTAAGGCAATATATAACAGCCACTTGAGTTCAGCTTAGTGTTTTATCATTACATGCCGAATCACGGTGTAATCTTCAAGGCCAAACAGCGACATATCTTTGCCATAGCCCGATAGTTTTTGCCCGCCGTGCGGCATTTCACTCACCAGCATGAAATGGGTATTCACCCACGTACAGCCATACTGCAAACGCGCACTCAGGCGATGGGCGCGGCCTACATCTTTCGTCCATACCGAAGAAGCCAGCCCGTAGCTGGAATCGTTCGCCCAGCCGAGGACTTGTTCTTCTTCATCAAACAAAGTGACACTCACCACCGGGCCAAACACCTCTTTTTGCACGATGTCATCTTCCTGCTTCGCTCCGGCAAGCAGCGTTGGCTGGAAGTAATATCCAGGCCCTTCGACTTTCGCGCCACCCGTCACGACCTTGACATGCGACAGCGCTGTCGCGGCATTCACCGCGTTGCTTACGCGTTCAAGGTGTGCAGCAGAACTCAGTGGCCCCAGTTCGGTAGACTCATCCTCAGGTGCCCCGTATTTCAGGCTGCTGACGGCTTCGCCCAGTTTCTCAACCAGTTTGTCGTAAATCCCTTTTTGAGCGTAAATCCGACATGCCGCGGTACAGTCCTGGCCTGCGTTGTAATAACCAAACGTACGCACACCTTCGACCACCGCATCGAGGTCGGCATCATCAAAAACGATGACGGGTGCTTTGCCGCCCAACTCCATATGGGTGCGTTTAATTGATGGCGCGGTATGGCTGATAATATGTTCGCCAGTGGCAATCGAGCCGGTTAATGACACCATGCGGACTTTTGGATGACCGGTCAGCGCATCACCGACTGTCTGCCCGCGCCCAAACAGCACGTTCAGTACGCCCGCCGGGAAAATATCTTTAGCAAGCTCAGCAAGTTTAAAGGCAGTTAGCGGTGTGATTTCGGACGGTTTGATGACCACACAGTTGCCCGCCGCAAGTGCGGGGCCGAGTTTCCAGGCCGCCATCATCAATGGATAGTTCCACGGTGCGATAGACGCCACTACGCCCACCGGATCACGGCGGATCATCGAGGTATGCCCGCTGAGATATTCCCCCGCAGCCAGTCCATTCAGGCAACGGCTAGCCCCGGCAAAGAAGCGAAACACATCCACTACCGCCGGAATTTCATCATTCAACACGCAGTGGTATGGCTTGCCACAGTTTTGCGATTCAAGGCGGGCAAACACTTCCGCATTTTGTTCGATAACGTCAGCCAGTTTTAACAGATGTTCCGCACGCTCTTTTGGCGTAGTTTGCCCCCAGCTCGCGAAGGCGTTATCCGCAGCCAGCACCGCATTATTCACCTGTTCCGCAGTCGCTTCGCCAATCTCTAGCAGCACTTCTCCTGTTGCCGGATTGTAGACCGGCAACTTTTCCCCCAGGCCGTCAACTAACTGGCCATTAATCAATAATTGGCTTTGCATAGTGATACCCTTCTCAACGTTATTTACCGCTGCCCGCGACGTCATCTCCGCCACGGCTCAGCCAGTACGCCCCTAGAATCGGAATGGTGGTCATCAGCATCACCATTAACGCCACCACATTCGTAACCGGAACTTCGCGCGGGCGCCCAAGTTGATTGAGGAGCCACAACGGCAGGGTGCGCTCATGTCCGGCAGTAAAAGTGGTGACAATAATTTCATCAAACGACAGCGCGAACGCCAGCATACCTCCGGCTAATAACGCCGAGCCCAGATTGGGCAAAATGACATAGCGGAAGGTTTGCCAGCCATCGGCACCCAAATCCATCGACGCTTCAATCAAGCTGTATGAGGTACGACGGAAACGGGCGATGACGTTGTTAAACACAATCACCACGCAGAATGTCGCGTGTCCGACCACTATCGTGAAAAACCCCGGCTCAAAATTCATCATCTTAAAGGCTGTTAACAGCGCCAGGCCGGTGATAATCCCCGGCAAAGCAATGGGTAACAACAGCAATAAAGAGATGGCGTTTTTGCCAAAGAACTCGCGTCGCCACAATGCCGCTGCAGCAAGCGTGCCAAGTATCAAAGCAAGTATAGTTGCCAGCGAGGCAATTTTAAGTGACAACGTCACCGCTTCGAGAATATCCCCTCGCGACGCCGCAACGCTAAACCAGTGCAGCGTCAGCCCTTTAGGTGGAAAGCTAAACGCCGCTTCTTCGGTGTTAAACGCGTAAAGCGCAATGATAAGCAACGGGAAATGCAGGAAGATCACCCCGCCCCAGGCGGCAATTTTGAGCAGTAACGGTGCGCGTTCAGAGTGCATCGAAAGCCCCCAGTCGTTTCACCAGTGACAGATAAATGGCGATCAGGACAATCGGCACCAGCGTGAAGGCGGCCGCCATCGGCATATTGCCAATCGCCCCTTGTTGCGAATAAACCATGTTGCCGATGAAATACCCCGGCGGCCCCACCAGTTGCGGCACAATAAAATCACCGAGCGTCAGTGAGAACGTAAATACTGAACCTGCGGCGACACCCGGAATGGCCAGCGGTAAAATCACATGACGAAAGGTTTGCGATGGGCGAGCGCCCAAATCGGCCGACGCCTGTAACAATGACGGCGGCAAACGCTCAAGGGCGGCCTGAATCGGCAAAATCATGAACGGGAGCCAGATGTAGAGAAACACCAGGAAGCGGCCAAATCCGGAAGTAGACAGCGTGTTACCGCCCACTGCCGGAATGGTCAGCATCAGATTTAACACCGGCTCAAGCCCCATATGGCCGAGGAACCACTGCGCCACACCATCGCGTGATAACAGCAGCGTCCAGGCATACGCCTTAACGATGTAACTGGCCCACATCGGCAGCATCACGGCAATATAGAAAAACGCTTTAAGCTTGCCGCTGGTGTAACGCGCCATAAAGTACGCCATCGGAAAAGCCAACACCGCGCTGGCGAGCGTCACCGCAATCGCCATCGTCAGAGTTCTCAGGATGATGTCGTAATTAGCCGGGTTAAATAGTGCGGCAATGTTGGCAAATGTCAGGTCCGGCGTGACCGACATCGTGAAATCATCGAAGGTGTAAAACCCTTGCCACAGCAGCGTCAGCAAAGAGCCAAGGTAAATCACGCCAAACCACAGCAGCGGCGGCAGCAATAATAAGGCCAGCCAGAAGCCAGGGCGCTGCCACAAAAAGGTGGCGACGCGCCGCATCAGGCGGTTGTCAGGATGGGAGGCAGGCAGACTCATATCCATTTCATCCTTCCCCCTGCAGCGCAACCATCGCCGCACGGGGCCAGACTGCGGTGACCTGCTGGCCGATTTGATAGCGCTCTTCGCTGATAATACGTTGTGGATTCGCCTCACTGACCAACAGTTTTTCACCATCCGGAAGGCGCAATTCAAAACGCGTTGCTGCACCCTGGTAGTGGATTTCCTGAATCATGCCGCTGACACGGATTTCGTGGCTGTGGCCCGGCTCATCACTGAGAACGATATGTTCCGGGCGCAGCGAAAATAACTTTTCTTCACCGCAGACTTTCCCGGAAAGCGCCGGTTGCAGCACGTTTGAGGTACCGACAAAACTCGCGACAAATGCAGTACGCGGCTTCATATACAACTGACGTGGCGTATCCACCTGCTCGATACGCCCGTTATTGAACACCGCCACGCGGTCGGACATCGATAACGCTTCGCTTTGGTCGTGGGTGACGAAGATAAAGGTGATGCCTAACTCGCGCTGCAGGTTTTTCAACTCGCCCTGCATCTGCTCGCGCAGTTTAAGATCCAGAGCGCCAAGAGGTTCGTCGAGCAACAACACGCGCGGGCGATTCACCAGTGCGCGCGCTAATGCCACGCGCTGGCGCTGGCCACCTGAAAGCTGTGAAGGTTTACGAGCATGAACAAAACCCAGCGCCACGCGCTCAAGCGCTTCCTGCGCTTTGGCGAGCCGGGTTTTTTTATCCACCCCTTTTACCATCAACCCGTAAGCGACGTTTTCCAGCACCGTCATATGTGGGAACAGGGCGTAATCCTGGAAAACCGTATTAACGTCCCGCTGATAAGGCGGCACGTGTTGTGCCGGTTTGCCAAAAATCGCGATTTCGCCGGAAGTGACCTGTTCAAATCCGGCAATCAGGCGTAAGCAGGTGGTTTTGCCCGAGCCTGATGGCCCGAGCATGGAGAAAAATTCCCCGTCTTCGATATCAATCGAGACGTTATCGACAGCGCGAACCTCTCCGTAAAGGCGCGAAACATCATGAAACTGCACAGCGTACGGCATAACGCCTCCAGGCTTAACGGCCACCCATAATGGCGATGTAATCCTGGGTCCAGCGACTGTACGGTACAAATTTCCCGCCTTCTGCTACCGGAGTTTTCCAGAACACGATCTTATCGAAGTAATTAAAGCCGTTGGTTTCGCAGCCTTTATCGCCCAGCAGAGTACTGGCTTTACACCCTTCTGCCACCGCTGGCAGAGACCCAAACCAGGCAGCGACATCCCCCTGAACTTTCGGCGTCAGCGAGTGGTTCATCCATTTGTAGGCACAGTTCATGTGTTTCGCATCAGCATGCAGCATAGTGGTGTCCGCCCAACCGGTGACGCCCTCCTTTGGGAATACCGTGGCGATCGGCTGGCCTTCACCTTTCAGGGCGTTGGCCTGATATGGCCACGCGCTGGAGGCGACAACACCTTCATTTTTGAAGTCGCTCATCTGAACGGTGGTGTCGTGCCAGTAGCGGTGAATCAGGCCGTGTTGGTCACGCAACACTTTCAGGACAGCCTGGTATTGTTCTTCCGTCAGTTGGTACGGGTCGTTAATGCCCAGTTGCGGTTGCGTGGCTTTCACAAACAGCGCCGCATCGGCAATATAGATTGGCCCGTCATAGGCCTGCACGCGGCCCTGGTTGGTTTTACCGTCAGGTAAATCTTGTTTGACGAACACCACACTCCAGCTATCAGGAGGGGTTGGGAAGGTTTTGGTGTTGTACATCAGCAGGTTCGGCCCCCACTGATAGGGCGTGCCGTACACTTTGCCGTCGACGTTAAACCACGATCCTTTAACCAGCCGAGGATCAACATTTTTCCAGTTTGGGATAAGCGACGTGTTAATCGGTTGCACGCGTTTGCCCATTATCAGACGTAACGACGCATCCCCCGACGCGGTGACCAGGTCATAACCGCCCTTCGCCATCAAACTGACCATTTCATCGGAGGTGGCTGCTGTTTTCACGTTCACCTTACAACCGGTCTCTTTTTCGAAATCAGTCACCCAGTTATAGGCTTTGTCGGTATCGCCACGCTCGATATAACCCGGCCAGGCGATAATATCGAGCTGCCCTTCGCCATCACCAATTTTGTCTGGAAGCCCTGCCGCCTGTGCAGAAAGCACGGTCAAACAGAGTGTGGATAGAGTCCATATAGCCTGTTTTGTACGCATTGCTGCTACTCCTGTCGGAATGATAAAGGCGGCACGGCATGAGAAATCGGTGCCGAAAGAGCAAAAAAAATCCCCGTAAAAAAACAATAGTCTGCGTAAATATGGCGAGCATGCTGGCGGCAGGAAATTTCACCAGGTTGTGATAGACAACGCAGTAAATGGTTAACGGTAAATGCCAGTCTTGCTTTGGTAACTGGATGATTTTTAAAGTGTAGGTGAGCGTTAAACGAAGCGCTGAAATGCACACTCAGAATTACGCAACTATCGAAATTTCATATGGATGGAGGTAAAAAATGCAGGTTGCTCATATTGCCTTGTGGACCAATAACCTTGAGAAGGCGTGCGCTTTCTGGCGCGACCATTTCAATGCTCAAATTGGTGAGGCTTATCACTCGAAGCGCCGCGAAGGGTTTATCTCCCATTTTGTGACGCTGAGCAGCGGCCCGGCGCTGGAACTCATGACGCTCCCAGGGCTTGTGAATAAACCCGCTCTGGAGGATAACCGCACCGGCTGGGCACATATTGCGATCGGTCTCGGTTCGGTCGAAGCCGTTGATAAGCTGGTGGCAGAACTAAAGCCGCTGGGCGCTTTAGTCCACGAAGCCCGCTGGACGGGGGATGGTTTTTACGAGGCGGTGATTGCCGACCCGGACGGTAATCTGATTGAGATTACGTCCTGATCGTCGGCCAAAAAAAGGGCCGGTTATCGGCCCTGAGTTTCAATGAGTCGCAGGTCTGATTTACGCTGGCGCTTGAGCATTTCATAGAAGTTTTCATGCGCGCCAAGGCTAAGCAGATAGAGTTCAAGCCGTGCATCCTGCCAGTTATAGCCTAATAGCGCTAACTGGTTGTTCAGATGGAATTTATGCACCCGTAAATACCCAAGATCGCCCTTCTTTCGCTCACCAATTTCTGGATCAGCGATGACCTTGTCAATTTCATTTTCCACCTGCACCTGGAAAGGCTCAGGCAGTTTCTCCAGCGCCTTTCCAAAGCGAGCAGTTTCATACACTGTCAGGGTTTTGCCGTTTTGTTCTGCGGACATATTTTTGCACTCTGCCATTTTCCATTTCGCTATGTGCCAGCATGGTTTCTTTAATAAAGCTGTACGGCAGATCAGGGTTATCTTCTACGATTTGCCCAATCTTCGCCCAATACTCTATTTGTTTTGGCACACTCCGGCTGCAGGCGTCGGCGTGAATTTTAACATCCGCTACAAACTGGTCATCTAACCGTATGCTAATAGCCATGTTCATACTCCATCACCTCCATGTGACCTTCAGTTGTGAATAAGTCTACGCGCATAACATCGCGCAATGCGACAAAATGTCGCAAATTTGCGAGATGTGTTCAAGAACTATTTTTTTTGCTGAGTTTTTTTATTTATCGTCGCTGCGAACCGATGACGGATGGCGGCACAGCGCATCAACTTTAATGTCCATATACGGATAAAGTGGTAAGCCCATTAATAGATTGTGTAACTCTTCGGCATCCTGAACATCAAAAATGCTGACATTGGAATAAAGCCCCGCCACACGCCAGATATGCCGCCACTTACCTTCATTCTGAAGTTGCTGTGAATAAGCTTTCTCTTGCGCTTTAATTTCAGCGGCCGTTTCCACCGGCATATCGAGTGGAATATTTACCGTCATCTCAACTTTAAATAGCATTCATCTCTCCTTATGCCTTACGGCGTTATGCAAACCAAACGGCGTTTTCTGACAATAGGAGTTTCTCTGCCGTAACGTCAACGGCGGTAATCGAATTGTTGTGCGATTATCGATGCGTTTCGCTGATACGGCAGAGTTTTGTGATCGCGGTGGAATATCCCGCGCTTTATTGCAATTGGTTTTTGGTCACGCGATACAAAATATGCCGGCACAGCGGCTGACCTTTCTGAATAGCAGGATGGTCAAACTCTTCGCAACGACGCATACCAATTTTTTCCATCACGCGTTGGGATGGCAGGTTTTCCAGCGCGGTAAAGGCGACGATTTCGTCCATTGCGAATTGGTCGAAACCGATTTCCAGTGCTTTACGTGCCGCTTCTGGCGCGTAACCTTGGCCCCAAAACGAACTGTCCAGACGCCAGCCAATTTCAATCACCGGTTGGAAAGGCAATTCATAACCCGGAATATTCAGGCCAACAAAGCCGATAAACGCCCCGCTGCTTTTTTCCTCGACCGCCCAAAAACCCCAGCCTTTTTCCGCAAGTATGCGTTCAATCGCAGTCACCATAGTGTCGCTTTCCTCGCGAGTGCGGGTATCTGGGAAGTAACGCATGACTTCTGGACTGGCATTCATTGCCGCAAACGGTTCGCGGTCGCTGGGCTTCCACGGGCGCAAAATAAGGCGTTCGGTCTGGTATTCCATGTTTACTCCTTGATTTGTTGTCGAATTAAACCTGCCAGCGTAATGACTGCATGTTGTTCTCGTTCGCCTAACGCCCAGGATGCATTAAGACGGAAATAATTATGCCATGCGCCGCCCGTAGTAAACATTTTGCCTGGGGCGATACTGATTTTATCGGCAATCGCTTGTTCACTGAGCAGGCTGGCATCCATATATTCAGGTAATTCAACCCACAGAAAATAGCCGCTTTCACTGTGATGAATTTTCACTTCACTGGGGAAATGCTGATGCAACGCCTGCCAGGTTTGCTGTTTACGTTCCGCCAGAACACGGCGGAGTTTGCGTAAATGGGTGTCGTAACGTTTGGTCGCCAGATAATCAACCAGTGCCAGTTGCATAGGCGAACTGGTGGAAAGCGTGCTCATTAATTGCAGTTGCTGAATACGCCGCGCATGTTTGCCTGCGGCTACCCAACCGATGCGAAACCCCGCCACCAGGCACTTTGAAAAGGACGAACAATGTAACGTCATGCCTTGCTCGTCAAAGGCACGGGCCGGTAACGGACGCTCGCGCCCGTAATACAATTCGCTGTAAACATCATCTTCAATCAGCGTGACATTATGCTGCTGTAGTAACGCTACCAGTTGTTGTTTCTTTTTAGGTGACAGTGTCACGCCAAGCGGATTTTGACTGTTGGTCATTAACCAGCAGGCTTTCACCGGATAGTCATTAAGCGCCTGTTTCAGGGCGACCAGGTCAATCCCATTTTGCGGATCGGTGGCCACGGAAAGCGCCTTTAAACGTAAACGTTCCAGTGCCTGTAGCGCCCCATAGAAACAGGGGTTTTCAACGATGACCCAATCCCCGGGTTCGGTAACCGCTTGCAGACTGAGATTAAGCGCTTCGAGCGCACCAGCGGTGATCACGATTTCCTCTGGCGAGACCTGCATTCCCTGCTGCGCATAGCGCCGGGAAATAGCGTGCCGCAAGGCTTCGTTACCCGGCGGCAGGTTTTCAATCACGCTCATGGCGGTGGCGGTTTTGCTGACCGTCGCCAGCGAGCGATTCAATTGTTGAAGGGGAAATAAACGCGGGTCAGGAAAAGCCGAGCCGAATGGCACGACGGTGGCGTCGCAACTGGCCTGCAACACATCAAAAATGTAGGTATTAATATCCACTGATTCGTCGCGTGTCACTTTCACGGGTGCAAGCGTGCTGCGTGTAGCGGGTCGGGACGCCACGTAATAACCCGACTGCGGCCTGGCGACAATCACGCCCTGGCTTTCGAGGGTTTGATAGGCGTGGCTGACCGTCATAAAACTCATGCCGCTCATCGTCACCTGCTCACGTAGTGACGGAAGTTTACCCCCTGGCAACCAGGCACCAAGGGCAATCTGGTCAATAATTTGCTGCGCAAGTTGCTGGTATTTCTTCATGGTAAACCTGTGCTTGCTGTCTATATCAGTCATCTAAAAATACGCCATTTATGCAAACTGTTATAGTTAAATAACCGCTTTCTGTTTCTGATTAATCGCTGCGCAACGCTCTAACATAGCCTCGAAGTTATTGTGCTATGAGGTTGTGCATGTTTGATGTAGACGCTTTTCATCTGGCAAGGATCCAGTTCGCTTTTACGGTCTCCTTCCATATTATTTTCCCGGCCATCACCATCGGGCTTGCCAGTTATCTGGCGGTGCTGGAAGGGCTGTGGCTGAAATCAAAAAATCCGGTTTACCGTTCGCTTTACGATTTTTGGTCGAAGATTTTCGCCGTTAACTTTGGCATGGGCGTGGTGTCTGGCCTGGTCATGGCCTATCAATTTGGTACTAACTGGAGCGGCTTTTCGCAGTTCGCTGGCAGCATCACCGGGCCGTTACTCACTTATGAAGTCCTGACGGCGTTTTTCCTTGAGGCAGGCTTCCTTGGCGTCATGTTGTTTGGCTGGAAGCGCGTCGGGCCGGGGCTGCATTTCTTTGCTACCTGTATGGTCGCACTCGGCACATTGATGTCCACCTTCTGGATCCTCGCATCCAATAGCTGGATGCAGACGCCACAAGGGTTTGAAATCCACAATGGCCAGGTGGTGCCGGTCGACTGGTTTGCGGTGGTGTTTAACCCGTCATTCCCCTACCGCTTGCTGCATATGTCGGTGGCAGCGTTTTTGAGCAGTGCGTTTTTTGTCGGAGCGTCGGCGGCATGGCATTTGCTGCGCGGCAATAAGACGCCAGCGGTCAAAACCATGTTTTCGATGGCGTTGTGGATGGCGCTCATCGTCGCCCCCCTGCAGGCGATGATTGGTGATATGCACGGCCTGAATACTCTGAAGCACCAACCGGCGAAAATTGCCGCCATTGAGGGGCACTGGGAAAACGTGCCTGGCGAACCCACGCCACTGTTGCTGTTTGGCTGGCCGGATATGGAACAGGAACGCACGCGTTACGGGCTGGAAATCCCGGCGCTTGGCAGTCTGATCCTTACCCATAGCCTGGATAAACAAGTTCCCGCGCTCAAAGAGTTCGCGAAAGAAGACCGGCCAAATTCCACCATGGTGTTCTGGTCATTCCGCATTATGGCGGGACTTGGCATGCTGATGATCCTGGCGGGCATGTTCAGCTTGTGGTTGCGGTATCGCCACCGGTTATACGAAAGCCGCCCATTCCTGCGCTTTATGTTGTGGATGGGGCCATCCGGGCTGATTGCGATTCTTGCAGGCTGGGTGACAACCGAAGTGGGCCGCCAACCGTGGGTGGTGTATGGCTTGTTGCGCACCAAAGATGCCGTTTCAGCGCACGGGAATTTGCAGATGAGCATCAGCCTGCTGACGTTCTTTGTGGTGTACATGTCGGTATTTGGCGTGGGTTACAGCTATATGGTCAGGCTTATCAGGAAAGGCCCGCAGCCATTTGATGACGATACACCTTCTGCTCACGGCACTCCCTCTCGCCCGCTTTCGGCGGTTACAGACTCACTTGAGGAGCCACGTTAATGGGCATCGATCTGTCAGTTATCTGGTTTGTGATTATTGTGTTTTCCACCCTGATGTACATCGTGATGGACGGCTTTGATCTCGGTATTGGGATACTTTTCCCGTTGGTGCGCGATGCGCAAGACCGCGACGTGATGGTCAACAGCGTTGCACCGGTGTGGGACGGCAACGAAACCTGGCTGGTGTTAGGAGGTGCAGCACTGTTTGGTGCCTTCCCGCTGGCTTATGCCGTGATTGTTGATGCGCTGACTATTCCGCTTTCATTGATGCTTATCGGGCTGATCTTCCGTGGTGTGGCGTTCGAATTCCGCTTTAAAGCCACGCCTGCTCACCGGCCATTCTGGGACAAAGCGTTTATTAGCGGTTCGAGTCTGGCGACGTTTTGCCAGGGCGTAGTAGTCGGTGCAGTGATTTCAGGCTTCCCGGTGACGGGCCGAACTTTTAGCGGCAGCCAGCTCGATTGGTTAACACCGTTTAATCTGTTCTGTGGCTTCGGACTGGTGGTGGCGTATGCGCTGCTGGGTGCCAGTTGGCTGGTGATGAAAAGCGAAGATCCACTGCTCACTACCATGCGTAAACTGATAAAACCATTGCTGATTATGATGCTTATGATCATCGCGGTGATCAGCATCTGGACGCCACTGTCACATCCGCAAATTGCGACTCGCTGGTTTAGTCTGCCGAATCTCTGGTTCCTGTTGCCGGTACCGATTTTAGTGCTGATATGTAGCGCCTTGATATGGAAATCAGCCGGCAGCGAAACTAGCTGGCACAGCACGCCATTTCTGCTCACCCTGGGTTTGATCTTCCTCGGTTTTAGCGGATTGGGTATCAGCATTTGGCCGTATCTGATCCCGCCGTCGATAACTCTGTGGCAGGCCGCCGCACCGCCACAAAGCCAGGGCTTTATGCTGGTTGGCGCGCTGTTTATTATCCCGATTATTTTGGTTTACACCTTCTGGAGTTATTACGTTTTTCGCGGAAAAGTACCGCATGGCGAGGGGTATCACTGATGAAGCAGGTGGGTATTCGTTTGATGTGGATGGTGGTGTTATGGGGCGGCAGTGTTTTGGCACTGACCGCCGTGGGGATGGGGTTCCGGTTGTTGATGAGCGCGGCGGGGTTTAAATCCTGAGACGAAAACGGTGGATGACGCTAACGCTTATCCACCCTACAAAACCCAACATCAAAACCCAAATCCCAGGTCGGATAAGCGTTAGCGTCATCCGACATAAGCAACAACCGTAGGTCGGATAAGCGCAGCGTCATCCGACACAAGTTTTACCTCGCCAACACCCCGTTGGCGGCACTCATATAACGCAATGAAAAGTAAATCCGGTCCTGCCCATGCGGGACCGGAGTCGACATCCATTTCTGCTGATACGCCGCCGGTGCAGGCTGCGCTGTAAACGTTTTGGCCTGCTTGTCCTGGCGGAACAGCTCGATAACCTTCCCCGCAGAGGGCGCTTGCAGATACAACGCGCGCTCAGCGTCCGTTAACACCTGCGTTCCCCCGCCATCCTGCACCCAGACCTTTACACCGCTATGGCTCAGCGTGGTAACCCATTTGTTGTAGGAATCCGGCGTCATGTTTCCGGCGAAGAAGCTACTGACCGCAACGGGCTTATCCGCGACGGCTTCCAGCGATACCCGCGTTTTTTGCAGCCAGTTTTCAGCGACCTGCTGCATTTGCGGGTTACGCCACCTTCGATCATCAAGTTCACTGCTGATATACCAGCCAGCAATCGACTTCTCCCCAAGCACTTCTACCCAACGCCGGGCGACCGCAACATCCCTGGCGCGTAACTGGTTGAGATAGTTTTCGAGTGCCGGTTGCGGTTGTTTTTGTCGCTCAAAAAACTGCCCATCCGCCGCAAGACCGATAACCAGTTTCAGACCACTTGCGGTAGTGATTTTCGCTTTATGCTCAAGCCAGTCGCGAGATCCCCCACCGGTAAACGCCTCGTCGTAACGGCTCCACTGCAACACCAGAGTGTCGATTCCCTGCCCTTTAAGTTTGCTCATTACACTTTGCCACTGGGCATCGGAGACGTTGGTATCGCGCAGTTGAGGTTGATACATCACGGCATTCATGGCATGGCTCGCAGGTGCGGCCAGAAGCAAGGTGGTTAAAAGGATTTTCATCATTACCAACGCGCTCCTAATGTCAGGAAGAGATTATTTTTTGAATCGGTTTCACGGTTATGCCCGGAGAGTGCCCGTTGATATTCCAGGCCCACGCTGACCTTGTGCGGGAAAGCGCTGTAGCGCGAATCGCCAAACCAGCTATTGAGCCGCACCCCGACGCCTCCCAGCGTATTATCGCGATAAGGGCTGTCGGTGCTGGCGTTATACTGCGCATGCCAGTAAGGCTCAATCGTCTGGTGGTTGTTCACTTTCTGATGCCAGCTCATGCGGTAATCCGCGGTATACAGTTGATAGTCAGCTTTCACGAAGTGCGCCGCATCCAGATACAGGTTTTGCGCCATCCAGCCCTTTCCGGTGGGATGCCAGTCATCGCTGTATTTTCCGCCATTAAAGAATGAGGCGCTGGCGCGCAACATCACATCACTTTTACCGCCGTTATGGCTCAGTGGAATTTGCTGTTCAGCCGCCAGATAAATAACCTGGTCACGCAGCGGTTTCCAGCGCACGCCCAGACCGAGCATCGGCTCATAAACCGGCATAAAGCTGTGGCTGCCGTTATCATCGCTCCCGGCAAACACACGGCTGTAAACGGAAAGCTGATCGCCGTCGACAAGCTGGTTTTTACCGATTCGATACTCCGCCTCGAACTGCTGATAGCTGCGATAATTTTTGCCCTGCTGAACACCGTTGCTGCCACCACCGCTATTGATGGAATCTGGAGTTAAACCGAATGAACCATCGTATGTGAAGGTCCAACGACGTTGACTGTCCTCATGGATGCGGCGGAACGCAAAGCGGTCTGCCTTCTGTTTATCGCTCAGCTGTTGCTGCGGCGTGAGGGTGTTATCAATGTCATCCACCACCCGTTCGCTGTACTCACGGGTTTTCGGTTTATTGTCCAGACGCTCGTTGAGATACACCAGTTGGCGCAGGATTTCCGGTGAGTCCGGATGAGTAACACGGGCTTTTTCCAGTGCGTCGCGGGCTTCAGCGTGGTTTCCTTGCGCTAACAGCGCAAAGCCTCGTGCGGCGTCATCCATTTCTGGCGCAGAGTCTGTTTTCAGATTCGGTCTTTCTGACGCGGGAACGCGCGCCCAACTCGCTTTGGCTAGCGCATAATCTTCTGCGTCATACGCCAGATAAGCCACCTGCCGTTGATAATAGGGTGCGGGATCACGCGCCACCGCTTGTTGCGCGGCATACAGCGCGAGACCAGGCTGGTTCGGATAGCATTGCGCCAGATGCGACCAGCTTTCGGCATCATACTGTGCTGACAAATCGCCTAGCAGATTGCGCACGATGGCGCAGTTTTGTGGCCCCTGAAACAACCGCGCCTGTGCCATACGTTGTGTGGCCGTCGGTAAGGGGTTTTGCAGACGTGCTCTGCTTTGCGCTGAAAGCCATTCAGGATGACGCTCAAGCTGGCCGTACAAACGCATCGAGAGCGAATCCTGCCATTCACCAGCCTGATTAAACGGCCAGTAATGCAGCAGCAAGTCAGTGGCCATTTTCCCCTGGCCCATAGCAACCAGATGGTAACTGGCTCTTTCCAGCTCTTGCGATGACAAGCCGCGCGTCTGGTTGATTTTACTGATTAACTGCATGCTGGATTGAGTGTCTTTACGAGCCAGACTCAACGCCAGGCGCTGATCAAGCCCCTCTTCATCCGGGAATTTGCTGAGCATGGCACTCGCCCCGTTCCAGTCGCCTTTTTGGATACGTATGGGTACCAGTGTGGTTAACAGATACTGCTGGTTTTCCGGGTATCTGACCGTCCAGTTAGCAACCGCCTTGCCGGGATCCTGGCAGTAAGTTGCCAGTAAGCGTAGCCAGTTACGTTCTTCGGCAGGATTTGTAAACACCGGCTGACGGCTGGTGAGATAGTGGCGCAGTGGCGTTATCGCATGGCGTTCCGCCAGCGATTGCGCATAGGCAAGTTGCATCCCTGGGCTGTTCATCACGCCCTGGTTTTGCAAATCCAGAATTCGCTGGTCACGACGCATATGTAGCAAGATGGCAAACCACTGCTGGTACTGTGCCTCGGTCAGGGTGGCGTCGCTATCTAACAGCGCGTAACCCTGGTCCGCTGCTGCCCACTGCTGCCTGTAAATCGCACGCTGGATGTAGTTATCCGTTAGCTGTTGAGCCGCTTTGGTGTGACGGAATTTCGGGTCTGATAATTGGGCGCGAGCGATGTCTAACTGATTGAGCTTGATAGCATAGTTTCCGACCTGGCTGCGACACTCAACGCCTGGTTCTGCATCACACTTATTTTGCAGCGCCAGCAGATCCCCAAGGGTGTTTACTCGTGGAACAGGAACCGGAATGGCCGCCAGCGCTCGCTGTAAATCAGGGTTTTGCGGTTGTTTCTGGAGCTCGCCATTCAAAAATGCCTGCGCTTTCTTATCGTGCCCAAAATAGCGATAAGCCTCTGCGAGCCATAATGACAGACGCACACTTTCAGGCGCCATTTCATGGGCATGTTCAAAGCTACTCAGCGCCCGCGTTTCGTCATTGGCTTTCATGGCTTTGTGCGCCCGCTCAATATGCGGATACACCTTGAAGTAGCTGTAATCGTTTAAGCCCAGATCTTGTTTTGTTCCTTCTTCTGCTGCCAGTGCAGGCGTCATAATCAATGCACCGCAAACCAGTACGGCCAGCGGGTTCAGACGGATATTCATAACGTCTCTCCAGCCAGACGAGCCTGTTGCAATGGATTAATGCCCGCCTTTTGCAGCAACTGGTTCAGGGACGGTTGCAGTTTCTTCTGCTGTTCGAGTGCGTGATTGACCACGTGCTGGCTGACAACGCCTTCTTGCACCAGGTATTCGCCAAACATCAAATCGCTGCGCTCATAGCGCAGTAACACCGCGCGCAGCACGGCTTCGTTAAGATGGGACTCGGTTGTCAGCACTTCGGCAAACAGCAACTGTCCGGAAACGTATTTATCCCACAGGTCTGCAGCTTGTGACTTGCTGAGAAGCTGTTCCTTGACGGCATTGTCCAGTAATCGTTTTTCTTTCAGTAACTCTTCAGCACCGTACCAGTAGCGCAGGCCAATCACTACCTGACCACGAGGTACGACGACGTATTTGACCGGACGACCCACTTTGCGGCTCAGTGCAGAGAGTGAAACCGGATCGATGGCGTTTTCGCAGGCAACAATCAGATTCTCGCCTTCAATACGCAGCGGCAGCACCGCATGGTGTTGCGCGACTTTAGCCGGAATGCTGTTGATCAACTGGGGATCCAGCGCCAGTGAGTCAATGGACTCCATCGGCACTTCAGCCTGTTTTGCCAGTGCAACCGCAAGCTGTTCAGCAGTGATATAACCCATTTGTACCAGGCTGCCGCCCAGTTTCAGGCCCGGAATGCGGTTTTGCAGGGCTTGTTCAAGTTGTTGTTGGGTAATCACGCCTGAATCCACAAGGATATAACCCAGTGGCTGGGTGGAACGTTGGTCGCTGACGGTCGGGAAATCGTGGGTGGTTTTATCCCATGCAACACGACGCGGGTCGCCGTGTTGAATAACCTGTTTAATTGCCCGCCAGTTGGCCATAAAGTTAATCAGGTTGCCCCAGAACAGACGTGGGAGTACCAGCAACCCTTGCCCCAGCCCGTAATAGCCGGTGACGAAAATCATGCGTTGAACAATGCGATTGGTCATCAGCCCGAAGTTAATCCACAGCAATGTGGTGAGCCATGGGCCGCCGACAAAGATCGACAGGAATTGCCATGCCCCATCCACGCTGCGCTGATAAATCATGATTGCGACCAACTGTAACATCACCAGCATCGCGGCAAAGCTCAGAAAGTTGGCGATGGCCCCTTTACGGTCTCGCCATAAGAAATAGTTCAGAACCGGACTTGAGCTCCAGCGGTGGGTTTTGAAGCCCTGGAAGACAATGCCGATTATCCAGCGCGATTTTTGACGCACTGCGGTGGTAAAAGTGTCCGGGAAATATTCGCGCACGCAGATAACATTAGCGGTACGGGCGCGCTGGCCAAAGGGTTTACTCGAGGTGTCACTTTTATCCACCACCGGGAATCGGCAGAAGATTTCTTCCATGCCCTTTTGACGCAAACGGAACCCGATGTCGTAATCTTCCGTCAAACTCTGCACGTCAAAAGCGATACCGTCACCATCGGCCAACAGTGCTAATACTGCACGACGGCTAAAACAGGTGCCCACGCCTGCGCTCGGAACCTGGCCTGCCAAAGCTTCACGAACCGGAACATCTTTACCGTGCAGTTCGGAAAACTCATCCAGATAACTGAGGCTGGTGAAATGCGTCCATTTACGTTCAAACGGATAGACCGGGATTTGAATTAAATCTTTGCGGTCGACAAGATAATTAAACAGGCGTAATTCGAGTGGTGAAATCACATCTTCTGCATCGTGAAGAATAAAGCCGGAGAAAGTAAAACGGGCACTGCGTTCGAACTGCAAAATAGCGTCGAGAATGTTATTCAGACAATCGGCTTTGCTGGTGGGACCAGGGCGTGCGCACACCACTTTATGGACATTCGGAAAGCGTGCGCAGACGTCGTCAACATCGCGTTGTGTGTCGAGATCATTCGGATAAGTGCCGACGAAAATATGATAGTTTTCGTAATCCAGGGAGCTTGCAGCAAGCCGGGCCATATTTCCGATAACGCCGGTTTCGTTCCACGCGGGAACCATAATCGCCAGCGCCTTTTCCTGTGGTTCATACAGGGCTTTGTAATCCAGATAATCATTTTTGCGATAGACCGTCACCGATCGCCATATACGGCGAACCCAATAGACGATATCAATAAATAAGTCATCGATGCCGCTAATTAACATCAGTATCGCCAGAGTAATAGCGATAATTTTCAATCCATATAGATACGTTGAAAAGTCATCAACAAACCAGTCCATTTTTTTATCCCCAAAGGTCATGTAAAACCCATTGCTCTCTTCCATACGAGTCCAGGCGCATACGCAATAAGGTTTCGCATGTTACCCGTATCATAAAGCAATCGGATAAATACGGAAAGTGCAATAATCTATGAATGGTATCATCTCAAATCATTTAAATTGTATCATAAGGGAAACAACCAGTGTTTTTCACTGGCATTTACAAATGTTACGGCAGATTAATCGAGTTAATGAAAATGAGAATTTTTTGTGATCGGGATTAGCTTTTCTTGCCTGAAATGGCGTTGATCTTTACATTGGCGAGCTGAATATCTGTGGGAGAAACAGGCATGACTTATATGTGGCTTATTGTGGCAATTATTGCCGAGGTGATTGCAACCACCTCACTGAAACTATCGGAAGGTTTTAGCCGTTTATGGCCAAGTGTTATTACCATTCTGTTCTATGGTGTCGCGTTTTATTGTTTATCCATCACTATGCGTACCATTCCTACCGGGATCATTTATGCGATTTGGTCCGGGGCCGGCATCGTGTTGATTGGTGCAGTGGGCTGGATATTCCTCGGGCAGAAACTCGACTGGCCTGCGATTGCAGGTATGGCGCTAATCATTTTGGGCGTGTTAGTCATTAATCTTTTCTCAAAATCAGTCGCCCACTAACCCTTCCTTTTCATACCGATGTTGCGCCCTTTTCATGGGCAAAAGGGTTGCAGCATCGCATGTCATAAATCAACCAACCGTAAACTAAAAGTTAACCAATAGATCTTTTACATTGCTGACAATACTTTTGCTTTTTTTCTAAAAGTTGAATAGTAACCGATCGAAATCACCTATACCTTTAGGCGATAAAGTTAACGAGGTAGATGGTTATGGTTAAGCAATTGCGGTCAAAGTTGGGGATGATTTTGTTACTGATCGGCGCGGCGTTGTTCTCAGGGCAGACGGCAGCACAAACTCATGGCCATCTGTATTTGGTCGTCAAAAGCGCGGATATGCTGTTACGCCATCAGGCCGATAGCGATGAAATACGTCAGGCCGCTGAAGATTCTGCCGCCGATGTTCGTGAGCACCATTACCACGTTAAACAACGTCGCCCGGGCACCTTTCAGATTTAACGATGCAAAGCACAGTTTGATTATAGATTTCTGATGCCTCCATCCATTAACAACTCGCTGCCGACCATAAAAGCAGATTCGTCAGATGCGAGAAACAGCGCCGCTTTTGCAGAGATAAAAACCTCGCCGATTGTCTCCGTTTAGAGCAATCAGCGAGGCTCGGTCTGGCGGTGAGCCCTTAACGGTTACTTCTCGCCAAAGTGGATCACTGTACGAATCGATTTGCCTTCGTGCATTAAATCGAACGCTTCGTTGATTTGTTCAAGCGGCATACGGTGGGTGATAAACGGATCGAGGTTGATTTTACCTGCCATCGCGTCCTCTACCATGCCGGGTAACTGTGTGCGCCCTTTCACCCCACCAAACGCTGAACCACGCCATACGCGACCGGTCACCAGCTGGAATGGACGAGTTTTGATTTCCTGGCCTGCGCCCGCAACACCGATGATGACGCTTTCACCCCAGCCTTTATGGCAGCATTCCAGGGCAGATCGCATCACATTCACGTTACCGATACATTCAAAGCTGTAATCGACACCGCCGTCAGTCATCTCAACAATCACATCCTGAATCGGCTTTTCATGATCTTTAGGGTTGATGCAGTCAGTGGCACCCATTTCAGTGGCCAGTTTGAATTTTTCAGGGTTGGTGTCGATTGCCAGAATACGTCCGGCTTTTGCCTGTACCGCACCCTGAATGACCGCAAGCCCGATTCCACCGAGGCCAAACACTGCCACGGTATCACCCTCTTTCACTTTCGCGGTGTTGTGAACCGCACCAATACCGGTGGTCACGCCGCAACCCAGCAGACAAACTTTGTCTAATGGCGCTTGTTCGTTCACTTTCGCCAGTGAAATTTCCGCAACGACGGTGTATTCACTGAAAGTACTGGTGCCCATGTAGTGGTAAATCGGCTCGCCGTTGTAAGAGAAACGCGTGGTGCCATCTGGCATCAAACCTTTACCCTGGGTGGCACGCACAGCCTGACAGAGGTTGGTTTTGCCCGATTTACAGAATTTACACTCGCGACATTCTGCAGTGTACAAAGGAATGACGTGATCGCCTGGTTTCAGGCTGGTGACGCCCTCACCGACTTCCACAACAATCCCACCGCCTTCATGCCCCAATACCGCCGGGAAAACGCCTTCAGGATCGTCACCCGATAACGTGAATGCGTCGGTGTGGCAAACACCGGTATGGGTAATCTTGACCAGCACTTCGCCTTTTTGTGGCGGTGCGACATCAATTTCAACGATTTCCAGAGGTTTGCCCGGACCGAATGCTACAGCAGCACGTGATTTCATATTCTTTTTCCGTCGTCAGGTGAATGTGAGTTTTATTTTAGGTAAGAGCGGATTAAATGGCCGACTTCTGCCATGCGCACAGCCCGCTGATCCTCGGATGTCTCTCCGGCGACCAGTTCGTCTTTAAGATGGATTTCCAACATTTCGCCCATCAGGCCATTAGCCGCGCCGCGCACAGCAGCAATCTGTTGCAAGATGGCGATACAAGGATCGCCATTTTCCAGCGCGCGCTCTATCGCTTCCGTCTGCCCGCGTATCCGCCGCACGCGAGTCAGAATACGTTTTTTGTCTTCAGGTGAATGTGGCATAGCGGCCTCCGTATACTATAGGGGGGTATGGTACACTGATTTTCGAGTGAGGGAAATGCTCACAGAAAAGCATAGAGTATTTGTGCCGGCGCTTATTAAAAAAGTACGCATGACAGGCCTTAGAAACCAGTTTTAAATAAGTGAGTTATATTGATGGAGAATTAAAAAAGCCCCGGCAAATGCCGAGGCTACGTTATTCAGTTTTTAATTTTTAGAGTTGGAAATCAATCGCTGCATGTTGGAAGACTTCATAGACTTCGATATTAGGTGGCGCAGGGATATGAGCGACTTTAGTGGCGGCTATTGCTGCCTCGCAAAGGGCTGGATCACCGCCTTCGGCTTTGACACTCATCAAGGCGCCGTCTGGAGCGAGGTTGATTCGAAGTGAACAGGCTTTCCCACGATATGAAGCGGGGTCGTCAAATTTATCTTCTATCGCGCGCTTAATTTCATAAGCGTAATTAGAAATATTAGCATTTAACTGTGTTTTATCTGATGACGAAGGAGTTGAGACACTATTTATGCCTCTTGTTGATGCAGGGCTTTGGCTATGATTTATACAACCCGTTAGCGTTAGCGATAAAGTGGCGGCAATGATGATTAGCAACGGCTTTTTATATCCATACCAGAAATTGATTTTCTTCACATGGTTTTCCAGGAAGTCATAACTCAATAAAGGTAAGTCTAGCAAAATCAGTAAAATATGGAATTTTTTCAAGCAACTACAACACTCAAACCCCAGTATTTTCGCATGACAATTCTGAGCACATCCTTTGTAATTCTCATTCTTGAACTGTGACCAAATGCAATGAGTTCAAATGTATTTTTAATTTCTGTTGCCGTTATGCTCCACCAACATCCCATGTACATCAACCAGTTCATCCACTCTCCCTATAACAAAATAAACATACTAAAACTGTGGTTTTATAACATAAAAATTTAGGTTAAATCCAGTTTGAGTTGAACGGCAGAACACAGCCACCGATACATAGCGTATGGGGAAGTGCTAAAATGTCGCAATACTCCAAAAAACCCGAACAAAAAACGAGCTTCGAAATTGGATGAAATTAAGCATAATTATTCCTTGCTACAATGCTGCTGAGTTTATTGAACAATGCCTGGAATCTGTCCTCCCAAATGCCAAAAGTGATGTGCAGATCATTATTGTCAATGATGGATCAACGGATAACAGCAGCGAAATTATAACAGACACCACGCAACGCTTTCCTGAAACAAATCTCATCATTATCAATCAAGACAATGCGGGGTTATCTGCTGCCAGAAACAAAGGATTAAGCATAGCCACTGGAGAATATATTTCATTCCTCGATTCCGATGATTTATATCACCGGGACTTTTGGTCTCAAATCCCTCCCCTGCTAAATGATTCTTCGATTGATATTATCGAGTTTAATGCTGACCAGTTTGAAAATGATATTTCGAATATCGTCGAGCACATTGACTGTGCTGTTTATAAAGATAAAGAACAAATCTTTGCCTCTGAACAATTGAAACCTGCATTTCAACGCTGTAAATGGTATCCATGGGCAAGGGTTTATAAGAAGTCGTTATTCCTTGCTAATGGCATTGAATTCCCAGTTGGCCGATTGTATGAGGACATGAGCACTGTCCCTGCTTTGTATTTGAAAAGTAAATGCATTTTTGGCATCAACAAACCACTTATCTGGTATCGTTTTCATAAAAAAAGTATCACCCAGACCTTTAGACAAAACGATCTTTCTGATTTGGTGTATGTTGCAACCCAATTATCTCTTCTGGCAAAAGAGAGCCCTGAAACAAAAGCCATACTTTTCCCAACGGTTCAAAGAGTATTTAACTTAATAAAATACATGCTGATTAAGAATAGGCAGGCCATTTTTTCACTTCAGGATCAAATGCAATTACGTAAAGCTTTAATGCCTTTTATCATTGAGTTCAGGATTTCAAGAAAGATTCAAATACTCATCCTCCCTCTTTATCTAAGCACTGTTGTAAGGCTAAGAAAGAAATAACCTCTGGGAAACGAATCCCACACCTGCGGACTGTTCAAAAAACGAACTACCTGGTGTTGCAGCAGTCTAATCATAATGGACGGTAAGGCGATCCTAAACGTTACTGCGACTGGATTTCAGTATCAATTGTTGACTCATTCTTCCCGCAAGGGGGCAAGATGAAAAAGCATACAGAGAAGAGAAAAGCAGGATCGATTCTGGAAGTGAGATGCCTGTGCTCAGCCACTCCAAATGTTTGTATTCACAGGGTTGCGTTCGATGATGGTAAATATGCTGTCGTGCGATGCGTAACTGATGTTTGCCTCGTTCCCGGACACACCCTCACCCGGGATGCGCAAGGCTGGCATTATGATGAGCTAATACTCAAGCTGCTGCCTTTTGAATATGTGGGTCAAACAGAATCCGACCGAGGGTTTGCCGAATATCAATAAAAAATACCCCACTGTTTGGGTGGGGTATCTTGTATAAAGAAGACTCAGTCTTTTTTACCCGGCATCATGCGCAACAAGGTGTTGTCTTTCCACACATAATGATGGAAAAGTGCCGCAAAAGCATGAATGCCGATGACGAAGTAACCAATATTAGCGATAAGCATGTGGTAGCTTTTGATGGTGAATTCCATATCCTCGTCAGGTTCAATGGCATGTGGCATCGGAATACCCAACACTGACCAGTTGCTACCTTTGAAATACACGGTTAAGAAACCGAGGATTGGCAGAATAATAAACATCAAATAGATGATGGTGTGGACCAAATGCGACATTCCAGTTATGGCCGGGTGCGGCTTCGGTGTTATCGCCGGCGCGCGGTATTTAATACGCACCAACAGACGCGCAATCATTAAAAAGAATACGCTAATCCCGCAAGTGACGTGGGTGGCGTTAAAGATCGGCCGATAAGAACGCGGTGCAAAACCTTTCAATTCCATCGCGCAATACGCCCCCACTACCAGTAAAAAAACCAGCCAATGAAGCGTTATCTGTAACGCTGTGTATTTGCTACGCATTTGAGTGTCCTGCTTTGTCACAATGATTTTTCCAGGATAGCCGCAATTCCTCTAAAAATCATTAACATCTGATGGAATTCATTA
The DNA here is from genome assembly GCF_049686335.1 of Buttiauxella sp. Taxonomy (NCBI): domain Bacteria; kingdom Pseudomonadati; phylum Pseudomonadota; class Gammaproteobacteria; order Enterobacterales; family Enterobacteriaceae; genus Buttiauxella; species Buttiauxella sp. The sequence continues at coordinate 464,189 of NZ_JBAVHX010000010.1, read as the reverse complement.
TCATTTACCTCAACGACACCGGTTTGCGACACCCTCAATTCTGAACTATCACTACTGTTGATTAAGATTTAAGCATCTTCCAACGGTTAGAGATGAGGTTCTGGTCATGAATAAAATCGGTATTAATGGTTTCGGTCGTATTGGTCGGCTGGTATTGCGCCGCGTGCTGGAAACTAACAGTGAGGTGGAGATCGTTGCAATCAATGATCTTACCTCGCCACAAGTTCTGGCCTATCTGCTTAAGCATGACTCCAGCTATCGAAACTTCGATGGCACGGTGGATTACACCGATGATTCGCTGGTGGTTAACGGCAAGAAAATTGCGGTGTACGCCGAGAAAGACGCCAAAAATATTCCCTGGGGGAAAGATGGCGTTGAGATAGTCGTTGAATGTACCGGCTTCTACACATCGGAAGAAAAAGCCAGTGCACATCTGGAGGCTGGCGCGAAAAAAGTATTAATTTCTGCTCCCGCTGGCGATATGAAAACCATTGTTTTCAATGTTAACTGCAACACCATTACGCCTGACGATAAAATACTCTCCGTCGCGTCCTGCACCACTAACTGTCTGGCCCCGATGGCGAAAGCTCTGCATGACAACTTCGGTATTAAACTTGGCACCATGACCACGATTCACGCTTATACCGGCACGCAATCATTGGTCGATGGTCCGCGTGGCAAAGATTTGCGTGCTTCTCGCGCCGCCGCGCAAAACATCATTCCTCATACCACCGGTGCAGCAAAAGCCATTGGGCTGGTTATCCCAGAATTACAGGGAAAACTCAAAGGACATGCGCAACGAGTGCCGACCCTGACAGGTTCAGTGACTGAGTTAGTTTCGATTCTGGATAAAAAAGTGACGGTCGATGAGATTAATGCCGCACTGAAAAAAGCGACCGAAGGCAGTGAATCATTCGGATATACCGATGAAGAAATTGTTTCGTCTGATATCGTCGGTACCAATTTCGGCTCAGTATTCGATGCGACTCAAACAGAAGTGACGGAAGTTGGTGATTTGCAGTTGGTTAAAACCGTGGCCTGGTACGATAACGAATATGGCTTTGTGACTCAGTTGGTGCGGGTTTTGGACGCCGTCGCCAGGGAGTGATGATATCCCTCTCCCTGGACTTTGCAGTGCCAGGGAGAGGGTTACAGGATTACTTCAGCAAACGCACTTTGACTGATTTGCCTTTGATTTTACCCTGCTGTAATTGTTTCCAGGCATGACGCGCCACAGACTCACGCACCGCAACATAAACATGCATTGGATGAACATCAATCTTGCCGATGTCCGCCCCATCCAGCCCCATATCGCCGGTCAATGCACCAAGAATATCGCCCGGACGCATTTTCGCTTTCTTGCCACCGTCGATGCACAGCGTAGCCATAGTGGCTTCAAGCGGTTTGATGCTGCCGCCCGTTGGCGCGGGTTGCCAGTTCAAAGACAAATTCAGCATTTCAGCTAACACGCTGGCACGTTGTGCTTCTTCTGGAGCACACAGGCTAATCGCCAGACCGCTTTCACCCGCACGCGCGGTACGACCGATGCGGTGAACGTGAACTTCCGGATCCCATGACAACTCATAGTTAATGACCATTTCCAGCGCTTTAATATCCAGCCCTCGCGCTGCAACATCGGTCGCCACCAGCACACGGCTGCTGCCGTTGGCGAAACGCACCAGCGTCTGGTCGCGGTCTCGCTGTTCCATATCGCCGTGTAGCGCCAGCACACTTTGGTTGCTTTCAGTCAACGCATCGCAAACGGCCTGGCAATCTTTTTTGGTATTACAGAACACCACGCAAGATGCAGGCTGATGCTTGCTGAGTAATTTTTGCAACAGGCTGATTTTGCCGCTGCGTGAGATTTCATAAAACTGCTGCTCAACAGATGGCAATTCGTCTACTGAGTCAATTTCGATAGTCTCCGGCGTGCGCTGCACACGAGAACTAATGGAGGCAATCGCTGTAGGCCACGTTGCAGAGAACAGTAAGGTCTGGCGGTCTTGCGGCGCATGGCTGATGACTTCATCAATGGCATCGGCAAAACCCATGTCCAGCATACGGTCGGCTTCATCCAGCACCAGCGTTTGCAGGGCATCTAATTTCACTGTCTCTTTTTTCAGGTGATCGAGCAAACGGCCTGGCGTTGCCACAATCACATGCGGAGCATGTTGCAATGAGTCGCGCTGTGCACCAAACGGTTGGCCGCCACAAAGCGTCAACACTTTGATATTTGGCATATAACGCGCAAGACGGCGTAATTCTTTAGCCACCTGGTCGGCCAACTCACGAGTAGGACACAACACTAAAGATTGAGTAATAAACTGGCTTGCATCAATGTGTTGCAGCAAACCCAGACCAAAAGCCGCCGTTTTACCGCTGCCGGTTTTTGCCTGTGCACGGACATCTTTCCCAGCCAGAATCGCGGGTAATGCAGCCGCCTGAACAGGCGTCATGGTGTGATAACCAAGTTCGGTGAGGTTGGCGAGTTGTTCTGCAGGCAGAACGTTTAGGGTAGAAAAAGATGTCACAATTATACTCTCAATTAATGGGCTGTCAGACAGCGTCTGGCGCGCATGTTAGCAGATTTGAGGTTGTAACGCTGCTGGCGTTTTATTTGCTAAGCCTGCCACTGATTATCCCTATCTAAATGAGGCCTGATATGAGCAAGAATATTGTCTTTTGCGCAGATGGTACCTGGAACGGGCCAGGAAATGATGACAACGGCGATAACATTCCTGACAGGACGAATGTTTTGCGGTTATTTTCGGAGCTTGATGGAGCAGCAGATGAACCTGATATGTTTCTACGTAATGAGCAGGAAAAAATCGCCAAAACAAAATCTGGCGATGTTTATCAGGTGAGTAAATATCTGCATGGGGTCGGTGACTCTAATAACTGGCTAGAAAAAATACTGGGTGGCGTTTTCGGCGCAGGCATGGTTGAACGTATCGTGCGCGGTTATACCTTTATCAGCAGAAATTACCAAAAAGGAGACAAGATCTATCTGATTGGTTTTAGCCGCGGCGCGTATACGGTGCGAGCGCTTGCGGGCATGATTGGTAAATGTGGACTGCTGGATGCCACACAATACGACCTGAGCAATGATAAACAGGAAGCCTATCGACTTGGCACTGCCGTATGGAGAAGCTATCGGGAACATTCTGATGTGGATAGCAGTTTGTTGAATAAAATCATTCGTGATGCGCCCTACTTTCTGCACGATAAAATCGATCCTAAGAAGATGCTCTATTTTGTTCCCGTAGAAGCTGTGGCTGTCTGGGAAACCGTTGGGGCTTTAGGTATCCCCAGATATATGAATGATGAGCGCGTTGACGTTTATCGTTTTACTGATACCCGCCTCGGCGAACACGTGAAATATGGCAGACAGGCATTAGCCATTGATGAAATGCGGCGGGACTTTACCCCGACCTATTGGGATCAAAGAAAGAATATCGTCCAGGTGCTATTCCCCGGTATTCATGCTGATGTCGGTGGTGGTTATAGCAACGTGAATAATGGTAATGGTTTATCCAATGGTGCGTATTTATGGCTGCGGGATGAGCTGGTTAATCTGGGTTTAAAAATCCAGCCTGCCAACTGGGTGTCTGACTTCTGTGGGCAAATCCATTGCGAGTGGTACAAGATTAAGTATCCACTTGGAGTGCGTAAGTTTAAACGACCTGCATCGGCTGATCTGGCCATCCATCATTCAGCCATTTCCCGAATTAACCATCCTGACCCGTTACCTGTTCAGGACAGTAAAGGCCAATGGGGCATGCAAATTTATCGTCCGGCGTCGCTGATGCCATTTTTTGATAGCCAGTGGAAACCTGCAGCCGATATTTTCATTATATAGCGAGTAACCGCTGCTAAACGGTAGTGAAACGAGTGCGCGAAAATTCTCATATACACACGGTCAGGACTTCACAATCTTTTATTACAGTGCGAAGCTACGCGCAGTTCACATATAATAAATAGGGTTGTTATGAAAAAGTTAATGATGGCAGTTGTAGCAGCAGTGGCGTTATCAGGTTGTGCACAGCAAACCTTTTCAGTTAACAAAGATATTGCTGAAACTCCAAAACAAATCACGACGCATCACTTCTTTGTCAGCGGAATTGGCCAGGCTAAAACGGTTGATGCGGCAGCGGTGTGCGGTGGTGCTGATAAAGTGGTTCGTACCGAAGTTCAACAGACCTTTACCGATGGTCTTCTGAGTTTTGTGACTTTTGGTATTTATACCCCACGTGACGCACGCGTGTACTGCTCTAAATAAGTCATGTTGCCGGTGTCATTCACCGGCATTTCATTTACTACGATCAACAAATTAAAAATAGCCGTCCAGAATGACACCGCCAGACAATTATCCGATTTGCGTGACAACTCGATTCTCAAAAATATGGGCATTCAAATTAGCCAGCGTCACTCTGGTTATTCTGCTGCTCGTATGGCTAATGCTGCTTATTGATACCTGCGATCTTCCAGTACACCTTTCCACTTTCCTTGATAAAATTTAAGCGGCTGACTGAAGTTCCCAAATGAAGGGGTAAGGAAAACCGTGCTGCGGATGATGTGCCGACTCATTTGAAACGGCTTTTACTGCAATTCGTGCTGACATTCGTCGCCGCAATCCGTACCATACACGCCTCACCAACGTTGCTGGCCATGCCCCTGTGGTGCCCCTTTTAGAGTTAGAGTGCCAATTAAATGCAAGACACACAAGAAGTTACCAAGAAAGAGCAATACAACCTCAATAAATTACAGAAGCGCCTGCGTCGTAACGTGGGTGAAGCGATTGCTGATTACAATATGATTGAAGAAGGCGACCGCATCATGGTCTGCCTTTCTGGCGGCAAAGACAGCTACACCATGCTGGAAATTCTGCGCAATTTGCAGCAGAGCGCGCCAATCAACTTCAGCCTGGTTGCGGTTAACCTCGATCAGAAACAACCGGGGTTCCCAGAGCATATTCTGCCGCAATATCTGGAAAGCATTGGCGTTGAGTACAAAATCGTCGAAGAAAATACCTACAGCATTGTGAAAGATAAGATCCCTGAGGGCAAAACCACCTGTTCTCTGTGCTCTCGTTTACGCCGTGGCATTCTTTATCGCACAGCGACAGAGCTTGGCGCGACGAAAATCGCACTGGGTCATCACCGCGACGATATCCTCCAGACGCTGTTCCTCAACATGTTCTATGGCGGCAAGATGAAAGGCATGCCACCAAAACTGATGAGCGATGACGGCAAGCATATCGTGATTCGTCCGCTGGCTTATTGCCGCGAAAAAGACATTGAGCGTTTTGCTACTGCGCGCGAATACCCAATTATTCCGTGTAACTTGTGTGGATCGCAGCCGAACCTGCAACGTCAGGTGATTGGCGATATGCTGCGTGACTGGGATAAGCGCTATCCTGGCCGCATCGAAACCATGTTCAGCGCGATGCAAAACGTGGTGCCTTCGCACATGTGCGATACCGAACTGTTTGATTTCGCTGGCATTAAACACGGTGCAGAAGTTGTAGATGGCGGTGATTTAGCCTTTGACCGTGAAGAGTTGCCCATGCAGCCTGCAGGCTGGCAGCCAGAAGAAGATGACAACGAAGCGCCTTTGCAACGCCTCGATATTCTCGAAATCAAATAATCTTCGCATCCCTCTCTCAGACATTGAGAGAGGGAATCACCTACCTGAACGGCGGTGGATCAATAATCGGTTTTGGATCGGGGTCTACCGGGTCGGGAAGCGGTTGCGGTCTTGGAATCGGGTCTGGAACGGGTGCCGGTTCGCTCGGAAACGGATCACTCATCATTACGCGTCGATATACAGTCATTAATGCCTCCTGTAATACTCCCTTGAACATGTTCTTTAAGCATAGACCCGTCATCGTCCAAATTGCAGACAAAAAAAAGCCGACTTATAGTCGGCTCGTACGAATCAATTGTGCTATGCAGTAATTCTAAAAAAGGAAGTAAGACAATATGGAGCGCAACGCCCATCGCTTGACGTTGCATTCACCTGCGAGAGAGATATTGCCTTGAACCGACGTTCCATTTATTGACCTCGCTCAATTATCGCCGCCTTTTTTACTCCTGACACTGCATGAAATATGAAATTTTACAACCATTTACTACGATGTAACCACCAGGCAACACCGCCTATAAGAACCACCAACATGATGCAGAACATACTGAAACCAAAATGCCAGCCGCCGCCTGGGATACCGCCTAAATTCACGCCAAATAACCCGGTCAAAAATGTGCTGGGCAAAAAGACCATCGCCATCAATGACATGGTATAAGTGCGACGCCCCATTGCTTCTTGCATCACCTGCGCGATTTCATCGGTCATCACGGCGGTTCGGGCGATACAGGCATCGATCTCATCCAGCCCGCGCCCTAACCGGTCAGAAATATCCTGCATACGGCGGCGATGATCGTCGGTCATCCACGGTAAACGTTCGCTGGCAAGCCGCGCATAAACGTCACGCTGTGGTGCCATATAACGGCGCATCACGATGAGTTGCTTACGCAATAATGCGAGATAACCACGCGGCGGGATTTGCTGGTCCAGCAGGTTATCCTCAAGGTCGATGATTTTATCGTGCAGCTGTTCGATAAACTCACTGGCATGATCGGTCAACGCATCACACACATCCACCAGCCACGAACCGCTGTCGGTTGGGCCTGCGCCTTCTTTAAGATCGTTGACCACATCATCCAGAGCCAGCACCTGGCGCTGACGGGTTGAGACAATCAGCCGCTCATCGATATACAAACGCATGGCGACAAGTTGGTCCGGGCGTTCATCCGTGCTGCCGTTAATGCAGCGCAGCGTAATGAGCGTCCCCTCGCCTACACGCGACACACGCGGGCGTAAACTTTCCCCCGCCAGTGCATCACGCGCATAATTGGGCAGGACTGACGTTGTCGCAAGCCAGTTGGCACTGTCTCGATGGGTATAATTCAGATGCAACCAGGCAGGATGCTCAGCATCAATGGTGTCGTTATCCTCGATGGCATCAACACCGCCTTTACCATCCAACTGCCAGGCAAATACGGCATCCGGCACAATTAACTGATTTCCCTTGATGGTTTCCACAGCATTTCTCCACGTGCGACCATAATTCTGTTGTCAGTCTAGCCGTGTTCTTTTGTTATGTAACTCGGAAAAATAGGCAAACACGCTGAATTTGCTGGATAAAAAATGTTACATTTCTGTTGGTTTGTTAAATACAGTAATGCCATAGCGGCATACGGAGAATGAATTGCAAGAAAGACGTAAGGCTACCCCAGAAATAGACTTTCGCCTTAAGACCATGCGAAGCCGCGCGATAACCGTGAGTGGCCCATGGTTTCTATGGATTAACCTATTGTTCTGCCTTTTTATTTTAGGCCGTCACTATTTTACACCAGTACTGCCCATCGCTCGTATTACGCAGGCATTCCCAGAACTTGAAACAATCATGGGATTGATTCTCGCCATTGCATCGTCCGGTATTTTCATTTTGCGTATGGCATACGACCAGCAGGCGGAATGGCTGAGTAAATTCCTGCACGGCACCTTGCTGTGCATCAGCGCATTATGGGTCGGCTGTTTTTACATCCTGCTGGCCAGTGGCGATTCGCGCATTGTCTTTCCCTTCGCGGCATTACTGATTTTCACCGCGCTGATATCACTCTATTTTGACGGTCGCGTTCTGCTGAGTTTCACCCTGCCGATTTGGGTGGTGATTCTGGTGTGCAATTTTGTTTATCCGTCTGAACTGACGATGCTCAATGCGGTGCTTTACGTACTGCTGGCGAGTCTCTTTGAATCCGGACGCAGGATTTTACGCGGTTGGTTTGTGCTGGCTATTCATCGCGAGCAAGAAAATAGAGAGCTGATTAAACAGTTACAGAACCTGGCCAATCATGACCCGCTGACCGGGCTTGCCAACCGTCGTGCTTTCCATTTGCTGCTGGATAAAGCGTTACAACGTCACGAACAGTGCAACACGGCAGTGTCGATGATTATGCTGGATGTCGACTACTTCAAAAAATACAACGATCATTACGGTCATCAGGCGGGTGATGAATGTCTGGTGAAAATCGCAGAATGCCTTGAGGGAGCGACCCGGTCGTCACAGGATGTGGCGGCGCGTTTTGGCGGAGAAGAGTTTATTATGTTGCTGCCTGATGCCAACGAGCAGCAGGCTATTGAAGTGGCAAAACGGATACAGCAAAACATCGAGGCGCTGGCAATACACCACGCAGCGTCGCCGGTCGCACCTTATGTGACCCTAAGCCTGGGCATCACAAGTTTGATGCCTGGGATCACGGCAACGCGATTTATCGCGCAGGCTGATGCCGCGCTGTATTCAGCTAAAGAAGCGGGCCGCAATCAGTGGCAAATTTTTCAAACTGACAAATGAGATAAAAATGAAGATTGGTGTTCTGTTTCCTATTGCAATCATTGTTGCCGCGATTGTCTTCATCACCTGGTTTATTGTCGGCGGCTACGCTACATCTCCTTCCTGATAAGCATTTTACACACGCTAATCCGCCCTGTTGTTTGGGCGGATTAGCGTGGCTTCTTTCCTATTAGTGCGTTTCGATATTAGTGCGCTTCGATGTACATGGTACGGCTGTAGGCGACATCTTCCGGGTTATTAATCGGATAACCTTTCAACCATGGTTTGATTAAACGACCGTTGGTGTACTGATAAATCGGCGCGATCGGTGCCTGATCCTGAATGATTTTCTCGGCCTGGTTGTAGTCTTTATTACGCGCGGCATCCGTTGTTTCCTGGCTTGCCTGCTGCAGAATTTTGTCGTATTCCGGTGAGTTGAAGCGCGAGATATTACCGCTGTGAGTTGAAGTTAACAGCGACAGGAAGGTGGACGGTTCGTTGTAATCCCCGACCCACGACGCGCGAATCACATCGAAATTACCGGTATTACGGCTGTCGATATAGGTTTTCCACTCCTGGTTTTGCAGCTTCACATCCACACCCAGATTCTTCTTCCACATCGATGCTACTGCGATTGCAATCTTCTGATGGTTTTCCGAGGTGTTATACAGCAGCGTCAGATTAAGCGGTTTGTTGGGGCCATAACCGGCGGCTCGCAACAAGGTTTTCGCCTGGGCGTTAGCCTCTTCCTGGCTCATCTGCTCAAACGGAGATGTCTCGGGTTTAAAACCGGCAGTCACATCAGGGGTAAAGCGCCATGCGGGTTTCTCACCCGTTCCCAACACTTTATCCGCCATGATGTGGCGGTCAATGGACATGCTCAACGCCAGGCGCACGCGCGCATCCGCGGTTGGCCCTTTCTGCGTATTGAACGCGTAATAATAGGTGCCTAACTGCGGCGGGGTATAAACCTGGCCTGGAATGTCTTTGAGCAGTTTTTGATAGAGATTTTTCGGGAATGATTCGGTGATATCGATATCCCCGGCCAGGTAGCGTTTTGTCGCCGACGACTCCTGATTAATCGGAACAAATGTGACTTCCGTTATCACCGTCTTGCTGTTATTCCAGTAATTTTTGTTCTGCACCGCCACCAGTTTTTCGTTCACCACGCGATCCTTCAACGCGTACGCACCATTCCCTACCAGATTTCCCGGTTTGGTCCAGTCGTTACCGAATTTCTCAACCACCGCTTTTGGTACTGGATAGAACGAGAAGTTGGCGGTCAAATTGGGGAAGTAAGGCACCGGCTTATCTAATTGCACGCGCAATGTTCTGGCATCGACTGCGGTCACGCCCAACTTATCTGCGGGCATTTTCCCATCAATAATGGCCTGCGCATTGTTGATGCCAGCCAGTGCGGCAAACCAGGCAAATGGCGAAGTGTTTTTCGGATCAACCAAACGTTGCCAGCTATAAACGAAATCTTGTGCGGTGACCGGCGTTCCATCTGACCAACGCGCGTCATTACGTAAAGTAAACGTCCAGGTGCGGTTGTCATTGCTTTGCCATTTGGTTGCCACGCCAGGCTCTAACTGCCCCTTTTCATTTTGATTAACCAAACCTTCAAACAAATCGCGAATCACCTGAATTTCTGGCAAACCCACGGCTTTTACCGGATCCAGAGAAGCGGGTTCATCTTTGATATGACGCACCAGACTTTGGTCTGCAGCAAGTTTTGTCCCGGCAGGAACATCTGCGGCCCAGGAATGGGAAATAAGGCTGGCGGCAGCTAACGCGCAGCAAGTAGTCAAAAAACGCTTTTTCATTGTTTACCCTTATGAATAATTTTGATTGGGATAGCACTACGCTCGCGCCAGGGATAGACAAACAATGTAGCGCAATCAACTGTTTTGCCAATAACAAAAATAAATTACGTGATGAAAATCCCCTCTCAGCCGTAACACCGTTAGTTTAAGAACGAGATTTTGGCGATCTCTGCACCACAACACAGTTATCAGTCTGATGAATTTCACCACCGCGCTGACATAAGATTGTTTCAGATGAGTTTTTTTTAAATCACTGCTATTACTATCAACAATAAAAATCAAAGCGCTTTAAGGAACACTATGTCAGGCCACCGTCCACGGTCACAACGCGGCCATTTGCCTCACGGCTCCGAACGTTATGGGAAATCTGTTTTTGGCGCCCCGCTTATCTGGTTCCCGGCGACACCCAGCGAACAGCGCAGCGGTTTGATCATTGCAGGAACCCATGGCGATGAAAATGCGGCGATGGTCGCACTGTCCTGCGCGTTACGCACACTCGAGCCGGAACACCGCCGACACCATGTGATCCTTGCGGTGAACCCGGATGGTTGTCAGCTTGGTTTACGTGCCAATGCCAACGGCGTTGATTTAAATCGCAATTTCCCTGCGGCGAACTGGAAATCAGGCGAGACGGTTTATCGCTGGAACAGCAGCGCGGATGAACGTGATGTGGTGTTGTCCACTGGCAAAAAACCAGGCTCAGAGCCTGAAACGGCCGCCCTTTGCCAGTTGATTCATAGTTTGCAACCCGCATGGGTTGTCTCGTTCCATGATCCATTGGGATGTATTGAGGATCCCGATAACTCCCCACTGGGCGCATGGCTTGCCAAAGAGTTTGAGTTACCGCTGGTGACCAGTGTGGGATACGAAACGCCGGGTTCTTTTGGGAGCTGGTGCGCAGATTTGGATTTGCCATGCATTACCGCAGAATTCCCGCCCATCTCAGCTGACGAAGCGAGTGAGCGGTATCTGCATGCCATGATGGGTCTTTTACACTGGCGGAAGTAAAGTTATCAGGGATAAAGCTTGCCGGTTTCGAAGTGCAAACCCGGAGTGACATCCACTGCCAGCCAGGTTGGCCCGTCGAGATCAGCAAAACGCACCTTAGCTGCCAGCGGTAACGCGGCAGCTATCGCTCGCGAAGTACACAACATGCAGCCCAGCATCACATCAAATCCTTGCTCACGAGCCGCTTGCGTGAGTGCCAGCGCTTCCGTTAAGCCGCCAGTTTTATCCAGTTTCACATTGATCATGTCATAACGCCCTTTTAGCTCCACCAGGCTTTCGCGGGTGTGGCAGCTTTCATCGGCACAAATAGGCAACGGATGGATAAAGTTCGCCAGCGTGCTGTCCTGCCCGGCAGGTAAAGGTTGCTCAAGCATCGCCACATTCAGATCGGCCAACAGCTGGCAACGCGCCGCCAGCCCATCGCTATGCCACGCTTCGTTAGCATCCACAATTAGCACCGCCTCCGGCACTGCGGCACGAATCGCCACCATACGCTCGGTGATTAATCGATCATCAATTTTCACCTTTAGCAAGCGCGCGCCCTTATCCCACAATAATTTCGCTGCCACCGCCATTTGCTCAGGCTCCGCAATACTCACGGTCTGCGCAGTGGTGATTAACTCTGGCAGTTCAACACCGGCGGTATACGCCAGAGTTCGCTGACTGCGCCGGGCGGCTAAATCCCATAATGCGCTGTCGACGGCATTTCGCGCCGCACCCGCCGGGAGCAGTTCTTGTAATTGCTCACGCGTTAACGCCTTTTCGAGCTCGGGAATAATCGTCGTGATTTGTGCGAGTACCGACGCCACGCTTTCGCCATAACGCGGATACGGCGTGCACTCGCCCACGGCTTTAATACCATCTTCTTCAAGCTCTACCACCACAACGACAGCTTCGCTACGGGTGCCGCGAGAAATCACGAACGGTGTGTGTAGAGGCCATGCTTCTTGATAAACCTTAACTGTTCTCATTGTTTTTCCAGTGCGCCAGGTCATTGGCTGAGTATAGCCAGAGAACACTTTCACTTGCAGTATCAGTTTTTTATATTCAGACGAGGAATACTGACATACACTGTTCGCGGCGTTAATTATATGTAAAAAGGAAAATCAAACATGTCACAAATCGTTCATTTCCAGGGCAACCCTGTAGCGGTTGCAGGTCAGATCCCACAAGCTGGCAACAAAGCTGAAGCTTTTACTCTGGTAGCAAAAGATCTCTCTGATGTTGCACTGAGCCAGTTCGATGGAAAACGTAAAGTACTGAACATTTTCCCAAGCATCGATACCGGCGTATGTGCCGCTTCCGTGCGCAAATTCAACCAACTGGCTACTGAGATGGATAACACTGTTGTTCTGTGTGTTTCTGCCGATTTGCCATTTGCACAGTCTCGCTTCTGCGGCGCTGAAGGCCTGAGCAACGTGATTACGCTGTCTACTCTGCGTAACCCGGAATTCCAGCAGGCATATGGCGTGGGTATTGCTGAAGGCGCACTGAAAGGCCTGACTGCCCGTGCAGTTGTCGTGCTGAATGAAAATAATGAAGTGGTATTCAGCCAGTTAGTAAATGAAATTACTAACGAGCCAGATTATGCCGCAGCACTGGAAGCCCTTCAGGCTTAAGTGTGAATGCCCCCGAAAACCGGGGGCATTATTGTTATTACTCTTCTGTTTTTCTCTGGCTCAATCCATATTCACGCAATTTATTCGCAATCGCGGTATGCGAAACGCCGAGACGTTTTGCCAGCTTACGTGTACTTGGATAAGTGCGATAAAGCTGTGTTAAGACTGAACGCTCAAAGCGGCTGGTAATATCATCCAGCGAACCTTCCATCGCCTCTTCCCCCACCACCAAACTCGCGGTATCGAAATCAGGCAGTAGAATGTCTTGTGGACGAAGTTCATAACCTTCTAACTGCGTTAATGCGCGATAGATCGCATTTTTTAACTGCCGCACGTTGCCCGGCCAGCCGTAACGCGTGAGCACATTGCTCAAATCATTAGCCAGTTTAGGACGCGGCACCCCTTGCTCATCGGCGAATCGCGCCACAAACAGCTCAGTCAACGGCATGATGTCTTGCGGCCTGTCACGCAGCGGCGGCAGATTCAGTGTCAGGACGTTCAGGCGATAATAGAGATCTTCGCGGAACTCCCCTTTTTGCACCATCTCAATCAGGTTCTTCTGTGTGGCGCAAATCACGCGCACATCGACATGCACTTCATGTTCTTCACCCACGCGACGGAATGTTCCATCATTGAGGAAACGCAGTAATTTGGTCTGCATGCGCGGTGACATTTCGCCAATTTCATCCAGCAGAACGGAACCGCCGTTCGCCTGTTCGAAGAAGCCTTTTTTACCTTCCACGGCGTTAGCATAGGCACCTGGCGCATGACCAAACAGCTCGCTTTCAACCACGTCATCTGGCATCGAACCGCAATTGAGCGCCAGATAAGGTTTTTGCGCACGCGGGCTACCCAGATGGCAGGCATGAGCCAGCAGATCTTTACCGGTGCCGGTATCGCCCACAATCAGCAGCGGTGCGTTGAGCATCGCCAGTTTATGAGCCTGATCGACCACGTGGCGCATTTTCGGGCTGACAGCCACAATCTGGCTGAAAGCACTGACATCGGTATTAGAGAGATTTTGCAGCTGGCGACCCATGCGCACGGTGGAACGCAGCATCATGACTGCACCAACCAGCGACGTGCCATCGTTTTCGTTATCCAGATGAACCGGCGTGATTTCCATCAGGAAATTCTGCCCGTTAATCACCACATGTTCGGTATGTGACTCAACCGGCTCACTTTCAAGCCAGCGCATAAAGTTAAAACCGCTGACCAGGCTTGCTGCGTTATGGTTTCGCAGTTTGTCTTCGTTTTGCCCAAACAGGGCGCAGCTTGCCGGGTTCGCCATTTCAACTTTGCTTTTCATATCCAGCGAAAGGACAGGCTCTGGCAGCGCTTCAAGTAAAGCACTGAGCGCGCGGTGTTCACGTTCAGATGGCATCCACGGCACGGTACGTACGTCCGTCACCCCAGGAATACGGCGGATCTCAGCCATTAAGCTGCTGAACGTGTCAAAATCGAGGGTAGAAAAATTCAGGTAAATTCGCCCAATTGGATCAATTTCGATACCTCGCAAATCGATACTACGCAGCACTAGTAAATCAAGTAATTCTCGGGTCAGACCAAGGCGGTCCTCGCAAAAGACTTCCAGACGCATGGAGATGTCCTTCAATTGCAATAAGCGGAGTCATTGGGTGTGCCAATAATACTCCAGTCATATGTGGTGTGTCAGGAAAAGTTGACAGATATATGCAGTATTGCGGCGTAGGTCATGTTGGATGTCGTCACACTGATATGACCTACGAAAAACCACCGCAGGCCATTAGTGTAGCAACATCCACCAGTTTATTTGGATTGAACAGATGATTTACTCATCGCATCTTTGAGTTGAACCAGCAGTTGTTTACGGAAATCACCGAGTCGCGGTTTATCACCGTCAATCCACGGCAACGGCCGGCAGAGTTCCATCGCCTTGATACCCAAACGTGCGGTCAAGAGTCCTGCGCCAACGCCTTGTGCTGCGCGCGTGGAAAGTCGTGCCGCCAGATCCTGGCCAATCCAGTCCATACCGACTTCACGCACCAGTTCACTGGCACCCGCAAAAGCGATATTCAATAGCACCAGACGGAACAAGCGGATGCGGCTGAAATAACCCAGTTCGATACCGTACAACGTGGCGATGCGGTTAATCAGACGCAAGTTTCGCCAGGCGATAAACGCCATGTCTACCAGCGCCAGTGGGCTGACCGCAATCATTAAGGTCGACTCAGCAGCCGAACGGCTAATCTCCCGCCGCGCCTGGTTATCAAGAACGGGCTGCACCAGATGCGCGTACAGCTCAACCACTTCGCGATCGTTTTGCGTCTCGTGGATTGCCGCATACCAGCGTTGCAGTGCAGGATGGCCTTGATCAAGCCCGGCCTGACGCGCCAGTTTTTCACAAAATGCCCGGCCTTTTCCCATTCCGTGGCTATGCATCAAATCACGGGCTTCGTCGCGCTCTTCTGCTCGCTGGCGCAAGCGCCATAAACGTCGCCATTCAGTGGCTACCGAACCGACACCGGCGGCGATGATCAATCCGCCCGCTATTCCCCCGCCGAGTGCTATCCAGTCTTGCGTCACATAGGCGTTATGCGTCCATTGAATACCTTGCGCCACCACGCTGACACCAAAAAGCCCAAGCCCAACCTGAACCATACGCCGCCACAGGCTGCGTTTCGGATGTAATGCAGCTTCAATCACCGCTTCGGCTTGACCTTCGTCTTCCACTTCGTCGAGCGAGTTTAAGGCTGGAGTAAACTTTTCCGCTTCAGGTTCGCTAAAAGCGTGGGCTGCTTTAAAGCTCGGTTCTTTATCCACATCCAGTGGTTGCGCGAAATCGACACGCGGTTTTAATGGTTCGTTCATCGCAATTTATCCCCAATTAAAAACTCCAGTGCCGCGTCCATCCGAATGTGCGGCATTGGCCGATCGACATCCATGACTTGCGGGCGGAACTGTTCAAACTGAAAACCTTGTTTCTCCCAGAAGGTGCTGCCAGGTAAACGAGCCGGAACCTCGCCAGGATAAACCGTCAGCGGTACGCCATCACTCAAACGGTTACCGCGCAGCGCCGGAATTTGTTCTCCTTTCACATCAACCAGCCCGCTTTGCGTGGCCTGCACCGACGCCAGTCCCATGCAGTCCATGTCGATACCTTCGAACGCGGCATTTTGCCAGGCGTCCTGCACCAGTTGCTGAAGCAGCGCCACCATATTGGCATGCTGATCTACCGTGACGTGGTCAGCCTTGGTCGCGGCGAACAACAGCTTGTCGATAACCGGTGAAAACAGGCGACGGAACAAGGTGCGCTGGCCGTAATGGAAACTTTGCATCAGTTGCGTCAGTGCCAGACGCATATCGTTGAAGGCTTGCGGGCCGCTATTGAGCGGTTGCAGGCAATCCACGAGGACAATTTGCCGGTCGAAACGCAGGAAGTGATTTTTATAAAAACCCTTCACTACCTTTTCACAGTAGTAATCAAAACGTGCACGCAGCATGCCGATATTGGTAGTTTTATCGGCCTGAGCCAGTTTCGACTCCCCAACGGCATCCACATCTGGCCACGGGAAAAATTGCAGCGCTGGCGCACCCCCCATATCACCGGGTAACACAAAGCGGCCAGGCTGGATAAAGTGCAAACCTTCACGTTTACAGCGCAACAGATAGTCCGTCCAGGCTTCTGAAATCGCGGCAAGACGGTTTTCATCTGCGGGCGCAAGCGGATCCAATCCTTCGCATAATTTGCGCCATTGCGCTGACCATTCCGCACGATCGCCCTGCAATAGCCCCGTCATTTGACGTGACCAACTCAGGTAGTTTTGCGCCAGCATCGGCAAATCCAGCAGCCATTCACCTGGGTAGTCAACAATCTCCAGATATAAGGTCGAAGTATCTTTGAAATGGCGTAACAGCGAATCGTTCGAGCGATAACGCAGCGCAAGACGCATTTCGCTAACACCCCGCGTCGGCGTCGGCCAACTCGGCGGTGAGCCATAAAGCTGCGCCAGCCCTTCATCATAAGTAAAACGCTGGATACCTAAATCACGCTGCGGCACGCGTTTTACGCCAAGCAGACGTTCTTCGCGCACCGCGCTCAGTAACGGCAAACGCGCGCCGTTATGTACGCTCAGCAATTGATTCACCATCGCGGTGATAAATGCCGTCTTGCCGCTGCGGCTTAACCCGGTGACGGCAAGACGTAAATGTCTGTCCACGCCACGGTTCATCAGGGCATTTATTTCATTCTTGATTCTGTTCATATGCGTCCTGGTTGCACCTGTACGAAACTGTTATGGGGTAAGTAATGGGGGTAACTGGAGATAAATCAAAGGTAATGGCTCAATTTTACACCCTTTTTACACAGACACATCGCCAATAGACAGTGCGTTATACGTTCAGTAATATGCGTTATCTTTTGGCGCAGAACAGGACCGGTTCAGTCATGTCGCCCACCATTTATGATATTGCTCGTTTGGCGAATGTTTCCAAATCTACCGTATCGCGCGTATTAAATAAGCAGACTAATATTTCCCCGGAAGCGCTCGAGCGGGTTTTAAAAGCGATTGAAGAGCTGAATTACCAGCCTAATAAATTAGCCCGAGCCCTCACATCCTCGGGTTTTGACGCAATTATGGTTATCTCAACGCGCTCGACAAAGACCACGGCGGGAAATCCATTCTTCTCAGAAGTTCTGCATGCCATTACAGCGCGAGCGGAACAGGAAGGTTTTGACGTCATTTTGCAGACGTCTAAAAACAGCAAAGAAGACCTACAGAAGTGTGTCAGTAAAATTAAACAAAAAATGATTAAAGGCATTATTATGCTCAGTTCCCCTACTGACGAATCATTTTTTGAAGAGTTAGATCAGTACGCTATTCCGGTGGTGGTTATTGGAAAAGTGGATGGTGAGTTCAGGCATGTTTGTTCGGTGGATACCGATAATTATCACGACAGCATTGCGCTGACCGAAACATTACTGAATAAAGGTCATCGTAAAATAGCCTGCCTGCATGCACCACTCGATTATCATGTATCGGTAGACCGGCTCGCAGGATTTAAAGATTGCCTGAAAGAACACGACATCAACCTGCCGCAAGAGTGGATTGTGGATGGGGGTTATACCAATGAGACGGCACTTGAGGCTGCGCAAAAACTATTAAGTGCGCCAGAGTTACCTGAAGCGATATTTGCCACAGACAGTCTTAAATTAATGAGTATTTATCGTATTGCTCATGAAAAAGGCATCGCTATTCCGCAGCAACTTTCGGTAGTCGGTTACAGCAATGACATGCTGAGTTTTTTACTTTCACCCCCGCCGGGGGGAATTGAAGTGCCAACGCTGCAATTAGGCACGGCGGGCAGCGCCCTGTTATTTGATAAAATAACAGGGAAAATGGCTCCAGGCAGAACGATCATTCCAACCGTGATTACGTTGACTGACTCGATTACGTAAGCCTCTTCACAGGTTGGATAAGCGCAGCGTCATCTGACACCACTGGCGTAAATGGTGGATGACGCTATCGCTTACCCCCTACAAAACCAAATGGCAAACCTAATGCGACACAACGGGTGGGACTCAGAACCCGTAATTCACGCCAATCCCGGCATAGTGGAATTTGTCATCTGCACCTTCATCATGGTGTTCCCACTCGTAGGCGTATTCCAGCGTCATTGAAAGGCCATTCTGGAAATCATAGGCGTACAGCATGCCGAGGCGATTATAGTCGTGATCTTCGCGGTCAATATCGTCTGACCAGTCCCAGTTTGACCAGCGATCCAGACCGAGACGGGTGTAGGGTGTCAGCGTGGTATTGCCTAGTGAAATCGGCACGTAAGCGCGTATTTCCTGGGTTGAAAATTCGCCGTTATTTTTATCGCTGTCGGTATTAAATCCGCGCTCTAAATAGTAATTTGTACGTAACGAAACGGTTTCATTAATTTTCCAGGTAAACCCGGTTTCCGTTTCGACACGGCTGTCAGAATAACCTGTTTGGTCTAGATCGTTGTCAAAGCGGTAATACGCCAACCAGCCACTGAAACTCCAGTCATTGTTAATATTGATATTCCAGTCTGGCTGGAATTTGTAGCGTTGCGTATTAGCCGTTCCGTTATTTGAACCGTCATCATTTTTGAAATGATAACCATAATTACGAATGCCGCCAGTGAAACCCAGAGAACCTTTTTCGTTATCAATAAATTGATAGCGGATGTCCATTTCCGGGCGATTAAAATAGGTGCCGCGTGTAAAGTTGCTGTAGTCTGCTGAACCTTCCTGATACATGGTCAATGCTATTGTCCATGCTCCGTAACTGGCATTGAAGTAAACAGAAGGTTCGTATAAACCATCTTTATCATCCGCCTGCCCTTCAACGTTTTCAATTTCGTACATTGCGCCAATGTTATAATGCCACGCGTTGTCATCCGCTGCTTGTACGCAAGCCGTTCCTGCACAGGCGGCCAGCACCGTGCATTGCATCAGTTTTTTCATTGTGATGATCCTTGTCAAATATCAACTTAAGAAAATACCGGGAAGTCTATTCCCGGTGGGGTACAAAGTTTTAATTAGCTAATAGCGCATTCCGTTTCAGCATCAAAGAAATGGCTTTTGTTCATATCGAATGCGATTTTTATATTTTGAGCTGCCCGATAATCAACATCTGCACTGGCACGTAATGTCAGTTCATGCCCTCCGACTGTGGCGTACAACATAAACTCCGCACCGGTAAGTTCAGCCACAGTAATATGTGCATCAATTCCTTCACCTTGCGTTACTGCAATAATATCCTCCGGGCGAATACCTAATATCACTGGCTGATGCTGATAATTCCCGGCACACATAGCGGCATATTTATTGGCTGGAATCGGCAGTTTGAGTGTTTCCGTGACAAAACAACCGTTATCCAGCGTGCCACGAATAAAGTTCATCGATGGTGAACCGATAAATCCGGCGACAAACATATTTGCCGGATGGTTATAAACGGTTTTAGGCGCTCCCACCTGTTGGATAATTCCATCTTTCATGATCACAATACGTGTCGCCATTGTCATGGCCTCGGTCTGATCATGAGTGACATAAATCATGGTGGTATTTAACTTCTGATGCAGCTTGCTGATTTCTGCGCGCATCTGCACCCGTAGCCTTGCATCGAGGTTTGAAAGCGGTTCATCCATCAGGAAAACGCCCGCTTCCCGAACAATGGCTCGGCCAAGCGCCACACGCTGGCGCTGCCCGCCGGATAAGGCCGCCGGTTTGCGATCGAGATACGTTTTCAGCCCAAGAATGGACGCCGCCCACTGCACTCGTTCATCAATGACTTTGGTGTCCAGCTTCTGCATTTTCAGGCCAAACGCCATGTTGTCGTAGACCGACATATGCGGATAAAGCGCATAGTTCTGGAAAACCATCGCAATGCCGCGAGATTTTGCCGGCACATCATTCATGCAGACCCCGTCAATCAGCAGTTCTCCCCCGCTAATTTCTTCAAGCCCGGCAATCATGCGCAAGGTCGTTGATTTTCCACACCCTGAAGGCCCAACAAATACGATGAATTCTTTATCTTCAATTTCCAGTGTGAAATCTTTCACCACATGAACGTGGTTGTTATAAATCTTCTGAATGTGCTGCAACGAGAGTTGTGCCATCACTTGTTCCTTTTCTCACACAACATGTGCGCTGTGTTGGGTTAACCAGAATGTTTGCAGAAGCGGCCAGCTCAATTCCCCCGTTGAAGGCAGAAGCAAATCGGCGTGTTCAAGCTGTTTACCAATTCCCACCGAAAGCATGCCGCTTGCGTTAATCGCCTCGATACCCGCCTGTGCATCTTCAATACCGATACAGTGCACGGCACATACACCAAGCCCTGCACAGGCAGCGAGGAAAATTTCTGGATGGGGTTTTGAATGCTGGATTTGGCTGGCATCGGCGCAAAAGTCGAACTGTTCCTGAAGTCCCAACGCCTCAAGAATGCGCGGAGCGTTAAGCGATACAGAAGCCAGACCAACAGGCACGTTATTGCGATGGAGTTCTTCGAGTAACTCCGCAATACCCGGCAACACTGAATCAGGTTTTAACTGCTGCAAAGAGGCAACGTAGAGTGCGTTTTTGCGCGCAGCGAGTCTGATTCGCTCCTGCTGGTCAACATGCTGCTCAACCCCACCGACGCACAAAATTCGCGCCAGAGAGTCCATCCGGCTGATGCCTTTGAGCTGTTCATTAATCTGCTCGTCGATTTCGATACCAATCTCACTGGCGACTCGCTGCCAGGCGAGGAAATGCAGATGAGCGGTATCGGTAATCACGCCGTCTAAATCGAAAATCACCGCCTTAGGTTTCATTGCACAGCCCCTTTCGTGGTACCGCTCCCATGTGCGGGCGTGAAAAACCCGGCTAATGAAACGGTTTCGCCCCCAACAATAGAGAGACATTTATCCGCAACCCAGATTTCCAGCGGTTCATCTGATGACGTGGAAAGCGTCACGTGCTGGTGAGTGATCGTCAAATGAATGTGTACGCCTCGCCAGATAAACGGCAGCGATATGGATTGCCACGCCACGGGTAAACGTGGGTTCAGACGCAATTGGCCTTGTTCAACGGTGAGTCCGGCAAACCCCTGCACCGCCCCCAGCCAGATAGCCCCTGTTGCCGCAGCGTGAATACCGTCATCGCAACTGTGTGGATCGTCACCGAGATCGATAAGACAAGCCTGCTGCCAGAATTGATAAGCCTGTTCCAGGCGGCCACAACGCGCTGCAATCACTCCATGAATGGCTTTGCTGAGCGATGAGTCATGAATGGTGCGAGGCTCGTAATAGTCGAGATTAGCCTGCAGTTGCGCGGGAGAAAACAGCCACGGCAACATGTAAGTCAGCATCACCACATCGGCCTGTTTAAGGATCTGCATCTCGTTGACTTCAGCGCGCGAATAGTCGAGCAAAATCGCCTGAGTCCCCTGCTGAGCTTTGTAGTGCGTGAGATCGAGAGTCGGTTTACTCAGGAAACTATCGTCCTGGGCAATCAGGTTTTCAGGACTGGCTACGGGCAGCCAAATACGCTCAAGGAAATCATCGGCCTGACAGACGAAATCTGCGTCATGAATAGCGAATTGCTGCAAGTAATGCTTTGCGCGCTCGACATTGTGCCAGGCCAGATAGTTGGTATACGCATTGTTATCAATGTGTTCGGTGTACTCGTCCGGGCCGATAACATCGTGGAGTTCCAGCCTTCCGTTGATCTCTACAGCACGGCTAATCCAGAATCGCGCGGTTTCCAGTAACAGAGTCAGACCGCGTTCTCGCATAAATGTGTCATCGCGGGTGACCTGGTAATACGCATCCACCGCCCAGGCGATATCCGCCACAAGATGATGTTCAGCCAACGCCGACGCGACCTTCTGGCGTAAACCCGTGCGAATATTGATTGCCGCAAACTCGGGCGTTTCTTCCTCGCCAGACCACGCGCTTTCCCATGGGAATAATGCCCCCTGGAAACCATTTTTCTTCGCCTTTGCCTGCGCGCCAGGAAGATTGTGCCAGCGATAGCTCAATAACTGACGAGCGATCCCGGGCTGTGTGAGCATATGGAATGGTAACAGGAAGACTTCGGTATCCCAGAAGATGTGCCCTTTATAACCTTCCCCCGTCAGCCCTTTGGCCGCAATACTGCATCGCTCGCTGTGTGTCGGCGTCATGGCAAATTGATGATAGAGCGCGAAATCCAGTGCATGTTGATCCTCTGGATCCTCACTTTCGACCACAACGCGACTTTTTTGCCACCAGGAATCCCATTCTCTGGAAGATTCAGCCAGTAGTTGCTCGTAGCCTCGTTCAACGCACTGCACCAGCTTATTCAGCACCTGTTCGCTACAACTTTCAGCGTGATAATCTGCATCCAGTGAACTGGCAATCCAGTTAGTTTTTACCATTATAAAGGCGTCGCCTTTGGCGACTTTACCGCTGCAGTGCTGCGTCAGACGGCGATTCTTTGCATAGAAGCTGCTGCATGCGTTTGTTGGCAGTGCGCAAAAACTGCTGATGACCACTTCGTTGCTACCATCCAGCGTACGGTAACAGCCTTGCAGATAGCGTTGTTCGAATACCCGGACGCTGGTTTCATCCAGATGCTGGCGGCCAGAGTTAGTTTGCGTGGCGTCGATGCCGGTGCTGATTGTCACATTCGCATCATCATCAAGCGGCGTAATCGCAATCCGTGAACACAGCAACGAATGTTGTGCTGCGGATAAAAATCTTTGGCATTCAATCTGGTAACGCTTCTTGTTTGGCGCAAGCCACACAAGGCTACGGCGCAATTCCCCACAGCTAAAATCCAGATGGCGCTGGTAATCAACAATCGTGCCCGAAAGCAGCGTAAACAGTTCACCATCCAGTTCAATACGCATGTGCAGAACGTCCGGGAGATTCACCAGTTCTGTTGATTCCGCAGACGAACTCCGGTGGTAGAAACCGGCCAGATACATGCCACGAGTCTGCTCGGTGTAGGCTTCTTCATGACAGGCTCGCAACCCCAGATAACCGTTGCCCGCAGCCATCAGCGTGGCAAATTTATTCAGCGTATGGGGGTTGAATTGCGCTTCTTTCAGTCGCGTTAGAGTGCTCATAAATCGATGCTCGCTCCTGATTCCGCCGCGCAGTAGATTGCCGCGACCAGTTGCTGAATAAGATAGCCCTGCTCCGCATCAGCAATGCTGACGGGTGCACCAAGTACATGATCAATAAAGGCCTTCATGCTTTTGAAATGACGGTTATCATCTGCGGCCTCTCTTTGTGACAACGTCACCAATCGACCTGCATCATCCTGATAAATATGCGCCGGGAATAACGTCGCCCCGGCGTTATCCCCACAAAACTGCACGTTCATCACCGACTGTTGCTCAATATTCAGTGCAAAAGACGTTTCCAGGCGCAAAATACCGCCGTTATGAAACTCGATGGTGGCAAACAATGCATCTTCTACGGTGTAGGTTTTCGGGTCCCATTCGCCGAACTGGCCGTTATGTTTACGCGTGCCCAGTTTCTGAAATGAATGTGCCGACACGCGCCGAACAGCCGGAAAACCGAGTACATACATCGCCGCATCCAGCATATGAATGCCGATGTCGATTAACGGACCTCCACCCTGCAACTCTTTATTGGTGAAGACACCCCAGCCCGGAACCCCGCAGCGGCGCAATGCTTTCGCGTTGGTGACATAAATTTCACCAAGAGTGCCGGCGACTACTTGCTCACGCAGTAATTGGGTATCGGCCGCAAAACGGTGATGGAAATCATATGCCAGCACTTTTCCCGCAAGGCGCGCCGCATCACGCATTTCTGCCGCCTGCTCTGGCGACATGGCGGGTGGTTTTTCACACATAACATGGCAGCCGTTTTTCAACGCCTGCATCACATGCTGATGGTGGAAACGGTTTGGCGTGCAGACACTGACGATGTCGGGCTGGCACTGGCGAAGCATTTCCTCCATATCGTTAAACGCATACGGAATGCCCAGCCTGTCTGCAAATGACTGCGCGCGTTCAGTGTGGCTGTCCACGACAGCCACCATTTCAAGTTCATCCCGTGTCAGGTAATACGACGCATGTACGGTTTCCGCGACCTGCCCGGCACCGATAATTGCCACCCTGAGTTTTCGACTCATCTCACGTTGCCTCTTAGCAGGTACGCAAAAAATTCAGCGATTGCAGATAAGCCGCCGCCGGATCTTCAGCACGAATACGCCCTTCGTAGACGATGAACCCGTCATAGCCATCAGCACGAAGTTGCTCAAAGTGTTTTTTGAAATCGATGCTGCCGCTACCTGGCTGGTAACGATGGTTATCAGCAATATGTACGTGTCCAAGCAGATCGCGGTTGGCATGAAACGCCGTACTGATATCGTCTTCTTCAATATTCATGTGATAGAAGTCGCCGATAATTTGCGTGTGTTTGAGCTGATTTTCTTCGATATAAGAACGAGCATCCGCGAGGGTGTTGATCATATGATCCTGATAGCGGTTGAGCGGTTCCAGATAAACGGTGGTCCCGGTACGCGCTGTGACTTCATCGAGGAAACGCAGTGAATCACTGACGGCTTTACGATCCCCCGCCTGGCTGCGTGGTGAGTTCATTGGGGGTAACCGGTAAGTAAACATTCCCCAGGCTGCGGGGACTACAATGCCTTTCCCCCCCACTTCTGCGAGCGCTTCGAGAATACGCGCAATTTGTTGCAAGCCATTCAGACGGCGTTCTTCAATAAAATCGCCAATCCAGCCATCGTAGCCGCCACAAGCCGTGGTCACGGGTAACCCGGTTTCAGCAATTGCTGCTTTTACTGCCTGAACGTTTTCCACCAAGAGCTTGCCGTCGATTTCAAAACCGTCGAAGCCCATCGCTTTAATATATTTAAACTTTTCCAGAATATCTGCCGGGAAAAACGCCTGATTTTGAGTACCAATTTTCATGTTTTAAATCCTTAAAATGTTTCCCTACGTGTTTCGGGGGTGCAGGAAGGCGGCAAGAGAGTAAATCCCCCGGAGCTTACTCAAGTAAGTGACTGGGGGGCACGAACGCAGCCAACACACCTGCAACCTGAAAGACGACGGTAAATTAGAAAGTCACGCCCATCTTGATGCTCAAGTCAGGGTGCTGATCGACATATTTCATATAGCTCTCTGCGCTCTCATGGAAGGGCACAACGGGGTCAATCAGGTCTTCGCAATTCAGATAACCGTTCATCAGCAATTCCCAACAGGTTTCTTCAATACGTTTACGATCCCAGCGCGGGTAGTCCGGATTCGGTTCGCTGCTGCCACGGGAGAAGATTATTTTGGCGTTGTTGAAATGCGCCTCGCGCCCCAGATTGAAATCGTGGAACGGTTTAG
The DNA here is from genome assembly GCF_049686335.1 of Buttiauxella sp. NCBI lineage: Bacteria > Pseudomonadati > Pseudomonadota > Gammaproteobacteria > Enterobacterales > Enterobacteriaceae > Buttiauxella > Buttiauxella sp. The sequence continues at coordinate 438,487 of NZ_JBAVHX010000010.1, read as the reverse complement.
CGAATGCGACGTAAGAGATGGTGCCGCCGTAAGCGATACCGCGCAGTGCGGCTTGCAGCGCCTGATCGTTACCACTGGTTTCGATGATGACGTCCGCGCCCAGCTTGTGAGTGATTTTTTTGATTTCCAGCCCGACGTCGGTGCCGATTGGGTTAAAGCAAAAATCTGCACCATGTTTCCTGGCGATTTCACAGCGATGTTCGATAGGATCGACACCGATAACCATGGATGCGCCTGCTTTCTTCGCCAGTTGAACGGCAATCTGACCGATGGCCCCCAACCCAACAACCACGACAAAATCTCCTACGCGCACATTGCCGTCACGCACGCCACTCATGGCGAACTGCGCCGGATCGTAGCAAACAGCGTTCTTCCAGCTCGCGCCGGCTGGCATTTTGCGCAGCTTGTAGTTGTTAAGCGCATTGGTAATAAAGGTTTCCTGCAACGGGCCGTAGGTGCAGACCTGGTCGCCGATTTGGTATTCAGTCACCTCTGTCCCGAGCTCGATGATTTCACCCACCACCATATTACCGAGCTGGAATTTACCGAATTCAATGCCGCGCGCGGCACCTTCTGCACGCGGTACAAACAGGTTCCACTCGGTGTTGAACTCTTCATCGATAAATGGGCTGGCCGCGCGGAAATCCACCACTTCCGTGCCATGCTTTGGTGCGCCGAATGCGACCTTAATTTTTACTTCATGAGCCTGTACCGGGCGATCTTCATATTCCACTAACTGGGCTACGCGCGGTGCGCTTGCGATTAACTTCTTCATTGCTCAACTCCAATGTTTAAATTTTGTGGGGGATGACGCTGCGCTTATCCACCCTACTAAGGCTACATATGATTTTCGTAGGTCGGATAAGCGCAAGCGCCATCCGACAAGTGTTCAACCTTTAACGCCACCCGCGGTCAGGCCACTTTTGATAAAGCGCTCGGAAAGTGCGTACATCACCACCACTGGCAGTGCGGTTACCAGCGAAGCCGCCATCATTCTTCCCCACACGTAATCCGGTGTGCTAAACAGCGTGCTTAACCCTACTGGCAGCGTGAAGTTTGCAGAGCTGGAGAGGAAAATTGAGGCAAAGAGATAGTCGTTCCACGCCACCATAAAGCAGTAGACGAACACTGAAACCAGTCCGGAAATCGCCAGCGGTACGGTGATATAAAAGATGATTTGCAGGCGGTTTAAACCGTCCATCATCGCCGCCTCTTCAATCTCATCGGGAATGGTGTCGAAGTAGCTTTTCAGCATGAAGACCGCGGTGGGCAGAGTCTGGGTAACCATGGTGATAATCAGTGCCAGTTCGGTGTCGTAAATCCCCAGTGCGGTAATGATTTTGAACAGGGGAACTACCAGCAAAATGCCGGAAAACATGTATACCGCATAGAAACTGGCGTTGATGGTCATGCGCCCTTTGAAGCGCAGTTTGGAGAGTGCATACGCGCCGAGAATGCCAATCAACACCGCAATTCCCGACGAAATCAGCGACACCACCAGGCTATTTTTGAAATACGTTAAAAACGGGAAAATAGTCGGGTTAAAAATGTCGATGTAGTGCTGCAAGGTCCACTCTTGCGGGAAGATGGTCGGATGTAGCGAAATCGCTTCTTTCGGGCTTTTAAATGAGGTCATCAGCATCACGAAGAACGGGAAAAGCGTGACCACCAGGAAGAGTGCCAGCCCACAGTAAAAGCCCGCGCGCCCTAACAATTTACGGTTATTTGCAGTCATTTGAGGTTCACCCGTTTTCTGGTCAGCAGGATCACTGCGAAGATGATGACGAACAGCACCACTGATATCGCGGCTGCTTTACCTAAGTCATTAAAGGCAAAGGCCGTTTTATAGAGATAGACGCCGAGAATGTTGACTTTGGTAGTCAATAGCCAGACATCGGCAAACATGTAGAACATCCAGATGGTGCGCAGCGTGATGACGGTCGCCAGCACCGGCATAATTGCCGGGAGGGTGACAATTTTGAATTTCTGCCAACCGTTCGCGCCGTCCATTTCAGCCGCCTCGTACAACGATTTATCGATAGTCTGTAAAATCGCCAGGAACGAGATAAATGCATACGGGAAGTAACGCCAGACGGCGAAAAGCACCACCAGGAAGAAACTGCTGCCAGGGTTGTCAAACCACAACGGTGCTTCGTCAAACATGTGTAGCACGTCCACGCCAAGGTAGTTCACGATCCCGTACCCGCTGTTGAACATGTATTTCCATGCAAATACCAACGAGATAGATGGCGTAACATAAGAAAGGATCACCAGTGAACGGGCCGTTTTGCGTAAACGAAATTCGCGGTTGAAAAACAGCGCTACGCCCAGCCCTAAACCCGTACTGCCCAGCACGACCAACGCGGTGTACCAGAAAGTGGTCCATAACGATTGCCAGAACGCTGCTTCGCTGAGGATATTGATGTAGTTTTCCAGCCCGATAAACCGCGAGCTGATGTTGGGGTTAAGCGGCAAGCGCAGAAAACTGATTTCGATGTTCGATAGCATCGGCCATGCCACTAATCCCCCCAGCAACACCAAGCTGGGGGCAAGCAACATCATGGCAAATGGCATATCAGAGCGGCCTGAGAACCACTTTTTCATCATGACTTATCCTGTAGGGTTCAGTGCTGCTTCATCAATTCGACAATGCGCTGTTGGCTGTTATCTAACGCCGGAACAGTGGCTTGCTTGCCGACCGTTACCTGGTTGACCATTTCACTTAAAATTGCGGAACCAGTGATATCGCCCATACGGGTAAAGTTTTTCTCCCCCACCGAACCAAACACCTGCACGTTGGGGAACTGGGCAATCAACTCGGCAGGCAAATCGCCGAAGGCTTTAATCACTTCGTTATTCTTGTAGCTATCGGTTTGTACTACCGCTTTGGTGACAGGTAACGCAGCGCCCGGAGACATCAAAACCCAATCGGCAGAGTTCTGAGCTTTTTCCATGTAGGAGACAAATTTCTGTGCCGCTTCTGTCTCTTCTTTGCTTTGGCCAGAAGTGATCGTCAGCGAGGTGATCATGCCGTACACCGCCGGGGATTTTTCTGTCGGTACCACGAAGCCGAGATCCTGTGGCGAACCGTCTTTATAGAAAGCAGGCAGAATGTAGGTGGAATAGACCGCCATTGGCGTGGTGCCATTCATGAAGGCGTCTTTGATTTCCATAACATCGTTGGAGCCCGGCATGGTGTACTGCGCGAGATCGCGATAATAGTTGAGCGAAGCCAGCATTGCTGGGGAGTTAACGGTGACTTTACCGTTGGCATCAAATACGTTTGCCCCGTTAGAGAGCGCAAATTGAGAGAAGGTTTGCTCCGTCATGACGCTTTCTGCGGTCGGTAAGGCAATGCCGTATTTCTTACTGGCACTGTTATTCATGGTGCGCGCCGCATTCAACAACTCCGTCCAGTTTTTCGGCTCACTCACCCCGGCCTTCGCCAGTGCGGATTTGCGATACCAGATACCGCCAAGCCAGGCACTGATGGGTGCGCCGGTGTAGGCGTTACCATCTTCAGTGCGCACCACGCGCAAAATGCCGTCATAGAAACTGTTTTCACCCACGCCTGAGATCACCGTTTTAATGGCGTCGCGGTCGATCAATTGCTCTTTATCCATGACTTTGGCGTAATCGTGGCTGACTTCGATAACTTCTGGCAATGAGCCAGAACGAGCCAGGGTGATCACTTTGGTGTTATAGGCATCCTCTTCAACAGGCACCTGTTTCACCGTGATTTGCGGGTTTTCCTGGGAGAAACGTTCAATCAATTTGCTGATAACGGCCTGGCGTTCCTGCTCTACTGACGAATGCATAAATTCAATCGTGATGTGTTGCGGATCGTCCTGTTTACAACCTGAGAGCAAAGCAGTGGCTACCAATGCTGTTAACAGCATTGTTTTTGATGTTTTCATGGTTATTCCCTTATATTAATAGCTAAGCCATAACACCTGGTAAGATTGCATTTCGTATGTTGCCTTTCCATTAATTTTCAGACCCGTCATTAAGTCCTCAAAATTATATTCAGGCAAAGTGACTGACTGCGTTTTATCTCTCATGTTAAACAAAGCGAGAATACGACTGCCATTTTCTGCGGTTCTTTTAATCTCTAACAGGCTGTCATTAATACTTTGCGTTTCAAAAGTGCTATCAGGATGGAATGCAGGCTGTTTTTTACGAACATTAATCAGGTGCGATAATTTTTGGTATACCTGCTCACGCAATGTATTTTCACCACGCAACTGGCTTTCAATTTCATCCAGCTCATACTTTTGACGGTTAATCGCCCGGTTATATCCGAGTTTTTCGACGCCAGCATAGTCGTTACGTGAACCAAGAATACTTTGCACATAAATAGCAGGCACACCCGGGAAGGAGAGTAAAATGGCATGAGCAAGAATAAAGCGAGCCAATCTTTCTTCATCACTGCTATCACGGCGATTAAGTGCATCCATATAGGTGACATTTATTTCATACGGACTACGCGTACCATCTGGATTATTTTTCCAGTTTACCAGCGCCCCTTCATCCTGGAGGTTATTCACCAGCTGTAAAATATCTTCCTCTGGCAATATCCCGCGCAACGGGTTGAGGCCAATACCATCATGCGATGCGAGGAAGTTAAACCAGGTCGTGTTGCCATGATTATCATCACCCAACGAATTGGCCCATTGGCTTAATACCCGGGCAGAACCGGTATGAATGGCATGGAGCACCAGCGGCGGTAGCGGGAACTGATACACCATCTGCGCTTCGTCATGACCGTTACCGAGATAGGAAATATTGTCCTGGTGCGGAACGTTAGTCTCGGTGATCAATACAGTTCCAGGTGCGACTTCATCGACCACGGCACGGAACAGCTTCACCAGTTGATGGGTTTTCTCAAGGTGAATACAGCGTGTTCCAGGGGTTTTCCACATGTAGCCCACGGCATCGAGACGAATATAATCCGCACCCTCTTTCAGATAGTGAAGCAACACATCGACCATCGCCAATAGCACCTGCGGGTTGGCAAAGTTTAGGTCGATTTGATCGTCACTGAAGGTGGTCCAAATATATTCTTGCGAACCATTTGCCAGTGTGAATGGCGAAAGTAAGGGTAACGCTCGCGGACGAGTGACAGCAGATAAATCAGTATTCGGATCGACCGAAATAAAGAAATTCTGATAATCAGGATTTCCCGCCAGATAGCCCTTAAACCAATTGCTTTTTGCCGATATATGATTACAAACAAAATCGAACATAAGCCGTGTTGATTTATTTAATTGCCTGATATCTTGCCAGTCACCACACTCAGGGCTGACCTGATGATAATCAATAACTGAGAAACCGTCATCAGACGACCATGGGTAAAAAGGCAATAAATGGATATGAGAGAATGTCTTATTTAGCCACTCATTATAAAAACCACTGAGGGTTTTTAAGGTTTTTTCATTTTTATGGTGAAATTGATCGGCGTAGGTAATTAACACCACATCAGTTTCATCCCATCCCTGCTTTCGCTTTTGCAGATGCCGACCTTTGCCCTGCCCGACCTTAGAAATAAATGCCTGCATGACAGATTCATCTAACTGACTGTCGTAAACGGATGAGAGCAATTCTATAATTTTTTTCATTTTGATTTTCCATGGGAGCGGTACCACGGAAAGCGAGACTACTCCCGGTTTATTTTTCTGTCAACGCAGTGGGAACTGAAGATTAATATTTGTGAGGTAACGCAAATTAAAATGAAACAGCAGAGGATGGAAAGGTAGAGAGGGGGAATGTTCCGCTCAAAAAAGAGCGGAACAGGCAGGCAAGGAGAATTACTTCACTGACGGGCTGCTGTAACGCGCTGAAACTTTGCGCAAAACTTTTGCCATCATGGGTTCAAGAATCAGTGCCAGCAGCATTTTCAGCGGGCGACGCGCTACAGATTTAACTGCCCAACCCGCGACGCCTGCGGGGCCATAACGCAGAGCCGTCAGCAGCACTAATTTGCCAACGATTTTCAGGCCTGGCTTCGCTTTGTTTGCAGCCGTCTGGAATTTGGACATGAAACCTCCGGTGAAACGGTTAAGGATATTAGGACAAAGCCTTTTCCCAGGTCGGATAAGCGTAGCGTCATCCGACAATTCGCGGAAAATGGTGGATGACGCTATCGCTTATCCACCCTACAACCCCCCCATCACTCTTTATCGAGCATTAAAGCTGGCGGAAACGGCTACGTAACGTGAAGGTATCAGAGGTTATATAGCGTTCCATGGAACGCAATCGCTGCTCACCCGCCGCTAATTCAGCATCGACTTCATCGAGCAAATCACGGCTGGTAGGTTGCGGCTTTACCTGATCAGCACCCGCAGGCATCGGATCAAGGATAAAAGTCAGTGCGATGTAGGCCACCATGACAAAAAAGAACAGGCCAAAAATCATCGCTAAAAAGGTAATGAGGCGTACCAGTTTCACTGGGACATCAAGGTATTGTGCAATACCTGCACACACCCCTTTCACCATCCCTTTTTCAGGGATACGCCACAATTTACGACCGGAAAATGAATTCACCATTATTTGTCTCTCCAGTTCGGATGTTCTGCATCCAGGATCTGCTCCAGCGCCTGAATACGTTCACGCATACGGCGTGCTTCGTCAGTCAGTTGTGCCAATCGCTGTTGTTCGCCCTGAGAAAGTTGCCCGCCATTTTCAGCGCGATTGTTGTAATGCAACCACAACCAGATGGGGGCGACAAACAACACAAAAATCGTTAACGGGATGGCAATAAAAAGCGCGCTCATGTGTACTCCTTACAAGTCTGGCACGACTGCGGCATTGCCGGGCAACGCCGCAGTGTGTTAATTATCCACGATCCTGGGTGTTCATTTTAGCTTTCAGCGCAGCCAGTTGTTCGCTGATTTCGTCATCTGCTTTCAGCTCTGCAAATTCTGTCGCGAGGCTTTTTTGTTTGCCGAAACCGTGGCTTTCCGCTTCAGACTCCATCTGATCAATACGGCGCTCGAAGGATTCAAATCGAGCCATCGCTTCGTCGATTTTGCCGCTGTCTAACTGACGACGCACATCACGTGAAGACGATGCCGCCTGATGACGCAGCGTGAGTGCTTGCTGGCGCGCGCGGGTTTCGCTGAGTTTGTTCTCAAGCTCGCCGATCTCTTTTTTCATACGCGCCAGAGTTTCATCGACATGCACCACTTCATCGTCCAGGGTGGCGATCAGGTCGGTCATTTTTTGTTTTTCAATCAATGCCGCACGTGCCAGATCTTCTTTATCTTTACGCAGTGCCAGCTCCGCTTTTTCCTGCCATTCGGCTTGCTGAGCGGTAGCCAGTTCTACACGGCGGGAAAGCTGTTTCTTTTCAGCCAACGCACGAGCCGATGTGGAGCGGACTTCAACCAGTGTGTCTTCCATTTCCTGAATCATCAGGCGTACCAGCTTCTGCGGATCTTCTGCTTTCTCAAGCAGTGAGTTGATGTTGGCATTCACGATGTCGGCAAAACGAGAAAAAATACCCATAATTCAATCCTCTTTAGTCATTATTTCAGGTGCCTGGCACCCTGCACAAAATACTTTCACGAAAACACTTTGCAAGCGGTGTGCCAACTTTTTATTTGTTTGATTTTAAAGAGAATGATTAAATTTGACTCATCTTGCATAACGGTTATAGTGGTTAAATTCACTAACTATTGGTTAATTTAATCATGGTAGATAGCAAAGATAACCTGATTGGCGAGGCAAACAGTTTTCTCGAAGTGCTGGAGCAAGTCTCGCGGCTGGCTCCCCTCGAAAAGCCCGTGTTAGTGATTGGCGAGCGCGGGACAGGTAAGGAGCTGATTGCTAACCGCCTTCACTTTTTGTCACGTCGTTGGCAAGGACCTTTTATTTCTCTTAACTGCGCAGCACTGAACGATAATCTGCTGGACTCCGAGCTTTTTGGCCATGAAGCCGGTGCCTTTACTGGCGCACAAAAACGCCATCCGGGGCGCTTTGAACGTGCCGATGGCGGCACGCTGTTTCTGGATGAACTGGCGACCGCGCCGATGATGGTGCAAGAAAAATTATTGCGCGTGGTGGAATACGGCGAGCTTGAACGTGTCGGTGGTAGCCAGCCGTTACAAGTGAATGTGCGTCTGGTTTGCGCGACCAACGCAGATCTGCCAAAACTTGCAGAAGAAGGGAAATTCCGCGCTGACTTGCTCGACCGCCTGGCATTTGATGTCGTCACACTGCCCCCCTTACGCGAGCGCCAGCCCGATATCATGTTGATGGCTGAGCATTTTGCGATTCAGATGTGTCGCGAGCTACAACTCCCGTTGTTCCCGGGTTTTACCGAAGACGCGCAGCAAACTCTGCTGAACTACGCCTGGCCGGGGAATATCCGCGAATTAAAAAACGTGGTGGAACGTTCAGTTTATCGCCATGGCACTAGCGACGAGCCGGTTGACGACGTCATTCTTGACCCGTTTGCACGGAAACCTGCACCTTCGGTGCCGCGTGAGGAATACCACCAGACTTTACCGATGGATCTACGTACCTGGCAAAACGAGCAAGAGAAAGCGCTGGTGGAACAAAGCCTGAAACAGGCGAAATACAGCCAACGTAAAGCCGCGGACCTGCTCGGGCTGACATACCATCAGTTACGCGCATTGCTTAAAAAACATCAGGTTGTGCAGACCGGGGAATAATAAAAATTAATGGCTGGCATCTCCCGCCAGCCATTATCTTTATCCTTTCGAAATATCCAAACGACTCACCTTCCCTCTCTGTTTCTCTGCTTTCAAAGAACTTTGTCAGCGCTTAATTAGCCTGCTTATCACTCCTTCGCTGAAGTTGAAACAAATCCTTAACAAAGTATCCCTACAATCAGCGCCGCTTCGTTTAACTCATTTAAGGATTGCTTTTGAAACTCACAAAAACCTACGCAGCAACAATTGTTTATCTCTTGTGCTGTGGCGCTCAGGCGGCCGATCTCACATTAAATACTCCGCGTTTGCAGGGCATGGATAATTTCCGTGATGTGGCAGGGACAACGACGGCCTATACCACCCGCAATGATGGCGTGATGCGTGAAGATGTGTTTTATCGTTCGAATGCGTTAACGCCGACGCCCGCCGATCTGGCCATTTTGAATACGTTGAATATCACCACCGTGGTGGATTTGCGTACCCCAGCAGAAATCGCCACCACACCCGATACCCTGCCTGGCGGCGCAAAATATATCAATGTCGACCTGATTGGTCAGTCCGGTAGCACCAGCAGCATTACCAGCTCACTGGCAGGAATGAATGCGGCAAGCGTGAATACCCTGATGGAAGACGGCGAGCGCAATTTCGTGACCAACAATTATGCACGTCAGGGGCTTTCGCAAGTGTTCCGGGAGCTGGCCGAAGCTGACGGTGCCGCTTTGTTCCACTGTACCGCTGGCAAAGACCGAACCGGCTGGACGGCAGCAATACTGCAATCAATAGCGGGCGTCGATTCCGCCACGATTATGCAAGATTACCTTGCCACCAATGAATATACCGCTGCCCGAATCAATGCCACCGTAGCAGCACTTCCGGCATCCATGGGCGAAACTTACCGCACGTTGATGGGGGTTCAGGCCAATTGGTTACAAGCGGGATTCGATCAAATTCTGATTAGCTATGGCAGCGTTGATAATTATTTGAAACAAGGTCTGGGTTTGGATCAGGCAACCCTTTATGTGCTTCGTGGGAAAATGGTGCGCTACGTGCAGCTACCCGGCCAGCAGTCCTTCAGCGGAAATGCCGCCGCAGGTGCTGCATTCCTGATAGCACTACAGGATTCCCCTCTTTCCGGGCGTTACACCGCTTATAACTATTTCCTGCAATCGGCCATCGACAGCGGTTCGCTGGGCGGCATGGAGAAGCGCATTGGTGGGCAAGTTCATGCGGATGCGCAAAGTTATCTGTTGCGTGGGGCCTCGCAAATCAATGACAAAATCGCCCCCTGGACCTCTGGCGATCAACTGGCAGTCGGTGATGCAACGGTCTGGATGAGCGGAATGGACGGTTATCTCGGCACTAATGGCAGTGACGCGCATAGCAGCAGTAATGAACATTCTGCGGGCGCAATTGTCGGCAGTACCTGGCGCCTGCACCAACAAGCATCGATAAACGGCGGCGTGGGCTACAGCCATGGGCAAGTCAGCAGCAATGGGGATGAAGTCAAAACCAACTCGACATTTATCACCCTCGGCGGCCGCTACGCGTTACACAATTTGCAAGATGGGCTGTACGGCAGCTTGCAGGGTAATGCTGGATATATTGATTACCAGAGCGATCGCCGCCCCGGTGAAGGTTTTGATACCGCCACAGGCGACAGCAGTGGTCAGTTCTATAGTGCACGGGCAAATATCGGTTGGCGGGTTCCGGGGGTTGTGACCTTTGATCCCAGCCTGGGTGTGCAAGTCACGCATCTGCATATGGACGATATTCAGGAAACCGGCAGCGAAGTGGCAATGGATGTGGATGGCAGCAACGAGACGCAAACCAGTCTCGTAAGCAATCTGGATATCAACCTGAAGCCATTCACACCGGGAAACTGGACGCTGATCCCAGGTCTGAATGTCGGTTATGAACGCTTACTCAGCGATGCACAATCCACTTCGCACGGTACGCTTTATGGCATCGGCATTGACCAGGTGTCGGCGTTTAACAGTGACAACCTGTATAAAGCAGGAATTAATCTGAGTGCAGCAACGGGCAATGTCACTCTTGGCGCAGGCGTCAATGTGCTGGCAGCAGACCACAGCAGCACCGGTTTTAACGCAATGATTAGCGCAAGCGTGGCATTCTGAGTCGCATAAATTCGGCCTTCTGTTCATCGATGGAAGGCCGTAACGCCGCAAAAAACAGCATTTCATTACCTTTTTTACTGGCATTGTTTATAAAAAAAGCAAAATAGCCTGACATATTTTGGGAAGGCTTCAAGAGTACGATACACTTTGCCTATCACCCGTGAAAACTCAAAAACTTATGCGCGCAATTGTATCTTCCCTGTTACTGGCAGTTAGCTGCCTGAGTGGCGTAGCTTTTGCTGCACCACCGGCGGCAACACCTGTCCCAAAGCCAGCAGATATCCGTAACAGCGGATTTGTTTATTGTGTCAGCGGTCAGGTCAACACCTTTAATCCGCAGATGGCGAGCGGCGGTTTGACGGTAGACACCCTTGCCGCACAGTTATATGACCGCTTATTAGACGTCGATCCTTATACTTATCGCCTGGTACCAGAGTTAGCTGAGAGCTGGGAAGTGCTGGATAACGGCGCTACTTACCGCTTCCATCTGCGCCCAAACGTTCAGTTCCAGACTACCCCCTGGTTTAAACCGACCCGCGCACTCAATGCCGATGATGTGGTGTTCAGCTTCCAGCGTGTTTTTAACCGCGACCATCCATGGCACAACGTCAACGGCGGCAATTACCCCTATTTTGACAGTCTTCAGTTCCCGGATTCGGTAAAAAGTATCCGTAAGCTGGACAGCAACACGGTTGAGTTCCGCCTTGAGAAACCCGATGCCTCGTTCCTGTGGCATATGGCGACGCATTACGCTTCAGTAATGTCTGCGGAATACGCCGCACAACTGACTAAATCCGATCGCAAAGAGATGATGGACCGCGAACCGGTGGGTACCGGCCCGTTCCAGATCAGCGAATATCGTTCCGGGCAATATATTCGCCTCGCGCGTCACCCTAAATTCTGGCGCGGCGTACCGTTAATGCCGCAAGTGGTGTTGGATTTGGGCTCAGGTGGTACCGGGCGTTTATCAAAGCTTATTACCGGCGAATGCGATGTGCTCGCCTATCCTGCCGCCAGTCAGTTGACGATTTTGCGTGATGACCCGCGCCTGCGTCTGACTTTGCGTCCGGGGATGAACATCGCTTATCTGGCATTCAATACCAATAAAGCGCCACTAAATAACCCGGAAGTACGCCATGCGCTGGCACTGGCGATTAACAACCAGCGCCTGATGCAGTCGATTTACTACGGCACCGCTGAAACTGCCGCTTCTATTTTGCCGCGCGCATCATGGGCCTATGACAGCGACTCCAAAATCACCGAATACAATCCCACCAAAGCTCGTCAGCAATTAAAAGCACTGGGGCTGAATAATCTGGAATTGCGCTTGTGGGTGCCAACCAGTTCGCAGGCGTGGAACCCAAGTCCGTTAAAAACTGCGGAACTTATCCAGGCGGATATGGCGCAAATTGGCGTGAAGGTGATTATCGTGCCGGTCGAAGGTCGCTTCCAGGAAGCGCGATTAATGGACATGAATCACGATCTGACCCTCGCGGGTTGGGCTACGGACAGTAATGACCCGGATAGCTTTTTCCGCCCGATGCTAAGTTGCGCGGCGATCCGTTCGCAGACCAACTATGCTCGCTGGTGTGATCCTAAATTTGATGAAGTGCTGCAAAAAGCGTTGTCTTCTCAGCAACTGGCGTCACGCATCGAGGCTTATCGCGAAGCGCAGGATATTCTGGCTGAACAGTTGCCGGTGCTGCCTCTGGCTTCCTCGCTGCGCCTGCAAGCCTATCGCTACGACATTAAAGGGCTGGTGCTAAGTCCATTTGGTAACGCATCGTTTGCGGGTGTTTCCCGTGAAAATGTTGAGGTGAAAAAACCATGATCATCTATACCTTGCGCCGCCTGCTGTTATTGCTGGTGACGTTGTTTTTTCTGACCTTTATTGGCTTTAGCCTCAACTACTTTACCCCGCACGCGCCATTACAAGGTGCGTCGCTGTGGAACGCTTGGGTGTTCTGGTTTGAGAGTATCCTGCACTGGGATTTCGGCGTTTCGAGTATTAATGGTCAGTCGATTAACGAACAGTTGAGTCTCGTATTCCCGGCGACGATGGAACTCTGTTTGCTGGCGTTTGGCCTGGCCCTGCTCATCGGTATCCCGGTGGGGATGCTGGCCGGCATCATGCATAACAAATGGCAGGATAAGCTTATCAGTGCGCTGGCGCTGGTCGGTTTTTCAATTCCGGTATTCTGGTTTGCGCTACTGCTGACGATGTTTTTCTCCCTGACGTTAGGCTGGTTGCCTGTCTCAGGACGTTTCGACTTGCTCTACGAAGTGAAGTCGGTAACCGGTTTTGCCCTGGTGGACGCGTGGTTGTCTGACTCGCCGTATCGTGACGAAATGATCCTGAGTGCCATACGCCATATGATTTTACCGGTCGCGACGCTTGCCGTGGCTCCTACTACTGAAGTGGTGCGCTTAATGCGCCTGAGCACCATTGATGTGTTCGACCAAAACTACATTAAAGCTGCGGCAACGCGTGGCTTATCACGCCTGACGATTCTCCATCGCCATGTGCTGCACAATGCGCTACCACCGGTTATTCCACGCCTGGGTTTGCAGTTTTCAACCATGTTAACTCTGGCGATGATCACCGAAGTGGTGTTCAGCTGGCCTGGGCTTGGACGCTGGCTTATTAATGCGATCCGTCAACAAGACTACACCGCCATTTCTGCGGGCGTCATGGTCATTGGTTCACTGGTTATCATCGTGAACGTTATCTCCGATATTTTGGGTGCTATGGCTAACCCACTGACACATAAGGAATGGTATGCCTTACGATAGCGTCTATCGCGAGAAGCGACCGCCGAGTACGCTGCGACTGACCTGGCGAAAATTTTACGGCGACACCACAGCAATGATTGGCCTGTATGGTTGCGGGGCACTGGTGCTGTTGTGTGTGTTTGGCAGTGTTTTTGCACCTTATGGTATCGATCAGCAATTCCTCGGTTATCAATTGTTGCCGCCGTCGTGGTCACGTTATGGCGATGTTTCGTTCTTCCTCGGGACGGATGACCTGGGGCGCGATGTATTAAGCCGCCTGTTAAGCGGTGCCGCGCCTACCGTCGGTGGTGCGTTTGTTGTGACGCTTGCCGCCGCCGTGTTCGGGATCATTCTGGGTGTCTTTGCGGGTTCCACACATGGCCTGCGATCGGCGGTGCTCAACCACATTCTGGATACGTTGTTATCGATTCCGACCCTATTGCTGGCAATTATCGTGGTGGCGTTTGTCGGGCCGCATCTGGTCCACGCCATGTTCGCGGTGTGGCTGGCGTTATTGCCACGCATGGTGCGTTCGGTCTACAGCGCCGTGCATGACGAGCTGGAAAAAGATTACGTGGTGGCCGCTCGTCTGGATGGCGCTTCCACGCTCAATATCCTGTGGTTTGCGGTGATGCCCAATACCGCCTCTATCCTGATTACTGAAATCACCCGCGCGCTGTCCATGGCGATTCTGGATATTGCAGCACTCGGTTTTCTCGATTTGGGCGCGCAGCTTCCGTCGCCTGAATGGGGCGCGATGTTGGGTGATGCACTTGAGCTGATTTATGTGGCGCCCTGGACCGTGATGCTGCCCGGCGTGGCTATAATGATCAGTGTGTTGCTGGTCAACTTGTTGGGCGATGGATTACGCCGCGCAATCAATGCGGGGGTGCAATAATGCCATTACTGGATATCCGAAATCTCACCATCGAATTTATGACTTCCGATGGTTGGGTCAAGGCCGTTGACCGCGTCAGTATGACACTCAACGAAGGGGAAATCCGCGGTCTGGTCGGCGAATCAGGTTCGGGTAAAAGCCTGATTGCGAAAGCCATTTGTGGCGTCACCAAAGACAACTGGCGTGTTACCGCTGACCGTATGCGGTTTGATGACATCGACCTGTTACGTCTGAGCGGACGAGAGCGCCGCCGTCTGGTTGGTCACAACGTTTCGATGATCTTCCAGGAGCCTCAATCGTGTCTTGACCCGTCAGAACGCGTCGGGCGCCAGCTGATGCAAAACATCCCTGGCTGGACGTTTAAAGGCCGTTGGTGGAAACGTTTTGGCTGGCGTAAACGCCGTGCCATCGAACTGTTGCACCGCGTGGGAATTAAAGACCATAAAGATGCGATGCGCAGTTATCCCTACGAACTGACGGACGGCGAGTGTCAGAAGGTGATGATCGCCATTGCGCTGGCAAACCAGCCGCGTTTGTTGATTGCCGATGAGCCGACAAACGCCATGGAGCCGACCACGCAATTGCAGATTTTCAAATTGCTGACCCGCCTGAATCAATACAACAACACCACGATTTTACTGATAAGCCATGACTTGCAGATGTTGAGCAAATGGGCGGACAGAATCAACGTCATGTATTGTGGGCAAACGGTGGAAAGTGCACCCAGCGAAGAACTGATCACCACCCCGCACCACCCTTATACGCAGGCGCTCATCCGTGCTATTCCTGACTTTGGTAGCTCAATGCCGCACAAAAGCCGCCTGAATACCATGCCAGGTGCCATCCCGTTGCTGGAACATTTGCCGATGGGGTGTCGACTCGGGCCACGTTGCCCTTATGCGCAACGTGAATGTATTGAAACGCCGCGTCTGACAGGGGCTAAAACACATTTATATGCCTGCCACTTCCCGCTGAATATGGAGAGTCAGTAATGGTCGAAACGCTACTCGAAGTGCGTAATTTAAGTAAAACGTTTCGTTACCGAACAGGCCTGTTTCGTCGTCAGCACGTTGACGCCGTAAAACCGTTGAGTTTCACCTTACGAGAAAAACAGACGCTGGCGATTATTGGTGAAAACGGCTCAGGTAAATCTACGCTGGCAAAAATGCTGGCGGGCATGGTGGAGCCGACTACGGGTGAAGTGGTGATTAACGACCATTTGCTGCACTACGGTGATTACACCTATCGTAGCCAGCATATTCGTATGATTTTCCAGGATCCCAGCACCTCGCTGAATCCTCGCCAACGTATTTCGCAGATCCTCGATTTCCCGCTGCGTCTTAACACCGACCTTGAGCCGGAAGCGCGTCAGAAGCAGATAATCGAGACGCTAAGAATGGTGGGATTGCTCCCGGATCACGCCAGCTATTATCCTCACATGCTCGCCCCGGGTCAGAAGCAACGTTTGGGTCTGGCCCGGGCATTAATTCTGCGTCCGAAGGTAATTATTGCCGATGAAGCGCTTGCGTCGCTGGATATGTCGATGCGTTCTCAGCTGATCAACCTGATGTTAGAACTTCAGGAAAAACAGGGTATTGCCTACATTTATGTGACTCAGCATATCGGTATGATGAAGCACATCAGCGATCAGGTGATGGTTCTGCATCAGGGCGAAGTGGTCGAACGTGGAAGCACGGCGGATGTGCTCGCCTCCCCGCTCCACGACTTGACCAAACGCCTGATTGCCAGCCATTTTGGCGAGGCACTGACCGCAGATGCGTGGCGCAAAGACCGGTAGTCGTTAACATCTCATTGCAGGGTGGATTAAGCTTTCCACCCTGCCAATTTACGGTAGCGCTTCAACATAACGTGCAAAATTCTCCAGAATCGCCTGCCAGCCGTTCTTTTGGTGCTCAACGGGATACTGGTCATCAGGGTCAAATTCCAGACGAACATCAACGCCCTTTTCTGCCGGTAGAAACTCGACCTTCGCCTCTCGTTCGCCAAACTTATATTCGATCAGTTCATACGGCACAATTCGGGTATAAACGCCT
Organism: Buttiauxella sp.; assembly: GCF_049686335.1. NCBI lineage: Bacteria > Pseudomonadati > Pseudomonadota > Gammaproteobacteria > Enterobacterales > Enterobacteriaceae > Buttiauxella > Buttiauxella sp. The sequence continues at coordinate 421,953 of NZ_JBAVHX010000010.1, read as the reverse complement.
GCAAAATCAAAACCCATGCTGCCGTCTTTGGCTTCCATGCGAAATGAAAATGGCCCGCCTTCACGAAAATCGACAGCTGCGGTCGGCGTGTGCCAGTCAGGAGATGCGGTATTCCACTGCTTAATGGCTTCCGGATCGATATAAGCCTGCCAAACCTTCTCAACGGGCGCATCTACCCGCGTTGCGACATTGATCTTCATCATTACGCTCCACCAGTGAGTGAACAGGATTGAAAATTTCCTCCTAAAGCGTAGTACGTGAATCATGCTCTGGCTGTTCCGACCTCTGGCGATGGGATAACCAGTCAGGCGGGGTGGTAAAAATAAGGTGACACAACAGGCGCTGAGTGGGATATAATTTCACTTTCGTGTTGAAAAATTGTGACTAATCAATCGTAACCGAATGATTTTAAAGTCATAAAATAAGCAGAAACTATAAGGATTCAAAGCTATGGGTTTTCTTACCGGTAAGCGCATTCTGATCACTGGCGTCGCCAGTAAACTCTCCATTGCCTACGGTATCGCACAGGCGATGCACCGTGAAGGTGCTGAACTGGCTTTCACTTACCAGAATGAAAAACTGAAAGGCCGTGTTGAAGGCTTCGCAGCTGATCTGGGTTCAAGCCTGGTACTGCCGTGTGACGTGGCTGAAGATGCAAGCATCGATGCAATGTTTGCTGAGCTGGCTAAAACCTGGCCGAAGTTTGACGGTTTCGTTCACTCTATCGGTTTCGCACCAGGCGACCAGTTAGATGGCGACTACGTGAATGCGGTTACCCGTGAAGGCTTCAAAATCGCTCATGACATCAGCTCTTACAGCTTTGTTGCGATGGCAAAAGTTTGCCGCGAAATGCTCAATCCAGGTTCTGCTCTGCTGACTCTGTCTTACCTCGGTGCTGAGCGTGCAATCCCTAACTACAACGTGATGGGTCTGGCTAAAGCATCTCTGGAAGCTAACGTGCGCTATATGGCGAACGCGATGGGTCCTGAAGGTGTGCGTGTTAACGCCATCTCTGCTGGCCCAATCCGTACTCTGGCTGCGTCTGGCATCAAAGATTTCCGTAAAATGCTGTCACATTGCGAAGCGGTTACTCCGATTCGTCGTACTGTGACCATCGAAGATGTGGGTAACTCTGCAGCGTTCCTGTGTTCAGATCTGTCTGCCGGTGTTTCCGGTGAAGTTCTGCACGTTGACGGCGGTTTCAGCATCGCTGCAATGAACGAACTGGAACTGAAAGACTAATTCAGTTCTTTACGGGGTGGGCATCCGTCTGCCCCGTGACTACCACCTTTCTCCCCCCTTCTTTCCGCCCCTGTTTTTCCTTAGTTATACCTTTCCGATATTTATTATCACCGATCATTCTTTTGTCGCCTTCCATGCTTACGCCAGGATAAAGCAGCGAATCAGGCCGTCAGGGTTTTCTCCGGGCTTGTATACCCAAAATAATTCGAGTTGCCCCAACGCGCAGGCAACGTGAAGTATGAAGGGTATAAACTCTTTGACCAAGGAACAACCATGGAACAACGCCGCATCTCTGGCAAAGGCCACTGGTATCATGAGACTCAGTCCAGCCGCAGTGACGCCGTATTACCGCTCGTTCCCGAGGCCGCTTACCTCGAAGACCGTTTTTTACTCGATTTAGAATTGAGTGCTCAACAACGCGCATCTGAAGCTACATGGCTTTCTGTGGCGCGTGATGCCGCGAAATATTTGCTGCCTGAAACCAGCTCTGTCACCCGTTTACACACCCTAAGTTGTTATGACCGGCTAAGCACCGCACTGACGGTGGCGCAAGTGTATGGCGTGCAGCGGCTTTGTAACCATTACGCAGCCCGTCTGGCCCCACAACCCGGGCCTGACTCCTCACGGGAAAGTAATCGCCGTTTGACACAAATTACCCAGTACGCCCGCCAGTTGGCCAGCCAGCCCACCTTGATTGATGATGTTTCGCGCCAACAGCTCGATGAAGTCGCGCTTTCGGTGAATGATATGGTGACCTTTAACCAGTTGATCGGGTTTATCGGCTTTCAGGCGCGCGTGATTGCCATCTTTCAGGCGCTCCAGGGTTTACCTGTGCGTTGGCTGCCAGGTCTTGATACACAGCAGGACGCCAGCGCGGAGTTGTTCCTTGAGGGCGATAAAGTGTGGCAACCAGGCTTACCGCCTGTTGAACAACGTTATGCGAACACGGATCAGCTTGATGTGGTGAACCTGAGTCTGCCACAAAGCGTTTTAAGCCCGCTGGCCTGGCTGTTGGCACATGATGCTCAGCCGCTTTCTGTACTGAGTCACCTGACAACTCTGTTGCTCCCGGATGATGGCGTGACCCGTGACGATCGGGTACTGGTGAGTCTTCTGACGGCGCGCATTAACGGCAGTGTCAGTTGTTTTAGCGATGCGACGAAACAATGGCAGGGTGAAAGCAGTTTGCCCGAGGCGATACGCAATGGTGAACGCGCGTTACAGGCGTGGAGTCACAATCATCCGCGCGAGCGCGCCATTATTCAGGCGGTACGCGTATTAACTCGCGCACCAGGCAGTTTTAGTGCCGCCCAGCTTCAACCCTTGTTTGAACAGGGTTTTAGCCAGGATGATGCACTGCGACTGCTGGTGATTTCAGGATTATACGGTTGGTTGAATCGACTCAAAATCGGGCTGGGAAATGCCAGCTAGACATTGGATATCCCATGTTTTTACGCTAATCATCACTTGCTGCAAAGGGTGGTTTCGCGTAAAACTGTCAGCCGCTCTTTTGGCCACGAAAACTAAAAAATATGTTCCAGGATAACCCGCTGCTCGCGCAGCTTAAACAGCAACTGCATTCCCAAACTCCACGCGTTGAAGGCGTGGTGAAAGGCACGGAAAAAGGCTTTGGCTTCCTCGAAGTGGATGCTCAGAAAAGTTACTTTATTCCGCCACCGCAGATGAAAAAAGTGATGCATGGTGACCGCGTGAGCGCGGTGATTCATTCCGACAAGGATCGCGAAACCGCTGAGCCAGAAGAGCTTATCGAACCGTTCCTGAGCCGGTTTGTCGGCCGTGTACAACGTAAAGACGACCGCCTGTCTATCGTGCCGGATCATCCGTTACTGCGCGATGCGATTCAGTGTCGTGCCGATCGTAACGTGACGCACGATTTCCAGAATGGCGACTGGGCCGTTGCAGAAATGAAGCGCCACCCGCTTAAAGGCGACCGTGGTTTTTACGCTGAGTTGACGCAGTTCATCACCTTCGGCGACGACCACCTTGCGCCATGGTGGGTGACACTGTCACGCCACAATCTGGAGCGTGAAGCCCCTAACGGTGTTGCGACAGAAATGTTGGATGAAGGCCTGGTGCGCGAAGATTTAACCGCCCTGGATTTCGTCACCATTGATAGCGCCAGCACCGAAGATATGGATGATGCGCTGTTCGTCGAAGAGTTGGCGGACGGTAAGTTACAGCTGACCGTGGCGATTGCTGACCCTACTGCCTGGATTGCTGAAGGCAGCAAGCTTGACGATATTGCTAAAGTCCGCGCATTCACCAACTACCTGCCGGGCTTTAACATCCCGATGTTGCCGCGTGAACTGTCTGACGATTTGTGTTCATTACGTCCAAACGTCACACGCCCGGTAGTGGCTTGCCGCATGGTTATCGCGCAAGACGGCACGATTGACGCGCAAATTAACTTCTTCGTGGCCACCATCGAATCAAAAGCCAAGCTGGCTTATGACGATGTTTCTGATTGGCTGGAAGGAAAAGGCGACTGGCAGCCACCTGCTGAAGCCATTGCTAAGCAAATTCGCCTGCTGGAGCGCGTTTGCCTGAGCCGTGCTGACTGGCGTCGTACCCACGCATTGGTATTCAAAGACCGCCCTGATTATCGCTTTGTCCTGGGCGAAAAAGGCGAAGTGCTGGATATCGTCGCGGAGCCGCGCCGTATCGCGAACCGCATCGTTGAAGAATCAATGATTGCTGCCAACGTCTGCGCGGCTATCGTACTGCGTGAAAAACTCGGTTTCGGCATTTATAACGTCCATACCGGTTTTGATCCGGCGAACACCGAACAACTCGCCACGATGCTGCAAGGCCATGGCCTGGAAGTTGACGCGCAAGAAGTCCTGACCCTGAATGGTTTCTGCAAGTTGCGCCGCGAGCTGGATGCGCAGCCAACCGGTTTCCTCGACACCCGCATTCGTCGTTACCAGTCATTTGCTGAGATCAGCACCGAGCCAGGCCCACATTACGGTCTTGGCCTCGAAGCTTACGCGACCTGGACTTCACCGATTCGTAAATACGGCGATATGATCAACCATCGTCTGTTAAAAGCGATCATCAAAGGTGAAACCGCAGCCCGTCCGCAGGATGAAATTACCGTCCAAATGGCAGAACGTCGCCGCCTGAACCGGATGGCGGAACGTGATGTCGGTGACTGGTTGTATGCTCGCTTCCTGAAAGACAAAGCTGGAACGGATACCCGTTTTGCTGCTGAAATCATTGATGTCAGCCGTGGTGGAATGCGTGTTCGTCTGGTGGATAATGGCGCAGTTGCCTTTATCCCTGCCCCATTCCTGCACGCGGTGCGTGACGAAATGGTTTGCAGCCAGGAAAGTGGCACCGTGCAAATTAAAGGTGAAGTCGCCTTTAAAGTCACCGATGTGATTGATGTGACCATCGCAGAAGTGCGTATGGAAACGCGTAGCGTGATTGCTCGTCCAGCCATCTGACACTAAGTTTCAAAATCCTCTTAAAAAGCTGAACATGAGTTCAGCTTTTTTATGCTTGTTGTTCACGACTGCAAAACGAATAAGAGTGTGTAATTTTGCGCATAATTAAAACTGCGGAATTATAACGCGTGTTTATTTTCAATTAAGGGTAATATATCATCACTTAATTCAACCACATATGATTCCAGATAGATCAGTTCCATCAAACAATCTTATAATATCTCTTTAAACTTCTTATTAAGAGCTGAAACAATTTTAACAATAACACCTCAATGGATTTGGATTAATTGAGCAAATGAAAATAACTACAAACAAAGCCGTAACAATTTTAATGTTGATAATGCTTATACCTTTTATACTTATTTCAACTTGTACATTTTTCTACATTAGAAATAATACTGAGGAAAACTTTATTTCTACGATGACCCGTGTTACAGAAAACACATCTCAAGGAAGTATTGAACACCAGGTGAGTGAAATTAAATTCTTGCTACAATCCATCGTCGAAAGTCTTAGTGGTAATAACATTGATAACTATCTTTCTGCTCAACATACTGAAGTCAACAGCATCATCCCCTCGCTCATAAACTCAACTATATTTTTTAGAGCCGCGTTGATTTCAGACTTGAAGGGTCATTACCACTCTTACCCTGAAACAATAAAGCTCGTTAACTTCCACCCGATGGAAAGACCCTGGTATCCTAAGTGTGCAATAAAAGACGAGTTTTTCTTTTCCAAGCCTTATGTCTCATTAAATAAAAACCAGTATGACAGCGACACCAATAAATCCATCGCCGTCAGCATGAATATCTTTAACGAACAAGCCGTATTAAAAGGGAATGTCGCATTAAAACTCGATTTAAAGAGAATGAGTGAGATATTGCAACATAAAGTCATTCCTTTTCGCGGGCAGTTTAGAGTCGTGGCCAGAGATGGCAGTGTCATCATGCATGCCAATGCAAACGAGATTTTCACCAGTAGCGTCCCTCTCTCCTGGATAGAAAAAGCAACAGAGTTACATGGTTACTTTATCGATTATGACAGCGGAGTATATGTTTTTTATCGGACGTATAATAATCCTGACTGGATTGCATTCACAACGGTAAGTCTGGAGTCATACAACAACGTCTTACACTCTGCATTGCTACTGCTGTTTGCCACTATCGCTACCTGTATTATTATTTATCTGATTATCATGTTGTTGTGCAGGATTTATTTCAAACAATTACTCCATATGTTATTCATGAACATTCATGGAATTGAAATCCCCAAAGAGAGCGCAACCTTTGAGAATCTCACTTGTAGCATGCGACAGAAGCACAAGGAGAATGAAAAGGCGGAAAATATATCACTGACTGACAGCCTTACTCTGCTTGGCACTCGCAGAAAATTTGACCGTGATATCAAACAACTTATTGATAACAACACTTCATTCCATTTCGCCATCATTGACCTGGATAATTTTAAAACTATTAATGATACCTATGGTCACCATACTGGTGATTTAGTTTTAAAATTTGTGAGTCAGTCGGGTTTAGATGTGATTGCAAACCTTGGATCTCTTTATCGATTTGGCGGAGAAGAGATAACCGTGATTTTTCAGGCCTGTAGCTATGCAGAAAGTTATAACCATCTGGAGCAATGGAGGCTAACGGTCCAACAACGCAAATGGCGAGAAGATAACCTGCATGTCTCCTTCAGTTGCGGCCTGGCCACGTGGCTGGTGGGTGAAACCGCGGAACAGATCCTCGAGAAGGCAGACAAATTACTTTATATCGCTAAGCGTAAAGGTAAGAACTGCATCATACGGATTGAGGATTGATTGCTATCTGATTTTTTATTTTCCCATGACTGCGACTCGCCCAAAGCGGGCCGCAGTCATGACAAATAATCTCAGATGACTTTACTTCGACTGATAACGTCGGTATTCCTGCTGACAGGAAACCCAGCGGGAACATTCTTACTTTTAGCTTTTGCTTCCCCCCTTTAATTAACCCGATTAAATCCCTTACCTAACCTTCACCATCAGCAAATCAGACAAGCGAGTCGTATAGCGCGGAGACAACATTTCGCGCTTCATCTGCCATTGCTGTTGAATACCCTGCCCGGCAAAATAAAGCGCCCCTTTCCCATTCTTATGGTTGAGATGATCCAGCACTTCCATCAAGGCTGCGCTGTTCTTGCGCGGGGCATTGTCGTCAAAGAGATTGAGCTGAGCCACCCCCTGACTGAAAAAGTCGCCGAGCATAATTCCGGCCTTTTGATATCGGTGACCCTCTTTCCAGATTGCATCGAGGCAGCGCATCGCCGCCGCGATGATGTCACGCGTGTCCTGCGTGGGTGTAAGCAGCTTCACGGCGGCCTGATTCCCGTAGTACGGTTCATTCAGCGCAAAGGGACTGGTTTTGACGAAGGCAGAAATGTAACGGCAGTACTGATGCTCACGGCGAAGTTTTTCAGCACCACGTGAGGCGTAACTACAGATGGCCTGGCGCATGTGCTCGTATTCAGTGACGCGATCCCCGAATGAACGAGAACAAACAATTTCCTGTTTGGTCGGGGCAAACTCCTCGAGCGCAAGGCAGGGTTCGCCGCGCAATTCACGAACGGTGCGTTCAAGCACGACATTAAAGTGTTTACGGATAAAACGAATATCCGTGTCCGCAAGTTGTAATACGGTTTTTATACCCATCGCTTCAAGCTTTTTACTGATTCGCCGCCCCACCCCCCAGACTTCATCCACGGGGAAATAAGCCATCATTTTGCGTTGTCTTTCAACATTCGACATGTCCACAACACCACCCGTCTGCTGCTGCCATTTTTTTGCTGCATGATTAGCAAGCTTGGCTAAAGTCTTGGTTTGCGCGATCCCGACACCCACCGTCAAATGAGTGCGCAACAAAAGTGTGGCCCGAATCTCCCGACCAAAATCCTCCAGATCGCGACAGTTGCGAACGCCGGTCAGGTCAACGAAAGCCTCGTCAATTGAGTATATTTCACAGCGCGGCGACATCTCCTCAAGAGTCGTCATCACCCTGTCCGACATATCGGCGTAGAGTTCATAGTTCGAACTGAAGCAGACCACCCCACATCTGCGGAACAAATCCTTTTGTTTAAAATAGGGGGCTCCCATTGTGACGCCGATGTCTTTAGCTTCTGCGCTTCGGGCAATCACACAGCCGTCATTATTCGAAAGCACGACGACCGGTTTGCCCTTCAGGTCCGGACGGAAGGCGGTCTGACAACTCGCGTAAAATGAATTTACATCGACCAGAGCAAACATAATCAGCTCGTCGATTTGATGATGAAGGTCACCACACCAAAAATATCGAGCGTCTCTTCGCTACCGATGAGGATCGGCGAATAGGCGCTGTTCATTGGATTAAGCTGGACGGTGGGACGAAGCTGCAACCGTTTAACGGTAAACTCACCATCGACTGAAGCCACCACGATATCGTTATGCTCAGCAGCCCGGGAGCAATCAACAACCAGCAAATCCGTGTCGTTAATCCCCCCATCGATCATCGAGTCCCCCGCTGCGCGCACAAAGTATGTGGCCGTGGGATGCCTGACAACCAGGTCATGAATGTCTAAGCGTTGCTCGATATAGTCCTGTGCCGGGGACGGAAAGCCGCACTGCACCGGGTCGCTGAACAAAGGCAAAGTCATCACTTCTCGTAGCAATACCGGTTTAATAAGTTCCATTTGATACCCCCAATAAATACTGTATTTATATACAGTATATCTATCAATGGAACTGATCAAGCGAAGCGGTAACTCGGGCTGATGGTGTTTTGAGCAACCAGGATCAAAGGGCTTTATTGATGAAGGGATTACACGTTGTGTAAATTTTTCAGAATGGCTTCGGGGAGTATTCAGGCAACAGCCCGGCGGTATTGAGCTTCCAGTGTGAATACGACACTCAGAGCTTTAACTCGGGTACCAACGCATCCTCATTTTTCATACATAGTCTCCAGGCATTCCCTGGTGCGCCATTATCTAAAATTGACGACGTTCTGTACTCCACTGTGCGCAGATTTTCTGTGCCATCTGAAGCGGTAACCACATACTGGATGGTCGTCCAACGAACGTGGGTGGACATTCCCTGGGCTGCTAATTCGATGGTTTTATTTTTAACATCCTCTGCACATTGATGTGCGGCGGCATTGACACGTTGATATTTCTTTTCTTGCGGGGATAAATCGTTCTGGGTTGCGCAGCCCGTAAGAAGAATACCCGTTACAGCAATAACGCTCAGCTTTTTGAACATTCCTCATTCCTTATATGGCTAAAATCCCCCATGTAGAGGTATCACCATAATATTAGCCAATGTTCTCGCCTTTATTGAATAAATCCCACTATCGGGGTTAGCTCTCTCCCCCCGATAGCACTCAGCAAACCAGCGGACCTTGCCATGGTAAATAGCGGCAAATATTGGCTAATTTAATGCCACCAAATTTGCCCTCAAAATGTCAGTCATTTTGCCTCCATCTATACTTCAAGTTTACTGGAGGTGTGTATGTGCGGACGCTTCACTCAAATCCAATCCCGTGACGACTATCTAGAATTTCTTCTGGAAGAGGCCGGGCGCGATATTCCCTATGACCCCGAACCGATTGGTCGTTATAACGTCGCGCCGGGAACAAAAGTTCTCCTGTTGAACAATCGCGATGACTCTCTTCACCTTGATCCCGTAGTTTGGTCATACGCGCCTGGATGGTGGGATAAAGCTCCGTTAATAAATGCTCGGGTAGAAACGGCAGCTACCAGCCGAATGTTCAAATCGTTATGGAATCACGGACGGGCGATTGTGTTTGCTGATGGTTGGTATGAGTGGAAAAAGGAAGGAGATCAAAAGCAGCCGTACTATATCTACAGGAAAGATAAGAAGCCGCTTTTCTTCGCCGCTATTGGTAAGCAGCCGTTTGATATGGGGGATGAGGCAGAGGGATTTTTGGTTGTGACGGCGGCGGCCGATAAAGGCCTGGTTGATATTCACGACCGCCGACCATTGGTATTTGCACCTGAAGCGGCACTGGAATGGATGGATCCAGAGACTACCGGTGCACAAGCCAGCGAACTGGCCCATGAAGCGGCGGTACCAGCTGACGAATTTACCTGGCATCCGGTAACTCGAGCCGTGGGTAATGTGAAAAATCAGAGTACAGATTTAATCAGAAATATTGACCATTAATAACGGCTGTCAGCTGTCAGGGAGAAGCGGACATACTTATGATTATCTTGTGTCTAACCGCGCATATCAAAGCCGGACTTTTGAAAATCTCTATATACCTCCGGATTGGTGAATGCCGGGAATGTGGCTTTTAGGGCTGCTGACTTCACCGCTTCGCAATATGCTTTATTGCCGTTGCTAGTTGATATGTTTGAAGCCGTGCCATCCTGAGAAAATTCTATATGCAACCTGCATCTCTTCCCCTTCCAGCTTTGAGGATCAGCAAGTTTGGCATTTATTGCTGTGATGATTGCGCGCGCTTGCGCGCCCCATTCATCCTGATCATTCAGGCGACCAGAACTGCAATTACCTGTGGCCGTGGTTTTATGGCATCCGGAAGGATGTAACGGCACACAACCAGTTGCCAGGCTGGCCACAATTGCCAGCACGAAGATTATCTTTACCATTTCACGCGCTCCTACTAATGATTCGAATGCTGTTTCTGGTAGTGATGGGGGAGCTGTGGATCTGTAACTCGTTTCGCAATAGTTTATCAATAGAACGAATAGGAAATTACTCACACCACATAAAGAGATGACAGCAAACTGCGATTAGATACTTCCTTTGTAATAAATCATAGGTTCATCATTTTGTCGGCTCTACCGAATTTTTATTTTCAAAACTCTCGCAGTCACTTCTTGTTATAACGTAGGACATAAATTCTTTCTTATTAATATCCTTATGTACTAACTTCAAATTAAAATCATCATCAATAATAGTTCTGAAAAAATCTCCTTTATTACAAGCAGAAGGAAGAGTTTCTTCGAATGTTTCTCTTTTCACCTTATCTGGATCTTCACTAATCGCTTTGAGTTCTTTCGGATCAAGAGGTGCCGTTAATACCGTAGTAAGTACAATATCGTCGTCGACCCGGAGAATGCTCTCGATATAATTCCCATCATCAGCTTTATCCACACCCGATATTTTTTTATTGGCATCTTTAAGAATCATATCTATATGGTCATAGCGGGCCTGAGCCATCTTCAAAACCTGAACCATCACGCTGTTTTTAGACTCTTCCTGTTGTTTGGGTTCAACTACTTGTTCCTGATAAAGTCTGGTACCCATCTTGCCAAATGCCAACAGCGCCACCACCACGGTTATAACAATGTGCCACGTTGAAAACTTACTTTCGTTTTTACCTTCCATAGACTATCTCCTTATAAAATTGAGGAGATAAATTATCATAAAGCCCTACTCGCAAAAAACGTGAAAATACACTTTAAGAATTTGCCTCTTGATCGCACGACTAAATAACTGTTGTGCCTGAGATAATTACTAAGCCCAAATAATTCAGTTGGCAGAGAATGATACCCTGTCCGGCTAGATAACCGGACGATGGCCCTGCGGCACACACAATCGTCTTTGTTACTTTGCCAATAAATCACCACGTCATCCAGCACTTCGCCCTTTATCGCCTCGCCATCATCTGTAATGAATGCACTTCCCTGCATGCGCGCAAACTGAGAGGTTAGCTTTAACTATTTTCCTTTATTATGGAAAATAAGGGCATATTGCTTAGGTGTTATCAACCTAAGCGTGCCTTACCCCTGCAAAAAAACCATTCAGCGACAACACAACTACAATAATATTTCTTTATGACACTCTTGGATTTTCAGTGTTATTGTTGTCATCGTAATAAACTATTATGCACAGTCTTTTTTTAAATCGATAAATAGTGATAATGTCTACAGACAAAATTTGTGACTTTTACATTCACCTTCCAGCTCATACCACCATATTTTTACACTTGGATTTCAATCCGTATCAGGAATAAACTTCTGTATTGATAATTAGTGGGAGATATAACAAGTTTAACCTCTTTGACTTTCACCACCTGAACATCCCTGGCTGAGATGTGCTTGCCATCAATCTTCGGGTGACCAAACGGCAGCGGACTCCGCTCAAGAGACTTGTAGCTCTTTTCAATTTCTGCTGCCGGGTACAATATCCGGTTCATCACCATGTCATCGACAATTGACGTGACGCCGCGAACCACAATGTGTAGTTTGCCGTTGACGGTTTCAGTAGTGATGTTTGAAGCGGAGTTGATGACCGAGAGCACGTTTACGCAGGCGCATGACATGCTGAGTCCTCATTGGTGGATTTGAGGCAATAAAAAAGGCCGCCTGAGCAACCTTAATATTACTGCTATTTTTTACAGTAGCGCGTTTCAAAAAGCGCCTCGCCAAGCGAATCAATTTTGTACCGTTCAAACTCATCCGTTTCATCGGCTGCAAGAGCATCGAGTTGCTCCTCAGCGTCATCGGGTAACGGTATACTATTAATCAGCTCAACGGCTTTATCAAAGTTGCTCATCGTGCCTTATCCATTTCTTTCAACCTCGAGAGTAAAGGAGGCAAGAGTGTCCAACTTTGAAATAGTTTCGGCAGGCAATTCGCTTAACACTCCTTTGAGCATAAGGTAACACGCTTTATCTTCCGCATCTAAAGCCATCAAATGAACTCCAATTAATTAAAACCCTTAAAAATGGCTACTCGAAAGTGGCCTTTGTGATGGCAATATGAAATCGATTTGCAGTCTGTTTTATTTGAGATGCTCTAAAGCTAATTACCTGGGTTCCTGCAGTGCTACCTCCTGCTTTATTCAAAAAGCGCGCTTCAAGCGCCTTGCGCACAACATTTTTGTTATGTTTATAATCTTATATGTTACTATAATCACATTATCAACGAACAGGAGGATTCAGTGAAATACAGCGAGTTCCTTCGCTGGTTAATGTCCCAAGGGATCATGATTGAAAATGCAAAAGGTGGAGATTGTCACCGGAAAGCAACAATCAACGGAAGGATGTCAATATTCCCCTTCCACGGCTCCAAGGAGATTCCAGAGGGAACAAGAAAATCGATAATTAAGGACCTGGGGATTTAAGCCCCACCCTTTTCGACACTGAGTCCGTAAACGAAAAGAGGCTTTATGTTCAAATACGCAGCAGCAGTATCTTTCGATGAAGATACCGGGCAATACGAAATCAGTTTTCGTGACTTCGAGAATCTGCATTCAGTAGCTTTTACTGAAGACGATATCGAACTGGAAGCGCGGGATGCCTTAACCGGTATGATTGGCGAACTGATTGATTCGCGCATACCAATTAATGAGCCATCAAGCGCGAAGGAAGGTGAGATTGTTATACATCTTCCCGTTCTGACATGCCTGAAAGTCGCCCTGCACAATGCAATGATCAGCACCGGCACACGCAAAGCTGATTTAGCGCGGAAACTTAACCAGAAGGGTCCGCAGATTGACCGCCTTCTGGATGTCAGTCACGCATCGAAAGTAGAAACACTGGAACAGGCCTTATATCTCATGGGATATGAGGTTTCAGTGTCAGTATCTAAGCTCGTATAAACGCAAATCCCCCGGCGTGGACCAAGGCCAAAAGGTTGTTGCCACATTTTGCTGCGAGCGCCCTCGCTGGATATTGAACCTGTGGACAGGCGGCCCATTCAAGAAGTTGCACCAAGGAAGTGCCTGGTTGACGCTTAACACAACCAGATAATGACGCGATGCAGGCAATTACGATTAATGCCAGGCCAGATCCTTAATCTGTGGAACTTTACTGTTTACAGCGGACTCCGCCATGGGGAGTTAACGGGTCTGGCGTGGAAGGATGTAGAATTTGATAACGCAGAGGTAATATCAAAAGAACAATTACTCTGGCTAAACAATTCGGCTCTCCAAAAACCAGTGCTGGCGTCAGAACCGTCAAGTGACTCAAGCTCACACTTGACGCTCTCCACTGTCAAAAAAAACTCACGGACGATAAAAAACCAATTAATATAATATATTATCCCCGTGGTCATAAAAAAGCAGAAGAGCAACAGCTGAGATTTTGCTTTATGCCCTACCCGAATCAGGGTCGACAAAGCAGGCATTATTCTACAAACACTATTAATAGATCGTGGGAGCATGCAACCAGGTTGGATGTTAAACGTAAGGCTGAGTTAGTTTGCTCCAACCCTGCTCCCATCACAAAAAAATAAGATGAATTTTAAGCTCTGTTTTCAATAAGTTAGGAATACCCACTTTAATATTGCTAATATAAATATCAGACTGACACGATATGTCGGCCCCGGTTCAGGAGAGAGCATGAAAGACGATTTGGAGCAGAATGTGCTCTACCGTTATTTAGGGACAACCAGCCCATATTGGCGTTTGCCTGGCGATAGCAATGCGCTGCAATTAGCCGCCAGCGAAGATTCCGATGTAGGCCAGGTCATTGCATTAGATCCGGAGCAGGCTGAACAAATTCGCCAAATGACGGTGATTACGTCCAGCGTCACCATGTCAATTTCGTTGTTTGGCTGTGAAGTTTCTGTTCATCTGGTCGGACGCAAAGTATCAAAAAAGGAGTGGGCAGGCTCGGCCTCGGCCTGGAACGATACCCCTTCTGTTGCACGTGATCTCGTGCAAGGACTCTCTTTTGCAGAACAGGTGGTCTCTGAGGCGAACTCAGTTATCGTCATACTCGACCGGTTAGGCAATATTCAACGTTTTAACCGCCTGAGCGAAGAATATACCGGCCTAAAAGAACAGGAAGTTATTGGCCAAAACGTCTTTAAGTTATTTATGAGCCGCAGTGAAGCCGCCGCGTCCAAACGCAATATTAGTGGTTTCTTTCGCAACGGTAACTCCTATGAAGTTGAACGCTGGATAAAAACCCAGAAGGGCCAGCGGTTGTTTTTATTCCGCAATAAATTCGTCCACAGTGGCAGCGGCAAGAACGAAATCTATCTGATTTGTTCGGGCACTGACATTACCGAAGAACGCCGCGCACAAGAACGTCTGCGGGTACTGGCGAATACCGACACGATTACCGGCCTGCCCAATCGCAATGCCATCAATGACCTGATAACCGCCGCAATTGATAATCGTGGTGAAACGCAGGTGGGCATCGTTTATCTGGATCTCGATAACTTTAAAAAAGTGAACGATGCCTATGGGCATATGTTTGGCGATCAGTTGTTACAGGCAGTGTCGTTAGCGATTCTGAGTTGTCTGGATGACGGTCAGATTCTGGCGCGTCTTGGCGGTGATGAGTTTATTGTCCTGGCGACTGACACGTCGCAAGCCACCCTGGAAGCGATGTCGTCACGTATTTTGACGCGTCTGAAACAACCTTTCCGCATCGGCTTAATTGAAGTTTACACCGGCTGTTCATTAGGTATTTCGCTGGCTCCACAACATGGCGAAGATCGTGAAAGCGTGATTCGTAATGCGGATACCGCGATGTATACCGCCAAAGAGAGTGGCCGCGGTAAATTCTGCGTATTCTCACCAGAAATGAATCAGCGCGTCTTCGAATACTTGTGGCTCGATACCAACCTGCGTAAAGCGCTGGAAAACGATCAACTGGTGATTCACTATCAGCCGAAGCTGACCTGGCGCGGCGAAGTTCGTAGTCTGGAAGCATTAGTGCGCTGGCAATCACCTGAGCGTGGTTTGATTCCCCCACTCGACTTTATCTCCTACGCCGAAGAGTCCGGTCTGATTGTGCCGCTTGGCCGTTGGGTGATGTTAAGTGTGGTTCAACAGGTAGCGAAATGGCGCGATAAAGGCATCAATTTACGCGTCGCGGTGAACGTATCTGCGCGTCAGTTAGCCGACCAGACTATCTTTAGCGACCTGAAGCAAGCACTCAAAGATCTCAACTTTGAATACTGTCCGATTGATGTCGAACTGACCGAAAGCTGTTTGATTGAGAACGAAGAGCTCGCTCTTTCCGTGATTCAGCAGTTCAGTCGCCTTGGCGCTCAAGTGCATTTAGATGACTTCGGTACAGGTTATTCCTCACTTTCCCAACTCGCCCGCTTCCCGATTGATGCCATTAAGCTCGACCAGAGTTTCGTGCGCGATATTCATAAGCAGTCAGTTTCCCAATCGCTGGTGCGTGCCATCGTGGCGGTTGCGCAGGCGTTGAATTTGCAGGTGATTGCTGAAGGCGTGGAAAATCAAAAAGAAGATGCCTTCCTGACTAAAAATGGTGTCAACGAACGGCAAGGTTATCTGTTTGCGAAACCCATGCCCGCAGCGGTATTCGAGCGGTGGTTGAAACGGTATCAGGCAAGAACCGCACGTTAACAACTCATCAGGGTTAAGAGCCGTATCATCTCCCGATACGGCGCATCTCGTTAGTTTTGCCGAGCGGTTTGAGCGAAAACCTCTTTCGCGGCAAACAGCCCGTTGAGTGCGCAAGGGAAACCCGCGTACACCGCCATTTGCATAATCACTTCGACTATTTCCTGCTTCGTACAGCCAACATTTAACGCGCCATGGATATGCACTTTGAGCTGCGGCGTCGCATTTCCTAGCGCGGTCAATGCGGCAACCACTGCAATCTCCCTGGATTTCAAATCAAGCCCCGGGCGTGAGTAAATATCACCGAAGGGGAATTCAATCAGCAGCCGTGCAAAATCGGGTGCAATGTCGCTCAAGCTGTTAATGACGTTTTCACCTGCCTGCCCATTCACTTCTTTTAATTTCTCAAGGCCACGTAAATAGCGTTCGTTTTCCATTTCTAATCCTTTCTGTTGTGGGATAAACGCACTCTAAATTTTACAGCGCACGGTATCCAATACCCTTTTTGTGATACCTTTTCGGTATGAATGATTCCATCGATCTGCGACAACTTCGTTACTTCCTGGCGGTAAGCGAAGAGCTTAATTTCAGCCGGGCGGCATTACGTCTGCATATTTCACAACCGCCGTTAAGCAGGCAAATCCGTCAGTTGGAGGAGCAACTCGGTGTGCAGTTGTTTCTACGCAGTAAAACGGGAGTCTCGCTCACCGAAGCGGGTAACGCCTTCTTACCAGAAGTAAAACTCACGCTAAAGCAGGCGGAAAAAGCGATTAACGTTGCCCGCGCGGCGCGCAGTCTCAATGGCGGAAAGTTTGTTATTGGCTATACCACCGTGTTCGAGCACAGTGTGATCCCCGATGTCACTCAGGAGTTGCTGTCGCGATTTCCCGACTGGCAAATACTCTCCCGGGGAAACTACTCAGTTAATCTGGTGCGTGAAGTGAAAAACGGAACGATGGATGCCGCTTTTATTGGCCTGCACACAGATACACAAGGTTTGGCGGTTGAAAAAATCATTGATGATCCTTTAGTCGTGGCGTTACCGGCGGGTCATCGTCTTACGGCTAAACGCAGCATAAGTTTTGATGACCTTCGTGACGAGCCGATGTTCTGGTTCGAGCGGCGAATGAATCCGGGTTTTTATGACCACTGCCAGGCGTTTTTCCAACGCATTGATTTCAAAGTTAACGGGATTCCTGAGCCTGCAGATCATCACATCATGCTGGGGCTGATTGCTGAAGGGAAAGGTATCGCGTTGGTTCCCACATCACTGCAATGTATCAAACGGCAAGGTGTCGTTTTTCGGAAACTAAAAGAGGTGACAAACGGTTTGTCGATGGGAATTGCCATCGCCTGGTCCAGGCAAAATCCGTCACCTGTTTTGCCCACGTTTTTGGACAGGGTTCGGCAAGTATGTGACCGGCGCAATACATAATAAAGAAGACGCCATCCTTATCAGCAATGACGTCAACAAACGGCACTTATCGGTTATTTAAAACCGAGCTCGCAGCCGCATTTGAGCGTTAACTCGCCTTGCGCAATACCGTTGAGGTATGGCGATTTTGCAATTGCACCAGTCTTTCCATGTACGCAATATCTTTGGGTTCCAGGCAGAATGCCGCATCCACCCAGTCCTCCGTGATATCCATTAATTCCGAACGTGGTAACTGAAGCACACGCTGGCGGGCTCGCAACATAGCGCGTACGCCATTAAGCTTCGGCTGCAAGGTATCAATGAATGTACGAGTGGCAAGATAACCCTGACCCGGTTCAAATAACTCATCCACCAGACCAAATTGCTGGTGCCACTCAGCAGTGTGGGATTCACCTTTATAGATAAGTTCTTCAGCCAGTTTCATACCTGAGCGGCGTGCAACCAGCGAATACGCCCCCATTCCCGGGAACAGATTAAAGGCGATTTCAGGGAATCCCATGCGTGCATCCCGTTGTGCCAGTACAAAATGGTGCGCGAGCGCGGCTTCAAACCCTCCTCCTAATGCGCTGCCTTCCACCATTGCAAGGCTAATTGCCCCACTATCAAAACCTCGGGAAGCCGCGTGGACACAATCCACACAAGCACGCGCATAGGCACGAAGCGCTTCACGCCGCCCTTGCTGAATTGATTCAACAAAGAAGCCTAAATCGCCTCCCGTGTTATACATTCCCTGCACCAATGAACCGGTCACCCAAAAATCCACCACAAATCCCTCCTGCTGAACCAGATACCGAAGGTTCATAATTTCTTCGATCAGTTTGTGATTGAAGCAAGGGCGAGGTTGAGCTCGTAACATCATCCACACAGTGCGGCGTTCTGCTTCGTAATATCCCGACAATTGCGTGAATCGAGAAGTATCCGTGAACAATTTGCAGGTTGGCTGGTTAATTACTGTCATTATCTTATCCTCATGTTATGAAAGCGCGTTACACGCAGGATCAGACTAATCCACTACTGCTTTAGGATGAATGTAAGGAAGTATTTAATAATTAATACTTATATATTGTTCGATAATTGATTGATGGATAAGGCTAAAAAAGTGTGCTGCCACCTTCTCTTTTTGTGGCTTTTTAAGCATTATGAAAGCAACTTTTATTCAGAATAAACAGGATGCACTATGCCTTCAGTGGACCCTCTGCAACTCGCAAAGCGTATTGATACCGTGTTAGATATTTTAGTGGGAGGCGATCATGCGTCGGCCATTAATAACCTGGAAATTTTAAAAGCTGAATTGCTGAATATTGCCAACGGAAAAGAACAAAAAGAGAGCGACTTGAAAAAGTCGCCCTGGGAGATTTGATCTGTCGCCGGCGAAAACCGGCGCAGTTTTACAAGTTAAGTGAACCAAACGCCCCTTGCCAGTCCTTTTCGAAGGTTGCAATAGCAGCATTGACCGCAGGCGTTGTCAGCAGTTGTTCGGTGACATCGACCGGTAAAGTAATTGCTTCGCAACCCGCTAACAGGCAAGACATCGCCTGATGCGGCGTACGGAAACTGGCCGCCAGAACTTTAGATTGCGGCGCATGCAGCGTCAGCAATTGCTGTAAATCCTGTACCATCTGAATGCCATCACCGCCTTGCGCGTCCAGGCGGTTCACATACGGCGCGACATACTCAGCACCCGCCAGTGCTGCCAGTAGCCCTTGAGCCGCCCCATAAACTGCTGTCCCGAGGGTTGGAATGCCCAGCGCTTTCAATTGCTTCATGGCTGCCAGACCTTCTACCGTGGTAGGGACTTTCACCACCAGGCCAGGCACACGCTTCACCAACAATTCTGCTTCTTTCACCATCTCATCAGCTTGTGCGGCAATAACCTGAGCAAATAACTTGCCTTCACCACCCAGCGCATCCTGCAACGCTGGTAGCACTTCCCACAAGGAAATACCGGCTTTAGCCACAATCGATGGGTTGGTGGTCACGCCCTGCAAAGGCAAAACTCGCGCTAAACGCTTCACTGCGGCAACGTCAGCAGTATCTAAATACAGTTCCATAAGTTCTCCAGATCGGTCATCTATCTCATTGCCGACATCATAACGTCGCTGTCTGTTCTTTATCTGATCAAAATCAATAAAACTTTCATTCGAAAGTAATCTAATTTACGAACAGAAGATAAAGGCGGGCTTATGCTATTTAATATCCAACGTTATTCAACACATGATGGTCCAGGTATCCGCACCGTGGTGTTCCTGAAAGGCTGCTCCTTAGGTTGCCGCTGGTGCCAGAATCCTGAGAGCCGTGCACGCGGTCAGGATGTTCTGTTTGATGAACGTTTATGCCTTGCGGCTTGTGAGTTGTGCCCGCAAGTTGCCCCACATGCTATTTCTCGCGTGGATGATTCACTTATCATCGCCCGTGAAAAACTGGGCGCTGATGATCTCACTGCACTTACAGACTGCTGCCCAACTCAGGCATTGAGCGTGTGTGGCGAAACGCAAAGTGTTGAAGCCATCATGAAAACCGTGCTGCGTGATAAGCCCTTTTACGATCGCAGCGGCGGTGGCATTACGCTTTCCGGTGGCGAACCGTTTATGCAGCCTGAAGTGGCTCTACAACTGCTGAGAAAAAGCAAAGAAGCGGAGATTCATACTGCTGTCGAATCCTGCCTCCATGTGCCATGGAAATATATAGAACCGACGCTCGGACATCTCGATTTGCTGCTCGCCGATCTCAAGCATGTCGATGCGCAGCGTTTCAAGCAATGGACAGACGGCAGCGCCGAACGCGTCCTGGATAACTTCCGCAAGCTGGCTGCACGCAATGTCGACATGACGGTGCGCGTACCGCTTATCCCAGATTTTAATGCTGATGAGCAATCTATTCGTGCAATCAGTGATTTTGCCGCCGACGAAATAGGCGTGAAAGCGATTCATTTTTTGCCTTACCACACCTTAGGTATCAACAAATACAAACTCCTGAATATCCCGTATACGGCCGCGCACCAACCGCTTGATGCGCCAGAACTGCTGCAATTTGCCGAGCAGTACGCAAGCCAAAAAGGGATGACCGCCTGGATTAGAGGATAAACCGATGACACAACTGAACCTGAACACGTTAAGCCAACGCATAAAAGATCATAAAGAGGCGTTAATTCATATCGTTAAGCCGCCTGTTTGTACCGAACGTGCCCAACATTACACGGCGATTTATCAGCAACATCAGGACAAGCCTTTGCCTGTGCGCCGCGCCCTCGCCCTTGCCCACCATCTTGCTGAACGAACCATCTGGATTAAGCATGATGAGTTGATCGTCGGTAACCAGGCAAGCCATGTGCGCGGTGCACCATTCTTTCCTGAATATACTGTTGGCTGGATTGAGACCGAGATCGATGAACTGGGCGACCGTCCTGGCGCGGGCTTCTCGATTTCCGATGCCGACAAAGCAGTCATGCACGAAATTTGCCCGTGGTGGCGTGGACAAACCGTGCAGGATCGTTGCTACGGAATGTTTACCGACGAGCAGAAAGAGTTGCTGGCGAGCGGCATAATTAAAGCTGAAGGCAATATGACCTCAGGCGATGCGCATCTGGCGGTCAACTTCCCTTTGCTGCTGGAATTAGGGATTGATGGTTTACGTGCCAAAGTCGCCGAGCGCCGCTCACGTCTTCATCTCACCGACTGGGAAGATTTACACAAAGAACAATTCCTTAAAGCCATCGATATTACGTTTGTGGCATTAAGTGACCATATCCTGCGATATGCGGCTGTGGCTAAAGAAATGGCCAGCACCGAAAAACGTGTATCGCGTCGTGACGAATTGCTGGCCATTGCTGAAAACTGTGAAGTGATTGCCCATGACAAACCAACGTCATTCTGGCAGGCCTTGCAGTTAAGCTACTTTGTTCAGCTGGTATTGCAGATTGAATCTAACGGGCATTCCGTTTCGTTTGGTCGCCTCGACCAGTTCCTCTATCCATGGTATCGCCGCGATGTGGAATTAGAACAAACTCTGGGACGTGATCAGGCTATCGAATTGCTGCAAAGCTGCTGGCTGAAATTACTTGAAGTGAACAAAATTCGCTCCGGTTCCCACTCCAAAGCTTCCGCCGGTAGCCCGTTATACCAGAACGTGACGATTGGCGGCCAAACGCTGGTCAATGGTGAAGCGGTTGATGCGGTGAATCCACTCTCTTACGCCATTCTGGAGTCATGTGGACAGTTACGCTCCACACAACCAAACCTGAGCGTGCGCTATCACGCGGGTATGAGTAATGATTTCCTCGACGCCTGTGTTCAGGTGATCCGTTGTGGTTTCGGGATGCCTGCGTTTAATAACGATGAAATCGTTATTGATGAATTTATCAAGCTGGGAGTCAGCCGCGAAGATGCTTACGACTATGCCGCTATCGGTTGTATTGAAACCGCAGTGGGAGGTAAATGGGGTTATCGTTGCACCGGCATGAGCTTTATTAACTTCGCACGTGTGATGTTAGCGGCGCTGGAACATGGGCGTGATGCAACCAGCGGTAAAATCTTCCTGCCGCAGGAACATGCGCTGTCCACCGGCAATTTCACTCAGTTTGACCAGGTTATTGATGCCTGGGATACCCAGATTCGCTACTACACCCAGAAATCTATCGAAATCGAATGTGTTGTTGATACGGTTCTTGAAGAAAACGCCCACGATATTCTTTGCTCGGCGCTGGTCGATGACTGCATTGAGCGCGGTAAAAGCGTTAAGCAAGGCGGCGCAAAATATGACTGGGTTTCGGGTCTGCAAGTGGGTATTGCCAACCTGGGTAACAGTCTGGCCGCGGTGAAAAAACTCGTGTTCGAACAAGGCGCTATTGGCCAGCAGCAATTAGCCGAAGCACTGGCTAACGATTTCGACGGTTTGACCGGAGAGCAACTGCGCCAGCGTTTGATTAACAGCGCACCAAAATATGGTAATGATGACGATGAGGTCGATTTACTGCTGGCTCGGGCATACCAGACTTATATCGACGAGCTGAAGCAGTATCACAACACCCGCTTTGGCCGTGGCCCTATCGGCGGGACCTATTACGCAGGCACCTCTTCAATTTCAGCTAACGTTCCCTTTGGCGCAGCAACAATGGCCACACCGGATGGCCGTAAAGCTAAGACTCCGCTGGCAGAAGGCGCAAGCCCAGCTTCCGGTACCGATCGCCTGGGACCCACTGCGGTGATAAGTTCGGTGGGTAAATTGCCAACCAGTAAAATTTTGGGCGGCGTGTTACTGAACCAGAAACTGAATCCAGCGACTTTGGATAACCCGCGCGATCGTGAAAAGTTAATGATGATGTTGCGGACTTTCTTCGAGGCGCATAAAGGTTGGCACGTGCAATACAACATTGTTTCCCGTGAAACACTGTTAGATGCCAAACAACATCCTGATAAATATCGTGATCTGGTGGTGCGAGTAGCAGGTTATTCTGCTTTCTTTACCGCCTTATCTCCAGACGCTCAGGATGATATTATAGCGCGCACAGAACATACTCTTTGATAATCCAGGCGGCGCAGTACGCGCCGCCCAAAATTTGGCTGACATGAACTCCAGACAACAAATTATTTTACAGATGGTGATTGATCATGGTCGCATGAGTGTGACTGATCTCGCTAAAAAAACCGGTGTCTCAGAAGTGACTATTCGCCAGGATCTCAATCTTCTGGAGAAAAAAAGCTACCTGAAGCGTACACATGGCTATGCCGTTCCGCTGGATAGTGAAGATGTTGAAACGCGAATGATGAACAATTATTCGCTGAAACGACATCTCGCTGATTTTGCAGCGACTTTAGTCAACGATGGCGAAACAATTTTTATCGAAAATGGCAGTTGTAATGCACTGCTGGCCCGGGCACTGGCAGAGCAAAAAAAAATCACGCTGATCACCGTCAGCAGTTATATTGCTCACCTTCTGAAAGATACTGATTGTGAAGTGGTGTTGCTTGGCGGCATCTACCAGAAAAAAAGCGAAAGTATGGTTGGCCCTCTTACGCGTCAATTTATCCAGCAGGTGCATTTTAGCAAAGCGTTCATCGGCATTGACGGCTTCTTGCCAGAAACCGGATTTACGAGCCGTGACATGATGCGCGCCGATGTCGTGAATACTGTATTGCAAAAAGGCAGTGAAACCATTGTCCTGACGGACAGTACCAAATTTGGTGCGATGCACCCCTACACGTTGGGGCCAGGTTCATGCATTAATCGCGTGATCACCGATGACGGTCTAAACGAAACAACCGGGCAGCAACTGCGAGAGTCCGGCATTCAAGTCAACATTGTTAAACAATTTCCTCTCGCGTAATCCCTTTTTTGACTGCCTGCCCTCACGCAGGCGGTTCTCTTCTCAGAATTATCCTGAACATTCTTTAAGATTATTTACCTGTTGGAATTTCCCATTAAATTTAGAATGTTTATTAGCGGTATAACAGGAAGTGATAATTACCAAAATTATCTTTTAGGTCTTATATCGTCATGCAGTTTCACGGAACCTCTCTAAGTTGATTCAAACCCACTATACTTTTAGAGAGACTTATTTCCGTGAATCAACAATTCAGGAGAAAGTAATATGACCTTAAATAACAAAAAAATTACCACCGTTGTGCTGGCCTTGACCGTAGCTCTGTCCCTGAGCGCTTGTTCAAACATGTCAAAACGTGACCGTAACACCGCGATTGGCGCTGGTGCGGGTGCTGTTGGTGGTGCAGTCTTAACAGATGGTAGTGCACTGGGTACATTGGGCGGTGCTGCAGTAGGTGGTATTATCGGCCATCAGGTGACTAAATAAAGCTTGATGCCAGCAAAAGCGTGAATCGCTTTTACGAATTATAAAGATTTTATTTTTCAGGTCTGACTTTCAGCAGTCACAATAAAAGGCCACGGTGATTATACCGTGGCCTGATTATTTCAATATACGAATCAACCGCCTGCCAATTTAACTTTCATTCCTTTAGCTTCAAGCAGCGACTTTATCAGATCGCGCTTATCGCCCTGAATTTCAATAACACCCTCTTTTAGCGAACCACCACAGCCACATTTCTTTTTAAGCTCGGCCGCTAATGTTGCTAATTCTGCATCATCTGCATCAATGCCGGTAATCAGGCATACGCCCTTACCTTTGCGCCCGCTGGTCTGGCGTTGAATGCGCACCACACCATCCCCTTTTGGGCGAACAGGTGCGGCTTTAGGCTCATCGATGCGTCCACTCTCGGTCGAGTAAACTAAACGACTGTTATCGTCTTTCATCATGCCCCCTGCTGGAGTGATACACGGATATCACGCAGAGTTTGGGCAGGATCTGCAGATTGGGTGATCGGACGTCCAATCACCATAAAGTCCACACCCGCGGTTTGCGCTTGTTGTGGCGTCATGATGCGACGTTGGTCGCCAACTTCACTTCCAACCGGACGAATCCCCGGGGTGACTAATTTGAAATCCTGACCCAGTTCGCTTTTGAAGCGTACCGCTTCTTGTGCCGAACAAACCACACCATCCAGACCACAGTTCTGTGTCAATCGCGCCAGGCGTTCTGCATGTTCAGCAGGCGTTGACGTAATTCCGAGATCGGCCAGGTCACTGGCTTCCATGCTGGTCAGAACGGTGACCGCGATCAACAATGGCGCATCTTTGCCAAATGGCAGTAACGCTTCGCGTGCAGCGCTCATCATGCGCGCCCCACCGCTGGCATGCACGTTCACCATCCATACCCCGAGTTCTGCCGCAGCAGCGACGGCGTGCGCAGTGGTGTTTGGGATATCGTGAAATTTCAAATCGAGGAACACATCAAAGCCGCGTTGCTGAATATCATGCACCAGCTGCGGCCCAAACAGAGTAAACATCTCTTTGCCCACTTTCAGACGGCAATCACGCGGGTCAATCCGGTCAATGAAAGCTAAGGCTTTATCGCGATTATCGTAATCAAGTGCGACAACAATAGGAGAATCTGTGGCAACACGGGAGGAGGAGGATGCAGTTGAATTCATGGCTAAACCTTCTGATGTTGGGCAGCAATGCGGCGCAAGAGATAAACGGCAAGCATTCTACCCGCGGATGACACAAAGTTACAGTTGCCATTGCACCTTGCAAGGCACAAATGACGCGGTGTCGAGGCGTGGAGAGTGATATAAATCATAAGTATGTTGTAACTAAAGTATGGCGTTTTTTTTATAGATGGGCAGCCTTCAACCGTTATTGCCCATCTAACCCACGAATAGGTTTAATCGTCGACCAGGCCCGGCAAGACGGACAATGCCAGTACAGCGTAAAAGCGGTGAAGCCGCATTTCTGGCAGCGATAGCGGGGTTTGGTACGCACCTGTTCGCCAACCATGTCACGCAGCACCATCAGGCTCTCTTTCGCGCGCCCTTCTTCCGCTTCCTGTAAGTGGTAATCCATCAGACGATGGAACACACGCATGGTTGGGTGACGCTGGAGCTGGCGGTTGATATACACCTGCGCGACTTCAGAGCCCTCTTTATGCTCAAGGATCTCCGCAAGCATCAGTTCAGCACCCGCACCGGTGTTTTCTTCCACACAGCGTTTAAGGAAGATTTCCCACTCTTGCGGTTTGTCTAACTGCTGGTAGCAGGTTTGCAGCATTTCGAGCGTTTCACTGACTAGCTCGCTATCCTGGTCGATAACGCGCTGGAGCAATTCGACGGCTTTCGCGTATTCGTTACGCGCCATGAAGATACGACCCATCATGATAGAAACGCGGGCGCAATTTTTATCAGCCGCAGCACCCTTTTTAAGCAGTGACATGGCGCGATCAAGGTCATCACTGGCCATCAATTGCAGCGCTTGTTCGCAATAGAAATGGGCAATTTCAGTACGTTGTTTATCTTTCCCCAACTTAACAAGACGCTCGGCTACATCAATGGCTTTTTGCCAGTCACTGGTAGCCTGATGGATAAGCAGCAGCTGCTGCAATGCGCCAATGCGAAAGTCGGTTTCATCAATCAGTTGCGCGAACATATCTTCTGCGCGGTCATACAAACCGGCGGCCATGTAGTCACGGCCCAACTGTTGCACGGCCAGCAAGCGTTGCTCGTAAGTTAACGAGGCACTTTCCATTAATGACTGGTGGATACGAATGGCGCGGTCGACTTCACCACGAGAACGGAACAGATTACCCAGGGTGAGGTGAGCCTCAACGGTACTGGTATCCTCTTTGAGCATATCAAGGAAGAGATCTACCGCTTTATCTTGCTGGTTCGACAGCAAGAAGTTAACCCCCGCTACGTAGTCACGTGACAGGCGGTTCGCTTCTTGTTGCTTATCTTGATGCGCGCTTCTGCGTCCCATATACCAGCCGTAAGCGGCGGCGATAGGCAACAGCAGAAACAACAATTCCAGCATGGCAGGTTATTCCTTCACAGCCGGTACAGCCACTGCTATGGCGTCAGAATCCGTAGTAATTTGCTGCTCAAGGCGTTTGATCTTACGATCGGCGCGTGCCAGCGAAACACGCAAACGCAACCAAAACAGGCCACAGATAAGCCAGCCGAGCAAAAAACCGGCAGCAAAAAGAGTCGCCAGTAATGTGGAGACACGATATTCGCCTTGTGCCAACAGATAGTTGAAATTAACAACCTGATCGTTTTGCGCGCCCAGAGTGACAGAAATCACAAAAATCGCTAGCACCAGTAAGAAAATGAATAAATATTTCACATTACTTCCCGTCATGTGGTCTTACGCGACTATACCCCTTCAACGTGAAGGATGATGGGGATAATTTCAGCGCTAATGTTTTTCCAACTATATAAACTACCATTTCCCGGTTGCTCGTGGAATCCATTAGCGATGTTCAATTGATAAGAAATGGGGCTTAAATCAATAATCTCAAGCCTCAGCATCCCTTTCGGCTATTTCCTCATCTTCTTGTGGCGGTGGCGATAACGGACCGCACAGTTTCTGAGCAAGCCAGGTTGCCAATGTTATCAACACCCAGGAGATGAGCGTGGCCACGACTAAGTCACGTGGCCAGTGCATTCCGAGCACTAATCGGCTACCCATCACGCCCGTCGCCCATACTAATAACAAGGCAATCGTCCAGGTACGTCGACGAGGCCACAGCAGTCCGACACCTAATAATGCCCAGCTCGCAGCAAACATTGTATGCCCTGAAGGGAAGGCAAAACCGGTCTCTTTTTGCCAGTGTTGACGTAACCACCCTGGTATTTCCTGCTGGGACTCAAGCTGGTTTTTTACCAACTCGCTACGCTGCTTACGTTTTAAATTGTAGAACTCATCTGTCGGAATATGTTGAGTTTTTTCAAGCCATACCACGAAAGGACGAGGTTCTTGCACTTTATCTTTAATGACGGATTTAACGCCCTGCCCAACAAGAATAGCCGCGCCGAGTATCGCAAACAGCATTAATGCCGCTTTTAGGCGAAACCTCAGACACCATAAGAACCAGCCACATAGCAAAACATGGGTAATGATGCCCCAGGGCTGGGTCACGGTTTCCGTCACCCAATACATCATTTTGAGCCAACTCCCCTGCGCCCCCGGAACCCACTGCCAACCTGAGATCCATATGGCTAAAGGCATCACCAGCAGTAATCCTGCCCCCATTGTTGTTCGTTTTGCTATTGCTCGCATTGCTTATCCTTATGCTATTTGAATCTCAAGGATACCCGATAAACCGCACAGAAGGGAAAACAGGGCGTCTAACAACGCGTAAAACCAGGAGTCTGCCCAGTCAATTAGGCGAAGTGGTCGGCGTTGTGGCAAACTAAGCAGTAGAAATTAAACAAGCCAGTCAGCTGGCAGGCACCCAGAGTGCCACGATAAGTACCTGGAGAATCACATGCAGCTTAAACGTGTGGCAGAGGCCAAACTGCCAACCCCATGGGGCGATTTCCTGATGGTGGGCTTTGAAGAACTGGCAACCGGGCAAGACCACGTTGCTCTGGTTTTTGGTGATATTAACGGAAATGATTCTGTTCTTGCGCGTGTACATTCAGAGTGTCTGACGGGGGATGCCCTGTTCAGCCTGCGCTGCGACTGTGGCTTTCAGCTTGAAGCGGCGTTAAGCCAAATTGCCGAAGAAGGTCGTGGCGTGTTGTTGTATCACCGTCAGGAAGGTCGCAATATTGGTCTGCTTAATAAAATCCGCGCCTACGCCTTGCAAGACAAAGGCTACGACACGGTGGAAGCCAACCACCAACTCGGTTTTGCCGCCGATGAACGTGACTTCACTCTATGCGCCGATATGTTTAAGTTATTAGGTATTGATGCCGTTCGCTTGCTGACCAATAATCCACGCAAAGTGGAAATTCTTAGCGAAGCGGGAATTAACATCATTGAACGTGTGCCGTTGATCGTGGGTCGTAACCCGAAGAACGCACATTATCTGGATACGAAAGCGGCCAAAATGGGCCACTTGCTGTCTAAAGATTGAGTATTTTCCTCCCCCATTGCTGGGGGAGGATTTTCACTAATTGAGCATATTGCGTATCACATAATGCAAAATGCCGTCATTTTTGAAGTAGGTCAGTTCATTGCCAGTATCTATACGGCAACGACACGCAATCACCTCTTTGCGACCGTCCGCAAACGTCAGTGAAACAGGCACCGTAACGCCCGGTTTAAGGTCGTTCAGGCCGCTGATATCAATAAACTCCTCACCTGTCAGACCTAACGTTTTACGCGTCACACCTTCAGGGAACTCCAGTGGAAGAATACCCATACCAATCAGATTAGAACGGTGAATACGTTCGAAGGACTCCGCAATGACCACGCGAACGCCTAATAGACGTGGGCCTTTTGCTGCCCAGTCACGGCTGGAACCCGAGCCATATTCTTTCCCGGCAAATACCGCCAATGGAATACCTTTATCCCGATAACGCATCGCGGCATCATAAATCGAAATCACTTCGTCACCCGGCAGCATGCGCGTCATGCCACCTTCCACTCCCGGCACCATTTCGTTGCGGATGCGGATGTTGGCAAATGTCCCGCGCATCATCACTTCATGGTTACCACGACGCGAACCGTAGGAGTTAAACTCTTTACGTTCAACCCCATGATTTTGCAGATAACGTCCCGCTGGGCTGTCGGGTTTAATGCTCCCTGCCGGAGAGATGTGGTCAGTGGTGACGGAATCACCCAGCATTGCCAACACCCGCGCACCATGGATGTCCTGCAGCGGTTTTGGCGTGGCTTCCATATCATCAAAGAATGGAGACAGACGAATGTAGGTGGAGTCACTCTGCCAACCATAAGTATCTGAACGCGCTACTTCAATGTTGCGCCATTCCGGTGTGCCTTCGAAGACTTCCGCATACTCTTTGCGGAACATTGCGGTCGTCACTTGCTCAACGGCGCGGGCAATTTCCTGGCTACTCGGCCAAATATCTTTGAGATAAACCGGATCGCCCTTTTTATCATGTCCCAGCGGGTCGGTGGTCAGATTAACATTCATGTTCCCTGCCAGCGCATAAGCCACCACCAGCGGCGGTGAAGCAAGCCAGTTTGTTTTCACCAGCGGATGTATGCGTCCTTCAAAGTTACGGTTACCGGAAAGCACCGCGCCGACGGTGAGGTCGCCCTTCTTGATGGCTTGTTCAATAGGATCAGGCAGCGGGCCTGAGTTACCAATACAAGTCGTACAGCCATAACCCACCAGATTAAAACCAAGTGCGTCGAGATAAGGCGTTAATCCGGCTTTTGCCAGATAGTCAGAAACGACTTTGGAGCCCGGCGCTAAAGACGCTTTCACCCACGGCTGGCGTTTCAATCCTAACGTTACGGCTTTTTTGGCCAGTAGTCCGGCGGCCATCAGGACACTTGGGTTCGAGGTATTGGTGCAGGAGGTAATGGCGGAAATAACCACCGCACCATCTGGTAACTGATACTCATGCCCGGCCATCGTATAGTTAACCGGAGCCCGATCTTTATGCGTCGTATTGAGTTCGAGTTCGTTGCTCGCGTTAAACGCTTTCGGCACGTCACCCAGCGAGACACGGTCTTGCGGACGTTTTGGCCCAGCCAGACTTGCCTCGACCTCGTTCATATCCAGTGCCAGAGTGCTGGTAAACACCGGTTCATCCCCAGTATTTCGCCACATCCCCTGCACTTTCGCATAGGCTTCGACCAGTGCGATTTGCTCTTCGCTGCGCCCGCTCAGACGCATGTAATCCAGCGTTACGGCATCAATCGGGAAGAAACCACAGGTCGCGCCATATTCAGGCGCCATATTTGCAATAGTGGCACGGTCGGCCAGCGGTAAAGTGTCGAGGCCGTCACCATAAAATTCGACAAATTTTCCTACCACACCATGCTTACGCAGCATTTGCGTGACCGTGAGCACCAGGTCTGTCGCGGTAATGCCTTCACGCAACTTGCCATCAAGTTTAAAGCCCACGACATCCGGGATAAGCATGGAAACCGGTTGGCCTAACATGGCGGCTTCAGCTTCAATCCCCCCGACGCCCCAGCCTAATACGCCAAGGCCGTTTATCATCGTGGTATGCGAATCCGTCCCGACCAGCGTATCCGGATAGGCGACCAGCTCATCGCCCTGCATTTCGCTCCACACCGCTTTACCTAAATACTCCAGGTTAACCTGGTGGCAAATCCCGGTTCCTGGCGGCACCACACTAAAGCGGCTGAATGCCTGCTGGCCCCAGCGCAAGAAAACATAGCGTTCGTGGTTGCGTTCCATCTCGAGGCGTACGTTTTCCTCGAAAGCATCGTTATCACCGAAATGATCGACGGTTACGGAGTGGTCGATAACAAGATCGACGGGTGAAAGCGGATTAACTTTGGCGACATCGCCACCAAGACGTTTTACCGCCTCACGCATCGCGGCTAAATCCACGACGGCAGGTACACCGGTAAAATCCTGCATCAGTACACGTGCGGGGCGATAGGCAATTTCACGATCGGCATGGGCATTTTTCAGCCAGCCGGCCAACGCATGAATATCTTCTTGAGTAACGGAGTTTTCATCCTGCCAGCGCAGCAGGTTCTCAAGCAGAACTTTTAACGACTTGGGTAAACGGGTGATATCCCCAAGTTCCTTTGCAGCCAGCGGCAAACTGTAATAGTGATAGGTTTTATTCAGCGCCTGTAGAGTGTCCTTACTGGCCTCGCGTAGGGTTAACGACATAGCTCCTCCTTCAATTTCTTAGGATAGCGGTATCCCGGATGAAGATCAGGGACAGTATTAAAGATAACACAAAGATGTCGTAACGATTTGATAACAACCCGAATTGATAAATCAGAAGGTGTAAAGCAGAGGAATTGAGGGATTTACACCCCGGCAGCAGGCCAGGGTGTCAGGAATAATTAGTTTGCCAGCATCCAGACCATTTGCGCCCAAAAAACGAACGAAACGGTAAATACGCTCAGCCACGACCAGTACTTGACGCTACAGGGAATATTCATAAGCCACTCTCTTTTGGGATAACCACTTTAATAAAAACACCGGGACTGAGGACAAACTCAGTCTGGTTGGATATTGCTGTGTGTAGTGATTACTTAAGAGTGAGCGATTAGTCACAATTAATTAAAAAATGTGATTAACAGCAAGTTAAATAAAGGTGAACGAAAAGAATAATTATTGTTTTATATGATCGTCTGTTGAAAACAGTTCGATGAACTCTTTTTGTTGTTTAGTCAGTTGCCATGACTCCGGGATCTGAACGTCGTCAGACTTCGCTTCTTGCTGCGGTTTTTCATCTTGTTGACGTACAGTTTTCTGTGCTTGCATCTGTGTCAGGGACGTCATATTTACCCCCAATAAAGCCACGCTGCTAGCGCAACGACTAGCCAAAACAGGCCTGATACGAGAAATACCGCTACCCAGGCTTTACGTTTTAGCCCTGATTCCATCTGCGGTTCTTCACTTCCAGAAGGCATTGCTAACCTCATACAATCGGCACCACTTATTATAAACACCAGAACAATCGGTAAAATTAATCGTCTACTGGGATTAATCCTAAAGAAACTCTAGTACAAAAGCCAGAGAAATTGCGTACTCATTGCAGGAAAAGATTTAATCTTTTGACCTCAAATAAATAATTGAAAGATTAAATTTGCAGGGTGGTTAATTATTATCTACGTTTGTCTCTTAATTGAGACAGATTAACCACTTATTGTTCGTGGTTAATTAAAATCTGGCGGGATATTAATTATCAGGCGGATTGAAACATATTCTTAAGTGCAAATGAGAAGAGGTATCTTTCCACTGGGAAAAGATACCTGGAGATATTATTTCGCGGGTAACTTAATATCTTTAAACATCGCTTCAATATCTTCGTTAGAACGCAATGCTACGGCAGTATCAACAACATCACGCGTCAGATGTGGCGCGAAACGCTGAATGAAATCATACATGTAGCTGCGCAAGAAGGTGCTACGACGGAAACCAATTTTGGTGGTGCTGTGGCTGAAAACGCCCTGTGCTTCAATACGCACCAGATCCGGGTCTGAGACAGGATCCACCGCCATGCTGGCGATAACCCCCACCCCTAACCCTAAACGCACATACGTTTTAATCACGTCAGCATCGGTTGCCGTAAACACGATACGCGGCGTTAATCCGGCGCGATTAAATGCCGTGTCTAATTCGGAGCGCCCGGTAAAGCCAAAGGTGTACGTGACTAACGGATATTGCGCCAGCTCTTCAATGGAGACGGACTCTTTTGAGGCTAACGGATGGTCTGGGGTCACGACAATCGAACGGTTCCAGTGATAACACGGCAACATCACCAGGTCATCGTAAAGATGTAACGCTTCGGTCGCTATCGCAAAGTCAGCATTGCCCTTCGATACCGCTTCTGCAATTTGCGTCGGCGAACCCTGATGCATATGCAGCGATACGCGAGGATAGCGCTCAATAAACCCTTTAATCACATTAGGCAGTGCGTAACGCGCTTGTGTGTGGGTCGTGGCGACGTATAAAGAACCTTTGTCAGGCCAGGTGTGCTCACCGGCGACCGACTTAATCGCATCAACCTTAGACAGCACTTCACGGGCAATCCGGATTATCTCCTGCCCGGCAGGCGTTACTTGCGTCAGGTGTTTGCCGCTACGCGCAAAGATCTGAATACCCAGTTCGTCTTCCAACATACGAACTTGCTTACTGATCCCCGGTTGTGAAGTGTAAAGCCCTTCTGCCGTCGACGAGACGTTGAGGTTGTGATTGACCACCTCTACGATATAACGAAGTTGCTGTAGTTTCATGGCGTTCCATCCGCAGTAAAAACAGCCCCGACACAAACTACGGCGGGGATTCAGACAAGGTTAAATTCACTCCAGCCACTATATCAGTTATATCATCTATGTATAGTTTGAAAGAAAAAATAATAATCAGGTTATATAAGAAGATATAAAAAAGCCGGAGCACAGGCCCCGGCTTTTCATGTTAAAGAGAGTTACTTCTTCCCTTCAACCCACTTGCCATCCACAAAGAACGCAGACCAACCGGTCGCTTTGCCTTCTTTTTCGGAAGAAACATACTGCTGCTTCGTCTTACGGCTAAAGCGTACAACCGCTTTATTGCCTTCAGCATCTTGCTGCGGCGCATCAGCCAGATAACGCAGTTTTTCTGGCAGGCGGTCGCGGAAGCGGTAAAGCTCTTCAACCAGTGGCGCACGTGTTTCACGAGATTTAGGGAAAGTGTTTGCCGCAAGGAAAACACCCGCCGCGCCATCACGCAGAACAAAGTAAGCGTCAGACTTCTCGCATGGTAATTCTGGTAACGGAACCGGATCTTCCTTCGGAGGAGCCACATCGCCATTACGCAGGATCTTACGGGTATTTTTACAATCATCGTTGGTACATGCCATGTACTTACCGAAACGCCCCATTTTCAGGTGCATTTCAGAACCACATTTCTCACACTCAACGATTGGACCGTCATAACCTTTGATGCGGAACTCACCCTCTTCGATCTCGTAGCCATCACAGGTTGGGTTATTACCACAAACGTGAAGTTTACGTTTCGGATCAATCAGGTAGCTGTCCATCGCGGTACCGCATTTAGTACAGCGACGTTTCGCACGCAGTGCGTTAGTTTCCGCATCATCCCCTTCAAGGACGTTGAGAACTTCGTTTTCCGGCACCAGGTTAATGGTAGTTTTGCAGCGCTCTTTGACTGGCAATGCGTAGCCGGAGCAACCGAGGAACACGCCAGTACTGGCGGTACGGATACCCATTTGACGGCTACATGTTGGACAATCGATGCTGGTCAGAACCATTTGGTTTGGACGCATTCCGCCTTCTTCCGGATCCAGTTCAGCTTTACCAAGCTGTTCACTGAAATCGCTGAAGAAATTATCCAGCACCCCTTTCCACTCGGCTTGATTATTCGCCACCTGGTCAAGGCTGCTTTCCATCTGCGCGGTGAAATCGTAGTTCATCAGCTCGCGGAAGTTTTCTTCCAGGCGATCGGTAACAATTTCACCCATTTTTTCAGCGTAGAAACGGCGGTTTTCTACACGCACATAACCACGATCCTGGATGGTGGAAATGATCGATGCGTAGGTAGAAGGACGGCCAATGCCACGTTTTTCTAACTCTTTAACCAACGACGCTTCGCTAAAACGAGCCGGTGGTTTAGTAAAGTGCTGCCCTGGTACGACTTCAACCAGCGCCAGTTCTTCACCCTGCTCAACGGCAGGCAAGGTACGGTCTTCGTCGCCCTTACGCAGCGCAGGCATGACTTTAGTCCAGCCATCAAAACGCAGCGTACGGCCACGCGTTTTAAGGCGGAAATCACCCGCTTGTACCGTTAAGGTGGTGGAATCATATTGCGCTGGCGTCATCTGACAGGCAACAAACTGACGCCAGATCAGCTGGTACAGTTTTTGCGCGTCAGCTTCCATATCTTTGAGCGACTCGGCAACGACAACCACGTCAGAAGGACGAATCGCTTCGTGCGCTTCTTGCGAGTTTTCTTTGCTCGAGTACTGGTTCGCGGCAGCAGGAAGATATTTCTTACCGAAATTCTCTTCGATATAGCCACGCACCATACTCACTGCATCATGGCTCAAGTTAGTTGAGTCGGTACGCATGTAAGTGATGTGACCCGCTTCATACAGACGCTGAGCCATCATCATGGTTTTCTTCACACCAAAACCAAGACGAGTACTCGCAGCCTGCTGCAACGTGGAAGTAATAAACGGCGCACCAGGTTTACTGCTGGTCGGTTTATCTTCACGCTCAAGTACGGAGTAACGCGCTTTTTCCAGCTCGCTAACCGCTGACATGGTCTGCTCGCGGTTAACCGGACGGAAAGGTTTGTCTTTATGGTGGCTGACCTGAACCGGCAGGCTATCACCTTTCGGTGTGGTCAGATTCGCATCAACTTCCCAGTATTCTTCTGGAACGAACGCTTTAATTTCGCGTTCGCGGTCAACAACCAGACGCACCGCAACAGACTGTACGCGACCAGCAGATAAACCACGGGCAATCTTCTTCCACAGCAGAGGCGACACCATGTAACCCACGACGCGGTCCATAAAACGACGCGCTTGCTGTGCGTTAACACGGTCGATATTCAGTTCGCCCGGCTTTTCAAATGCCTGTTGAATGGCATTTTTAGTAATTTCGTTAAACACCACGCGGCTATAACGGGTGTCATCACCACCGATAACTTCCCGCAGGTGCCATGCAATGGCTTCCCCTTCGCGGTCAAGGTCGGTTGCGAGATAGATATGGTCGGCTTTTTCAGCCAGTGATTTCAGTTCTGAAACCACCTTTTCTTTACCAGGCAGCACTTCGTATTGTGCTTCCCAGTTGTGCCATGGATCGACACCCATACGGTTTACGAGCGCGCCGCGTTCATCCTTTTTGACCTTTTTGGTCCCTTTGGTGGAGGCGGAGTCAGCGCTCTTCTTGGTGGTTGATCCACTGGTCGGCAAATCGCGGATGTGACCGACGCTGGACTTAACCACGTAGTCATTACCGAGATATTTGTTGATCGTTTTGGCTTTTGCCGGGGACTCAACGATGACGAGAGCTTTACCCATATTCACCTTACCTAATGTAATTCTTCCAGGAAACATCGCACGTTAGTGACACCTTCCACTGGCGACTCGCTTTTCTATATTGCGACAGCGTCAATGGATATCAACTCTTTTTTATCACCAGCCAGATTGCGCCAACATGCGCAGGTGATTGAGATAACGAGTCTTTCACGACGGTGACATAGCACGACGTATGTTTGGTTGAATGTCAAGCAATTCCGTTGCCAGATTTGCGAAAGCGTCACACTCTACCTGATAAAATGAGTTAAGCAACTTTATTAGCATGCAACTTCGATTCCCGCCAGAACAGTAAACTGATTAATTCACCCGAGGTTTACAGGGAAATATTGCCCTTTGCAGTATAGCGGAAGTACACTACCGCCAGTTTTTAAAGGAGGAAATTATGAAACCAACCACTCAACCTATCGATAAACAATCGCTACTCGTTGAAGCCAACAAAGTCATCCGCGAACATGAAGACTTCATGCACGGAATGGAAGCAACGGACGTAGAGCAAAAAAACGGGGTGCTGGTGTTCAAAGGTGAATACTTCCTTGATGAGCAAGGCTTGCCGACCGGGAAAAGCACCGCGATTTTTAATATGTTTAAGCATCTTGCGCATGTATTTGCAGATAAATATCACCTGCAAGATTAAAGAAAAAAACGAGGCCAAATGGCCTCGTTTTTGTTTCCCGTTTTAACTGGCTTACAGCAGCGGTTTTTCACCACGTTGCCACCAGCGCATCAGCAGATTATCAACGCTATTAGCCGCGCTACCCGTAAAACGATCCATCATTTTTTTGCGGCGTGTGTAGTGAACGTTAATCACTTCATGGTTTTTCATCAGGCTGATCAGTAAATCATCACTGGTGCTTACCGCATCAATCAGGCCTTTCTCCAGCGCTTGCGTCCCGTACCAGTGCTCACCTGTCGCCACGGAATCAATATCCAGCGTTGGGCGCATGTCATGCACAAACTGTTTAAAAAGCAGATGCGTTTCGTTCAGATCCTCACGGAACTTCTCACGCCCCTGTTCAGTGTTTTCACCAAACAGCGTCAATGTGCGCTTGTACTGCCCGGCGGTATGAAGCTCTACATCTATATCATTACGTTTGAGCAGGCGGTGGAAGTTTGGCACCTGTGCGACGACGCCTATAGAACCAATAATAGAAAATGGTGCGGCAACAATTTTGTCTGCCACACACGCCATCATATACCCCCCGCTGGCGGCGACTTTATCCACCGCGACCGTCAGACGCACTTTGTTATCACGCAGCCGCTGTAATTGCGAAGCCGCAAGCCCATAACCATGCACTACACCACCCGGACTTTCCAGTCGCAGCAGGACTTCATCTTCAGGTTTCACCACGGCTAATACGGCAGTGATCTCTTCACGCAAGGAAGTCACTTCGTGGGCATCCATACTTCCTTTAAAATCCAGTACATAAAGCGTTGGTTTATCGGAAATAACCTTTTCACCCCGTTTCGCTCGTGCTTTAGCCTGTTTTGCTTCGAGTTTGTGTTTTTTCTTCTCAGCTTTATGCCAGATTTTTTGCTGGTGACTGTCGAGTCTTGCCACCTGCATTTCTTCCTGCATTTCCTGGTACTGTTCACTTAAATTAGTGAGATGTAACTCCCCACGCTGATGTTTTTTACGTCCAGCCACATTCACGATAATCGTGACAAGAATGCCAATAGCAGCCACGACAGTGACGATTTTTGCCAAAAACAGCCCATAGTTTGCAATTAGATCCACGCTTTCCGCCTTCCATTCAGAGCATTAAATATCTATCGCCCAGTGTAACCGAGCACTGATTCCACGTCTGCAACCAACTATAAATGCTGCGAGGCGCATTCCTGAACGTCTTTAGCAAAATGAAACTTTTGCAAAATGTTAATCAAAGGTATTGTCTCCTGTTGCCTGATTGAAATAACCAGCCCTTTCAGGCATAAAGCCTAAAGGCTACGTAAATCGAAGCATTTCTGAGAATTAAGACGCGAGCATTGCATCGCGCGAGGAGTTGAAAGTGCACTATCAACCGAAAACTGACTTACTACAAAATCGCATCATTTTAGTGACTGGTGCCACTGATGGCATCGGTCGTGAAGCCGCCTTAACCTATGCGCGTTATGGGGCAAGCCTGGTATTGCTAGGTCGTAATGAAGAAAAATTACGTACCACGGCCAATGAGATAAATACCCGCTACGGCTGCCAGTCGCATTGGTTCGTGCTGGATTTTGCCACCGCCACACATGAAGATTGTCAGCAGCTGGCACACAAACTGTCGGCGCTAATTCCGCGTCTGGATGGCGTTTTGCACAATGCAGGGATCCTCGGCGATATCCGGCCAATGGATGAGCAAGATCCGCAAACCTGGCAGAACGTCATGCAGGTAAATGTGAACGTCACCTTTTTCCTCACCCAGGCACTCCTTCCTTTATTACTGAAGTCAGATTCAGGATCACTGGTGTTTACCAGCTCCAGTGTCGGCCGTCAGGGACGTGCCGGCTGGGGAGCTTATGCGGTATCAAAATTCGCCACTGAAGGCATGGTGCAGGTGCTGGCAGAGGAATATAAGCAACAGAATCTACGCGTGAACTGCATTAATCCAGGCGGAACACGTACTGCAATGCGCGCCAGTGCATTCCCAACCGAAAACCCCGAAAAGCTGAAAACGCCACGGGATTTAATGCCGCTTTATTTATGGCTGATGGGTGATGATAGTCGCCGTAAAACAGGCATGAGCTTTGACGCGCAACCTAACCGCAAACCAGGAATTTCTGAATGAGTGATGATCGTTATCAACAACGCCAGCAGCGACAAAAAGAGAAAGTAGACGCACGTGTGGCGGCAGCACAAGAAGAACGCGGCATTTTGATTGTGTTTACCGGAAACGGGAAAGGCAAAACTACCGCCGCCTTTGGCACTGCATCCCGCGCGGTTGGGCACGGTAAAAAAGTGGGTGTGATCCAGTTTATCAAAGGCCAGTGGCCGAATGGGGAACGTAACTTACTTGAACCCATGGGTGTCGAATTTCAGGTGATGGCGACGGGGTTTACCTGGGATACACAAAATCGTGAAACCGATACCGCCGCCTGCATGGAAGTGTGGCAGCATGCGAAGCGTATGCTCGCAGATAGCTCCCTCGATATGGTTATCCTGGACGAAATCACCTATATGGTGGCCTACGATTACTTAGCGCTCGAAGAGGTGTTGGCAGCACTGACACAACGTCCTGAGAAACAGACAGTGATCGTGACCGGGCGCGGATGTCATCGGGATATTCTTGAAGTGGCTGATACGGTCAGCGAATTACGACCGGTTAAGCATGCCTTTGATGCGGGTGTTAAAGCGCAAATCGGTATCGATTATTAAACAAAACCCCTCAGCTGAGGGGTTTTAATTTTTAGCTACTGCGTCCACCGCGGCGACCGCCGCCAGTAACCTGGGTATGGCGTTTCACCGCACGGCGAATCTGGTTCGCTTTCATGCGACGACGGTCTTTTTCGACCGCGACTTTACTTTCTGTCTCTTCTGGCAACTCTACCAATTTACGCAGGTAGTTAGTTGGAGCCAGGTCGAGTTCAGTGTAACCACCACGCGGCAGGCCTTTTGGCAGCTGAATGTCACCGTAACGCACACGGATCAAGCGGCTAACCTGCACACCAACAGCTTCCCAAAGACGGCGCACTTCACGGTTGCGGCCTTCAGTTAGCGTCACGTTGTACCATTGGTTAATACCTTCACCACCGGTGAACTTAATGGTTTTAAATGCCGCAGGACCATCTTCAAGCTGAACGCCAAGCGCCAGTTGTTTCACTTTATCTTCGTCAATCTGACCGAATACACGTACCGCATATTCGCGTTCAACTTCACGGCTTGGGTGCATCAGACGGTTTGCCAGTTCACCATCAGTGGTGAAAAGCAGCAGGCCACAAGTATTCACATCCAGACGACCAACTGCAATCCAGCGCGCACCGCGCAGTTTTGGTAAACGGTCAAATACCGTTGGACGACCTTCAGGGTCATTACGTGTACACAATTCGCCTTCTGGCTTGTAGTACGCCAGTACGCGGCAAATCTGTTCTGCGGATTCTTTAATCGAGATCAGGTGACCATCGATACGAATTTTCAGGGCATGAGTCACTTCAACACGGTCGCCCAGTGTGGCTACTTTGCCATCCACACTAACGCGGCCTGCGGAAATAATGGTTTCAATTTCACGGCGTGAACCGTGGCCGGCGCGTGCCAGGACTTTTTGTAACTTTTCGCTCTTATCGCTCATTGAGCTTCCTCGGGTGTCGCCTTCACAGGCGTCGAATTGGGATAATGGGGCAATCGGCCCCATTTTAGGCCGGACAGTATAGCGGTAGATGCTCTTATAAGAAAGGTTTAGCGTCACCCACGCCTTCGCGGATAACTACCGGTGCATCTTCGGTTAAATCCACAACGGTTGTCGGTTGCTGGCCTAGATAGCCACCGTGGATAACCAAATCGACAACCTTCTCGAGACGGTCTTTGATTTCTTCCGGATCTGACTCGGTAAACTCGCTGCCCGGTAGCATCAGCGACGTCGACAACATCGGCTCGTCCAGAACTTCCAACAGCGCCAATGCTATCGGATTGGAAGGAACGCGCAAACCGATGGTTTTACGCTTTTCCTGCAATAAACGACGCGGGACTTCTTTGGTGCCTTTCAGAATAAAGGTGTAATTACCCGGCGTGTTATTTTTGATTAAGCGGAACGCCACGTTATCGACAAATGCGTAGGTCGACAGCTCCGATAAATCACGGCACATCAAAGTGAAATTATGCCCATCAGGCAATTGACGGATGCGGCAAATGCGTTCCATTGCCGATTTATCTTCGATTTTACAGCCCAACGCGTAACCCGAATCAGTGGGGTAAACAATCACACCGCCCTTGCGAACAATTTCAACCGCCTGGTTAATCAGACGCTGCTGGGGGTTGTCGGGATGAATATAGAAAAATTGACTCATACTGCCCTCTCTTTTGCGATGTGGCCGTCTACTCGTCATACTTCAAGTTGTAGGGGCGTTGGCTGCACTCGCTCACCCCAGTCACTTACCTAAGTAAGCTCCAGGGATTTACTCCTTTGCCGCCTACCTGCAACTTGAATTATTTAGAGTATGTTATTCCCAATTCTGCCAGACAGGTTCTACACCTGCCGGTAGCCAGAGCTTGCGCCCAAGCTCAATCCACGCACACGGCATATGGAAATCTGAACCCTGCGATGCCAGCAAATTAAACTGCTGAGCATAGCTGGCAAGTTGGGTGCGCTCATTTGGCGCTTGCTGACACTGTGCAACTTCCATGGCATCACCCCCCCTTTCGGCAAACTGCGTCAGCAATCTTTTCAGCCATTTAGCCGTCAGGTCATAACGGCCGGGATGCGCCAGAACCGCCTGCCCGCCACAATGATGAATTACATCAATAGCTTGTTCTATTGTACACCACTGTGGCGGAACGTAACCGGTTTTCCCTTTTGCGAGATATTTCTTAAACACGTCCGCCATGGTATTGGCTTTGCCACACTCCACCAGGAACCGCGCGAAATGCCCGCGAGTCACTTCCCCGCCGTTGGCCAGACGCATCGCGCCCTCAAGCGCTCCCGGGATATGGGCCTTTTCGAGTCGTTCAGCAATTAATGCCGCACGTTGTAAACGGCGCTCACTTTGCTGAGCCAGAAACGCGGTCAGGTCCGGATGATGTTCATCAACACCTAAGCCGACGATATGGAT
The DNA here is from genome assembly GCF_049686335.1 of Buttiauxella sp. Lineage (NCBI taxonomy): Bacteria > Pseudomonadati > Pseudomonadota > Gammaproteobacteria > Enterobacterales > Enterobacteriaceae > Buttiauxella > Buttiauxella sp. The sequence continues at coordinate 379,716 of NZ_JBAVHX010000010.1, read as the reverse complement.
TTCATGGTTTTCCCACAGAGTGGAGATCTCCACCCCGCTGATTAAACGCAATGGCAACTGGAGACGTGATATCTCTTCCCTTGCCGCAGCAATTCCGGCTACTGTGTCATGGTCCGTGATTGCCAGGATACCAACACGCATATCCACAGCACGTTGTACCAGCGCCTCGGGTGTTAGCAGGCCATCTGACGCAGTGGTATGGCTATGTAAGTCGTAAATCACCGCAAGTGTTGGTTCGCTCAAAATGGCTCCGGGTGTGCTAATAAAAGAAAAACGCCGCTCATGATAACGATTTTATCGATAACTCAAAAACGCTATTGACTTTGATTCATCGAACTAGTTAACTAGTACGCAAGTTCACACGAGAAAGGTATCTGAAAAATGAAAGCGATAATCCGCATGCACAGCTGGTGGCGTACTTCCTGAAAACGGGCAGTGTCATCGCTATGGCTGTTATTCAGCCCAGATACCAGGCCCGCCCAAAGCGGGCTTTTTTTTGAACAAAATATGAGAGCAAAAAATGCAAACACAAAAACCAGCGCTCGAACTCCTGATTAATGACGCGCCGTATCGGGATAACCCGACTGCCGTTTTCCACCAGCTTTGCGGTGCTCGTCCGGCAACGTTATTGCTCGAGTCAGCGGATATCGACAGCAAAAACGATTTGAAAAGCCTGCTGTTAGTCGACAGCGCGCTGCGTATTACCGCCCTGGGTGACACCGTCACTATTCAGGCACTTTCTGCGAATGGCGCATCGCTGCTTCCTCTACTTGATGCTGCACTGCCAGCTGGTGTTGATAATCAACACTCTCCACAGGGTCGTGTGCTGCGTTTCCCGGTGGTGAGCTCGCTACTGGATGAAGATGCGCGTCTGTGTTCACTGTCGGTATTTGACGCTTTCCGTTTGATGCAGGAACTGGTCACCGTGCCGGTAAACGAGCGCGAAGCGATGTTCTTCGGTGGCCTGTTTGCCTATGACCTGGTAGCAGGATTTGAAGATTTACCTAATCTGGTGCAAGACAATCGTTGTCCTGACTACTGTTTCTATCTGGCTGAAACGCTGCTGGTGATTGACCATCAGAAAAAACACACCCGCATTCAGGCAAGTTTGTTCACGCCATCAGCCACTGAAAAGCAGCGTTTGATTCAGCGTACAGAACAACTGATCAAACAGATGGAGCAAGAGCCTGCTGCATTGCCGGTGCAAAAAGTTGAGCGCATGACCTGCGAGTGCAACCAGAGCGATGAAGAATTTGGTGACGTCGTGCGTAAAATGCAAAAAGCGATTCGCATTGGTGAGATTTTCCAGGTTGTTCCATCGCGTCGTTTTTCACTGCCTTGCCCTTCTCCACTCGCCGCGTATCAGACGCTGAAAAAGAGCAACCCAAGCCCGTACATGTTCTTTATGCAGGACAACGATTTCACCCTGTTTGGTGCGTCGCCGGAAAGCTCGCTCAAATATGACGCTGATTCCCGCCAGATAGAAATCTACCCGATTGCCGGGACTCGCCCACGTGGCCGCCGCGCCGACGGTTCTTTAGATCGCGATCTCGATAGTCGTATCGAACTGGAAATGCGTACTGACCATAAAGAGATGTCCGAACATCTGATGTTGGTTGACCTGGCCCGTAACGACCTGGCGCGTATCTGCACCCCTGGTAGCCGTTATGTTGCCGATCTGACGAAAGTCGACCGCTACTCCTTTGTGATGCACCTGGTTTCTCGCGTGGTGGGTGAACTGCGCCACGACCTTGATGTGCTGCACGCTTATCGCGCTTGTATGAATATGGGCACCCTGAGTGGCGCACCAAAAGTTCGTGCGATGCAACTGATTGCCAAAGCCGAAGGCGTTCGTCGTGGCAGTTACGGCGGTGCTGTGGGCTATTTCACTGCACATGGTGACCTGGATACCTGCATCGTCATCCGCTCCGCCTACGTTGAAAATGGCATAGCCACTGTTCAGGCTGGCGCAGGCGTAGTCCTGGACTCCGTGCCGCAGTCAGAAGCAGATGAAACCCGCAACAAAGCCCGCGCTGTACTGCGCGCCATTGCCACCGCGCATCACGCACAGGAGATTTTCTGATGGCTGACATTCTGCTACTCGATAATATCGACTCGTTCACCTACAACCTGGCCGATCAGCTGCGCGCCAATGGTCACAATGTCGTTATTTATCGTAATCACGTTCCTGCGCAGACCTTAATTGAACGTCTTGCCACCATGGACAACCCAGTGCTGATGCTTTCTCCAGGCCCTGGCGCGCCAAGTGAAGCGGGTTGTATGCCAGAGCTGCTCACCCGTATGCGCGGCAAATTACCCATTATTGGTATTTGTCTGGGCCACCAGGCGATTGTAGAAGCGTACGGCGGTTATGTCGGCCAGGCGGGTGAAATCCTGCACGGTAAAGCGTCGATTATTTCCCATGATGGCGAGGCGATGTTCGCGGGTTTACCTAACCCACTGCCGGTTGCGCGTTACCATTCTTTGGTCGGCAGCAACATCCCGGCAGGTTTGACCATTAATGCTCACTTTGATGGCATGGTGATGGCGGTGCGTCACGACGCTGACCGTGTATGTGGTTTCCAGTTCCACCCGGAATCTATCCTGACCACCCATGGCGCACGTCTGCTTGAGCAAACCCTCGACTGGGCGTTACTGAAATTAAAGCAGGCCAACACCCTGCAACCGATTCTCGACAAACTTTACCAGGCACAAACCCTGAGTCGTGAAGAAAGCCACCAGCTTTTTGCTGCGATCGTGCGTGGCGAGCTGAAACCAGAACAACTGGCGGCCGCGCTGGTCAGTATGAAAGTGCGTGGTGAACATCCAAATGAAATCGCCGGTGCAGCCACTGCATTGCTTGAAGCCGCAGCACCATTCCCAAGCCCGGACTACCCGTTTGCTGACATCGTCGGCACCGGCGGTGACGGCAGCAACAGTATCAATATCTCCACCGCCAGCGCATTTGTTGCCGCAGCGGTTGGGTTGAAAGTCGCCAAACACGGTAATCGCAGCGTTTCCAGTAAATCCGGTTCATCCGACTTACTTGCAGCCTTCGGCATTAATCTGGAAATGAGCGCAGATGCCTCACGTAAAGCCCTCGATGATTTGGGTGTTTGCTTCCTGTTCGCACCGAAATACCACACCGGTTTCCGCCATGCGATGCCTGTACGCCAGCAGTTAAAAACGCGCACGCTGTTCAACGTGCTGGGGCCATTGATTAACCCGGCGCATCCGCAAATGGCGCTGATTGGTGTCTACAGTGCAGAACTGGTGTTGCCCATTGCAGAAACGCTGCGGGTGCTGGGGTATAAACGCGCGGCGGTGGTACACAGCGGTGGGATGGATGAAGTCTCTCTGCATGCCACCACCCAGGTTGCGGAGCTGCACGATGGGGAAATCAAAAGTTATCAACTCGAAGCCGCAGACTTTGGTCTGCCTGCTTATCATCAGGATCAGCTGGCAGGTGGCACGCCGGAAGAAAACCGTGACATTCTCACCCGCCTGTTACAAGGTAAAGGAGAGACCGCTCATGAGTCTGCAGTCGCGGCAAACGTCGCTATGCTGATGCGTCTGCATGGGCAAGAAGATCTTAAAGTGAATGCACAACGAGTGCTGGAAGTGTTGCGCAGTGGCGCGGCATATGACCGGGTAACAGCACTGGCAGGAAGAGGATAAGTCATGCAGGAAACCGTATTAAAGAAGATCGTCGATGATAAGGCGATATGGGTTGAAGCACGCAAGCAACAGCAACCCCTGGCAAGTTTCCAGAACAACATTGTACCGGCAACACGCAATTTTTATCACGCACTGCAAGGGGCCCGCACCGCTTTCATTCTGGAGTGCAAAAAAGCCTCTCCGTCTAAGGGCGTGATTCGCGATGATTTCGATCCGGCTCGCATTGCGGGCGTGTACAAACACTATGCTTCCGCGATTTCCGTTTTGACTGACGAGAAATATTTTCAGGGCAGCTTTGATTTTCTGCCAATTGTGAGCGGCATCGTCACGCAACCAGTGTTATGCAAAGACTTTATTATCGACGCGTATCAGATTCTGCTGGCCCGTTTTTATCAGGCCGATGCTTGCCTGTTGATGCTGTCGGTGCTCGATGACGAGCAGTATCGCCAGCTGGCGGCTGTAGCACACAGCCTCAACATGGGCGTGTTGACCGAAGTCAGTAATGAAGAAGAGCTGGAACGTGCCATTGAGCTGAAAGCCAAAGTCGTTGGCATCAACAACCGCGACCTGCGTGATTTATCCATTGATCTTGATCGAACACGCCAGTTAGCGCCTCGTCTGGGCCACGGCGTGACGGTCATCAGCGAATCCGGTATCAGCAACTACGGCCAAATCCGCGAACTGAGCCATTTTGCCAACGGCTTCCTGATTGGTTCAGCCTTAATGAGCGAGGACGATTTGAATGCTGCGGTGCGTCGCGTCACATTGGGCAGTAATAAAGTCTGCGGCCTGACGCGTGGGCAAGATGCTCGCTCGGCATTTGAAGCCGGTGCGATTTATGGCGGCCTGATTTTTGTTCCTGAGTCACCGCGTTTTGTCAGCGATGAAACCGCCGCTTCCGTTATCGAGGTCGCAGCGCTGAAATATGTAGGCGTTTTCCGCGACACGGCGATTAACGAAGTGGTGCAAAAAGCCACGCAGTTCTCCCTATGCGCCGTGCAACTGCATGGTGAAGAAAATCAGGTGTACATCGACGAACTTCGCTCCGCCCTTCCCGAAAAAGTGCAAATCTGGAAAGCACTGAGCGTAAAAGAGAGTTTACCTGCGCGTGATTTAAACCACGTCGACAAGTACCTGTTCGATAACGGTCAGGGCGGCAGCGGGCAACGTTTCGACTGGTCACTGCTGGCAGGTCAGGATCTGGAGAATGTGATTCTGGCGGGAGGTTTGGGTGCAGATAACTGCGTCGAGGCCGCTAAAACAGGCTGCGCAGGTTTAGATTTCAACTCAGGTGTCGAAAGCGCACCGGGTATCAAAGATGCTAACAAGCTGGCTGCCGTCTTCCAGACGCTGCGGGCTTACTAAGGAAAATATCATGACTTTACTTAATCCCTATTTTGGTGAGTTTGGCGGTATGTATGTGCCGCAAATCCTGATGCCTGCACTGCGCCAGTTGGAAGAAGCGTTCGTTGCAGCTCAAAGCGATGCAGAATTTCAGGCGGAGTTTAACGATCTACTGAAAAACTACGCAGGCCGCCCAACGGCGCTGACTAAATGCAGAAACCTGACTGCTGGCACGAAAACGACGCTCTATTTAAAACGTGAAGATTTACTGCACGGCGGCGCGCACAAAACTAACCAGGTGCTCGGCCAGGCGTTGTTAGCCAAAAAAATGGGTAAAACCGAAATCATCGCAGAAACCGGCGCGGGTCAACACGGCGTGGCGTCAGCATTAGCCAGCGCCCTGCTCGGCCTGAAATGCCGTATCTATATGGGTGCCAAAGACGTTGAGCGCCAGTCGCCAAACGTCTTCCGAATGCGTCTGATGGGTGCAGAAGTGATCCCGGTACACAGCGGTTCCGCCACCTTGAAAGATGCGTGTAACGAAGCGCTGCGCGACTGGTCTGGCAGCTACGATACCGCACACTATATGCTCGGTACCGCAGCAGGCCCGCACCCGTTCCCGACGATTGTGCGTGAGTTCCAGCGCATGATTGGCGAAGAAACCAAAGCGCAGATCCTTGAAAAAGAAGGCCGTCTGCCCGATGCAGTTATCGCCTGTGTGGGCGGTGGTTCCAATGCTATCGGCATGTTTGCTGATTTCATCGATGAAACCAACGTGGGTCTGATTGGTGTTGAACCGGCGGGTCACGGTATCGAAAGCGGTGAGCACGGTGCACCATTAAAACATGGTCGCGTGGGGATTTACTTCGGCATGAAATCGCCAATGATGCAAACCGACGAAGGCCAAATCGAAGAGTCCTATTCTATCTCTGCCGGTCTGGACTTCCCTTCTGTGGGGCCGCAGCATGCGCATCTTAACAGCATTGGCCGTGCGGAATATGTCTCGATTACCGATGACGAAGCACTGGAAGCGTTCAAAACGCTGTGCCGTAGTGAAGGGATTATCCCGGCGCTGGAATCTTCTCACGCCCTGGCGCACGCACTGAAAATGATCAAAGAAAATCCGGAAAAAGAACAACTGTTGGTGGTGAATCTCTCTGGCCGTGGTGACAAAGACATCTTCACTGTTCACGACATCCTTAAAGCACGAGGGGAAATTTAATGGAACGTTATCAACACGCATTTGAACAGTTACAAGCTCGCAAGGAAGGCGCTTTTGTTCCTTTTGTGACCCTTGGTGACCCGTCACCAGAACAGTCTTTAAAGATAATCGACACGCTGATTGAAGCCGGCGCTGACGCACTGGAACTGGGGATCCCTTTCTCCGACCCGCTCGCCGATGGCCCAACCATTCAGAACGCGGCATTGCGTGCATTTGCCGCAGGTGTGACACCAACACAGTGCTTTGAAATGCTGGCGGCAATCCGCCAGAAGCACCCGACTATTCCGATTGGTTTGCTGATGTACGCAAACCTGGTGTTTAGCCGCGGCATTGATGAGTTCTACGCGCTTTGCGCCAAAGTGGGTGTCGACTCCGTGCTGATTGCCGATGTCCCTGTCGAAGAGTCAGCGCCATTCCGTCTGGCAGCCATGCGTCACAACGTCGCCCCTATCTTCATTTGTCCACCGAATGCGGATGACGCGTTGCTGCGTGAAATCGCAACCCATGGCCGTGGATATACCTATCTGCTGTCGCGTGCGGGTGTGACCGGTGCCGAAACTCGCGCCCAGTTGCCACTGCATCATCTGGTCGAGAAGCTAACCGAGTTTGGTGCTGCGCCTTCTCTGCAAGGCTTTGGGATTTCCGAACCTTCGCAAGTTAAGGATGCGATTGACGCCGGTGCTGCGGGTGCCATTTCTGGTTCTGCCATCGTGAAGATTATTGAGAAGAACCTGGATAAACCTGATGTGATGCTCAGTGAGCTAAAAGCGTTTGTGCAGAGTTTGAAAGCCGCAACTATCGCCGCGTAAGTCCCATAAGGCCGGAGCCATTCCGGCCTTTTCTTCACAATTCATCCCGCCATGAAATAATTTCAGTTACGCGAAACCTCTCTTGATGGATATCGTGGTGTTCAGTGATTGGCGAACCTGTTCGTAGGTCGGATAAGCGCAGCGTCATCCGACACCTCTGATGTAAATGGTGGATGACGCTTACGCTTATCCACCCTACACAACCCGTTTGTCAGCCAGGCGACAAGGTCATATAAACAGCGATGTGCGGAGTAAAAGAGGCAAAAGCTGGCCGAATAATATACCTGTTCGTAGGTCGGATAAGCGCAGCGTCATCCGACACCTCTGATGTAAATGGTGGATGACGCTTACGCTTATCCACCCTACAAAACCCGTTTGTCAGCCAGGCGACAAGGTCATATAAACAGCGATATGCGGAGTAAAAGAGGCAAAAGCAGGCCGAATAATATACCTGTTCGTAGGTCGGATAAGCGCAGCGTCATCCGACACCTCTGATGTAAATGGTGGATGACGCTTACGCTTATCCACCCTACAAAACCCGTTTTCAGCCAGGCGACAAGGTCATATAAACAGCGATGTGCGGAGTAAAAGAGGCAAAAGCTGGCCGAATAATGACCAGCTTTGACATAAGACATTTAGAAGCGATAACCCGCTGAGAACATAAACACCCATGGATCGATGCGCGTATTGATGTTCTGCTGCTCGCCACCTGCTTTAAACTTCACTTCGGTGTCGATATCAATGTACCAGACGGACATATTCAGCAACCAGTTATCGTTGACCATATAATCCAGCCCGACCTGGCCTGCCGCACCCCATGAATCTTTGACACTCAGATCGCTTAGACCCGCGTCTTTCCCGGTCTGATTAAAATCGGTATCAAAGAAGGTGGTGTAGTTGATGCCCGCACCAATGTAGGGGCGAACTTTGCTTTTCGCATCGCCAAAGTACCACTGCGCCATCAATGTTGGAGGCAGTTGACGTACCGTCGCTAAGTCCCCAGTTGCGCCTAACCCGACGCGATGACGGAATGGTGTCGCAGCCAGCAGTTCGATACCGATGTTATCCGTCACCATATAATCAAATGTCAGTCCCAGCTGGGTGTTGTTACTGACGCTAAAGCCGCCCATCCCAAGCACGCTGTCAGAACCTTCCGTTGGACGCACGGTTGCCGAACCCGCACGCATGAAGAACTCACCTTGTTGATGTGCCAGCGCTTCGCCTGACAAACAGGTTAATGCGAGTAACGCCACAGACAGTTTTTTCATAGCCCTCTCCTTGTGTTACCCGAAATAATTCGAGGCGCATTGAGGCAGCAACGCATCGAGTCCCCCTGTCACTTACCTGTGTAAATGGCTGGGGTGAACGAGGCAGCCAACAAAAATGCGGCTTGATGTATGACGGGTATATGGTCTTTTTATAAGCGGGCTGAATATACTCATTTTTGAGTACAATGTGATCTAGTATCGATCACACTTAACTGGCTAATTTAACATTTAATGATCTGGATTAATTTTTCTGCATTTTGCTTAAACGGGTATTTTGATGCACTAAAGGTTCCGATACAGAGCCATCAGTCCAGAATGGAAACAGGTGCGAAACTCTAAAGTGTGGACTGAAACGGATATCCTTCGGAGAGGATTTCCATCAATTCTGGTATGTAAGGAGTGACGGTCATTTTCACCATCGCGGGGAAGAATATCTGCGGTGCGGGGAATATTTCCACCACGTGACATCGAGTTAACTGCGTGGGATTCACCTCTGAGGCTGGCAGCAGAGTCGCCGCCTCAAAGCCCGCTTCCAGCCAGTCAAGAATGGCGCCGGGTTGAGTGATCTGCATAATCACATTCGGCATAACGCCGCCATTACGAAAAAGCTCCAGCAGAATTTCATAGGTGCCCGTGTCTCTTGCACGGTGGAGCAAAATTAGCGGGAAATTTGCCAGTTCGAGAAAAGGTAAAGCACTGTCTGGTAACGTGGGCAGGAGTTTTTTACTGATCACCGCTACCAGTTTGACCGGCTCAAAAGCCACAATGTCATACCCTTCAGTGCAATAAGGCCTTTGAATTAATGCCACATCCAGCATCCCATCGTTGAGTTTTTCTTCAAGATGGCTGGAATCCAGCACGGAAATATTCAGCTCAACATTCGGATGTGCGCGGTGTAAAGCCAGCAAAAGCGGTTGAAACCAGCGCTGAAAGAGATGGCTTAATCCAATCCGAAGAACTTTCCCATCCTTACTGTTTATCTGTCGTGTTTCAAGCGCAGCATCTTCTACCTGACGCAGGATTTCGCAGGCTCTTCTGTAGAGGTGATATCCCGCCTGGGTAGGTTCAATACGGCTGCCGTTGCGTTCAAAAAGAGTGACATCGAGTTCCTCTTCCAACTCCCGAATGCGTTTACTGAGCGGCGGCTGTGCCATGTTCAGCATTTTGGCAGCCTGAGTGATTGATCCATGCTCAACAACCTTACAGAAATAACGCAACCTTTTGAGATCCATCCTTTCCTACCCTCACCTTTTTGATCTGGACCTTATCACTAAAACGGTATTACTCCCCAGAGATTGTCTGGGTATATGGTTTGTCCAGCTAAATCAATGAACAGGAAAATCATCAAGATGACAACTAAACCTGCAGTGTATGACCTGCGCTCGGCGCTGGAGCTTTTGAAGACTTTACCGGGCGAATATGTTGAAACCGACACCGAAGTTGATCCTCACGCGGAACTGTCGGGTGTTTACCGTTATGTTGGGGCCGGCGGTACATGTCTGCGTCCAACAAAGAAAAATGGCCCGGCTATGGTATTCCATAAAATTAAGGGATTCAGTGATATTAGCGTCGCTATCGGCCTGAATGGTTCCAGAAAACGTGTCGGCGAATTTCTTAATTGCGATCCCAGAAAGTTAGGTTTTCTGCTGAAGGATTCCGTTAAGCACGCTATTGCTCCGGTTGAGATTGATGCGGAAAATGCGGTGTGTCAGGAGGTCATTCACCTGGCATCCGATGCGGATTTTGATCTTCGTAAACTCCTGCCAGCACCGACGAATACCGAAGAAGATGCCGGGCCGTATATCACCATGGGCCTGTGTTATGCCTCCGATCCTGACACCCGTGAGTCAGACATTACCATTCACCGTCTCTGTGTTCAGAGCAAAGATGAACTGACAATGTGGCTAACGCCTGGCCGCCATATCGATGCATTCCGGATGAAAGCTGAAAGCGCCGGTCAGCCGCTGCCCATCTCTATCAGCATTGGCGTTGATCCCGCAATCGAAGTGGCTGCCTGTTTTGAGCCCCCGACCACTCCGCTTGGTTTTAATGAATTAAGTATCGCTGGCGCATTACGCGGTCATCCGGTGGAAATGGTGCAATGCAAAACCATCAATGAGAAAGCCATCGCTCACGCGGAAATCGTCATTGAAGGTGAACTCCTGCCAGATGTGCGCATGCAGGAAGACATCAACACTCAGACGGGGAAAGCCATGCCAGAGTTTCCAGGTTACACCGGGGAAGCAAAAGCGGCCATTCCCGTTATTAAAGTGAAAGCCGTTACCCATCGGCATAACCCAATCTGGCGGACCACAATCGGGCCTGGCGAAGAACACGTAAACATGGCGGGGATCCCGACGGAAGCAAGCATCCTCGATCTGGTTGACCGTGCTATGCCCGGCAAATTACTGAATGTTTTTGCCCACTCTGCAGGCGGTGGGAAATTACTGGCGGTCATGCAGTTTAAAAAAGCAGCGGCAGTGGATGAAGGCTGCCAGCGGCAGGCAGCCTTACTGGCATTCTCGGCGTTCCCTGAACTCAAGCATGTCATCCTGGTGGATGAGGACGTGGACATTTTTGATAGCGATGATGTGCTGTGGGCCATGCAAACCCGTTATCAGGGGGATGTCGATACCGTGTTTATTCCTGGCGTACGCTGTCATCCGCTGGATCCGTCCCAGGTTCCTGAATACAGCCCTTCGATTTTACAGGAAGGAATGTCGTGTAAGACGATTTTCGATTGCACCGTACCGTTCCATTTGAAGGCACATTTTGAACGGTCGAAGTTTATGGATGTGGAGGTAAAACGCTTCCTGCCAGACTTCGAATGATATTTGGCAAAACTCTTTTAAAGCAGGCTGTTGCTGCAATGGCCTGCCACATGGTGGATAAAACAACAAACCCACTCCAGATCAATTTTTCTTGCTGACAGTAACTTACGTAAGGCTTACATCTTGTCGGTGTCACAACTCTTCATCCAGTGTACAATTGGGCGCTGATTTTTTACCGCGCAACACCAAGGAGAGTGCATGTCTATCACGGCGGGTTCTGTGTACCGTGACACGGGGAATTTTCTACGCAATCAGTTTGTTACTGTCTTACTGATCGCGTTACTTTGTGCTTTTATTTCGGTTGTGATTGGTCACGCCTTTTCACCCAGCGACGAACAAATGTCTATCCTTAGTGAAGGAGACAATTTATCGAATAGCGTTGGGCTGTTTGACCTTGTGCAGAACATGACACCTGAGCAGCAGCAAATGTTACTCCGGGCCTCTGCGGCTTCGACATTTTCTGGCCTGATCGGCAATGCTATCCTTGCAGGTAGCGTGCTGGTGCTAATCCAGATGGTGAGTGCCGGACAACGTGTGAGTGCGCTTCGTGCCATTGGCACTTCAGCTCCCGTGTTGCCCAAAATCTTTATTCTGATGTTCCTGACCACTTTCCTGGTGCAGATTGGCATCATGTTGATTGTGGTGCCGGGCGTGCTGTTAGCGATTTTGCTTTCATTCGCACCGATTATGGTTGTTCAGGATAAAGCGGGCGTCTTCCAGTCAATGCGCAGCAGTATGCGTCTTGCCTGGTCAAATATGCGCCTTGTGGCACCGGCTGTGATTAGCTGGTTGCTGGCGAAGACCGCTCTGCTGATGCTGGCATCATCATTTGCGGCGCTATCCCCCTCTATTGGCGCGGTGATAGCAAATACCATAAGCAATCTGATTTCCGCAGTATTGCTTATCTATTTATTCCGTTTGTATATGCTGGTTCGCCAATAACATTCACCTCGTCCTGAGCAGTAAAATTTATTGCTCAGGCGTCATTTTACGGAACAGATTATGAAGCAGTTTCTCGACTTCCTGCCCCTGATTGTCTTCTTCGCCTTCTACAAAATGTACGACATCTATGTGGCTTCTGGCGCACTGATCGTCGCAACCGGTTTTGCGCTGATCTACAGCTGGTATAAATTCCGCAAGCTGGAAAAGATGGCGTTGATTACTTTCCTGATGGTTGCCGTGTTCGGCGGCCTGACACTGTTCTTCCATAATGATGAGTTTATAAAATGGAAAGTGACGGTAATTTACGGGCTGTTTGCTGTCGCGTTGCTGATTAGCCAGTTTGTGATGGGCAAACCATTGATTCAACGAATGTTAGGCAAGGAAATCTCGCTGCCTGAACACGTCTGGTCGCGCCTGAACATCGCGTGGGCGCTGTTCTTTATCGCCTGTGGTGCGCTGAATATTTACGTCGCGTTCTGGTTACCACAGAACGTTTGGGTGAACTTTAAAGTGTTCGGCCTGACAGCGGCCACTCTGGTATTTACCCTGTTGAGTGGCGTATACATCTATAAGCACATGCCGCAAGAAGAGAAGTAAGTCTCCGGCTTCACGGCAAAAAAAAGCACACGCTGATTTCTCAATCAACCGTGTGCTTTTTTATTACATCTGATTCCGTCTCGCCGCTTGTTAAATCACACGGACTTATCAACGCTGGTATTCGAACCCGACGTGAGAATACGCACCTTGTCACCCTTGTTGAAAGTTAGCGAACCGTTGTAGTCCTGCACAACCTGAATCACCTGCCCGCTGTCGGTCTTAATCGTCAAATTTACTGTCTGCGCACTTTGCTGGCGCTCCTGACGATTGCGTGAGGCTTCTACCCCAGCGACAGCTCCGGTCGCCGTCATGATTGTCTTCCCTGATCCCCCGCCAAACTGATTACCGATTGCAGCACCTGCGGCACCTGCTGCCATGGTACGCAGCGGATGGGAACGACTCTGGCTGCTAATGATAGTGCTCTGTTGAACCACACCATATTCCACCAGGGTTTTGGTCCCCGCGAAACTGGATTGACTCGTTAACGCGAACAGACTGAGAGCGATAAGTAGATATTTCTTCATGTTGAGAGCTGTGTAGTTTTCTGGTGGCATGATTCTGCCAGCCATAAAACAAACCCCTTAAGACATTAATGCTACTTACAGAGCCTTACACGTATTAAACTAACGTCAGAGACAACAAAGCAAAGATGATTTAAATCTATTCGGGAAGACAAATGATCCAACAAGACACTCCTTCAGGGGAACTGGTATTACGCACCATGGCAATGCCTGCTGATACCAACGCCAACGGCGATATTTTTGGTGGCTGGTTGATGTCGCAAATGGACATGGGTGGCGCAATTCAGGCGAAAGAGATCGCAAAAGGTCGCGTAGTCACGGTTCGTGTCGACGGCATGACGTTTCTCAAGCCGGTCGCCGTGGGTGATGTAGTGTGTTGCTATGCAAAATGTGTCAAACGCGGAACCAGCTCCATTACCATTAACGTGGAAGTCTGGGTGAAAAAGGTCTCTTCCGAGCCTATCGGCCAGCGTTACAAAGCGACAGAGGCCATTTTTATTTATGTCGCTGTGGATACAGAAGGCAAGCCGCGCCCTATTCCGAACTAAAACTATTAGTAACGCTATTCGTGATAAAAAATGCGCCATCCGGCGCATTTTTTTCATTATAAACATCTATCCATAAACATGTTTATTGGTGGATTATGCGATTTCAGGTTTTTAAGAAACTGCAATAACTCACAGTCGGTACTCAGATTAAATTTACTCATCATTAAGCGCTTATGCGCGCTGACTGTTTTGACATGAATTTCGAGTAATTTTGCGATGTCAATAATGTCATACCCCCGCAGCAAATGCTTGGCAATGGTAACTTGCTGCGGTGTTAACGTGCGATATTTGCATTTCAGACATTTTTTTCTATTTAACGGTTTAGCGTTTTCAGCGTTATCTTTCCATGCCTGAATAACCTGTTCACGCGCAGTGCTTAATGGCTCTGCGCGGTTGATAAAAACGATATTCTTAATACACAGCGGTAGTTCATTATGATGGGGAGATTCATCACCATCATAGATACCAATAATCACACCAGGCTTCACGCGATGTTTTAACAACGGCTGGCAGACATACTCAGCGCCAGCCACAAAGCTTTTTACAATAATATCGACTTGGGTGGCATTTGTCCTGTTCAGTGAATTGATCTGTACAGGCTCAGTTTGTTCTTCGAGAAATATTTCTTTAAGAAAGATTTCCATTCCGTTCCGATACAGTGAATCCGAATCATCAATGGCGATATTTAACATTCTGGACCTCACAAACTAAAAAATCATTAGCGAAGCCGTTTACTAGCCTCATTAGTGCATCAGATAATTGAATAAAACCATCACCGGAAAATATCCATTTTCACGGTGATGATTGAGTGGAAACTTAAAGTATCAAACGCCTGAAATAATATTAGTTATAGGTAAATGTGACGCTAACCACCGATGCGATAGTCCCGGTGGATGCATTACCTTTAGACCAGACGCGGCTTTGTAAAGGGAATGCCGCGGTGTTATCGCTGGCACGTGGAATGGTCATTGTCATGGTATTACCTAAAGACGTATGGGCGGCGTTATTACTTTGTAATTCCACGGCGACGTTACTGGCAGTACCCGTGTTGGTATATAAACGGGTCAGGTCGGTAGTATCCCCGGTGCCGCTAAAGGTGGCAATCACGTTAGTGGTGCTGGCTGGGCAGTTTTTCATCCCGATGGTAAACGGCACCCACGCACTGGTAGTGCCGGCGGTGGCTAAATTCGCCGCCTGCAAGTCCTGGCCCAGGTCAATGTTAACGGTGCTACTGCCGTCAACCTGGCATGGAGAAGCCACGATTTTGCCCGAAATATTAATGGTCACATCAGCGGCTTGTGTTGCAGCTGTTAATGCCAGCGAAGTGAGTGCCGTAATAATACCAACTTTTAATTTTGCATTCATATTTATCATCCTTATTTATTATTAGGGAGTTATCCCTTTCGCTATATCAGAAACAATCAGTTATAGACAATCGTGGCAAAAGCAACAGAACTGACATTACCTTCAACAACTGAGCTATTTAACGCATAATAACGAGCAGTAAACTGTGGTGTGATATTTCCATTAACCACACCCAAACCAATATAATTCCCTGTGCCGAGCGGGACAGCATTATTGTTTCTCAGTATCTGGATGCCAACGCTACTGCCGGTAGTGGCATCGGTATTTTTGAATACCGCATTCGTGGTGTCGACCACATTGCCACTAAATGCGAGAGAAATATTTGTTGCTGTAAGGCATGTCACACTAAGATTAAAGTTCTTGTCACCTACCGTATCACCCATTTTTAAGAGACTGCTTTTATTAGCAGGCAGCAATGCAACGGGCACAACAGATGTTGCCGTACATGATGGACTGACTGGTTGAACTATAATAGGAGATGACAGGCGAAAATAAATAGGTGTGTACCCTGATGCCTGCGATGTCATTCTTGCAATATCTTGCGCTGGAAAAGTCCCGCCCATAATAGGGCCTGTTTTTACCAACTGCATAGTCAACGACCCCGGCTGAAGAGTAGTCGCGGAACTACTATACTGATTTCTTGTTATTGGAAACCAGTCGTTCCATGTAGTATCATCAAAGTTAAAATGCACACGATATGATATTCCTGCAATCCCTGTAGGATAGAGATTTCCATTAGGGATACCTACCCCGGTAATATCCCATACAATTGCACTACTTTCCGAAAAGTTACAGGTTGGAGTCATTCCCCATGAAAGACTTGAAGTTCCTATAACGGTACCCACGGCCACTGTGGGATTAATATTTATAGAGGCGGGGGGGGTCATGTAGTATACAGCAGGACATCCTGGCCCTACCGCTGCTTGTGCATATTTCGCACAAGCAAATTGCAAACAAATGGCAACCACCAGCATTTGCCCCCACAAAAAACAATATTCCGATATTGTTTTTTTGTAATGCGGGTTCTCGCCTAAGCGATATTGAAATAATTTTCTGATGCTCATTGAAATATCTCTCGAATATGTTGCCGGATAATGTTCGCCATTGAATTGGCTATTCAATGGCGCTCCATTTGCAAATTACGTTACTTAGCGGCACTGGCCGTTGGCTGTCTTAACACCAGCATTAGCCGTCGTTGGTTTACCAAGGCTATAACTCACCTGGCACTGTTCTTGCGCGCCGCTGCCCCATTTCACCAGTAGTGCGCCGCTGTCTGCGAGGCCAGTCAGGTAAACCTGCCCTGCATCACCGACGATAAAGCCTTGCCCACCTTTTTGTGCCTGGTCGGTGACCATGGCGCCGAACGGTACCGGTGCACCACCTGCACGTAAAATTGTCATCAAGGCACGCTGGCCGACGCTGGCATTAAAGCTTGCCAGCACCACTGCCCCGCGAGTTGGCACCACGTTCTGGTTGTTAAGCGTTAAGTCCACATCATCCGGCAGGGATTGGGTATCAAGCTGTACCGAGTTTCGGCGGTATGGGCTGGTGTACGGCACAATCGCATAGCCACGCCAGTCGGTTTTCACGCCTGTCTGGCTGGTGATGCCAATGCCGCTGGCACCTGGTGCCTGGACTAATGCAATGGTCTCACCCAGCGGTTGGCCGAAGGTCACGCCGTTTTCGTGGGCTACAATACCGCCCTGCAAGCCGTAGTTCAGGCGCTCGGAGTTACGGTCATAGGCGTAACCGCCGTTCACTTCGCCGTAAGTGCCACGGTAATCCGCACTCAGGTTGCCGGTATAACCGCCGCCCTGGCTGCCATAACCCTGCTGTACGCCCCAGTTCAGGTTGTTCCCCTCAAGCGCAGTGCCGTTCAGGCCCACGGTATTGGTGGTGTTGCCGTGTTTACTGGTGTTCAGGTTGTAGCTGGCGTAGGTGCTCGACATTGAATTTGGCATAAATATGCTCATCGGCACGTTGATATTTAAGCTAAATATCTGGTCTTTATTGTACACACGCCCGTTACCCGCACCGTTGTTGTTGCTGGCGGTGGAGTTTTCGTTATAGCTGTAATTCAGGCCATAACTGATGCTTTTGAATGTGTTGTTATAGCCCGCGCCAATCGAGCGCATGGTACGGTCACTGTTCCAGTAATCCTCGCTCACCCAACTCAGTGACATGGTACCCAGCCCCTGGGTCAGATCCTGGCTAATGGTTAGCTCGCTGCGGTTACGGCGGCGGTCCATCTGCCAATGGCTGTTGTCATCCCGGTAGGTATCCAGGACTTCCTGCAGGCCGTAGTAGCCATTGGTTGAGTAGCGATAACCTGCAATGGCAAAGTTAGTCCCGGTCTGAACGATATTTTTGCTGTAACGCACGCGCCACGACTGGCCGCTGTCTTTCGGCATATCCTGCAGGGTGGACCACGCCTGGGTCACATCCGTTGACAGTGCACCAAAGTCACCGAGGTTTTTACCCAGGCCGAACGCCAGTGACTGATAGTGGCTTGCGAACTGGCCACCACCATAAATGGTAAAGCCTGCCGGCAGGCCGTAAATCGCTGTCCCCTGGCTGAATGGCGTTTCATCAACGCTGCCGTCATAGGAACGATACTGCCCGCCCGTGATGCTGTATTTCAGGCGACCTTCACGCTGCAATACCGGCAGAGAGGCAAACGGAACCACCAGCAATTGCTCGCTGCCATCCGCTTCTTTAATAGTCACATACAGGTCACCGGAACCGCCGGTAGGGTACATATCGTTAATTTCAAACGCGCCCGGCGCAACATAGCTCTGATAAATGATGTAACCGTTCTGGCGGATAATCACCTGCGCGTTGGTACGGGCAATACCGCGCACTAATGGGGCATAGCCTTTCATGCTGTCAGGCAGCATATCGTCGTCAGACGCTAACTGGCCCCCACGAAACGGAACGCTGTCGAATACGTCCGACGGCGAACTGCTATCGCCCAACACCAACTGGCTTTTCAACGCAATAATGCTGCGGGCGGCATAGGTATAAACCGTATCCCACTTGTCCTGGCCATTACTGTCCCGGCTCCAGGTCGTGTAGTTACGCAAACGCCATGGCCCGATGTTGATACCCGGACGCAGGTTGGCGTACTGGCTGTCGCTGTCACTTCCGCCACCGCTGCGGGCATAGTTGTTTGCGCCGCTCAGGTTGTAGTTCAGCAACATGGCTGGAATACCGTTGTCCCATTGCGATTCAGGAACATAGCCGCGCGCGCTCTGTGATACTGCCATCTGCGGAATACTCAGCAACAGTTGCTGGCCGCTGAAACGAAACTCTGCTTTGGCCTGCGCAATGGCATTGAGGTTGGCACACTGAGCGTTTTTATCGCCCAGAGCCGGAAACAGCTCGGTCTTCACCCCCATCTCATTGAGTTGGGCCACGCTCAGGCACGGCTGCAGGCTCTCTTTGCCGTCCGGATCTTTTTGCAGAGTAAATTTAACGTCGCGCGTGTCTTTCAGATCGTCATTCAGATAGATATCAACACGATAAACCCCGGGAGGCTGGCCGCCGCCGTCTTCAAAAACGGACAGATCCGTAGTGCCCTGGTTCGCTGCATCCACTTCCAGCAATGCCGGGTTAAATACATCCCGCGCCTCAGCGCTGAATGACATTCCTCCCAACAGCATCAGATGCCCGGCAATCAGATACGCCAGTTTACTGATTCTTGGTGCGGGCATATTCCAGGCCTGACTTAATCTATTTTTCATCCATTAACTCCCTGCCCGTCGATTGCAAAGGCAACCTGGCAAACTGATAAAACATCGGTCTGTTTTTTTGCTGTTTTGTTGTGGAATTGCTGCTCGTTACATTGAACCTTTGTGTTCTGGCCCGACCGCACCGTAATCACTAATAACTTTCCAACCCACGCTGCCACCGCTAACTCCTGCTGGCATCGCAAAACTTGCCGTACTGCCAGGGGCGACATAAGTCACGTTCTTGACTTGTTTGCCCGCCACGGTGATTTCCATAAAGCTGATATAAAACGGTGTCGGGTTGCTAACCTGCACCTGGTCTCCACTGCGCTGCCATTTCAGTTTGTCCGCCATGTCTTCAGGCGAACCCTTCAGACCCTGTGGGCGGTAAATAAGCTTGATGCGGCTTTTGATAGCGATTTGTAGTGTGTTCTGGTTCTCTTTGGCTTCGCCGGCAGGAATGGCCTTGATGTTCATCCAGTAGAGCGACTCGCGGTCATTCGGCAAATTTCCCCCCGCACGTACCACGCGCAGCACGTTTTCCTGCTGACCATCAAGACGGAACAAAGGAGGAGTGACCATAAAGGGGGCTTTCTCAGCGCCACCGCCAGTGGTCTCTACCCAGGTCTGGATCAGGTAAGGCACTGTGTCCGGGTTTTTGACGCTCAGTGAAGACTCCTTCTTGCCACCGTCATAAATCAGGCGCGTACCACCAATCACCACACCGGCATGGGTCATACCGGAAGTCACTAACAATGCTGCCAGCAGAGAACCCGTGAAAATTTTCATAACTTGTTCCTGTATAAGGAGGTAAAAAAATGGCCGGCATATATACCGCCGGCCAGTAACATAAATTCAAACCCTTGCGGGTAAAGACTTAGTTGTAGATAACGCTGAAGTTAGCAGTTGCGTTAGCTGGACCTGGGGTAACAGTTGAAGACACAGCTTTATAACGTGCTACGAACGGCAGGTTATTCATGGTGCTACCAGAAGTCAGGCTGTAAGCCGCAGAGTTCTGGAACAGAGGCAGTACGCCAGCAGCATCAGAAATCTGTACACCTACGCCAGATGCCACACCAGTATCCTGAGTCAGTTTCAGAACGCTGTTGTCACCGTTCAGTGCAGTGCCGTCGAACTTGATGCTGGCGGTAGCAACTGTGACTGGGCAGTTAGTCAACTGGATTTTGAATTCAGTAGCCGCTGCCAGGGAGTTGTTAGTTGTGAACTCAGATTTAGCAACTTTGCCCAGGTTAACAGTCAGTGGGTTAGCAACGGTATTGACAACGTCACAACCTGCATCGATGATTTCACCCGTGAAATTAACCTGGCCTGCAGCAGCAAATGCGTTAGCAGCAGACAGAACAGCAGTAGCAGCGATAGCCATAGCAATTAAATTCTTTTTCATCATAATTTCCTTTATTTGGTTATTTGGTGCCGACGCTTTAGGCAAAAACAACCCCTGACCAAAACTGATCAAATAATTATTTTAGCAATCGGACTTTCCATTAATTAAATATAATTTAGACACGCACTAGCATTGCCAATGGATTTATTAATCCATTTTCAATCGCATTAATAAATTCAGAACGCCTGTTTTCTACAAACCTGCATTCAGATCAAAAAACGCATTTTCTGGCAATTGGCCGTTTTGTTGTCGACGGCAATTTTCATTAATTCCCGCATTAAACTCAAGGTATTTCTCGGTCTACATTTAGACCGAGAAAGCGATACTAAAAATTGTGATGGCGTTGCCATAATGTTCTCCGTAATACCAAGCATCATCTAAGAAGCATCTGCTAAAAAACGGAGTCGCCACCTATGCACACGATAGAAAAACCAATAAATCCAATGGATTACCAAACCAAAAATGACAAACCCACTACTCATATAGAGAAGTTGGTAAATTGTTTTTTGCCCTACGCAAATACATTTGAAACAAATAATAAACAAATTTTTAACTTTAGCGATCGTAATGAAAACACTATATTTATCCTTCTAAAAGGAAGTATTTCGCTATATCGCAAGCATGACAATATGATTCTTAACTCAGAATCAGCACCGTTTATTTTTGGAATGAGCCAACAAAGCACCTCACCAGAATACCTCTTTTTGCGTACACAGGAGCCTTGTCTGGTCGGCACGCTTTCTCTAAAAGAGGCGCATCATTTAATAGGTGAAAATAAACTTTGGGAAAGTCTCGCTAAATTATTGATTTACACTATCGCGCGCGTATATGCGCATTGTGCAAAAATCTCACAACTTTCGGCTTATGAAATTATCCGATATCAACTGCTTGATCTGATGAATGAAAGCGCAGAAATACGTGAAAAAATAACCGCGGCAAATTACATCATTACCCGCACATTTTTATCTCGTAGCGGCACCATGCGAATCCTGGCTGAATTGAGATCAGGCAACTATATTACTATGGAGAAAGGGATTTTGCAGAGCATCAACCACCTGCCTTTAAAGTACTAACCCACTGAATTTGGCTGAAACATTTGGTTGAACATTTGCGTTAACAGGCTGAGGCCCTGAATGAAAGTTGTATGCTATATTTTTAGAAATACTGCGTCATAGCACCGGCTTTTTACACCAGGTTTGAGGGTTAAATGTGAATAAGAGTGAAAGATTCTCACTTTATACTGAAGAGTTCATTCACAAATTGAGCCCGTTTGTCACCTATCAGATTTATCCTGCAGGGTACATATGCCCTTTCGTCTCTAACGGAGCGCGAATCTGTTACCTTGTTCGCTCAGGTAGCATCTCTATTTATCGAGCTGATGAGGTCTTGGTTGGAGGATGGCATTCTCCATGTATTATTGGATTGGTGCAGTATGAGGAAGCTGCTTCGATTTATTTTCAAACAAATGAGCCATGTGAAATAGCAGTAACGAGCCGTGAAGAGGTTTTTAGCATTATCGAGGAACATGGGTTGTGGCAGCTTCTCTCGATACATATGGAGTTTGTTTCCGACAGGTTGCTGCATTACGCCAGTTTGATTAATGCTCCCACTGCCTACGAGATCATTCGCAAACAGCTGCTAACGCTGATCGACGAACCTGACTCACTCAGGGAGTCTATCACCGCAGAGAAGTATATACGGATTAAAACGCACCTCTCGCGCAGTGGCGTGATGCGTATTCTTTCTGCGTTAAAAGCCGGTGAGTATATTGTGATAGAGGATGGGATACTGAAGGAAATTCGCCATTTACCGGCAAAATATTAATTGCGGAAGATCGTGTGCATGAAATTTGAACATAAAAAAACCGGGCTTTCACCCGGTTGTGTTTGAAAAGATCAGCTAAATAAATGCACCGGTGGATTATGCGTTTTCAGGTTTTTAAGAAAATGCAGTAACTCGCAATCGGAACTAAGATTAAATTTACTCATCATCAGGCGCTTATGGGCGCTGACCGTTTTAACATGAATTTCGAGTAATTTTGCGATGTCAATAATGTCATACCCCCGCAGCAAATGCTTACCAATGGTAACTTGCTGTGGTGTTAACGTGCGATATTTGCATTTCAGACATTTTTTGCTATTTAACGGTTTAGCGTTTTCACCGTTATCTTTCCACGCCTGAATAACCTGTTCACGCGCTGTATTTAATGGCTCTGATCGGTTGATAAACACGATATTCTTAATACACAGCGGCAGTTCATTATGATGGGGAGATGCATCACCATCATAGATACCAATAATCACCCCAGGCTTCATGCGATGTTTTAACATCGGCTGGCAGACATACTCAGCGCCAGCCACAAAGCTTTTTACGATGATATCGGCCTGGGTGGCATTTGTCCTGTTCAGTGAATTAATCTGAACAGGCTCATGTTGTTCTTCGAGAAATATTTCTTTAAGAAAGATTTCCATTCCGTTCCGATACAGTGAATCCGAATCATCAATGGCAATATTTAACATCTTTTCATTTCTCAGAATGCTACTTAACCTAAAATATGTTTTTACTGGTAAGTAAATACAACGCTTACTGCAGCATTAAACGTTCCACCCGTCGCATTCTCAGCGGGGCTGAATATCCTCGCAGAAAGCGGGAATATTGCCTGGCGCGTTGAATTATCAACGTTCACTGTCATTTGGCTGGCATTACCGTAAATAACCGAATGGTCAGTATTTGTCATCTGCAAGGCGCTATTCACCCCTGTGCCGAGATTCTTAAATGCTGTCGGGTCGTTACTGTCAACATCACCGCTAAACGTTGCCGTTGCGGAACGGGTGGCAGCTGGACACTGAGTTAATAAAAGCTGGAAGTCCTTCCACACCGGATTCCCACCGGGCTGATTAAGGTTGTTTGAAAATGCCTGCCCCAAATCAACTTGTTTCGAGACAGTATCGGTATCGACCACACACGGAGTTGGCACCACGCGGCCAGTCACGCCAATATTAACCAGGTCGGCAGCGCTGGACATACCGGCATAACACAATGCTGTGCCCGAGAGTATCAGAGCAGCAATGGTCTTTTTCATGATAATTACCGCCCTATTGATAGGTTAATTGTAGCGTGGCACTGGTGCTCGCATCACCAACTGTTACCGATGCTTTTGTCTGAATATAACGTGCCTTCAGAGGGAAGGTTTCCACACCACCCGGAGAAACTTTCAGTGCGATTCTATTATTCAGTACTAAAGGCACATCGTTATAAAGAAGCTGGATCCCTAAACCGCTTGCAACATCACTGCCACCCTGATTATTGAGTGCTAATACACTGGCATCTGAACTATCAGGGTTTTGGGTACCATTTAATGAAACATTAATATTCGCACCGCCATCACAATCCAGACCAAGGTTTTGTGTGGAACTGACATCAGGAATAAAGCCAATAGTACTGCCAAACGTTGAAACCGGCACATCACCCAACGGGAAGACTAAATTAGGCGTTTTTATTGAACAGGCCACCTGCGTGACCGAACCACCCGACAACTGGATATCACGCATAATACCGCCATCGTCTACGAGTGATTGATGGCCAACCCTGCCTGGAGCAAAATTACCTGAGGTAATATCACCTACTTTATAAAGTCTTAGAACCTGAGGGTTTCCCGACCAGATATTGGTAATGGTTGCAGTAGTCATAGATAACGAATAAGTCGTCGGTGGATTTTGCATCGTCGATGTGCCACCGGTCATACCGACAATACTTATTCCTACGCCTGGAATATTAGTGTAATAAACATTGGGAATAGACGTTGCCACTCCGCCCATATAATCAAACTGCCCTATTGCTTTCCCGCCGACGGAAGAGAGGCAGGTAGCCTGAAGAACTTCGGCAGCTGCCGTGGGTACCGTGCCAATAAGCGCGCCTACCGGCGTGTCGCGCTGAACAATGATATTTCCGGCATCAACCACTGACAGCCAGGTATTCAGCGTCTGGCAAACTGCACCGGCCATACCAGAAAATAATAAGGTAATGATTAAAGCAAAATATTTCATAGCGAATTCCTTAATGACACACGGCATCAAGCTGCGTAACGGATGTATCATTTTTTGGTTCAGGCAATACCGTTTTAACCTGGCAGATTTGCGTGTCGTCATCACCCCATTTCACCGTGGAGTCGAGGTTATTACTCTGGCCAGTTAAATAAACCTGTCCGTTATCACCCACAATAAAGCCATGGTTATCAGCGTCTTTATTATTCATTGATAAAATGGCGCCAAATGGAACAGGTTCGCCATTGTTACGTTTCAGATTCAATAACAGCCTTTGCCCTACGCTCGCCTGATACACTGCGCGCACCACTGCCCCACGCGTCGGCACCACGGTTTTGGTGGTTAATTCCAGCTCCACGTTATCCGGCATACTTGCGGTATCAAAACTGATGTCGTTTTTACGGAATGGCGTCATATTGCTGACCACGGTGTAGCCGCGATAATCCGTTTTCACCCCATTCTGGTTCAACACCCCAACACCGGCAGCACCCGGTGCTTTCACTAACGCGATGGTTTCGCCGAAAGGCTGCGCCAGCGTAACGCCGTCACTGTGAGCTAACACACCACCGGATATTCCGTAGTTCACGCGCTGTGAATGCTCATCGTAGCTGTAGCCTGCGATCGCTTCGCCGTAGGTTCCCCGGTAGTCAGCGTTCATATTGCCGGTATAGCCGACATCGTCCGTTCCGTAGCCCTGCTGCACGTTCCAGCTCAGGGCGTTACCTGGTAACGCGATACCACTGACACCGACATTGTGGGTGGTATTGCCCTGTTTGCTGGTCGTCATGTTGTAGTTCGCCCAGCTGTTTGGCAGGAAGTTTGACAACGGCACGCTGATATTCAGGGAGACCAGTTGATCGTTGGTGTACATTTTCCCGCTATTGCTACCATTGGCCGTCGAGTTTTTACTCCATGTGTAATTCAGGCTGTAACTGACGCTGTTCCAGGCGTTGTTATAGCTCGCGCCATACGACTCCATGGTCTTGTTAATATTCCAGTAATCCTCGCGGATGGCCGACAGTGTCAGAGCGCCCATGGATTTACCCAGCGTCTGACTCAGGGTCATTTCTGCACGATTACGGCGGCGATCGTCTCTAAAGTCTGAATCGCTGTAGGTATCGAGTATTTCCTGCATGCTGTAGAAGCCGGAGGTGGAATATCGATAACCGGCAATGGCAAAGTTGGTGCCGGTATCCGTAAAGTTCTTGCTGTAGCGAACGCGCCATGACTGCCCGTCAGTTTTCAGACCGTCTTTGGGCGTTGACCAGCCTTGTGTCACATCCGTAGAAATCGCCCCAATATCGCCGAGGTTTTTACCCACCCCCAGTGCTATTGACTGGTATTTGCTCGCCTCCTGCAAACCACCATAAACCGTAAAGCCGTGTGGCAGACCATAAATTGCCGTGCCCTGCGCCAGCGGTGTTTTTTCCACACTGCTGCTGTACGAGCGGTATTGGCCGCCCGTCAGGCTGTATTTCAGTCGCCCTTCACGTTGCAGTACGGGTACGGAGGCGAAAGGCACAACCAGGTATTGTTCGCTGCCGTCGGCTTCTTTTATGGTGACAAACAGATCACCGGAGCCACCGGTCGGGTACATGTCGGTAATTTCAAAGGCGCCCGGTGCAACGTAGCTTTGATAAATAACATAACCGCCCTGGCGAATAATCACCTGCGCATTGGTACGCGCAATGCCACGTACCACAGGGGCGTAGCCTTTCAGGCTGTCGGGTAACATATCGTCATCAGAGGCAAGCTGACCGCCTCGGAACGGAATACTGTCGAACACATCAGAAGGTGTGGAGCTGTCGCCGAGCGTCATCTGGCTTTTCAAAGCAACGACATCACGCTGGGCGTAGGTGTAAACCGTATCCCATTTGTCTTTGCCGTCGCTGTCACGATTCCATGTGGTGTAGTTACGCAGACGCCATGCGCCGTAGTTGATGCCCGGACGCAGGTTGGCATACTGGCTGTTGGTGTTCTGACCATTACGCACGAAAGTGTTATTACCGCTTACGCTGTAGTTCAGTAGCAGCGCGTTAATACCTTCATCCCACAGCTCTGGCGCCACATAGCCGCGCGCCTGCGCGGAAAGTGCCGCCTGAGGAATGCTCAGCAGTAACTTCTGAGATGAAAATAAAAACTCCGCTGACGCCTGCGGAATAGCCGCAAGCCTGGCGCATTCCGCATCGACGTTTAATTCCGGGAACAGCGCTGTTTTTACACCGTAGCTTTGTAAAACACCGGCAGACAAACAAGGCTGAAGTTTTGCTTCTCCATTACCTTCTTTGACCATCTTAAAAGTAATATCCCGGGTGTCGACCAGCTGGTTGTTAATAACAACGTCAACACGATAAATACCGGCAGCCTGTTCGCCATCTTCAAAGGCCGCAAGATCGGCACCTTGTGAAGAGGGATTATTAACCTCGAGTAACGCCGGGTTAAAATAATCACGCGACTGTGCTGTTTCACTCATACCTGAACACGCCAGCGCGATACACCAGGCGAGATGGGTCGATCGTAATTGAAGACGATTGTTTGCTTTCATCATTAACTTCCTGCCTGTATATATCAGGCTATATCATTCTGGCCCGTACCACCCTGTACGCCCGGGAAGTATTTATTCGTTTATTAAATTGACGCGTTATGGGCTTCGCCGGTGCCGCCATAATCACTAATTAATTTAAAGCTCAGTGGTCCCGATGAAACACCCGCAGGCAGGTTAAAGCGTGCCGTACCGCCCGGTGCCACAAAGCTCACGTCCGGGACAGTTTTACCGCTAACCGTAATCTGGTTGAAATTCATGTAGTAATTCGTTGGGTTTGTCACCTGCACCTGGTTGCCGACTTTCTGCCAGGTCAGTTGATCCGCCACTTTTTCCGGTATATTTTTCTTTAACGCTTCCGGGCGGTAAATCAGTTTAATGCGGGTTTTTACCGCCACCTGAAGTGTATTTTCCTTTTTAGGAGCAGAAGGAATAGATTTAATATTTAACCAGTACAGCGACTCTTTATTATCCGGCAGACTCCCGGCTCGCACGATACGCAATATATTCTGTTGGCCGTTATCTAAACGAAACAGCGGCGGCGTGATAATAAAGGGAGCTTTCTCAGCGCCACCTGATTGGGTGTCAATCCATGACTGAATCAGATATGGCACAGAATCCGGATTATTGACGCTCAGTGAAGCTTCCTTTTTTCCGCCGTCATAAATCACCCGGGTTCCACCAATTACAACGCCTGCATTGGCTGCAGAAATAGCCGTACCGGCTATAACCAGGGCAACTAAAGTTTTGCTTACGATATTCATTTGATACCTCTGTAAAAAAAGGGCCGGGAAATCCGGCCCCTGTCATGTCAGTCTGATTATTAGTTATAAATAACAGAGAAGCTGGCTACAGAGTTTGCTGGACCAGCAGTCACTGTTGCAGCTGTTGATTTATACTGAGCGTAGAAATCCAGAACGTTGTCAGCAGTGTCAGTCAGGCTGTAGCGATAGCTGTTTTCGCCGTGCAGTGGCAGCTGAACTTTGTCTGCAGACATCAGGTTGATTGCAACACCAGTTGCGGCACCTGGAGTGGTGCTGTCGATAGCCAGCAGAGTAGAGTCAGCAATGACTGGCTGGCCGTCGAAACGCACGTGAGCGATTTTGATAGCTTCTGGGCAGTCTTTCAGCACGATTGAGAATTTCTTAGCCGCTGTCACAACACCCATTGCGGTGAATTCAGACTTATTGTATTCACCCAATGGAACAGTCTGGTTCTGGGAAGCGATGTCAACAGTACAAGCTGTATCCAGAATTACACCTGTGAAGTTCACGGTGCCTGCAGTTGCCATAGCATTAGAAGCAGATACAGCGGAGATAGCAGCAATTACAACAGCGAGTAAATTCTTTTTCATTACGTTTTCCTTTATATATATTTATATGACGTTTTATTCAGGCAACAGAAGCCCTGTTTATTATTGAGAAATAATAAAAAATATAACGCCTAGTTTTCCATGCATCATCATGTTATATGTACAGCGAAATGTGATATGCGAAGTAAAGTTGAGTTACTTCGTTAATATCTAATTCGATTTATCTGGTGTTAACCATGAAAACCGAATCTATATTAAAAATCAACTTTTGAAGTTCACATCATTTTGCTGCCTGAATCAATCTTCATCAAATCACACATTAAACTCAAGGTATTTTTCGGTGTAATTTTACACCGTAACATTTATTCACTTAATAAATCTTCTTAACCATAATGCAGCCGTAAATAGCAAAACCAGGAATGTTCCTGGTCACTAGAGAGATAATATAAATGTCTGTATCTGAACAACAAAATCCGTTTTTTACAGATGAAATTAGCATCTTGAACAAAAAGCCTTTAGCTGAAATTGAGTTATTGATCGCACATCTCAATCCTGTTTCTAACAAATTAGAAACAAAACCACGCCAAATTATTAACTATGTGGAAGACGAACAGCGCAAATGTTTTCTACTCCATAAAGGCAGTGTTTCGCTTTATCGAAATATTGATGGAATGGTATTAAATACAGAATCAGCTCCCTTTGTATTCGGCATGAGCACGCAACTCACCGAGCAAGAATATCTTTATATTCGTACCCACGATGAGTCTGAAGTTAGCTGGTTGCCGCTTGAGTTAGCCAATGAGATTATTGCTAATAACTGTTTGTGGGAATGTCTGGCCCGTTCATTAATATATACGGTTTCGAGGGTCTACGACCACTGCACTAAGATTTCGTCCCTTTCCTCTTATGACATCATACGTTATCAACTCTATGAGTTAATAAATGAAACTGAGGAAATCAGAAAGAGTGTCAGCATCGCTAACTATATACAAAGCCGGTCTTTTTTATCGCGCAGTAGCATTATGAAGATCCTGGCACAATTGAAAGCGGGAGGTTATATCGTGACAGAACGCGGGTGCCTGCTAAGTATCCACAATATCCCGTTAAAATATTAATGCATCACAACACATAGCGAATGAAGGCTATCCTATTGTAATATAATAATTTATCGTAACAAAGTTCAGTTACCTGATTGTTAGAAGTGTGCTAAATTTATAGCAATCATTTACAGCGTGAATAATGTCGATATGAAAGATTCTTCAGCGCAAGATTTTCCAACGTTTATCTACTCCCAGGCGACGTTTGATCTTATCGATTTACTTAGCCCACATGTTACGTTTGAAACGATTCCTGCGGGCCGTCGTCTTTACTACTGCGTTAACGGGGAGAACATGTGCTATGTCATTCTCTCCGGGACAATCAAAGTGGGAAGGGATATTGATAGTTTTGTTGTTTCTTCAATGCCGGTACCCAATATTGCGGGCATCAGCAATTTGCTACCTGAAACAACCGGGCTGTATATAGAAACCCTGAAAGAATCTGAAATTGCCACCCTCACCACGGCCTACGCCCAACAATTGATTGGTGAAACAAATTCCTGGCAACTCCTGGTCAATCACATTGCCAAAGTGACTGCCAACCTGTTTCACAACAATATCATTATGACCGCACCCTCAACCTATGAGGTTCTGCGTTTCCAGTTGATGGCATTGATGAATGAACCTGACAGCGTGCGGGAATCAACTTCAGCAGTAAAATACGTTCTCGAAAGAACCCGGCTGTCACGCAGCACGGTAATGAAAATGCTCGCACAATTAAAACAGGGCGGGTATATCCAACTTGATGATGGCATTCTCATCAAACTCAATAGCTTACCCGCCAAATATTAATCGGCTTTTAGTCTGCTAAACCCCGGTTTGCCAGCATTGGTTCGCTATACGGTGCATGCCCGCGCCACTGGTCATATAACGCTTTAAGATCCTGGCTATTACCCCGCGATAAAATGGCCTCGCGGAAACGCTGACCGTTTTGCGCGGTTAGCCCGCCCTGCTCCACAAACCATTGGTAACCATCATCGGCCAGCATTTGCGTCCAGATATAAGCGTAATAACCCGCCGCATAACCGCCGCCAAAAATATGCGCGAAATAGCTGCTGCGATAACGAGGCGGTACGGCCGCAAGTTTGATGTGCTCTTGCTCAAGTGCGTTCGCTTCAAACTGAGCCACGTTATCAACCGCACTTCCCGCAGGCATAGTGTGCCAGTTCATATCCAGCAAAGCGGCGGCGAGCAGTTCTGTCATGTCGTAGCCTTTATTAAACTGCGCCGCGCGGAATAACTTCTCTTTGAGCGCCTCAGGCATCGGTTCGCCCGTTTGGTAATGGCGAGCATAGCTGGCAAACACCTGCGGGTCGCGCGCCCAGTGCTCGTTAATTTGCGATGGGAACTCGACGAAATCGCGTGGCGTATTGGTGCCGGAAAGCGTGGCATAACGCTGAGTGGCAAACAGGCCATGTAAGGTGTGGCCGAACTCATGGAACAGCGTCACGACGTCGTCCCAGGAAATGAGTGCCGCTTCGCCAGATGCCGGTTTGTTGTAGTTGCAGACGTTGTAAATCACCGGATCGCTGGCAAGTAACGTGGATTGTTCAACAAAGTTGCCCATCCACGCCCCGCCGCCTTTGCTGTCGCGGGCGAAGAAGTCACCGTAGAACAGCGCCATACCGCGCCCGTCTTTATCGAAGATTTCCCAGACGCGCACATCATCGTGATAAACCGGAATATCAAAGCGCTCTACAAAATTCAGGCCGAAAAGCTTGCTCGCCGCCCAGAACACGCCGTTTGCCAGCACGTTATTCAGCTCGAAATAAGGTTTGATTTGCGCTTCATCGAGGTCGTATTTCGCATGACGAACTTGTTCGGCATAAAACGCCCAGTCCCAGGCCTCAGCTTTAAATCCGCCCTGCTGCGCGTCGATAACCTGCTGGATATCCGCCAGTTCACGCTGCGCACGCGCCGTTGCGGCAGGCACGATGTCACGCATAAATTGCAGCGCGACCTGCGGCGTTTGCGCCATCTGGTCGGCAATTTTCCAGGCAGCATAGTTCTCAAAGCCCAGCAGTTGAGCTTGTTCTGCACGCAGAATCGCCAGGCGCGCGACGATTGCGCGCGTATCGTGACCATCGTTTTGTTGAGTGCGATCCCAACCGGCTTTAAACAGTTTTTCACGCGTGGAGCGGTGGCTTAATGATTGCAGCGCAGGTTGTTGCGTGAAGTTAAGTAGCGCGATGACATATTTCCCTTCCAGCCCTTTCATGCTGGCAAGTTGCGCCGCCGCAGCAATTTCCGCAGGCGTTAACCCATCAAGATGTTCCACGTCATCCACCACCAGCCCAGCGGCTTTATTAGCGGCGTGCAGATGATTATTAAACTGGCTATTCAGCTGCGCGGCTTCTTTATTCAGCACCTTTAAACGCGCTTTTTTATCGTCGCTGAGTGTGGCACCCGCCAGTGTAAAACTCCGCCAGATGACTTCAATCAGCCGCACGGATTCTTCATCCAGACCAAGGGAATGGCGACGCTGGTAGACCTTATCTAAACGCGAAAACAACACGCTGTTCAGGCGCATTTCATCCGCTAACTCAGCCAGTTCTGCGGCAAATTCCTCATCGAGTTGTTGCAGATAATCGTTGGTATTCGCAGACGTCATGGCGAAGAAAACATTCGTCACTCGTCCCAGCATTTGTCCGGTTTTTTCCAGCGCCAGATACGTGTTCTCAAAGCTCGGTTCTGCGACGTTGTTAGTGAGTGCAGCGATCTCTTCGCGTTTAATACGTTTGGCTTCGTCAAACGCCGGACGATAGTGGCTGTCTTTGATGTCATCAAAATGGGGTGCCTGGTACGGCAATAAACTGATGCGATAGAACGGGTTTTCCGTTTGCATGTGGTGCTCCTGCTGAGGGCAAAGGGTAATTTGAGACGGTATCTGGTGGATGACGCTGCGCTTATCCACCCTACAACGCTGAAATATATCTGGTGGATGACGCGGCGCTTATCCACCCTACAACGCCGAAATGTCATTGGTGGATGACGCGGCGCTTATCCACCCTACAATGCCGAAATGTATTGGGTGGATGACGCGGCGCTTATCCCTCTACGAGGAAAGTTAAGTGATTGTAGGGCGGATAAGCGTATGCGTCATCCGCCACGCTCAACTCGCCGCCTGGTACACAGCAATTATCTCGGCGGCTATCGCCACGGCGATTTCTGCCGGGAGTTTACCCTTCACATCCGGCAGCCCCACCGGGCAGCGCAAGGTACTCAGTTGCTGCTGCGTGATCCCTTTCCCCGCAAGCCGATACTCAAAACGCTGGCGTTTGGTGTGCGAGCCAATCAGGCCGAGGTAGCGGTAGTCACCACGTTTAAGGATTGCTTCGGTTAACTCCAAATCACGCGGATGGCTGTGGGTCATGACAATAAAATAGCTCTGCGCGGGTGCGGCGTGTACGGCATCGAGCGGGTCTTCGGTTTGCAGCGTCGTCACCCCTTTTGGCGCGCTGGCAAACTGGTCAGGGCGTTCATCAACCCAGGTTATGTGACAGGGTAACGTTTTTAATAATGCCACCAGCGCTTGCCCGACGTGGCCTGCGCCAAAAACGGTAATCTGCGGTTGCGCCTGAATCAGCGGTTCAAAGAGCACCGTCGTCATCCCACCACAACACTGCCCAAGCCTTGCGCCAAGATTAAAATGCTCGCTATGCGGCAGCGTAATTTGCTTTTCCAGCATCTCACGCGCCATCGCAATCGCCTGATATTCCAGATGCCCACCGCCGATAGTCAGATAGGTGTGCTCGCGCCCGACAATCATCTTGGTACCACAGTTTCTCGGCACCGACCCTTTATCCGCCAGCAGCGTCAGCAGCACGCAAGGTTCGCGACGCTCACGCAACTGCATCAGAATGCTGATCCATTCATCGTCGTTCATGGCGCCTCCTGACAACCCCAGAATACGCGCTCCGGCGTGGCGGGCGCATCCAGCAGCGGGTGCTGGCGATAATCAGTGATACTGGCGACGGCATCCTGTAAGGCGCACCACACCGAAATTCCCAGCATAAATGGCGGTTCACCGACGGCTTTTGAGCGGTAAACCGTGTGCTGCGGATTGGCATGGTTTTCCAGCAGCTGCACCCGCAGGTCGGCTGGCGCATCGCTGATGGCCGGGATTTTGTAGCTCATCGGACTGTCAGTCAGTAACCGTCCTTTGTCATCCCACACTAACTCTTCGCAAGTCAGCCAGCCCGCGCCTTGCACGAAGCCGCCTTCAATTTGTCCGATGTCGAGTGCGGGATTCAGCGAATTGCCCACGTCATGCAGAATGTCGGTACGCAACAGGCGATATTCGCCGGTCAGGGTGTCGATGATGACTTCCGAACACGCCGCGCCGTATGAAAAGTAATAGAACGGTTGCCCGCGTCCTGCCGCGCGATCGTAATGAATACCGGGCACTTTATAGAAGCCGGTTGCGGAGAGCGGCACCTGATTAAGCCACGCCAGATTTGCGATTTCACTAAAGGTAAAATGCCGCCCCGGGACTTTCACCACGCCGTTGCGAAACTCCACTTGTTCGGCTTCACAACCGTGCAAACCGCAGAGCATTTCCACCAGCCGCTGCTTAATGGTAAGTGCGGCGATTTCAGCCGCTTTACCGTTAAGATCCGCACCCGATGACGCCGCCGTCGGCGAAGTATTCGGGACTTTGCCGGTATTGGTCGCCGTGACCTGAATCTGCTCGACAGGGATTTGCAGCACCTGCGCGACGACTTGTGCCACTTTGGTATTTAATCCCTGGCCCATTTCTGTGCCGCCATGATTAAGCTGCACGGTACCATCGGTGTAAATCAGGATTAACGCTCCCGCCTGATTCAGGAAACTGGACGTAAACGAGATGCCGAATTTCACCGGCGTCAGCGCCAGACCGCGTTTGAGTACCGGACTGGTGCGGTTAAATGCGCTGATTTCCTCGCGACGCTTAGCGTAATTGGCACTCGCCTCAAGCTGGCAGGTGATTCCCGGCATGATGTTGTGTTCAACGGTTTGATGGTAGTGCGTCACGTTACGCCCGGTGTCGCCATAGTAATTGCGCTTGCGCACTTCCAGCGGATCAAGTCCTGACTCGCGGGCAATGTGGTCCATAATCTGCTCAATGGCCACCATCCCCTGCGGCCCGCCAAATCCGCGGTAGGCAGTATTGGATGCCAGATTGGTGCGACAGCGGTATCCGGTAATCCGCGCATCGCCAAGGTAGTAGGCATTATCGGCGTGAAACATCGCGCGATCGCAGATCGATCCTGATAGATCCAGTGAATAACCGCAGTTTGCCGCCAGATCGATCTTCACGCCATTGAGCATGCCTTCGTCGGTAAACCCCACGTCATAACGGACAAAAAAGGGATGGCGTTTACCGGTAATGCGCATGTCGTCGCGCCGTGAAAGACGCATCTTAGCCGGGCGACCGGTTAATGCCGCGACCAGCGCCGCGTGGCAGGCAATCCCTGCGGCCTGGGTTTCTTTGCCGCCAAACCCGCCGCCCATGCGGCGCATATCCACCGTGACTTTGTTCATCGTGACGCCAAGCACCGAGGCTACCAGCTTTTGCACTTCTGTCGGATGTTGGGTTGATGACCAGACCGTCACACAGCCATCTTCACCGGGTTGTACGACAGCAATCTGTCCTTCCAGATAGAAGTGTTCCTGGCCGCCAATATGAAACTGCCCCTGAATACGGTGCGCTGCCGATGCAAGCGCGCTATCTGCATCGCCACGTTGATGCACATGTGGTTCCTGCACATAGAGTTCGCGTCGCAAAGCCTCTTCGACATCCAGCACCGGTTCGAGCACTTCATATTCGATGACAGCGTTCTGTGCCGCCGCGCGAGCCGCTTCCGCGGAATCGGCCGCCACCGTCAGCACAACCTGGCCGTGATATTCAACCTTGTCGCGGGCAAACAGCGGGTCGCCGGGAGCCAGCGGGCCGATATCCAGTTCCCCTGGAACATCCTGCCAGCTGAAAACACGCACCACGCCAGGTACGGCATAACACGCGGCAGTATCGATGTTTAAAATTTTCGCATGGGCGTGCTGGCTGAGAACCGGGCACAGATAGAGCATTCCCGGTAACGTCAGTTTGTCGTCGATATATTCCGCTTTGCCGCTGACATGCTTATCCGCACTTTCATGTTTGCGACTGTCCCCTGCGCCGCCCTGCATTTTGCGGGCGAATTGCTCGATTAAAGCCTGTTCTGACAAGCGCACTGGATTAGTTGACATAATGTTGTACCTCCAGCGCGTGAGTCGGTTCGCCGTGTTGAAGCATCAGGCGTCGCAACAGATTTTGTGCGAGTTTCAGGCGATAAGCTCCGGAACCGCGGAAATCGGTTAACGGCTGGAAATCAGTCGCCAGCGCTTCACGGGTCAGCTCGATCGTCTGCTCATTTAAAGGCTTTCCTGTTAATGCAAGTTCGGCACTTTTCGCCCGCGCCGGGATTGCCGCCATACCGCCAAATGCCAGTTTTGCAGATCCCACTATTCCGTCTTTTACATGCAGATTAAACGCGCCAAAGACCGTCGAAATATCGTCATCCATACGTTTAGAAATCTTCCACGCGTTAAACGTC
Organism: Buttiauxella sp.; assembly: GCF_049686335.1. Taxonomy (NCBI): domain Bacteria; kingdom Pseudomonadati; phylum Pseudomonadota; class Gammaproteobacteria; order Enterobacterales; family Enterobacteriaceae; genus Buttiauxella; species Buttiauxella sp. Next base: position 343,889 of record NZ_JBAVHX010000010.1, on the reverse strand, counting down.
GGCGATATCGCCTCGCGTTCAATCAGTACCGCACTGATAAACTCACCCGCCTGCAAAGCAGTTTTGCGATAGCTAAGGAAGAACTCATCGAGCGGCAAAACACGGGTAGCTTCGCCACAGCGCAGTTCGAGGCTGGCACCGAGCGCCAGTAGCATCGGAGCACCATCACCAATCGGCGAGGCATTCGCCAGGTTGCCAGCAAGTGTTGCGTGGTTGCGAATTTGCGTAGAGGCAAAGCGGTCCAGCATCTGGGCAAATGCGGGGAGCAAGGGTTGTATAACATCCTGACACGCCTGCAATGTCGCCATTGCGCCGATACGAATGTGGCTATCAGTCACGGTTATCATTTTGAGTTCATCTACCTGATGCAGCGCGATAATCAGCGGTAGCGTCTGGAATTGCTGGGTGATGGTCAGCGCCAGATCGGTTCCTCCCGCCAGTAAGCGAGCGTGCGGATGTTGCTGATACACAGACGCCAGTTGCTGAACGGTTTTTGGCAGCAGGCAACGGTTGGCTTTGATTAACTCAGCGACCTGCGGCTGTTGTAGTGACTTTAAGCGTGCCACGGTTTGCGGCTCGGCGCAGGTAAACTGGTCGGCATATTCGCCACTACTTTGCTGCATCGCCTGCATAATCGGGCGATAACCGGTACAGCGGCACAGGTTTCCGGCGAGATGTTTTTCGATTTCATGATGCTGTGGGTCGCGGGTATTTTTTTGCAACGCAAAACCAGACATCACAAAACCTGGAGTACAAAAACCGCATTGCGACGCATGGCAATCGACCATCGCCTGCTGCACCGGATGCAATTTGTCTCCTTCTGATAAATCCTCAACCGTCAGCAACTGTTTACCGTCAAGCTGGCTGATGAGCGTGATGCAGCTATTGGCGGTGTCATAACGCATTTTGTCGCCATCGACTTGCCCGAGCACCACCGTGCACGCGCCACAATCCCCCGATGCGCACCCTTCTTTACTGCCACAGCGATGTTCGCTGCCGCGCAGCCAGTTCAACACCGTGGTATTCGGGTCGACATCATCAAGCGTCTTTAAGGTTTGATTGAGCAAAAATTGAATCATGCCGCGACCTCCAGCGTGCCGCGAGTCCACACGCATTTGCCGTTAACCCAGGTGTGCCAGATGTTGCGGTCATCGCCAAGCGTCATCAGCACGAATAATTGTTCATAAATGTCCCGGCTGTTGGCGTGGCGCAATGTCTGCAGTGGCGTCACCGCTAAGTCCAGCACCACGAAATCCGCTTCTTTACCCGGCAAGAAGTTGCCAATTTTGTCATCCAGATCCAGTGCGTGTGCCCCACCCAACGTGGCGTGATAAAACGCTTCACTCGCGCAAAGACGGTAACCTTGCAACTGCGCGACTTTGTAAGCCTCCGCCAGGGTTTGCAGCATATTGAAGGTGGTGCCTGCACCCACGTCGGTGCCAATCCCCATGCGGATCCCGCGCTCATGGCACTGTTTCAGGTTAAACAGACCGCTGCCCAGAAACAGATTTGAAGTCGGGCAAAAGGCGATGGCCGATTCAGTACATTGCAGGCAATCCCACTCGCACTCCTGCAAATGAATGGCATGGGCAAACACACTGCGTTTGCCGGTGAGTTTGTAATGGTGATACACGCCAAGATAGCTTTCGGACTCCGGCCACAGGTTTTTCACCCATTCCACTTCGGCACTGTTTTCACTGAGATGGGTGTGCAGCCAGGTATCCGGAAACTCTTCGCGCAGGGTCTGTACCACTTTGAGCAGTTCAGGCGAAGATGTCGGGGCAAAGCGCGGCGTCAGCGCATAATTGAGACGCCCTTTTTTATGCCAGCGCTGAATCAGCTCGCGCGTTTGCTGGTAACTTTGCTCCGGCGTTTCCGTGAGGTATTCCGGCGCGTTGCGATCCATCATCACTTTGCCGGCGATGATGCGCATGGCGAGATGCTCTGCCGCGCTGAAAAGCGCTTCCACCGACTGAGGATGTACCGTGCCAAAAACCAACGCCGTAGTGGTGCCGTTACTCAAGAGCTGGCTGAGGAAAAAGGCCGACATTTTCGCGGCGTGGGAACTGTCCTGATACTGGCTCTCAACCGGGAAGGTGTAGGTTTGCAGCCATTCCAGCAACTGCTCGCCGTAGGCGCCAATCATTTCCGTTTGCGGATAATGCAGGTGGGTGTCGACAAATCCGGGAAGAATCAATTTGCCGCGATAATCGACATAATCACTTTCGTCTCGCAACTGTTTGCGCCCTTCTTCCCATGGCAACAACGCCACCACCGTACCGCCATCGATGAATAACAATGCATCTTCGTGATGACGCGCATTCGCCAGCAACTCGTCAGGACGGGTCCCGGTTTGGGTGATATCGAAAAACTGGCTGCGGAGCGCTTGCGTGTAATTAACTGTCATCGCGGTACCTGTAATGGTTTTGTGAAGAATGAGTTAACTATTGCAATGTTGATGCCATGTTGGGATTTGGGTTTAATCGGTTTTATAACAGTAGCTTAGATTATATTTATTACTATCGAGCAACATTTGCGCAACTTTTCTTGATGCAAACGGTTGCTTTTAACCGCAATCGGTTGCCTTTTGGTATCATAAGTTCGGAAGGGAAAATTCGTCGGATTTCGTGCACCAGAAAGTTGCACACCACAGACGTTGCTGCACCAGCAATGCGCAGGCACTTCAACTTTGGTTTTTGCAATAAGTTGAATTATCACAAATAGCCTTAGCGTGCTAAGGTAATACGACATAAAAGCGTTGAGGAACAGTGAGATGATTATTCTGGTAACCGGCGCCACCGCCGGATTTGGTGAGAGCATCACCCGTCGTTTCGTACAGCAAGGCCACAAAGTGATTGCCACTGGCCGCCGCAACGAACGTCTGCAAGAGCTCAAAGAAGAACTGGGTGATAGCATCATTACGCTGCAACTTGATGTACGTAACCGCGCGGCTATCGAACAAGCGATGGAACAGTTACCTGCTGACTGGCGAGATATTGATATTCTGGTGAACAACGCAGGTCTGGCACTGGGCATGGAACCGGCTCATAAAGCTGACCCGGACGACTGGGAAACCATGATTGATACCAATAACAAAGGCCTCGTGTATATGACTCGCGCCGTGCTGCCTGGGATGGTGGAGCGTAATCGCGGGCACATTATCAATATCGGTTCTACCGCTGGCAACTGGCCTTACGCGGGTGGCAATGTTTATGGCGCGACTAAAGCCTTTGTGCGCCAGTTCAGCCTGAACTTACGTACCGATCTGCATAAAACTGCAATCCGTGTGACGGATATTGAACCTGGTCTGGTGAGTGGGACTGAGTTCTCAAATGTGCGGTTCAAAGGTGATGACGGCAAAGTTGAGAAAACTTACGAAAACGCCAACGCATTAACGGCTGAAGATGTGAGTGAAGCGGTTTGGTGGGTGGCAACGCTGCCTAAACATGTCAACATCAATACCCTTGAGATGATGCCGGTTAGCCAGACGTTTGCTGGTTTAAGCATTCACCGCGAAGGTTAACCATATTGCCCATATCCAAAGGGATTTCGGGTATGGGCGACTGTGCAAATAAATGTTAAATTTGCATAGTTACTTCACGATAAGAAAATATTAATGCTACCGTCAACACTGCTTAATCCTACCCAGCCCGTTAACCAACAAATCTACCGCATTTTGCGTCGGGATATTGTTCGTTGCTTAATTCCGCCTGGAACCCCTCTGTCTGAAAAAGAAGTGTCGATGCGTTTTGACGTTTCTCGCCAGCCGGTACGTGAAGCCTTTATCAAACTGGCGGAAACTGGCCTGGTGCAAATTCGCCCGCAACGTGGCACTTACGTTAATAAGATTTCAGTCAGCCATGTCAAAAACGGCTGCTTTATCCGTGAAGCGATTGAACGTGCGGTAGCAAAGCGTGCAGCAAGTATGGCGACTGATGAGCACCTTTATATGCTCGAGCAATTGCTCAACCAGCAACGTATCGCCATTGAGCGTAACCAGTTAGACGACTTCTTCCAGCTTGATGATGAGTTTCACCAGCAGCTGGCCCTGGTTGCCGATTGCAGCCTCGCCTGGGACACGGTCGAAAACATCAAAGCGACGATGGATCGGGTGCGTTATATGAGCCTGGATCATGTTTCGCCACCAGAGATGTTGCTCGCTCAGCACTACGATATTTTTGAGGCATTAAAACGCCATGATGAAGACGGTGTGGATCAGGCGATGCATCGCCATCTGCATGAGATTAGCCAGTCAATATTATTGATTCGTAAAGAAAAACGCGACTGGTTTAGTGAAGAGTAATACACGAAACAAGCGTTCGCAGGTCGGATAAGCGCAGCGCCATCCGACATTTACATCTGTAACAACAGCGTAAAAGGTGGATGTCGCTCGCGCTAATCCACCCTACGAAACCACAAATTTAGAACTTAGCGACGGTTGCTTTCGCGCCGTTTTCACGTAACGCCAGATAACACTCAGTGACGCGCCGAACGAATTTCTCGTTCGCTGGCAGATCTTCACCAAAGATAGTTTTCAGCTCCAGCAGCGCTTTAACTCGGGTCTCCCCTTCTTTGCTTGCCGCCACCGCTTGCTGAATAGCTGGCAGCAGTGGGTCGCTCACTTCAATTGGCTCACCCTGCTCGTCTACACCACCGACATAACGCATCCAACCTGCAACGCCCAGCGCCAGCAGATCAAACTGACTGCCGTTTGCCAGATGCCAGCGAATGGAATCTAACCAACGTTGTGGCAGCTTCTGACTACCGTCCATCGCGATTTGCCAGGTACGGTGACGCAGCGCCGGGTTGGTGTAACGCGCTATCAATGAATCCGCATATTTAGCCAGATCAACGCCCTGCACTTTTAACGTTGGCGCCTGTTGTTGCAACATCAATGCATGGGCAGTACGACGATAATTCTCATCCTGCATACATTCAGAAATGTGCTGATAACCCGCCAGATAACCCAGGTAAGCCAGGAATGAGTGGCTACCGTTGAGCATGCGCAGTTTCATCTCTTCATATGGCAGAACGTCTTTCACCAGTTCAGCACCGGCTTTTTCCCACTCCGGACGGCCAGCCACGAAGTTATCTTCGATGACCCACTGACGGAAAGGCTCGCACGCCACCGCTGCTGGGTCAGCAACACCAGTCGCCTCAGCAACTTGTTCCAGTGTTTCGGCTGTTACGGCCGGTACGATACGGTCAACCATAGTGGATGGGAATGTCACATGAGTGCCAATCCAGGCCGCCAGTTCCGGGTTTAGTGCTTCGGCATAGGCAGTGATAACGTTACGGGTGACATGACCATTTTCCGGCATGTTGTCGCAGGACATCACGCTAAATGCCGCCAGACCCGCGGCTTTACGACGAGCCAGCGCTTCAACAATCACGCCAGGAGCAGATTTTGGTTGCTGTGGGTTGGCGAGATCGTGTGCAATTAAAGGATGGTCCAGCAAGATAGTGCCGGTTGCTGGAGTATGGCAGTAACCTTTTTCAGTCACGGTCAGGGAAACAATGGCAACTTCAGGTTGAGTCATTGCGCTAAACACCGCTTCCAGACCATCAACCTGCGCATGAATGGCGTCTTTCACCACACCCACTACGCGGCAATGCCAGGCGTCGGCAGACATTTCTGCCACGCTATAAAGGTTGTCTTGCTTTTTCAAATCAGCAATTTGCTGCTCGCCGCCAATCAAATTGACTTCGCAGTAACCCCAGTCGCTACCATGTTCATTCGCCAGAATGTCGGCATAAACCGCCTGATGTGCGCGATGGAAGGCGCCAAAACCAAGATGAACGATGCGGGAAACCAGTTTGCTACGGTCATATTTTGGGAGAATAGCTTTTGCAGATAAGAGCTTGTTTTCCATTTTTAAAACTCGCTGTGTAGGAACATGGGGACAGCTACAGACTACCTGCTATGGTAGTCTGCATTTTGATTTGAATTAAACTTTAGCCATTTGGTATGACACGAATTTAAAAGTTGTATGACAGGATCGCATTTTGCGATAGGGGTTATCGGTGAGCGGAGGGTTAATTCATTAATAGCTCCTGACACCCTGGATCGCCGCTGCCTTTTTTGGCGTCTCCGCCGCATCTTCCGCAAGGCTAAGATCCCGGTCTTTCACTTCTGGCATCAATACCGCTGCCAGTAAGCCAATTACTGAGTAGGTAATCATCATCACCACAATCGGCCACCAGGAACCTGTCATATTGACGAAAATGCCTGCCAGAACCGGACCAAATCCTACCGCGACCAACCCGCCTGCTTCTTTTGAAATTGCCATTCGGGTAAAGCGATTACGCGAGCCGAACATCTCTGCCATGGTAATATTTTCCAGGGCAAATAACCCCAGTACCGCAACGTTATGGATAATGATAATGGAGGCCATAATGACGTTCACATCCTGGCTTTTATCCACAATCATTGACAACATTGGGTAAGCAAGAATAATGGCGGAAATATTGACGATAATATAAGGAATACGGCGACCTATTTTATCTGACAGCCATCCTAAGAACGGAATAGTAATAAAACCAAGAATAGAGCTAATCATTAAGGCGTCAGTGGGAATACTTTTCTCAAATAATAATGTCTGAACCAAATATCCGGCGAGGAAGGTTTGAATCAAACCTGAATTGCCTGCCTGGCCAAAGCGCAGCCCAGTTGCCAGCCAGAATGATTTACTGGTAAACATCGCACCAAGTGAGTGAGTCTTATCGGCTACCGGTTTTGTCAGCGCAACGTTTTCAGTGTCGTCATTAACTTTTTCAAACACCGGACTTTCTTTGAGATTCATACGCAGCCAGATGGCAAAAATCATCACCACTACGCTTGCGAGGAAAGGCACACGCCAACCCCATGCCAGCAGCTCTTCTTTTGGAAGCAAGAAGAACATCACTGCCCAAATCGCTGTGGCCGATAGCGTTCCGCAGTTAGTGCCCATGGCCACCAGTGAAGAGATGATGCCGCGTTTACCTTTGGGGGCATACTCAGCAAGCATAGTACCGGCTCCAGAAATTTCAGCACCTGCCCCCAGCCCCTGAATAATACGTAACAACACCAGCAGCATTGGTGCAAAAATACCGATTTGCGCATAAGTGGGGAGCACACCAATTAAGGTGGTACAAATCCCCATCATGGTAATAGTGATAAACAGAACTTTCTTACGGCCAATAGTATCGCCCATACGACCAAAGAAAAAGGCGCCAGCGATACGTGCTATATAACCTGCGCCATAGGTTCCCATCGCCAGAATTAATGCCATCGCGGCAGATTGTTCAGGGAAAAATATTTCATGGAAAACTAAAGCGGCTCCAAGTGAATATAACTGGAAATCCATAAATTCCAGAGCAGTGCCGAGCCAACCGGAAACGGCGGCCTTAACTAAATCACCGGTACTTCTTTCCGGTTGATTATTTTTTATAGTAATAGAATTGTTCATATTTCTGTTCTCAGCAATTTGTCGTTGTAGGGACAGCAAATCTTCAGGTACAGATGGGCGAATCAGAATGTCAGCAATACCTTGCAGCATTGCTTTTGGTCTTTCTCGAATATCTCCATGGCATCAACTACTTGCATATAATTGAACTGGTGGGTAATTAACTTCTTCGGTTGTATTTTTTTCTCGGTCATCCAGTCAATCACCATGGGGAAGCGATTGCTGTTGAGTCGCGAGCTATATATAGAGAGCTCTTTACTGGTGATCGCTTGTTGATTCAACACGCAAGGGTCAGATGAAAAACCCATAATCCCGATGCGCGCCGCAGGAGAGGCAAGCGCGATGGCTTCCGGTAAAATGGCCGGATGACAGGCCGCATCGATGATAAGGGTTGGACGAGTCCCCAAACGCTCAAGTTCAGCACCTAAATCCAGGCTGGTGTTATTAATAACGCGATCGGCGCCGTTGGCTTTCGCCATCGCGAGGCGCTCGTCGATACGGTCGACGACAATGATCTCTTTTACGCCGTATACACCGCGCAATGCCTGAATGGACGTCAACCCCATCGGCCCCGCACCGTAAACCAGTGCCGTGTCAAGCGGGCCTGGATTCAGTTGGCTACAGATATTGGCTGCAATAGTGAAAGGCTCCACCATGGTGGCTTCATTATCAGGAATGCTTTGCGGTACGACGTGAGCATTCTTCGCAGGCAGGGTGATATATTCGCTAAATCCGCCATCGCGGTGCACCCCAATAACCTGGAGTTCTGCACACACATTAGGTCGCCCAACCAAACATGGATAGCAGTGACCACAGCTCACAACCGGGTCACCCACTACGCGCTCTCCGATGCGTGATGACTCAACACCTTCACCGACTTCATCAATATGACCAAAAAACTCATGGCCGATGACGCGTGGGTATTTCGCGAATGGGTTATGCCCGCGATAAATATGGACGTCAGAGCCGCAAATACCGGCGCTGCTTACACGAATACGCACTTCACCTGGCTGTGGTTGAGGAACAGGACGCTCCTCAATAACCAGTTTCTCTGGTTGTTGAATAGTAATGCTTTTCATCGTTTTATTTCCTTTTACCAGTTCCACAAAGTGCCATCTTCGAGGCGAGCAACCGGCAGATAGGCAGGTTCATAGGGATATTTCGCTGCCAGTTTTTCATCGAACTCGATGCCGATACCCGGTTTTTCACCTGGATGCATGTAGCCGTTATCAAACGTCCAGTTATGCGGGAAGACTTCCAGCATTTGCTCTGAATAACCCATATATTCCTGCACGCCGAAGTTTGGTACCCACAGGTCAAAGTGCAGCGCCGCCGCCATACACACTGGCGAAAGGTCTGATGGCCCATGCGAGCCGGTACGTACCTGATACAACGAGGCAAAATCGGCGATGCGGCGCATCCCGCTAATCCCGCCCGCGTGGGTAATGGTGGTGCGGATGTAATCGATAAGCTGTTCTTCGATAAGCTGTTTACAGTCCCAGATACTGTTGAACACTTCCCCTACCGCAATCGGCGTCACGGTGTGTTGGCGAATCAAACGGAAGCATTCCTGATTTTCTGCAGGAGTGGGATCTTCCATCCAGAACAAGCGGTGATCTTCGATGCTTTTACCGAAGCGCGCCGCTTCGACAGGCGTCAGACGGTGGTGCATGTCATGCAATAAATGCTCGTTGAAACCAAATTTGTTACGCACCGCTTCGAATAGCTTTGGTGTGAAATCAAGGTATTTTTCAGTTGACCACAACTGCTCTTCTGGCCAGTCACCTTTGGTTGCGGGTTCGTACGCCTGCCCTTTGCCTTTCGCCATGCCGTAAGTGGTTTTCATGCCCGGCACGCCGCACTGCACGCGAATCGCTTTGAAGCCCATCTCTTTATGACGAGCGTAGTCGTCGAGGACTTCATCAATAGAATGGCCGGTGGTATGGCAATAAACCATCACCCCTTCACGAGAAGCGCCGCCCAGCAATTGATACAGCGGCATGTTGGCGGCTTTAGCTTTGATATCCCACAACGCGACGTCGACGGCTGAAATTGCCGACATGGTAACGGGACCCCGACGCCAGTACGCGCCTTTGTAAAAGAATTGCCAGATATCTTCGATGCGATGCGCATCGCGGCCAATTAACTGCGGGCAGACATGGTCTTTAAGATATGAAGCAACCGACAGTTCGCGACCATTTAAGGTGGCATCGCCGAGTCCGGTAAGCCCTTCGTCGGTGGTGATTTTCAGCGTGACAAAGTTACGCCCGGGACACGTGACAAATACTTCTGCTTTTACAATCTTCATTCGGCTTCCCTTACTGCACATGAGATATACGGTGTTCAATGAGCATGAAATTACGCCCAACCCAACTACCATACAAGTATGCAAATATTGATTTAGTGCAGTCAGTCACAATTTACTTGTGACGTTTGCAACGAATTACAGCCGATTTGAGATGAAGAAGAAAAGAACAGAACAGACGATAAGCAAAGATGAAGGATCAGGTGCGTGACCAGCCTGCAACGATGATCAGCATGCCGCAAAACGCGACGCTTGCGCCCACCCAATCGTAAGCACTCAATTTGACGCCATCGACCCAGCGCAACCACAGCAATGCGGTAACAACGTAGACGCCACCATAGGCGGCATACACGCGCCCACTTGCCGCCGGATGCAAGGTGAGCAACCAGACAAACATCGCCAGGGAGAACGCAGCCGGGATCAACAACAACGGCGAACCGTCTCGTTTTAACCACAGCCAGGGTAAGAAGCAGCCGATGATTTCAGCCAGCGCTGTCGTAAAAAAAAGTAAGGTTGTTTTGATCATCTTTAACCTTGTCTGGATAATGGGGCTAACAAATGGTCGCGTTGGTCCGCGCCAGTCTCAATGGTACATTTACTTTAACAAATAGCGTCACCCTAAAAGGAAAATGCAATGAACACAAATCTTCGCAAACGTCTGTCCGTGGCAACCCTGCCGCTGGCGTTGTTGCTAAGTGCATTTGCGTTTGTTCAACCAGCCAATGCCCAGACGAACAAGCTGATTATTGAATCTGGTGACAATGCGCAGACTCGCCAGGATGCTGCGATGGATAAAGAGCAATGGAATGACACCCGTAATTTACGCCAGAAAGTGAACAAACGGACCGAAAAAGAGTGGGACAAAGAAGATACGGCTTTTGACGCGCGTGATAATTGCCAGAAAAGTGCCAATCTCAACGCCTACTGGGAACCTAACACCCTGCGTTGTCTGGATCGCCGCACCGGCCGTAACGTCGCACCGTAAGATTGTACTGTAGTCAACGAGGCTTCTGTCCAGAAGCCTTGAAACTTTGAAAGGAACTCACATGCCCGACGAGCTGCAAATCAAGCTTCGCCCCCTGGAACGCGAAGATCTCCGTTTCGTCCATCAACTGGACAACAACGCAAGCGTGATGCGCTACTGGTTTGAAGAACCCTACGAGGCGTTTGTCGAACTCTCTGACCTGTACGACAAACATATTCATGATCAAAGTGAGCGGCGTTTTGTTATTGAATGCAATGGCGAGAAAGCCGGTCTGGTTGAACTGGTCGAAATTAACCATGTTCACCGACGTGCCGAGTTCCAGATTATTATTTCGCCTGACTATCAAGGCAAAGGGCTGGCGTCACGCGCAGCAAAGCTGGCGATGGATTACGGGTTTATGGTGTTGAATCTTTATAAGTTATATTTAATCGTTGATAAAGAAAATGCCAAGGCCGTGCATATTTATAAGAAGCTGGGCTTTATGGTGGAAGGCGAATTAATCCACGAATTCTTTATTAATGGTGAGTATCGCAACACTATCCGTATGTGTATTTTCCAGCAGCAGTATCTGGCGGAGCACAAATCAAGCGGCAATATGTTAAAACCCACCGCGCAATAACGCGTGATGTTGTAGGCCGGGTTAGCGTAAGCGTCACCCGACCTACAAACCTCTGCTACGCCAGATTCAGCGTGGCGCGAAGCTTCGCAGATTCCATACCCAACTCGATCAGTTCCATGACCTGGATGGCTTGAGCCGCCGGTACTGGATTCTCGCCGTGTCCGGTGAGCGCATCGCGAATACCGGCATAGTAGGCAGGATAATTACCCGGCACAGTCAGCAGCGTCTGCTCGCTCATCACATCACCCTGCGCCAGAGTCAGAACACCATCACGCATGTCGTAGCCCCAGTCTTCCTGCGGTAAACGTTCACCCGCTTTCAGGCGGTCCTCCTGCGGATCCAGGCCATATTTGATATAGCTGCCGCGCGCGCCATGCACGATATAACGCGCGGTTTCTGCCGCCGCCAGCAAGGTGCCATGTAGCACAACTCGGCGTTGTGGATACGCCAGTACCGCATGGAAGTAGTCGGTCGCTTGTGCACCCGGGCGCAACTGGCCTAAATCTACGGTTAGGCTCACCGGCAAGCCGAAAAGATTCAGTGCCTGGTCAATCAGATGTGGGCCTAAGTCATACCAGATACCGCTACCAACACCGGCCTGCTCACGCCAGCGATTACGAACTTGCGGGCGGTAACGGTCAAAGTGCGATTCAAAGTAGGCAACTTCACCCAGAGTCCCGTCAGCCAGTAGTCCTTTCAGGGTTAAGAAATCACTGTCCCAACGGCGGTTATGGAACACCGAAAGTAACAAACCGCAGCTTTTTGCCAGTGCATCTAATTCACGCGCTTGTGACAACGTCACGGTAAACGGTTTGTCGACCACCACGTGTTTGCCCGCTTCCAGCGCCGCTTTGGCTAAGGGGAAGTGAGTATCGTTTGGTGTTGGGATGACAATCAGGTCGATATCAGGGTCATTGAACAGATGATGAGGATCAGACACGACCGGCATGTTTGGCCAGTCAGCATGAACTTTCGTGGCATCACTGCTGGAAACAGCAGCTAAAACCATGCCTGGTGTGCCGACAATTAATGGCGCATGAAAGGTTTTGCTGGCGTATCCATAACCAATTAGTCCGACACGAATGTTATCACTCATTTGCATTCCTCATTATTTTTGACGGTTCATTTGACACCATCCCAGTGATTGTAACAACAGGTAATTATATTGTTACGTGTTAGTTGCATACTCACCAGGCGACGGTCAATCAAACGGCTTTCTGGCGTGGTTCCTGGTCGTCACTTCAGGTTGAAAAATCCTAAAAAGCCAGACTCGGGAGATATATTGATTTTTAAAGCGTGGTTAGCGTTTATTATTCATGCAAAACAATCGCACTGTATATCATCTCCTCATCTATTGTATGGATAACATCCTCACATGACTGCTCTCGATTATTTAATGAAGTTTCGCAAAATCAGCTCATCTGAAAGTCTGGAAAAACTGTTCGACCATCTTAATTACACCCTGACAGATAACAATGAACTAATGAATATGTATCGCGCAGCCGACCATCGTCGGGCTGAATTAGTCTCAGGTGGACGTCTGTTTGATTTAGGCTGTGTGCCAAAATCAGTCTGGCGCTATGTGCTCTAACATCTCTCAGGTAGCAAAGCGCTGAAAAAACCTTATAATCCTCCCGCCTTATGATTCGCATAAGGAAAGTTTCAAACTTTTTCGGGAGGTAACATGACGACCTTGCAAGAACCTACGCAAGCACCCCGTATTGCAGGCTGGCTTCTGGCCCCTCTCGCCTGGCTTCTGATGACGCTTCTCAGCAGCTCAATTGCGCTGGCCATTTATCTTATGATGCTCATCTCACCAGAAAGCCATCGACTTATGAGCGCACAAGGCCCCAAAATGGTGATCTTTTGGTACACCTCGATTGCGTGTGCGATTGCCATGTGGGGTTATACCATGTGGTTGACGATTGCCTTCTTCAAACGTCGTAAGAATGTGGTACGTCATTATATTCTTTGGTTATTGTTGTCAGTACTGCTCGCGATTAAAACCTTCGCATTTTCCCCAGTAAGTGACACGCTGGCATTACGTCAGTTGATGTTTCCTTTATTGGCTGCCGCCTTGTTGGTTCCTTACCTCAAGCGCTCGCAGCGCGTGAAGCAAACATTTATTAAGCCGTAATAACCTTATAAACACCCCGTTGTCGTTATTGGTCAGTTGGCCGATAATAGGCGGCTTTTTTTTGGTTTCAGGTCTTATCCATGACAGATTATTTGCTGCTCTTTGTTGGTACGGTGCTGGTCAATAACTTCGTGTTAGTGAAGTTTCTTGGTCTGTGTCCGTTTATGGGGGTTTCCAAAAAACTGGAGACCGCCATCGGCATGGGGCTGGCGACCACTTTTGTACTGACGCTGGCTTCTATTTGCGCCTGGCTGGTCAATGAGTTGATCCTAATTCCTCTCGACTTAGTCTATTTGCGTACGCTGGCGTTTATTCTGGTGATTGCCGTCGTTGTGCAATTTACCGAAATGGTGGTTCGCAAGACCAGCCCGGCTCTCTATCGCTTGCTGGGTATCTTTTTGCCACTTATTACGACTAACTGTGCGGTGCTGGGTGTCGCGCTGCTCAACATCAATCTGGGCCATAACTTCCTGCAATCAGCACTGTATGGCTTCTCTGCCGCAGTCGGTTTTTCGTTGGTGATGGTGTTATTTGCGGCTATTCGCGAACGCATGGCCGTAGCCGATGTGCCCGCCCCTTTTCGCGGCAATGCTATCGCGCTTATCACCGCTGGTTTGATGTCATTAGCCTTCATGGGCTTTAGCGGATTGGTTAAGTTCTGATGAGTACTATCTGGATTGCTGTCATTGCATTGGGCCTGTTAGGCCTGGTGTTTGGGCTGATACTCGGTTACGCCTCACGCCGTTTTCTGGTCGAAGAAGACCCGATTGTCGATAAAATCGATGAGTTACTGCCGCAAAGCCAGTGTGGGCAATGTGGCTACCCTGGCTGTCGTCCGTATGCTGAAGCCGTAGGAAACCAGGGGGCGAATATCAATCTGTGCGCCCCTGGCGGCGAAGCGGTAATGCAAAAAATTGCCACGTTACTGAACGTTGACCCACAGCCTGTCGATGGCGATGGTCTGGCTCAGGAACCAGTGCGCATGCTGGCGGTTATCGACGAACCTAACTGTATTGGCTGCACAAAATGCATTCAGGCCTGTCCGGTTGACGCCATTGTCGGCGCAACCCGTGCCATGCATACCGTTATTAGTGACCTTTGCACCGGATGCAATTTATGTGTCGACCCGTGCCCAACCCGCTGTATTGAGTTGCGCCCGGTCGAAACCACCACAGAAAGCTGGAAGTGGGATCTGCAAACCATCCCGGTTCGACTTATTCCGGTGGAGCAACATGTTTAAGCTATTTACCCGTTTCAACAAAGATAAAATCTGGGATTTTGATGGTGGCATTCATCCACCAGAAATGAAAACTCAGTCTAACGGCACGCCGTTACGCCAGGTTCCTTTACCGCAAAAGCTGGTTATCCCGTTAAAGCAGCACATCGGTGCTGAGGGCGAACTGTGCGTGAAGCCCGGCGATTATGTGCTGCGCGGTCAACCCCTGACCCATGGCCGTGGGCGCATGCTGCCAGTTCATGCACCAACTTCCGGCACCGTTACCGCCATAGCGCCCCACTCCACGGCTCACCCTTCTGCGCTGGCTGAACTGAGTGTCATTATCGAAGCCGATGGTGAAGATAAGTGGATTGAACGCGATGGCTGGCATGACTATCACTCTCGCAGCCGCGAAGAGCTGATTGAGCGTATTCATCAGTTTGGTGTCGCCGGTTTAGGCGGCGCGGGTTTCCCTACCGGCAATAAATTGCACGGCGGCGGGGATAAAATCGACACGCTGATTATCAATGCTGCCGAATGCGAACCGTATATTACTGCCGACGATCGTCTGATGCAGGATTGCGCTGCGCAAATCGTCGAAGGCGTGCGCATCCTCGCGCATATTCTGAAACCACAGCGCGTATTCATCGGTATTGAAGACAACAAACCGCAGGCGATTTCGATGCTGCGTGCGGTGCTTTGCGATACTCATGGCATTCAGCTGCGTGTGATCCCGACGAAATATCCGTCCGGTGGCGCGAAGCAACTTACCCAGATTCTGACCGGTAAACAGGTTCCTCAGGGCGGACGTTCTTCCGATATCGGCGTGTTGATGCAAAACGTCGGGACCGCCTTTGCGGTGAAGCGCGCCATTATCGACGGTGAGCCATTAACCGAACGCGTCGTGACGTTAACCGGCGAGGCCGTTCAGCAGCCGGGTAATGTCTGGGCACGATTGGGGACGCCGGTTCGCCATCTGCTCGATTTCGCCGGTTTCCGTCCTGGTCATGATCAACAAGTGATTATGGGCGGGCCTTTGATGGGCTTTAGCCTGCCGTGGCTGGATGTGCCGGTAGTTAAGATTACCAACTGTTTGCTGGCTCCGTCGTCCAGTGAAATGGGTGAGCAGCAGGAAGAACAAGGTTGTATCCGTTGCAGCGCGTGCGCCGACTCTTGCCCGGCCGATTTATTGCCACAACAGCTTTACTGGTTCAGCCGCGGGCAGCAGCACGATAAAGCGCAGGCACATAACCTGAAAGATTGTATCGAGTGCGGTGCTTGCGCTTATGTCTGCCCAAGCAACATTCCGCTGGTGCAGTATTTCCGTCAGGAAAAGGCCGAGATCCGCGAAATCGAGCTCGAAGCAAAACGTACTGCTGAAGCGAAAATTCGTTTCGAAGCGCGTCAGGCACGACTTGAGCGTGAAAAAGCCGCCCGACTGGAGCGCCATAAAAAAGCAGCGGTTCAACCGACTGCAAAAGATAACGATGCGATTCAGGCAGCCCTGGTCCGCGTGAAAACCAAACAAGCCCAGAGTAGTGAACCGATTGTGATTCAGGCAGGCAGTTTGCCGGATAACCAACAGGTGATTGCTGCTCGTGAAGCGCGTAAAGCCCAGGCTCGTGCGCGTCAGGCAGAAAAAGAGTTACCAGCAAGCGAGACAAATACACCGGTCAGCGACCCGCGCAAAGCGGCAGTTGAGGCGGCTATCGCGCGTGCTAAAGCGCGTAAAGCGGCCCAGGCTGGCGAGTCCGCGCCGGTTGTTGAAACTGCTGAAGTGGCTAAACCTGATGCCGTTGACCCACGCAAAGCGGCGGTCGAAGCAGCTATCGCGCGCGCTAAAGCGCGTAAAGCTGCTCAGGCGGCTGCAGAATCTGTAGAAGAAGCTGACGAAGAACAAGATCCGCGCAAAGCCGCGGTTGCCGCAGCCATCGCCCGAGTTCAGGCGCGGAAAGCGGCGCAACAAATGGCATCAGAGGAATAGATGGTTTTCAAGATAGCAAGCTCCCCTTATACCCATAACCAACGCAGCACTTCCCGGATAATGCTGCTGGTAACCTGTGCGTGCGTGCCGGGAATGGCCATGCTGTGGTACTGGTTCGGTTGGGGCAGTCTGGTGCAAATCGCATTAGGGATCCTGACGGCACTTGCCGCAGAACTGCTGGTGCTCAAACTGCGCAAGCAACCGCTGAGGATCCTGAGTGACAATTCAGCGGCGTTAACCGGTTTGCTTTTAGGCATCAGTATTCCCCCGCTTGCCCCATGGTGGATGGTGATCCTCGGTACCGTATTTGCGGTAATTATCGCAAAACAGTTGTACGGCGGGCTGGGGCACAACCCTTTTAACCCGGCGATGGTCGGCTACGTGGTGTTGCTAATTGCCTTTCCGGTGCAGATGACCTCGTGGCTTCCCCCACAGTCACTGGCGGCCACGGTTCCAGGTTTTGCCGATTCGTTACACGTTATTTTCTCGGGTGCCACTGCCGCGGGTGACAGCATGTCGCAACTGCGCATGGGCATTGATGGGATAAGCCAGGCCACTCCGCTGGATACTTTTAAAACCGGGTTACGTGCCGGGCATTCCGCAACGACGCTGATGCAATCCCCTATCTATACGGGCGTGCTGGCGGGTGTCGGCTGGCAGTGGGTTAACCTGGCGTTCCTCGCAGGTGGCGTGTTCTTATTGTTGAAGGGCGCGATTCGCTGGCATATTCCGGCCAGTTTTCTGATTACACTGGCAGTGTGCGCGACGCTGGGCTGGATGTTCTCTCCCGAAAAATGTGCCTCGCCGGTGATTCACCTGTTCTCTGGCGCAACGATGCTGGGTGCGTTTTTCATTCTGACCGACCCTGTTACTGCCTCGACAACCAATCGTGGGCGTCTGATTTTTGGCGCGCTGGCTGGGATTTTGGTGTGGCTGATTCGTACTTACGGCGGTTATCCAGATGGTGTTGCGTTTGCCGTACTGCTGGCAAATATCACCGTCCCGTTGATTGATTACTACACCCGCCCTCGTGCTTACGGACACCGCTAAGGAAACGTCATGCTGAAAACAATGCAAAAACATGGCGTGACGCTGGCGCTGTTCGCCGTACTGGCAACAGCACTAACCGCAGTCGTCAATGCGTTAACCAAAGATACTATTGAGCAACAGGCCGTTGCTCAACAGAAGCTGTTGTTTGATCAGGTGATTTCCCCTGATAGCTACGACAATAATATTCAGGGTAGTTGCCTGGTGGTCAATGAGCCGCAGTTAGGTAAAGGTGAACGCCATATTTACGTTGCGCGTAAAGGGCAACAGCCCGTTGCCGTGGTGATGGAAGCGACGGCACCTGACGGTTATTCAGGCGCGATTCAGTTACTTATCGCCGCAGATTTTAATGGCAAAGTCCTGGGGTCTCGTGTCACTGAGCATCATGAAACTCCGGGGCTGGGTGATAAAATCGAAACCCGTCTGAGTGACTGGATTACCCATTTTGCCGGTAAAACCATTCAGGGTAGTGATGACCCAAGCTGGGCGGTGAAGAAAGATGGCGGCCAGTTTGATCAGTTTACCGGTGCCACTATCACCCCACGTGCGGTCGTTAACGCAGTTAAGCGTGCGGGACTGTTCGCAAAAACATTGCCATCGCAAATTGATAATCTTCCTGTTTGTGGAGCACAACCATGAGCGAAGTAAAAGATATTGTCGTTCAGGGGTTATGGAAAAATAACTCCGCACTGGTTCAGTTGTTGGGCCTGTGTCCGCTACTGGCGGTAACCTCGACCGCGACCAACGCCCTCGGGCTGGGTCTGGCCACCACGCTGGTGCTGGTGCTGACCAACAGCGCCGTGTCGGCATTGCGTAAGTGGGTTCCTTCGGAAATTCGTATCCCTATTTATGTGATGATCATTGCGTCGGTGGTGAGTACCGTACAAATGCTTATCAATGCCTATGCATACGGTTTGTATCAGTCGCTGGGGATTTTCATCCCTTTGATTGTGACTAACTGTATCGTCATTGGCCGCGCCGAAGCGTTTGCCGCTAAAAAAAGTGTCCCGCTTGCTGCCCTCGATGGACTCGCTATTGGCTTAGGCGCGACAAGCGCGATGTTTGTTTTAGGTTCGCTGCGAGAAATCATTGGCAACGGCACCTTGTTTGATGGCGCTGATTCACTGCTCGGCAGCTGGGCGAAAGTGCTGCGCATCGAAGTCTTCCACACCGACACCCCTTTCCTGCTGGCGATGTTGCCACCGGGTGCCTTCATCGGCCTGGGTTTAATGTTGGCGGTGAAGTATCTGATTGATGAAAAAATGAAAACGCGCCGCGCCGCGAAAGCAGCTGCACCGCAAGGGGATCCAGAGAAAGCGTAATGAATAAAACCAAACGGTTAGAGATCCTCACACGTCTGCGTGATAACAACCCTCACCCGACCACGGAGTTAAATTTTAACTCTCCGTTTGAATTGCTGATATCGGTATTGCTGTCAGCACAAGCTACCGATGTCAGCGTCAACAAAGCCACGGCGAAGTTGTATCCGGTGGCGAACACGCCACAAGCCATGCTTGCTTTAGGCGTGGATGGCGTGAAGTCGTACATCAAGACCATTGGCCTGTTTAACAGCAAAGCCGAAAACGTCATCAAGACCTGCCGGATGTTGATAGAACTACATAATGGTGAAGTCCCGGAAGACCGGGCGGCACTGGAAGCGTTACCGGGTGTGGGTCGCAAAACGGCAAACGTGGTGCTTAATACCGCGTTTGGTTGGCCCACTATCGCGGTAGATACCCATATCTTCCGCGTCTGTAACCGCACCAACTTCGCGCCGGGTAAGAATGTTGAGCAAGTTGAGGATAAACTGCTGAAGGTCGTTCCGGCAGAATTTAAAGTGGATTGCCATCATTGGCTCATTCTTCATGGGCGTTATACCTGCATCGCCCGCAAGCCGCGCTGTGGCTCATGTATCATCGAAGATCTTTGCGAATACAAAGAGAAAGTTGAACTCTGATTTGTTGCCTGCTTCTCGAGTGGCAGGCGATATTCTTTTACACCTCCCCCCATCTCTGTTAACCGCACCGAAATCATTGTTTTATTCTGCATATCATTACCGCTTCGTTTACATCGTCTGGTGTGTAATCACTCGAATAGGTTAATCGTTTTTTTACGATAAGAATTTTCCATAACTATGTGACAAAGATCACATTGATAACCTCGTGTTAAATTTTGGTCATCAAAATGAAACAATTAACCTCGCAATCCTCAGTGATAATCGATCTTAAGCAGTACAATAGCCTGCACAAATCTTTACACCCCGCCCATATCACTAGACATTTGGCTGTAGAGCAGAATATATAACTAAATCGCGTATATTTTATCATCCAAGAAGACAATAAATCGGCAAAGCGCATTTTGATAAAATTTAACGCTGAATAACAATTTGCTTTGCGGAGCTTTATCTTGCGCAGGATAAATGTAACAGCTTATTACAAACCTCTTGCCTGATGCCGCAGGATAGTGAACATTACCCGCCGTTTCCCCTTCCTTATAACTAAAAAAGCGAATGCCCGCCCGGCATGACGCTTAGAAAATTCCTGTTAAAGTGGGATGTAAAAAAAGAGGTATATGTGTCGACTGCAAACAAAAAACCAGCAGAAAGCGTGAGTCTGAACGCTTTCAAACAACCTAAATCGTTCTATCTGATTTTCTCTATCGAGTTGTGGGAGCGTTTTGGCTACTACGGCCTGCAAGGCATCATGGCCGTTTACCTGGTCAAAATGCTGGGTATGTCCGAAGCTGACTCCATCACCCTGTTCTCTTCCTTCAGCGCACTGGTCTACGGCATGGTCGCTATCGGTGGTTGGTTGGGCGATAAAGTTCTCGGCACCAAACGTGTCATTGTGCTCGGGACTATCGTACTGGCTATCGGTTACGCGCTGGTAGCTTATTCCGGCCACGATGTTGCTATCGTGTATATGGGTATGGCGACTATCGCTGTGGGTAACGGCTTGTTCAAGGCTAACCCATCTTCCCTGCTTTCCACTTGCTATGAAAAGGATGACCCACGTCTGGACGGTGCATTTACCATGTACTACATGTCCATCAACATCGGTTCATTTTTCTCCATGTTGGCCACTCCGTGGCTTGCCGCGAAGTATGGCTGGAGCGTTGCGTTCTCACTGAGCTTCGTGGGTATGCTGATCACCCTCGTGAACTTCATGTTCTGTAAGAAGTGGGTGAAAAACCACGGTTCCAAACCTGACTTCCAGCCTGTTCACCTCGGTAAACTGGCGACCACAATTGTCGGCGTTCTGGTGTTGGTTGCCGCAGCAACCTGGCTGCTGCACAACCAGGGTATCGCCCGTATGGTTCTGGGCGTAGTCGCTCTGGGCATCGTAGTTATCTTTGCTAAAGAAGCTTTCGCCATGCAGGGTGCAGCACGTCGTAAGATGATTGTTGCGTTCATCCTGATGGTTCAGGCCATTGTCTTCTTCGTGCTTTACAGCCAAATGCCTACTTCTCTGAACTTCTTTGCGATTCGTAACGTCGAGCACTCCATTCTGGGTGTGATGTTCGAACCAGAACAGTTCCAGGCGCTGAACCCATTCTGGATCATGATTGGTAGCCCGATTCTGGCTGCAATCTATAACAAGATGGGCGACCGCATGCCTATGCCGCACAAGTTCGCTTTCGGTATGGTTCTGTGTTCACTAGCCTTCCTGGTGCTGCCACTGGGTGCCAAGTTTGCCTCTGACGCGGGTATCGTTTCTGTTAGCTGGTTGATTCTGAGCTACGCACTGCAAAGTATCGGTGAGCTGATGATTTCAGGTCTGGGTCTGGCAATGGTTGCACAGCTGGTTCCACAGCGTCTGATGGGCTTCATCATGGGTAGCTGGTTCCTGACCACTGCTGGTGCTGCAATCATCGCAGGTAAAGTTGCAAACCTGATGGCTGTACCTGAAAACGTTACAGATCCGCTGGTGTCACTGGAAGTTTATGGCCGTGTATTCATGCAGATTGGTATTGCTACCGCAGTTATCGCAATTCTGATGATGATCACCGCACCAAAACTGAGCCGTATGGCACAGAGTGACGAAAAAGCTGAAGCCGCCAAGGAAACAGCTACCGCGTAATGTAGCGGGAAACATGATTTTTTCAGCCGTTAGCTTTTAGCTAACGGCTTTTTTTTTGCCCGTTTGCGCACTAACATAGGGTATCTTAGCGCCCCATAGGAGTTCAGAAATGAAACTGTATTATAAAGCTGGTGCCTGTTCCCTCTCCCCCCACATCATCCTGCGCGAAACCGGTGTAGATTTCTCCCTCGTCAAAGTCGATTTAGCGGCAAAGAAAACCGAAACGGGTGACGACTATCTTGAAGTTAATGCCAAAGGCCAGGTTCCGGCACTGGTACTTGATGACGGTTCGCTGCTGACTGAAGGGGTTGCGATTGTGCAGTTCCTCGCAGATAAAGTGCCTGACCGCCAGTTGCTCGCTCCCGCAGGTAGCATGACGCGCTACCACACGCTGGAATGGCTGAACTACATCGCAACCGAGTTACATAAAGGTTTCTCGCCGCTGTTTAATCCAGCAACGCCTGAAGAGTTCAAAACCATCACTCGTGCCGCTCTTGAGAAGAAATTCAAATACGTCAACGAAGAGCTAAATGACAAACAGTGGCTGATGGGTCTACGTTTTAGCGTGGCGGATGCGTATCTGTTTACCGTATTGCGCTGGGCGCAGGCATTGAAACTTAATCTGGAAGGGTTGAGCAACATCGACGCATTTATGGAACGAATGAAAGCGCGTCCGGCAGTGGCGGCGGCGTTAACGGCTGAAGGGATTTAATTCGCTATCAGTATGTCGGATAACGCTTACGCTTATCCGGCATAACTTTGTCGATACAGGCGGAATGGCGTAAACGTCATCCGCCTTTTTTATTACAATTTTACCGCAGTAAAATAGTGCTCAGGGCGTGCAATACCTTCCTGCGCCGCCACCAGTTGTAACTCATATTCTTCCATTTTCTTTGTCACAACCATGATGTCGTAAACCGCGGCGGTCACATGTTCTAATGCTTCGCGCAGCGTAGCGCCATGCAACAAATTCACCAGCAGCAGTCCGCTGGTGACATCACCCACACCGACAGGCTGGCGGTCACCAAAATCGACCAATGGACGATGGATATGCCAGGCTTCATCTGCGGTCACCAGTAGCATTTCAAAGCGATCATGTTGATAGGCGGCGCGCGCCAGGTGTTTCACCAACACAATTTCCGGGCCCAGAGCAATCAACTCTCTTGCCGCACTGACCGCCTCATCCACGGTATCCACCGCATGACCGCACAGAATTTCAAGCTCAATCAGGTTTGGCGCGATAATGTCACTGGCAGGCATTGCATAACGCGTATGGAACTCGGCGACACCTGGTGCGACGATACAGCCCTTTTCAGGATGCCCCATGACAGGGTCGCAGAAATACTTCGCTTTTGGGTTCGCTTCTTTCACTTTACGCACAATAGAAAGAATGTGTTCACCCTGTTCCGCTGAGCCAAGATAACCACTCAGAACCGCATCACAACGCTCTAACTGCCCAATATCTGCAATCCCCTGCACAATCTCGCTGAGGTGGCTGGCGGGCATGACGTTGCCTGTCCATTTGCCGTATTGGGTATGGTTGGAGAACTGCACTGTGTTCAGCGGCCATACGTTGGCGCCCAGACGTCGCATCGGGAATTCTGCTGCGCTATTACCTGCATGACCGAAAACTACATGGGATTGGATGGCAAGAATGTTTTTCATTTCTCTACTCAGAAACACCGATTTTTATAGGGGTTGCGAAATTACAACGAGTGGCAAAAATAAAGGGCGTGGTTTCCCACGCCCTTCTGTTGTTTCTTAATTACTTCCAGCAAACGAGGCAGTAATTTTTCTTACCCCGGCGCAGCAAGGTGTAGCGATTGAAAAGAATATCGCTATCCACAAAGGTATATTCCGGATCTGACTGCTTTTCGCCATTAATGGTAATAGCGTTCTGCGCGATGGTTTTACGTGCCTGACCGCGTGACGGTTGCAGTTCAGAATCAACCAACGCCTGTTGCAGGTCAGCGCCACGTTCCATTTCTACCATTGGTACGCCGTCTTGTGCCAGTTGCTCAAGGTCAGCTTCGGTCAAATCGCTCAGGTTGCCGTTGAACAGGCTGCTGGTGATACGTTTTGCCGCTTCCAGGCCTTCTTCACCGTGGACCAGACGCGTCACTTGCTCTGCCAGTACGTATTGCGCACGCGGGGCCGTACCGCTGTTCTTGTCTTCTTCTTCCAGCGCGTCGATTTCTTCGAGGCTCATAAAGGTGAAGAATTTCAGGAAGCGATAAACATCGGAATCTGCCGTGTTAATCCAGAACTGGTAGAACTTGTACGGACTGGTTTTCTTAGGATCCAGCCATACCGCGCCACCTTCGGTTTTACCAAACTTGGTGCCGTCAGATTTGGTGATCAACGGAACCGTCAGGCCAAAGGCTTGTTGCTGATGCAGACGACGGGTCAAATCGATACCGGAGGTGATGTTGCCCCACTGGTCAGAACCACCAATTTGTAGCACTACGCCATGCAGCTTGTTCAGGCACGCAAAGTCATAACCTTGCAGCAGGTTGTAGGAGAACTCCGTAAAGGAGATACCGACATCATCACGGTTCAGACGCTGCTTCACCGCTTCTTTGTTGATCATCTGGTTAACAGAGAAGTGCTTACCAATATCACGCAGGAAGGTCAGAACGTTCATTCCGCCAAACCAGTCGTAGTTATTAGCCGCAATCGCTGAGTTTTCGCCACAGTTGAAATCAAGGAACGGTGCAACCTGACGGCGGATTTTTTCCACCCATTCTTGCACGGTATCTTCGGTATTCAGTTTACGCTCAGAGGCTTTGAAACTCGGGTCGCCAATCAGACCTGTCGCACCACCCACCAGCGCAACCGGTTTGTGACCGGCTTCCTGGAAGCGTTTCAGGCACAGCAGTGGAACCAGATGGCCCAAATGCAAGCTGTCAGCGGTAGGATCAAAGCCGCAATACAGAGCAATTGGCCCTTGCGCCAGTCGCTGTGCTAACGCTTCTTCATCCGTTACCTGGGCGACTAAGCCCCGCTCTTGCAATTGTTTTATCAAATTGATGCTTGCCATCAAATTCTCCATCTATATACGACTGCACCTTGGCCGGTACACGGCTTTTCGCCTGTTGGCGAAAGGAGTTAATTTCTTAGGGGACATAGAATAAAGCGCCAGCAGCAGGAGTACCAGCGCTTAAAACGACAATTTCCCGATGTTATGGAGCCAGACGGTCTATTTTCCAGGCACTACCTTCACGCTGGTATAAAAAACGATCGTGTAGACGATGCTCGCCGCCCTGCCAGAATTCCATTTGTTCAATTGTTACGCGATAACCACCCCAGAAACTCGGTAATGGAATTTCGCCTTGCTGGAATTTCTGTTTCAGTTCGAGGAATTTACTTTCAAGAATACCGCGAGCGGAAATTCGGCTGGATTGTTTGGATACCCAGGCACCGATTTGGCTATCACGCGGCCGACTGTGGAAATACTTCATTACTTCAATCGTGGATAAACGCTCCGCAGTGCCTTGCACCATTACCTGGCGATCGAGCATATGCCACGGGAAATGCAGGCTGATACGCGGGTTGTTCTCCAGATGATGCGCCTTGCGCGAGCCCAGGTTGGTATAAAATACCAGGCCACGTTCATCAAAGTGTTTGAGCAAAACAATACGCTGATACGGCTGACCGTTCTCATCGACTGTCGCCACTACCATGGCGGTAGGATCCGCTAATTTTGCATCGCAAGCCTGGGCGAGCCAGCGCTCAAACAACGCTAACGGTTGTTCAGTAAGATCATTGCGTCGCAAGCCACCTTTAGTGTATTCGCGGCGCAGATGGGCAATTTGTTGCAAAGAGTCGTTATCAGACATGGCGTTACGTCAGGCTATCATCAGGTGGAGCTATTGTGCGCTCCACCCTGAGAAATCTCAACGTTTGGGATTTTGTAGCTGGCAATTATCTAATACAACCGTGTCTTTACGGTACACCGTCGCAGTATCCCCCTTCGACCAGAACACATAGACACCATCAGTATAACGCGCACCCGATGCAGACAGCCCCTGCGTCAGGGACAGGTTTTCGTTGTCATACACAAAGTGAACCATGGTTTTTTGGCTGTTTTGTGTCACTGTCAGGGGTTTGTCATCACATTGATATTGCAGCGTATCCGTCTGCATACGTTCAACAAAAGAGTTGTAGTAGCTACACCCGGCAAGCATGAAAGGAATAGTGGCAATAAGTCGTTTTTTCATCTGCATGTCCTGAAGTTCTTATTATTTCTTATAAAGGGGGAGCTTAACCTCCCCCATTAACTTCAGTTTAGAGATTTAGTGCGGAATATAATTTCAGTTAACTCTGATTATTTAGGGAATTTTGTGCAGTGGGTTGGCAGGAAAAATTGCCCCTATCACGCTAGCCGCGGAAGCACCCGTGACCGAAGGCAGGTTGCCCGGTAACCCCGATAAGGTACGAAAAGCAAGCCAGGCGAAAGCCAGCGCTTCCATATCATCGCCACTGATTCCTGCTTCGTCAGTGGTCGTAACTTCAATTCCTGGAAGCAACGCAGCCAGACGAGCCATTAACAGAGGATTGCGACAGCCGCCGCCACACACCATCAAACGTTCACAACCGCCACTCAACAGCACTTGCTCTGAAATCGTGACCGCAGTCAGTTCGGTAAGCGTTGCCTGGACATCTTCTCCACCAAGACCTGGGAATGCGGCGAGTTGCCGCTCAAGCCAGCCATAGTTGAAATACTCGCGCCCGGTGCTTTTTGGCGCGGGCATCGCAAAGTAAGGGTCACTCAGCATTTGTTGTAGCAATGGGATAATCACCTTGCCGCTGATCGCCCACTGCGCGTCTTTATCGTAGGCTTTTCCACGCTGACGCCAGATCCAGGCATCCATCAGCATGTTTCCTGGCCCGGTATCGAACCCGCGCACCGGCTGTTCGGGGTTCAGCAGCGAAAGATTCGCAATGCCACCGATGTTCAGCACCATGCGATGCTCAGTCGGATGGCCCAACAAAGCCTGATGGAAAGCTGGCACAAGCGGTGCGCCCTGCCCGCCAAGCGCCATATCACGGCGACGGAAGTCCCCCACAACGGTGACGCCGGTACGGGCAACAATGTGGTTATTGTCCCCAATTTGCAGGGTGTGCGGCGCCTCACCTTGTGGCTCATGCCACACCGTTTGCCCGTGGCAACCAATGGCGGTGACATCGGTATAGGACAGCCCTTGTTCATTCATCAGGGTTTGTACGGCTTCGGCAAACAATTTACCCAGCCGATTATCAAGCTGACCGAGTTGAGAAAGTGTAAGTGGCTGGCCCTGGCAAATAGCCAGAATAGCTTTTTTAATATCCAGCGGAATGGGATGGCAGTAACTGGCCTGTTGGGCAACAAGATGTTCATCGATCGCCGCCAGCACGACATCAATACCGTCAAGACTGGTCCCTGACATCACACCGATATAACGCCCTGATTTCATCTGTTACTCCTGAAGACTCGCCAAATGGGGGATTAATTTCCCAATAAACTAACATTCATTACCGTGTTTAATTAATAATTTTTAACAACATTGCGTCACAAAATGATATTGAAAGTCATCTGATGCTTTAAGTGCAACAGGTTTAATTCCGGTTGATAACCGCTTTTTTAGTATCAATGCCATAATGCGTCTGAACTAATATTAAATTCAGCACCTAAATACCATATAATTTAGGCACGATGGATGCTCGGTTGGGCGTTTCTAGATGATCAGGAGAGTCATAAATGATTTCACGTATACTGGCAGTCTCGTTAGTGGGTTTAACTTTGGCTGGTTGCGCCAACACCAGTACGCTTTCGGGCGACGTGTATAGCGCCTCAGAAGCCAAACAAGTTCAAAGCGTAACCTACGGCACATTGGTCTCCGCCCGCCCGGTTCAAATCCAGGCTGGTAACGACTCAAATGTGATGGGCGCGATTGGTGGTGCAGTGCTGGGTGGTTTCCTGGGTAACACTGTTGGCGGCGGTACGGGTCGTTCACTGGCAACTGCAGCAGGTGCAGTCGCAGGTGGCGTAGCAGGCCAGAGCGTTCAGGGTGCAATGAATAAAACTGATGGTGTTGAGCTAGAAATTCGTAAAGATGATGGCAACACTATTCTGGTCGTGCAGAAACAAGGCCAGACCAAATTCACTGCAGGTCAACGTGTAAGAATCGCCAGCAACGGTAGCCAGACGACGGTTTCGCCAAATTAAAAGTGTTTGGGGTGGCTTGATTGCAAGTCGCCCCACTTTATTACTGCGGCTACGAACGTTGCAAAATAGAAAGCCTCACCGACCGATGAGGCTTACTGAAAGGCATTACTCTTTTGTCTGTAGATGAACGATGTTTTGTTCCAGGCGATTAATCAGGTCAAGTAACTGATCTTGTTCTTCAGAACTGATCCCCAACAAAATCTCAGTACGTGTTTTTCTGATTACCGTTTCCATCTCATTAATGATTGGCTCAGCACGTTCAGTAAGCTTTATGCGTTTTGCTCTGCGGTCATTCGCGCAGGTTTGCCGTGAAATAAGCCCTTTCTCTTCAAGCTGATCTAACGTTCTCACCAGTGATGGTTGCTCGATACCAATCGCTTTAGCCAACTGAATCTGGGACTGCTCGGGCGGCAACTGGTGAATATTGTGCAGCGTAACCCAATGAGTCTGTGTCAACTCCAGCGGTTTCAGGCGATGGTCAATCAGAGCACGCCAAATGCGCACCAACCGTGCCAAATCTGATCCTAGTGGCGATTCCAATTTCATCTCCTTATAATTAGCTTGCTAACTTATTATACTGATTTTAAACTATTGTGCAGGCAATAATTGAAAAATTAAATTCCTTACTTTTGCTGACGTTAAGCAACCAGCTATACTTTTAGTTTACAACTAAGTCAGGGGAAACGGCAGTCATCCCTGTAAATTTAAAGGATTATCTGACGTGAGATTCGATTTTTTAACATCAGGTCTACCTCTCCAGGACTTGGTTGTAGGGGCTTCCGTCTACTTCCCCCCTATTTTTAAAGCGGTCATCCTTGGTTTTTTTATCTGGCTTATTCTTCATCATTTGTTGCGTGACTGGATGTATTCCGGCGATATCTGGCACCCGACATTAATGGATTTGTCGTTATTTTCGCTCTCCGTCTGTGCAGGACTTGCGTTTCTGGTGGTGTGGTAAAACATGAAAACAATAAAGTATTTTTCCACGCTGCTGATATTCGCGGTAGCCATCGTTGTTGGCTGGTTGTTATGGAATTATTACATGCAATCCCCGTGGACGCGAGATGGTAAAGTACGCGCCGAACAAGTGAGCATCACGCCGCAGGTTTCAGGGACCATTACTCAACTCAATATTAAAGATAACCAGTTTGTCAAAGCCGGTACGGTGCTGTTTACCATCGACCCCACGCCTTATCACATTGCCCAACTGAACGCCGAAGCACAGCTTGCTCAGGCGCAGTCTGAACTGGCAAAAGCCAGCAACGAAGCGCTGCGTCGCAGAAATCTACCCCGCAATTACATATCGGCTGAAGATATGGATACCGCGAATATTAATGTCAAAGCCGAGCAAGCCGCGGTCAAAGCGGCCGAAGCCACACTTGAGCAGGCAAAATGGCAAATTACCCAAACGACTGTCACCGCCCCCGTAGACGGCTGGGTAACCAATCTCTCTACACGTACCGGTAACTACGCCACCACAGGCCAGCCGGTGTTCGCCCTCGTCGACAGCCACTCTTTTTACGTCGTGGGCTACTTTGAAGAAACCAAACTGCGCCATATCCAACCGGGCGATGCCACACAGATAGTGCTGTATAGCGGCCATGTCCCGTTACGCGGCAAAGTCCAGAGCATTGGACGTGCGATTTACGATCAAAGCGTGGAAAGTAACAGTGATTTAGTACCGGATATTAAACCGAATGTGCCATGGGTACGGTTGGCGCAACGCGTTCCGGTGCGCATTCAGTTAGATGACATCCCGCAAGGCATTACGCTGGTTTCCGGCACCACCTGTACAGTCACCATTCAACACTGACGCCGCAGATGAAAATCTCCGCGTTGAGCTGGCGAAATACCCCCTGGGGAAAAGCAAATCCCGGACAATGGCGTTACGCACTGCGTAATGCTATTGCGATGTGTCTCGCACTGACCATCGCCTATTACCTCGATTTAGATGAACCCTACTGGGCGATGACCTCAGCGGCGGTAGTCAGTTTCCCAACAGTCGGCGGTGTAGTTAGTAAAAGTCTTGGCCGTGTGGCGGGCAGCCTGATTGGTGCCACGGCTTCGCTTATCATCGCGGGGAACACGCTCAACGATCCCTGGCTGTTCACGATTGCCATGGCGTCGTGGCTTGCGCTCTGTACCTGGAGTTCCAGCCATTATCAGAATAACGTGGCATACGCGTTTATGCTGGCGGGCTATACCGCTGCGATCATCGCTTTCCCGATGGTTAACACCGTCGATACCACGCAGCTTTGGGACATTACCCAGGCGCGTGTTTGCGAAGTCATCGTCGGTATTTTATGTGGTGCATTTATGATGATGGTGCTGCCCAGTACCTCAGATGGCACCACGCTGCTGACGGCGCTGCACAATATGCACGCACGCTTGCTCGAGCACGCCTCCCTGCTGTGGAAACCCGAAACCACTGATGCGATTCGAACCGCGCATGAAGGGGTGATTGGGCAAATCCTGACTATGAACCTGTTACGTATTCAGGCGTTCTGGAGTCATTATCGGTTCCGCCGTCAGAACAACCTGCTTAACTATCTCATTCATCAACAATTACGCCTGACGAGTGTCATCTCCAGCCTGCGCCGTATGCTGATGAACTGGCCTAATCCGCCAGAAAATTTGTGGCCAGTTCTGGAAGCGCTCATTAAAGAACTGGCGCGAGAAGATGTTCATAAGTACAACGTAGCGCGGCTGCTTGCGCAGATTGCTCCCGAAGCCAAAGATGATTACCGTCATCAGGCCTTCTGGCATCGACTGCGCTATTTCTGCTGGCTGTATCTCAACAGCAGCCGTTGGATGCGCGAACTGGAAAACGCCACGCCGGTTTCTGTCCTCACCCCACCAGCCACCGCACCGCTGGCACGTCATACCGACAGCACCGAAGCGATATGGAGTGCGCTGCGCACGTTTTGCGTCATCACCGTTACCGGTGCCTGGTGTATCAGCACTCAGTGGGATGCGGGAAGTGGCGCCTTGACCCTTGCGGCAATCAGTTGCGTGCTCTATTCGTCAGTGCCTTCACCGCTGAATTCACTTACCCTTCTGATGCGCACCTTGTTGTGGCTCTCCGTATTCAGCTTCCTGGTGAAATTTGGCCTGATGGTGCAAATCACCGATCTGTGGCAATTCCTGATTTTCTTATTGCCGCTACTGGCGACGATGCAATTATTGAAGCTGCAACAACCTAAACTTGCCGGGTTATGGGGGCAAATGATTGTCTTTATGGGCTCGTTTATTGCCGTAACAAATCCCCCAATTTACGACCTTGCCGATTTCCTTAACGACAATCTGGCAAAAGTCATCGGCGTAGGCCTTTCCTGGGTAGCATTTTCTGTTCTGCGCCCAGGCTCAGACTCGCGCAAAAGCCGTCGTCATATTCGCGCATTACGTCGCGGTTTCGTTGACCAGCTCAGCCGCAAGCCGCAGCATTCTGAGAACCAGTTCGAATCGCTGGTTTATCATCACATCAGCCAGCTAAGTAACAGCAAAGATGAGATCGCGCGTCGTTGGCTGTTACGTTGGGGGGTGGTGCTGCTGAACTGCTCACATGTGGTGTGGCAACTTCGGGGATGGGAGACGCGCTCAGACCCGCTTTCTCAGGTGCGTGATGTGTGTATTCATACTTTGAGAGACATCATGAGCGAACGCGGAGTTCAACAAAGTTCTCTGGCTAAAACGTTGCAAGAGTTGCAGCACATGTCGGATTCACTTTCGCACCATCATAATCCGGCGGCGCGTGAACTTGCCGGGATCATCTGGCGTCTCTACTGTTCGCTTTCACAATTAGAACAAGCGCCACCTGCTGAACACCCAGCAGGCAGCCACTGAGTTTACTTAATCACACCACATGCGTAGCGCGCCCCACCACCGCCCAGCGGTTTAGGTTGATCGGACATATTATCGCCTTCAACATGCACCATCAGCGCCTTGCCTTTGACTTCATCAAGGGTTTTCAGGCGCGGAGCAGTAACGGGTTGGGTTGCGCTGCCGTCATTATCGACCACCAGCACCGGTAAATCGCCCAGGTGGCCCACGCCCATCGGCCCCATATGTTTGCCTGTTTTATCAGGATCAAGATGTCCCCCTGCGGCTTCTGCAGCCGAAGGTTTGCCCTCTTTCATTGCGGGATCACAACTGCCGTTGGCATGAACATGGAAACCATGTTCACCTGGAGGAAGCGTGCGGAGATCGGGCGCGAAGACCAGCCCTTTATCGGTTTCGGTGATTTTGACGGTACCAAGAGAATGATCAATTCCCTTTGGCGTGACGAGATTCATTTGAACCTCGGTGCTCGCAGCCTGAACTGCCGCACAGCTAAATAGCGTTAGAAAAGCCAGACTTATTCGCTTCATCTTTACCTCCCGGATTAACTTTCAACCTGTTAAGCATAGGCCAAACCAGTCGATTGCTCCGGGAGATAACGGTTTTTGCGAGTTATGGCACGTCGTAACCGAGGGCTGCTTTACGAATGCGGAACCACTGCTGACGGCTCATATCAAGGCTCAGAGAGTGGATCGCTGAACGCACACGTTCAATTTTACCAGAGCCGATAATTGGCAGCGGTTTCGCAGGCAGACGCATTACCCAGGCATAAACTACTTGTTCGATAGTTTCCGCACCGATTTCTTCTGCCACTGCATGTAACTCATCACGTAGCGCCTGGAATGCTTCATCATTAAACAAGCTTCCGCCGCCCAGGCATGACCACGCCATTGGGTGAATGCGTAACTGCTGACACTGATCAAGCGTGCCATCAAGAATGGTTGGCTGATGTACCGGTGAGATCTCAACCTGGTTAGTAGCCAGCGTAAACGGCAGTCGCGATTGCAGCAGTGCAAATTGCGCAGGGGTGAAGTTCGACACACCAAAGTGACGCACTTTGCCGCTCTGATGCAGTGAGGTGAACGCTTCAGCGACTTCGTCTGCATCCATAAGCGGATCCGGACGGTGAATCAACAGCAAATCGAGGTAATCAGTCGCCAGTTTTTGCAACGACGCTTCAGCACTGCTGATGATGTGTGATTTGTCAGTAATGTAGTGACCCAGGGCGTGATCTGGATTGGCGGTAGTGGCAATTCCGCACTTGGTGACAATTTCCATTTTCTGACGAATATGTGGTACCAGACGCATCGCCTCGCCAAACGCGGCTTCACACTGATAACCGCCATAAATATCAGCGTGGTCAGCGGTGGTTATCCCCAAATCAACATGTTCTTCAATAAAGCTTGCCAGTTGACGAGCGGACATATTCCACTCCATCAAACGCCAATAACCCATAACCAGACGAGAAAACTCAGGTCCCTGCGGGGAAATCGTAATGCGCTGTACCATAAAGCCGATCCTCAGTGATAAACGAATTCTGCCAATGAGTATAACGGCATGAGCGAATTAAAATAGTGACGGTTGTTGCGGCTCTTCGGGAGGAACTGACTTGTTTGCGCGTAATTTGCGCATTAACCGCTGACGACATAAACGCAGCACATCTTGCTTCTGACCATCACTCATTTGCTGCCACTGAAAACGTTCATCACGGCTACGCATGCAACCACGGCAAAAACCGCGTTCATCTGACTGGCAGATACCGCGACACGGGCTTTGTATCGGGAAAAACTCTAACTGTTCAGACACCCTTATCCCCTTTTGCAGCATTATTTCAATTGAAGCCCGACATCGAAAATGTTGCAAGCGATGCGGTGAATATTCTTATCACGAGTCGCGAAGGATGAAGGTTTTGTTCAAATTAAGGTTCCCCTAATCTTCTTTCATTAGTCTGTGACCATTATTTATGATCAACTATGGCTGTTATGGAAACGTTAGAAAAGTTACAGTGTAACGATTCAAAATTTAATATTTACTGCGCACTCTTCTTCACATTAATTAATTTCCTGTTTATCAGACGTAGCTGGGAAATCATTGCGCCAGATTCTTTCCACAGCTGGATTTTTGCCATTTCCGTACCGGTGGTTTTGTTTAGCGCATGGTTAACCATATTCAGTCTGATCAACCTGCCCTGGCTGCGTAAACCGCTGCTGGTGATATTCGTGATTGGTTGTGCAGCCTGTAATTATTTTATGTATACCTTTGGCGCGGTTATCGACCAGAACATGATGATCAATGTCTTTGAAACCGACTCTCAGGAAGCGGTGGCATTGGTGACGCCGCAATTACTGATGTGGCTGGGGTTTGCCGGTATCGTACCTGCGATATTGTTAACCACCATTAAAATCAAGCCCTCGCGTTGGTGGTACTCACTGATGACGCGCATAGTCGGCGTTCTGGCGGGTTTGCTGATTATTATTCTGGTGGCTTCGGTATTTTATAAAGATTACGCCTCGCTGTTTCGTAACAACAAAAACATCGTGAAAATGGTGACTCCCGCCAACTACATTAGTGCGATTACCAGTTACAGCAAAGCCCGCTGGTTTGCTGGCGATCAGACATTGATAAAAATGGGTCAAGATGCCAAAAAAGGCACCGTGATTACCCATCAGGCAAAGAAAACGGTGGTGGTATTCGTGGTGGGTGAAGCATCTCGTGCAGAAAACTATTCTCTGAATGGTTACGTCCGGGAAACCAATCCAGAACTGAAAAAGCAGGACGTGATTTATTTCCCTAATGCCTCATCGTGTGGCACCGAAACCGCAGTCTCTGTCCCTTGCATGTTCTCCAATATGCCGCGTAAACAATATGATGCTGATCTCGCCCGTCATCAGGAAGGGTTGATGGATGTGATGGCTCATGCCGGTATCAACGTGTTATGGCGGGAAAATGACGGGGGTTGTAAAGGTGCCTGTGACCGCATTCCGCATACGGATATGACACAGTGGAAAATGGACGCCTTATGCAAAGATCAATCGTGTTGGGATGATGCGTTACTGCAACGCTTTAATAACGTGCTGGATGGTGTGCAACAGGATTCCGTAATTGTTCTGCACCTGATGGGTAGCCACGGCCCGGCTTACTATCGCCGTTATCCGGACAAATTCCGTAAATTCACACCAACGTGTGACAGTAACCAGATACAAGATTGCGACCGTCAGGCGCTTATCAACACCTATGACAATACGATTCTTTATACCGATGATATTGTCAGCCGCACGATTGATGAACTTAAGGTTCACAGCGACACACTGAATACCGCATTGGTTTATCTTTCTGACCACGGCGAGTCGCTGGGCGAAAACGGCATTTATCTACACGGAACACCGTATATGCTGGCACCTTCACAGCAGACGCACATTCCGTTCCTGTTCTGGTTATCGACTAATTACCAACAAAACTTTGCAGTCAATACTGACTGCCTGGGGAAAAAAGCCAGTTCAGAGCCAATTTCTCAGGATAATGTTTTCTCGACGCTTTTGGGAATGATGAACGTTCAAACCGCTGAATATCATAAAAATATGGATATTTTAGCCACCTGCCGTCACAGTTAAATCACAGGCGGCAGGAAAAATCCTGCTGCCTGACGCTTGCGCTAGACCGATTGGTCTATTACAGTAATCCCATGAACAGACATCCCGAACATGACACTCGTGAACATCTCCTTGCTACCGGCGAACAGCTTTGTCTGCAACGCGGGTTTACTGGCATGGGATTAAGCGAACTGTTAAGCACCGCGGAGGTTCCGAAAGGCTCCTTCTATCACTACTTTCGCTCAAAAGAGGCGTTTGGCGTGGCGATGCTGGAACGGTATTACACCGCTTATAACCTGCGATTACAGCAGCATTTTTCGCAAGGCGGCGGGACATACCGTGAAAAAATAGTGGCCTGGTATCAGGAAACCGTTAACTGGTTTTCGCAACACGGCAGCCTGATCAGTTGTTTGACGGTCAAGCTTTCGGCTGAGGTGTGTGACCTTTCAGAAGATATGCGTGCGGCGTTGAATAAAGGTGCATCGCAGATTGTTTCCCAACTCGCTGATGCACTGGAAAAAGGCAACGCCGAATCAAGCCTGAAATTGACCGACTCAGCGTTAAGCCAGGCGCAAGTGATTTATGCCCTGTGGCTCGGAGCCAGTTTGCAGGCCAAGATTTCCCGTAGTGCGATGCCGCTGGAATGCGCGCTTGCTCACGTCACTCAATTATTAGCGGAGCCTGTCTCCTGACAGGCTTTTTATTTAAACAAATACTAGTCGACCGGTCTACTCGAGGCGTTTTATATGTCAGCAGATAAATTATTTACTCCACTGAAAGTGGGTGCCATCACCACTCCAAACCGTATCTTTATGGCGCCGTTAACGCGTCTACGCAGCATTGTGCCGGGCGATATCCCTACCCCATTGATGGGTGAGTATTATCGTCAACGTGCAAGCTCCGGCCTGATCATCAGTGAAGCGACCCAGATTTCAGCGCAAGCGAAAGGTTATGAAGGTGCACCAGGCCTGCATAGCGATGAACAAATCGCAGCATGGAAGAAAATCACCGCTGGCGTTCACGCTGCAGAAGGTCGCATTGCTGTGCAACTGTGGCATACCGGCCGTATCTCTCATTCCAGCATTCAACCAGGTCAGCAGGCCCCTGTTGCGCCATCAGCCCTTTCTGCTGGTACGCGTACTTCGCTGCGTGACGAAAATGGCCATGCGATTCGCGTCGACACCTCAATGCCACGTGCGCTAGAACTTAATGAAATCCCGGGCATCGTGAATGACTTCCGCCAGGCGGTTGGCAATGCACGTGACGCCGGTTTTGATATGGTCGAGCTGCACTCAGCGCACGGCTACTTACTGCACCAGTTCCTCTCGCCTACCTCTAACCATCGTACGGACGAATACGGCGGTAGCCGTGAAAACCGCGCGCGTCTGGTGCTGGAAGTGGTTGATGCCGTGAGCAAAGAGTGGAGTGCTGACCGCATTGGTATCCGCGTTTCGCCAATCGGTTCATTCCAGAACGTGGATAACGGCCCGGATGAAGAAGCTGACGCGCTGTATCTGATTGAAGAGTTGAACAAACGCGGAATTGCTTATCTGCACATGTCTGAACCTGACTGGGCTGGCGGCAAACCGTATAGCGAAGAGTTCCGTCAGAAAGTGCGTGAGCGTTTCAACGGCGTGATCATTGGCGCGGGTGCTTATACCCCAGAGAAAGCAGAGTCGTTAATCGAAAAAGGTTTAATCGACGCCGTTGCTTTTGGCCGCGATTACATCGCGAACCCAGACCTGGTTGAACGTCTTCACCACAATGCAGAACTCAACGCCCAACGCCCGGAAACCTTCTATGGTGGCGGCGCTGAAGGTTACACCGATTACCCAACATTATAAGAACTGTCCATTGATAGCGGCGTGAATTCGCCGCTTACCCGTCATACTTCGGGTTGTAGATGCGTTGACTGCATCCGTGCGCCCCAGTCACATAGTTGACTATGCTCCTGGGGACTTACGGCCTGGTCGCCTTTCTTCAACGCGAATTATTTTGGGTATATACTTACCTCACATTGATAAATTAACCCTTTAATATTTACCCAAATAATTCGAGTTACGGCTTGATGCATCAACGGGGAAAGAGGATTTTATGCGCTTACTTCATACCATGCTGCGTGTTGGCGACCTGCAACGTTCAATTAATTTCTACACCAATGTTCTGGGCATGACCCTTCTGCGTACCAGTGAAAATCCTGAGTACAAATACTCTCTGGCGTTTGTTGGCTACGGCCCGGAAACCGAAGAAGCGGTTATCGAGCTGACCTATAACTGGGGCACCGAGAGCTACGATTTAGGCAATGCTTACGGTCATATCGCTCTGAGCGTTGATGACGCAGCACAAGCTTGCGAGCGTATTCGCAAAAACGGTGGCAATGTCACCCGCGAAGCCGGTCCAGTGAAAGGCGGTTCTACCGTTATCGCTTTCGTTGAAGATCCAGACGGCTACAAGATTGAGCTTATCGAAAGTAAAGATGCCGGCAAAGGCCTGGGTAACTAATATCCAACTAGATATCCAACTAACGGGTGCATGTCGCGCCCGTTAGCTTCCCTTCATAAAATTTGCCATAATGCGCGCTGCTTTTTCCCCGTATTAAGAGATCCTGATGTCTGACAACACGCAACTGCATGGCCTGTGCGACCGTTTTCGTGGTTTTTATCCGGTAGTAATTGACGTTGAAACCGCCGGGTTTAACGCTAAAACCGATGCTTTACTGGAAGTCGCAGCCATCACTTTAAAGATGGATCAAGACGGCTGGTTAGTGCCTGATGAAACTCTGCATTTCCATGTCGAACCTTTTGAAGGCGCAATCCTTCAGCCAGAAGCGCTGGCCTTTAATGGTATCGACCCGCACAACCCGTTGCGTGGTGCCGTTAGTGAGTATGATGCGCTGCATGCGATTTTTAAAATGGTGCGCAAAGGCATCAAAGACAGCGGTTGTAACCGTGCGATCATGGTGGCTCACAACGCGACCTTCGATCATAGTTTTATGATGGCGGCTGCTGAGCGCGCCTCATTAAAACGTAACCCGTTCCATCCGTTTGTTACCTTTGACACGGCAGCACTCAGCGGGCTGGCATTAGGCCAAACCGTGCTGGCGAAAGCCTGTATTGCCGCAGGTATGCCATTTGACAGCAGCCAGGCGCACTCCGCGCTGTATGACACAGAACAAACGGCTCAGCTGTTTTGCGAGATAGTGAATCGCTGGAAGCGCTTAGGTGGTTGGCCACTCCCACTGCCTGAAGAACCCGAATCCAAAGCATAAAAAAAGCGACCGTAACAGGTCGCTTTTTTGTTTCTGATAAAACTGCTAATTACTCAGCGTCAGACTCTTCAGACTTGTGCTTCGCCGCAGTTTCTTTAATCAAGGACTGCAGTTCGCCACGCTGATACATCTCAATAATGATATCGCAGCCGCCAACCAGTTCGCCATCAACCCACAGTTGTGGGAAAGTCGGCCAGTTAGCATATTTCGGCAGCTCAGCACGGATGTCCGGGTTCTGTAAAATATCGACATAAGCGAAACGCTCGCCACAGGCAGACAGCGCCTGCACAGCCTGGGCAGAGAAACCGCAGCTAGGCAGTTTCGGAGAACCTTTCATATAAAGAAGGATTGGGTTCTCAGTAATCTGTTGTTGGATTTTTTCAATTGTGCTCATTGCTTGCTTCCTCAAACCTGGTCTTGGCAGTAGCCTGCCATTGTAGCGATTGACACCCTCTCCAGAAAACACCATTTTTTACAGGGTCTCTGTTTCACGGCGATGGAGGGACAACATGCATCAAGAATAACACTTTTCCCGCAGCAGCAAATCACGAAATAACTATAAGCCCGATCAATAAATAGCCTGACAACCATTAGTTTGGTCATTTTTTTTGCGTCCGGTAACGAAACAACAAGACGAATAGAAAAAGGTTATTAACTTTATTACGTCTTATAGATTAGAATCGGCGGGTTTCGCAAAATCATACACGGGCATGATGGTATTCATCGTGCATTCATTTTAACCAGGGGATTGTCGAGTGGCGCGGATAACAAAAATTTCTATCACGCTCTGTGCTCTGCTATTTACCTTGCCGTATACACCATTGACGCAGGCGTCTGAGCACGCTCGTCCCGTGGCTGCGCAAAAAGCGCACGTTGTGAAAAGCACAACGAAGAGCACAGAAAAGAGCAGTAAAAGTAAAACCACTACCGCCAGCAAGAAAACGAACACCACAGCAAAAACGGCCAGCAAGAAAAAAGAAACAACTGCCTCGAAGAGTAAAACCGCTAAGAACTCCAGCAGTGCCAGAACAAAGACTCTTGCCAAAAATGACCGCAAAAAATCCTCCCAGCTCGCGAAAGTCCAGCCTGTTACTTTTACCGAAAAATGCAGTAAGCCACGTAAGGGCTACAAAACGCGTTGTGTGAAAGTTAAGTCAGAGCAGCCAACCACGATTGCTTCGGCGCATAAAGTCCGGGTGCAAAAAGCACAGAAAACGGCGATGAACAAATTGATGGGCCAGATTGGCAAACCGTATCGCTGGGGCGGCACGTCACCGCGTACTGGCTTCGATTGCAGCGGTCTGGTTTATTACGCATATAAAGATTTGGTGAAGTTCCGTATTCCACGTACCGCTAACGAAATGTATCACCTGCGTGATGCTTCGTCGGTCGATCGCGGAGAGCTCGAAACGGGCGACCTGGTGTTCTTCCGCACCCAGGGTCGTGGCACCGCAGATCACGTGGGTGTTTATGTGGGTAATGGAAAATTCATCCAGTCACCACGTACCGGCCAGGATATTCAAATCACCTCGTTGAGCGAAGACTATTGGCAACGCCACTATGTTGGCGCTAAACGCGTCATGACACCAAAAACCATTCGTTAAAACCCTCGCCTGCCCTTCAATGGGCAGGTAAGTTCCTCTTTTGCTTATCCTTTCAATTTGTTACCCTAACCACGCACTAAATGTGGCTATTTAACAATAGATACCCAAAGTAATTCGAGTCGCATCGCGGCGGCAAAAAAATGATTCCTGAAGAGCTTACTTAAGTAAGTGATTTGGGTGAATGAACGCAGCCAACAAAGAGGTGGCTCGAAGTATTACGGGTAATAAGGAGTCAGCAATGTCGTTCGAACTACCTGCATTACCGTACGCGAAAGATGCTTTAGTCCCGCATATCTCCGTCGAAACCCTGGAATACCATTACGGCAAACACCATCAAACTTATGTCACTAACCTGAATAATCTGGTTAAAGGCACCGCGTTTGAAGGTAAAACTCTCGAAGAGATCGTGCGTACTTCCGAAGGTGGTGTCTTTAACAATGCCGCTCAGGTCTGGAACCACACATTCTACTGGAACTGCCTGGCACCTAACGCAGGCGGCGAACCAACTGGCGAGCTTCTGGAAGCGATCAACAAGTCCTTCGGGAGCTTTGCTGAGTTTAAACAGCAGTTTACTGATGCTGCTATCAAGAACTTTGGCGCAGGCTGGACATGGTTAGTTAAACAGGAAGATGGCGCATTAGCGATCGTTTCTACTTCCAACGCGGGCACCCCACTGACTACAGCGGCTAAACCACTGCTGACGGTTGATGTGTGGGAACATGCGTATTACATCGACTACCGTAATGCTCGTCCTAACTACCTCGAGCATTTCTGGGCGCTGGTGAACTGGGCGTTTGTTGCGAAGAATCTGGCTATCTAATCGCATACCCCCTAAATAATTCGAGTTGCTGGAAGGCGGTAAGCGCATGAATCCCCGGGAGCTTACTGGAGTAAGTGACCAGGGTGAATGAGCGCAGCCAACGCACCTGAAGCTCGAAGTATGACGGGGGAAA
This sequence comes from Buttiauxella sp., assembly GCF_049686335.1. Taxonomy (NCBI): domain Bacteria; kingdom Pseudomonadati; phylum Pseudomonadota; class Gammaproteobacteria; order Enterobacterales; family Enterobacteriaceae; genus Buttiauxella; species Buttiauxella sp. The sequence continues at coordinate 302,612 of NZ_JBAVHX010000010.1, read as the reverse complement.
TGATATGGGCCGCGATTGCGGCCCATTTTAATCAGTGCAGAACGGCAGTCAGTGCGCCGCAAACAATCAAAGCCAAAACAATAACCGTGGTCGTGATTGAAAATTTCAGATCGGTACTCATCACTAAACTCCTTTTATTCCCCATGCCCTTCTCACTTCAATTTGCAGGGTTGTTGGCTTCACTCTCTCACCCGAATCACTTACTTGAGTAAGTTCATCGGGATTCGTTCATTTGCCACCTACCTGCAAATCGAACTGATTTGGGCATACAATCGGTGTGTCCGGGTGATTTTCCCACAATCAGAGATAAAAATCCTCCAGGTTTTAACCTGATATCCATTTTCCCTCTTCCACTTTTCCCCTGGATAGGCCAAAATCCCTCGCTAATTTATTGCGTATCGTCAATTCAATGCCCTCCTCCCGTTTTATGTCGCAATCCCGGCATACCCGCAACCACCATGTTGCCTTTGGAGTCAGCGTACGCAAACGTTTAACACATTAGTAATCAGGGGTTTACGATATGGCCCGGAGTGAAATTTAATGGCGACAATCAAGGACGTGGCGAAGCGCGCAAACGTTTCCACTACAACCGTATCACATGTGATTAACAAAACCCGTTTTGTGGCGGAAGAGACACGCAACGCGGTTTGGGCTGCAATTAAAGAATTGCACTACTCGCCAAGCGCGGTAGCACGAAGCCTGAAAGTTAATCACACCAAAACGATTGGTCTGCTTGCCACTTCCAGCGAAGCACCTTATTTTGCCGAGATCATCGAAGCGGTGGAAAATAGCTGCTTTGAAAAAGGCTACACCCTGATTTTGGGTAACGCACACAATAACTTTGAAAAACAGCGCGCTTACTTATCAATGATGGCGCAAAAACGTGTCGATGGCCTGTTGGTGATGTGCTCTGAATATCCAGAATCCTTGCTCTCCATGCTTGAAGAGTACCGTCACATCCCGATGGTGGTGATGGACTGGGGCGAAGCGCGGGCCGATTTCACCGACTCGGTAGTGGATAATGCCTTCCACGGTGGTTACCTGGCGGGTCGTTATCTGATTGAACGCGGTCACCGCGAAATTGGTGCGATCCCAGGTCAGATGGAACGTAACACTGGCGGCGGTCGCCACGCAGGCTTTATGAAAGCGCTGGAAGAAGCGGGTATTTCTATTCCAGATAACTGGATTGTTCAGGGTGACTTTGAACCTGAATCGGGTTACCGCGCGATGCAGCAGATCATCGGCCAGCCTCAACGCCCTACCGCCGTCTTCTGTGGAGGCGATATCATGGCGATGGGCGCAATTTGTGCCGCTGATGAAATGGGACTGCGCGTGCCGCAGGATATTTCCATTATCGGTTATGACAACGTGCGTAACGCGCGTTTCTTCTCACCGGCACTAACCACCATCCACCAGCCGAAAGATTCGCTGGGTGAAACAGCGTTTAACATGCTGTTGGACAGGATCGTCAACAAACGCGAAGAGTCGCAGTCCATTGAAGTGCATCCACGTCTGATTGAACGCCGTTCAGTGGCCGACGGTCCGTTCCGCGACTATCGCCGTTAAGTTAATGTCGGATGACGCTGCGCTTATCCGACCTGAGAAATCCGTTCGTGGAGCCTGATTTATTCAGGCTCCTGCAACCATTCCTGATTCATCGTCTCGCTATCCCCAAGATAATCTAACAACCAGGCCAATGCGGGCGATGCATCGTTTTGCCGCCAGGTCAGGCAGCATGCTGCGTCAGGAAAAGGATTATCGAGCGTTAACTCGCTCCATTGCCCGGAAGCCAGCCACGGTCTGGCGATATGCAGTGGCACCATGCCGATACACAAACCCGCGCTCAAACAATCCGAACCGGACTGCCAGTCAGGCACCACCACCCGGCGTTGGTTATCCAAAAGCCAGGTAATGCGTTTAGGCAATGAACGCGAAGTATCTTCAAGCACCAGCGATGGCCAGTCACGCAGGTCATCATCGCTTAGCGTCCCACCGCGCTGTGCTAGTGGATGTGTGGAAGCCACCACACAACGCCAGCTCAAGGTTCCCATATCGCGGAAAGCATAACGCCCCCCAACAGGAATCGCCTGAGTCGCCCCAATCGCCACTTCGACACGCCCATCCGCCAGCGCATCCCACACACCGTTGAACACTTCCTGGAAGATACGCAGTTCGATGTCCGGAAAATGGCGATAAAAATCCAGCACCAGTTGCCGCGTTCGCTCCGGTTTAACAATGTTATCAACCGCAATAGCCAGGTGTCCGCGCCATCCATTTGCGATCTGCTGGCACTGTTGCCGTGTCGTCATCATTTTTTTGATAACAGAGCGGCCTTCTTTGAGAAAAAAGACGCCAGCGGGGGTTAATTCCACATCGCGGTGCCGCCGTTCGAACAGCGGAACGGCTAACCAGTCTTCAAGTTGCCGCACCGTATAACTAATGGCAGACGGAACGCGGTGTAACTCCTGGGCTGCACCACTAAAGCTACCATTGCGCGCCACCGCATCTATGACTTCCAGCGAGTATTCTGACCACATTTCTTTGCTCACAAAATTTTTGAACGCAACCTACAAATATTAGCGTTTCACAAGCGTAATTGCACTCCGTACACTCTCGCCGTAATTAACCTGCACGTTAAATCAAGAGAATAATATGCAACCTTCAAAAGGATTTCTTATCTGGCTGGCTGGATTAAGTGTGCTGGGCTTCCTCGCCACAGACATGTATCTGCCTGCTTTCGCTGCCATTCAGCAAGATTTACAAACTGATGCCTCGGCGGTCAGTGCCAGCCTGAGTCTGTTCCTGGCGGGATTTGCGTTTGCCCAGTTAATGTGGGGCCCGCTGTCCGATCACTTCGGCCGTAAACCGGTGTTACTGGCAGGTTTAAGTCTGTTCGCCGTGGGTTGTATTGGCATGCTGTGGGTCGAAAGTGCCACCGCGCTGTTGGTGCTGCGTTTTGTTCAGGCGGTCGGCGTCTGTTCTGCGGCAGTCAGCTGGCAGGCTCTGGTAACCGATTACTATCCGGCGAATCGCGCGAATCGTATTTTCGCCACGATAATGCCGCTGGTTGGCCTGTCTCCTGCACTGGCACCGCTGTTGGGTAGCTGGATTTTGACCCACTTTGACTGGCAGGCGATTTTCGCCACGCTATTTGTCATTACGCTTGTGCTGATGATCCCGACCTTCCGTCTGAAGCCACGCACCCAGCATCATCCACAAACTGAAGACAATAAAGTCAGCTTCCTGTCCTTGCTCAGTTCGCGAGTCTACAGCGGTAACGTGTTGATCTATGCCGCCTGCTCCGCCAGCTTCTTTGCCTGGCTTACCGGTTCCCCATTTATTCTTCACGACATGGGTTACAGCCCTGCGGCTATCGGCCTGAGCTATGTTCCGCAAACTATCGCGTTCCTGATTGGCGGTTATGGTTGCCGTAGCGCGCTACAAAAATGGCAAGGTCAGCAGATGCTGCCGTGGTTATTAGCGCTGTATGCCGTGAGCGTATTTGCGACGTGGGCCGTTGCAGTGAGCGGGCAAGCTAATCTCACCTTGTTGCTGATCCCATTCTGTGTGATGGCCATCGCCAACGGGGCAATTTATCCAATCGTTGTGGCATCAGCACTGCTGCCATTCCCGCAAGCCACCGGTAAAGCCGCTGCGCTGCAAAATACCCTGCAATTAGGCCTGTGCTTCCTGGCAAGCCTGATGGTCTCCTGGTTGGTGGTCACGCCACTGTTGACTACCACCACGGTGATGTTAGTGACCATTGTGTTGTCGATAATGGGCTACTTACTGCAACGCAGTAAAAAAGCCGAAGCATGGCAAGCTGCTGAATCTGATGCACATTAAGTGGCAAATCAGCGTGACAAAAATGTCATTAGCAGGCTAACAATGTTTTATTGAATCACCGCTTCGGCGAGCCTATACTTAAAAACGGCTCGATCGTCAGCATAATAATAATGAAGTTTTGACGGGAGCCTTTGTGCTCCCGTTTGTTGTTTTATGAAGTCAGGTTTTATGGGCACTCGCCCTTTCTCTGTTCTACGTCGGATATCAGGCTCGCGGATTTTTCCGTGACATTTCTCACATGCCCAAAATAGCGTCTACGCTGTTTTAAGGTTCCTCACGCAAAGGTGCTGGAGAAGCTATGAGTTCATCGTGTATAGAAGAAGTCAGTATAAGAAATAACCCGTGGTATCGAATCGTCAGCGAAATGCTTACGCAGGCTGGGGTGGAAATAAATGGCCCGCGTCCTTTCGATCTCCAGGTTAAGCATCCCGATTTTTTTAAACGCGTCCTGCAAGAAGGCACCCTCGGGCTGGGTGAAAGTTATATGGACGGTTGGTGGGATTGCGAACGACTGGATATTTTTTTCCATAATGCCATTCGCGCCGGACTGGAAAACCAACTCCCTCACCATTTAAAAGACACCCTGCGTGTTGCTGCCGCCCGCATTATCAACCTGCAATCTAAAAAACGCGCCTGGATTGTCGGCAAAGAGCATTATGACCTTGGCAATGATCTCTTCAGCCGTATGCTCGATGAGCATATGCAATATTCCTGCGGCTACTGGAAAGACGCCACTACTCTTAGTGACGCGCAAAATGCCAAGTTGAAAATGATCTGCGATAAGCTGCAACTCGAGCCAGGCATGACGTTGCTGGATATTGGATGCGGCTGGGGCGGGCTTGCTGAATATGCCGCACGTCATTATGGTGCCGTGGTTCATGGGGTCACGATTTCTGCTGAGCAGCAAAAAATGGCTCAGGATCGCTGCATTGGCCTGGATGTCACTATCTTGCTGCAAGACTATCGTGACCTGGATATGCAGTTTGACCGCATTGTTTCGGTCGGCATGTTTGAGCACGTTGGTCCCAAAAACTACCGCACCTATTTTGATGTCGCTGACCGCAATCTAAAACCCGAAGGTATTTTCCTGCTGCACACCATCGGCTCCAATAAAACCGATAACACCGTCGACCCGTGGATAAACAAATATATCTTCCCGAACGGCTGTTTACCTTCGGTAAGCCAGATTGCTCAAGCCAGCGAAGGTCATTTCGTGATGGAAGACTGGCATAACTTTGGTGCTGACTACGACAAAACATTGATGGCGTGGCATGAGAGATTCCAGAATACCTGGCCGGAAATTGCTAATAACTATTCAGAACGATTCAAACGCATGTTCAGTTATTACCTCAATGCCTGTGCCGGTGCGTTCCGCGCCCGCGACATACAGCTGTGGCAAATCGTCTTTACCCGTGGCGTCGAACACGGTTTACGCGTTCCTCGTTAAATCTCTGATACCCCGACGTGGTCGGGGTAGTCGCTTCCCTGTCTTATCCGTAGCAATTTCTTAACAAAATGTGGGGTCCCTCACGTTTCCCGCTCTCCATTCTTCACGAGTTTGATCTCGCTAACACTTATCCATTTATGCGATGGAAACCGGTTTCCGGTTTGTTTCACAATCAGCCAACTTCCAAAACAATAACAAGGATCCCGCCATGAGCATGTACCAAAAAATGGTCAATGTGATTGAGCAAAAAGTCACCCCCATGGCCGGAGCGATGGGCTCTCAGCGCCATGTAATCGCCATCCGCGACGGTTTTATCTCTGCCCTGCCGTTTATGATTATCGGTTCGTTCTTGTTAGTGTTTATTTTCCCCCCTTTCTCCCCGGACAGCTCCTGGGGCTTTGCGCGTTCATGGTTGAAATTCTCTCTTACCTACCGCGAACAGCTGATGTTGCCGTTTAATCTCAGCATGGGTGTGATGACCTTCTTTATTTCTGTTGGTATCGGTGCAAGCCTCGGGAAGCACTATAAGCTCGACCCGATAATGACCGGCTTACTGGCGTTTATGGCATTTTTACTGGTTGCCGCCCCGTATAAAGACGGCCACATCTCAACGCAATACTTCTCGGGTCAGGGCATCTTTACCTCCCTTCTGACCGCCATCTACGCCAGCGAAATGTACGCTTTCCTTAAACGTCACAACATCACCATCCGCTTGCCAAAGGAAGTGCCAACCGGTGTGGCGCGTTCGTTTGAAATTCTTATCCCGGTGGTAGTCATTGTCGCGACTCTGCACCCACTGAATCTGTTTATTGAATCCACCACCGGTATGATTATTCCCGAAGCGATTATGCACCTGCTGGCGCCACTGGTTTCCGCCTCTGACTCCTTGCCTGCGATTCTGATTTCGGTGTTTATCTGCCAGATCCTGTGGTTTGCCGGTATTCACGGTGCGCTGATTGTCACCGGGATCATGAACCCGTTCTGGATGGCCAACCTATCCGCAAACCAGACCGCACTCGCCGCAGGCAATGTGCTGCCGCATATTTATCTGCAAGGTTTCTGGGATCACTATTTGCTGATTGGTGGCGTCGGCTCCACATTGCCACTCGCCTTCCTGCTGTTACGCAGCCGCGCTATTCACTTGCGCACGATTGGTAAAATGGGCGTGGTGCCAAGCTTCTTTAACATCAACGAACCGATTTTGTTCGGTACACCAATCATCATGAACCCGCTGTTCTTCTTACCCTTTACCTTAGTGCCGATGATTAACGCAACGCTTGCTTACATCGCGACCAAACTGGGTTGGGTGGCGCAGGTCGTGTCATTAACACCATGGACCACACCCGCTCCGATTGGCGCATCCTGGGCCGCAAACTGGGCGGTAAGTCCCGTAATCATGTGTCTGATTTGTATGGTCATGTCGGCTGTGATGTATTACCCATTCCTGAAGGCTTACGAGCGCACCCTGTTGAAACAGGACGAAGAGCGCAATATGCAGGAAAGCAGTAATCCCGTCGCCGCAAATTAACTATTTTTTGCCTGCCCGGATGGCAGGCACGTCAAACGAGGAACGAAAATGAAATATGTATTCCCTGATAACTTCTGGTGGGGCAGCGCGAGTTCAGCACCGCAAACGGAAGGCGAAACGCTCTCTTTTGGCAAAACTGCCACCATTTGGGATCAGTGGTATCAAGAGCAGCCGACCCGTTTCCATAACGGCGTAGGCCCTGCGGACACATCGACCTTTTATAAAAACTGGAAAGAAGATATCGCGCTGCTTAAGGCGCTTAACCACAACACCTTCCGTACCTCGATTTCCTGGGCAAGACTGATCCCTGAAGGTCGCGGTGCCGTCAATCAGGAAGCGGTGGCCTTCTACAATCAGGTTATCGACGAATTAGTGGCGCAAGGCATCAAGCCGTTTATCAACCTGTTCCACTTTGATATGCCGATGGTTATGCAGCAGCAAGGCGGCTGGGAAAGTCGTGACGTTGTCACCGCCTACGCTGAGTTTGCTACAGTTTGCTTCGAGTTGTTTGGCGATCGCGTGAAGCACTGGTTTACCTTCAACGAGCCGGTTGTGCCTGTTGAAGGCGGCTATCTGTATGATTTCCATTACCCGAATGTGGTGGATTTCAAACGCGCGGCCACAGTGGCTTACCACACCATGATTGCCCACTCGCTGGCGGTGAAGGCTTACCATGCGCGTAACGACGGCGGTGAAATCGGCATTATCCTTAACCTCACGCCATCCTACCCACGCTCGCAAAACCCGGCCGATGTGAAAGCAGCAAATATTGCTGACCTGATGTTTAACCGCAGCTTCCTCGACCCGGCTTTGCGTGGTGAATACCCGCAGGAACTGGTGGCGCTGTTAAAAGAGCACGGCCAACTGCCGGTGTGCCAGCCAGAAGATAAAGCCCTGCTGGCCGCAGGTGTCGTCGATTTACTGGGCATCAACTATTACCAGCCACGCCGCATCAAATGCCGCGACTCGCTGGTGAATCCTGATAGTCCGTTTATGCCAGAGTGGTTCTTCGAGGCTTACGAGATGCCGGGCCGCAAAATGAACCCATACCGTGGCTGGGAAATCTACGAGCAAGGGATCTACGATATTCTTACCAACCTGCGTGAGAACTACGGCAACCCGAACTGCTACATTTCCGAGAATGGCATGGGTGTTGAGAACGAACAGCGTTTCGATGAAAACGGCCAGATTCAGGATGATTACCGCATTGATTTTGTGCGCGACCACCTGAAGTGGCTGCATAAAGGCATCAGCGAAGGCAGCAACTGCCTCGGTTATCATATGTGGACGTTTATTGATAACTGGTCCTGGTGTAACGCCTATAAAAACCGTTACGGTTTTGTCTCGTTAAACCTTGAGACTCAGCAGCGCACCATCAAGAAAAGCGGCGAGTGGTATCGCGCGACCGCAGCAGAAAACGGCTTTAACGATCGCTCGTAATCTCAGCACAGTACGGCGGGTAAGCGCATCGCCCCCGCCAAAACACGCAAAACCGGTGGATGGCGATTTGCGCATCCACCCTACTAAGCCAGCAGACCATGTCGAATATTAATGATGTAGCTCGTCTCGCGCAGGTATCCAAAGCCACTGTTTCGCGCGTATTAAGTGGCAGTCGCGGTGTCAAAGAAGAGAGTCGTCTCGCGGTGTTGCGCGCAGCCGAAATTCTGAATTACACCCCCAATGCCATTGCGCAATCCTTGAGCAGCCAGTCGACAAACTGTATCGGGGTGATTTGTGCTACGGAGCATATTCAGCAGTCCACGGGCTATCTGCAAGCGTTAGAAAAACAGCTCAAACAGCACCATAAACATTTATTACTGCGCTTTGCTAACGAACCCGACAGCGTGGCGCAAGCGGCGCAGGAGTTATCTAACGGATTATGTGATGCGCTGGTGGTGGTCGGCGCGCGTTTTCCGCTGCCAGCACTCGCCGACGATATCATGCTGATTGATTGCCTCAGTGCCTCGCATAACTTCAGCATTCAGTGCGATCATATTTTTGCGGCTGAAACCGCGGTGCACTATTTGTGTAACCAGCAACGGCGGCAGATTGCGCTGATTAACTTTGCCAGCGGTGAAGCGGCGGCGTTGACGCTCGAGGGTTATCATCAGGCTTTGCATAACCATGTCGTGCCGTTTAACCGCCAGCTCGTGATTGAAGATGAGTCTTCCGTCCGCATTGCGTTGCAACGCCTGATCAACCGTGGCGTAAAGTTCTCTGCCCTGTTAGTGACCGACGATACCCAGGCGCAGGAAGCCGTGATGATGCTTAACCAGTATCAATTAAACGTGCCGGAAAAGGTGATGGTCTTTAGCCTCGACGGTTCGACCCGCATGCCAGGCTCGAATGCGATCCCGGCCATCAAATACCCGTTAGAAAGCATTGCCCGTCGGGCCGTGGAGTTGCTATTAGGGGAGCGCCAGACCAGCGATGTGGTGCGAGGGAGTTTATTAATTGCGTAATAGTGATTGCGTAATACGGATGACGTCATAACGTCCGCTGTCGCTTACGCTAATTCGACCAACGCCTTGAAACGATAAGGTGGATAAGCCGCAAGCGTCATCCACCTTTTAAACTTTACTCTTTCGGTAACAACGCATCCAAAGTCGCTTCACGTTGTGCAAGCACACGTTCAACGGTATCAACAATCGCCTGGGTTTGCGGGTCAATCTCGATATTAATGCGGTTACCCAGTTTCTTGCTGCCAAGCGTAGTGCGCTGGAGCGTTTCTGGAATCAAATGCACACAGAAACGTGTTGCCGTCACTTCGCCCACCGTCAGACTAATACCATCGATGCCGATATATCCTTTATGCAGGATATATTTCATCAAAGTTTTGTCCTGAATTTTAAACCAAATCTGGCGGTTATTTTCCGAGGTGAGAATTTTCGACACCTCAGCCGTGGTCATAATATGACCGGACATAAGATGCCCGCCGATTTCATCATTAAATTTTGCCGCACGTTCGACGTTAACACTATCTCCCACGACTAACTCGCCGAGGTTGGTGATGCGCAGCGTCTCTTTCATTAAATCAAAGCTGACGTGGTTGCCATTGATTTCCGTCACCGTCAGGCAACAGCCGTTATGCGCAACCGACGCGCCTGTTTCAAGGCCGGGTAACATCGCGTCTGGCATCGCGACGACATGCGTGCGGAAGTTCGGTTTCTCATCAATGGAGACCAGGGTTGCTGTGCCCTGCACAATACCTGTAAACATCGTAAAGCTCCTGGTAATTATTTGGGTATGAACATACCCGTTAGCATTCGAGTTACAGAAAGGCGGCCAGGGAGCAAATCCCCAGGAGCTTACTTGAGTAAGTGACTGGGGTTTGTAAATGCAGCCAATACCCCTGTAGCTCGAAGGATGACGGGTATTATAAATAATGAAGCACTTTAACAGTTGGCAAAAAGGCTTGCCAGCTATCCAGACTACCCCACCATTATTTGGCTGGCGTATTCGTTTTCTGCCGCTACAATAGTCAGGTTATTTCCCCTGCAATTCCTATTTCCCTGCCAATTCTGGCGGTCTTGTTTGTCTTTCTAATAACTAAAATAATCAGGTGTAAAAATGCAGAAGTACATAGTTGAAGCCCGCCAGCTACTCGCGCTGGCGATACCCGTGATCCTCGCGCAGATTGCACAAACCTCAATGGGTTTTGTCGATACCGTGATGGCCGGTGGCTACAGCGCAACCGATATGGCCGCTGTGGCAATCGGTACCTCTATCTGGCTCCCCGCCATCCTGTTCGGCCATGGCTTATTGATGGCACTGACGCCAACCGTTGCACAACTCAATGGTTCAGGCCGTCGTGAGCGTATCGCTCACCAGATTCGCCAGGGCTTTTGGCTGGCGGGCATTGTTTCAGTCCTCATCATGATTGTGCTGTGGAACGCGGGCCATATTATCCACGCGACGAAAAATATCGATCCGCAACTTGCCGATAAAGCGGTGGGCTATTTACGCGCGCTGTTGTGGGGCGTGCCGGGTTATTTATTCTTCCAGGTGGCGCGTAACCAGTGCGAAGGCCTGGCGAAAACCAAACCTGGCATGGTGATGGGGTTTATCGGCCTGTTAGTTAATATTCCGGTTAACTACATCTTTATTTATGGCCATTTTGGGATGCCTGAACTCGGTGGCGTGGGCTGTGGTGTTGCTACCGCAGCAGTGTACTGGGTGATGTTCTTTAGCATGATTTCTTATGTGAAGAACTCACGCTCAATGCGCGATATCCGCAACCCTAAAGGTTTTGTCCAGCCCGACTGGAAAGTGATGAAACGCTTGACGCAGCTTGGGCTGCCGATTGCCCTGGCGCTGTTCTTTGAAGTCACGCTGTTTGCGGTCGTGGCTTTGCTGGTTGCACCGTTAGGCATTATTAACGTCGCCGGTCACCAGATTGCCCTGAACTTCAGCTCTCTGATGTTCGTTTTGCCATTGTCGCTGTCAGCGGCAGTCACAATTCGCGTCGGCTTCCGTTTGGGCCAGGGTTCAACGCTTGATGCCCAAACCGCAGCATGGACGGGGATTGGCGTGGCGATGTGTATGGCGACTCTTACCGCTATTTTCACTATCGTGATGCGCGAACATATTGCCCTGCTCTATAACAACAATCCGGAAGTGGTGGCGCTTGCGGCACATCTGATGTTGCTGGCGGCGATTTATCAGCTTTCTGACTCCGTTCAGGTGGTGGGGAGCGGCGTTCTGCGTGGCTATAAAGATACGCGTTCGATTTTCTTTATTACGTTTATCGCCTACTGGGTGCTGGGTTTGCCGAGCGGTTATATTCTTGCCTTGACCGACTGGGTAGTGGAACCGATGGGTCCGGCAGGATTCTGGACTGGATTTATCATCGGCCTGACCTCAGCGGCAATCATGATGATGCTGCGGATGCGGATGTTGCAACGTCAGCCATCCGTCACCATTTTGCAGCGCGCCGCGCGATAAAACCGCTCAGGTTTATTTTGGCTTTTGTAGGTCAGTTAAGCGCAGCGTCATCCGACAACAGCTTATAGCCGCCATTCTGGCGGCTATTTTTCCATCGAGTTGCGCAGATGCTCAGCAAACAAGTGAATTATGGAAGAAAATTACGGTTTAGCGCTTGCAAGGTTTGAGAGCTGCCGCTAATATTCGTCCCCGTTGTCCCAGACAACACAGTGCGTCCGTAGCTCAGTTGGTTAGAGCACCACCTTGACATGGTGGGGGTCGGTGGTTCGAGTCCACTCGGACGCACCATTTTCTTGTTGTACCGCAGTAAGTATTACCGCAAAAACAGTGCGTCCGTAGCTCAGTTGGTTAGAGCACCACCTTGACATGGTGGGGGTCGGTGGTTCGAGTCCACTCGGACGCACCATTCTTAAAGAAACATTCTAAGCTTCATCCCTCTCTTCAAAATAAACAAACAACCCTAAGCACGCATTCACAAAACGCAGAATAATAAATTAACTTCCTTTATACGTCGAATAACCATACTGGCTCAGTAATAACGGAATATGCAGTTTTTGATTGGTTTTGGTTACTGTAAATAGCACCGGTATCTCAGGGAAGAATGATTCCATTTTTTGAGCGCTGAAATACTCATGGGTTTTAAAGGTCACTTTATAAACGCCCGGTTCCATATCGCCATTTTGCGGATAAAAAGATGAGATGCGCCCATCACGATCGGTTTTTCCCTCAGCCAGTGTTTTCCAGCCGCTTTGTTGCTGTTTCTCAAGGGTGACATCAACATCAGACGAAGGTAAACCCGTCTGCTGATTTAAAATATGCACACTCAGCGTTCCGGTGGGTGCACTGAATACCGGCGGTACCATTGCCAGCGAAGATAATAAAATAATAGCTGTCATTTTTTTCATGGTGTTTTCCTGTTAGTGAGAAAATATCCAACAGATATTAGCAGTGGCATTTCAAAAATATATTAAACGTTTTGTGATAAATAAATGTTAAAGCCACACATGGTCTCGATTTGCTCCATGAAATAAACTCTCATCTCAATAACAAAAAAGCCACCCGATACAGGGTGGCTTTCATACGCTCTATTTAAATATTACAGCGTGCCCGTACCGCCATCAGAGCACCACACCTGCCCCGAAGTGAAACTCGACTCCGGTGATGCGAGGGTGACATACAATCCAGCAATTTCTGCCGGCTGGCCTGGGCGGCCCAGTGGGGCTGATGCACCAAACTTTTCAACTTTTTCCTGCGGCTGTCCCCCACTCACCTGCAACACCGTCCAGTATGGACCTGGGGCAACGGCGTTGACGCGGATACCATCCGGTGCCAGTTGTTTGGCCAGTGATTTGGTGAAAGCCACGATTGCAGCTTTGGTCTGGGAATAATCCAGCAAATTGTCGCTTGGCAAAAATGCCTGCACCGAAGAGGTGTTGATGATGGAGGCTCCGCTTTTCAAATGCTCTAATGCTGCTTTGGTTATCCAGAACATCGCATAGACATTGGTTTTAAACGTGGCGTCAAAATCTTCGGTGGTGAGCTCTTTGATGGAGTTCCGGAATTGTTGGCGACCCGCATTGTTGACCAGCAAATCCAGCCCACCCAATTCGTTTACCGCGTGCTTCACCAATTTTTGGCAAAACGCCTCATCGCGAATATCACCCGGGATGGCAATCGCCTTGCGCCCTTCTGCCTCAATCAGAGCAATCACCTGTTTTGCATCTTCCTCTTCTTCTGGAAGATAGTTGATGGCGACATCGGCACCTTCCCGGGCAAATGCGATGGCAACAGCACGGCCAATCCCGGAATCACCGCCCGTAATCAATGCCTTGCTCCCTTTTAGCCTGTCGCTACCCTTGTACGACGTTTCCCCATGATCCGGTACGGGGATCATTTTGCTGGCCAGGCCCGGGAAAGGCTGCTTTTGACGTTCAAAGGGTGGCTTCGGATAGCTATCAGAGTGGGGTTGATTGCGTGGCTCGGTTTTCCCAGTCTTATTTGGCATATTTTGCTCCTGTGAAGTTCATTAGCAGAGCATAAAGCTTAGAACAAAAATCGCGTCGGGTTGACGCAGGGCTGACGAACCAGAATTATCTTGCATCCACTCCCTTCCTATTCATTAACCTCCTTCATGACCCTTTGCGGAATTCAGGAATAATCTCAGCGCAACTGCAGACTATGCTTAATAGTTCGTATTAAAAATTTAAACAACCAAGAAGCCACAGCACCCCCTTTTCCTGGTTCAACGTTCAGAACACTGGAGGCGGTATGAGCGACCCAAACCCTGAAACTGACAAAGGGCACCTGCAGGACACAGGCAGCCACTGGATCCCAAATCACAGCACCAATATTGAATATTACGGTTTTAGTCTGACACGGCGTGAACTGTTAAAAGTCGGTGCGGCATCGGCGGCCATGGCGATGACACCCTCCCACGCGCTGGGTGCAAGCGATAGCGCCCCGACACCGCCACCGGAAATGATGCCCGTCACCTTAAAAGTTAACGGTGAAACCCGGCAACTGAATGTAGACACCCGCACCACGCTGCTGGATGCACTGCGCGAGGATCTGCATCTTACCGGCACCAAAAAAGGGTGCGATCACGGTCAGTGCGGCGCGTGTACGGTGATCGTCGATGGCCGCCGCATCAACTCCTGCCTGACGCTGGCGGTGATGCAGCAAGAGGCAGACATCACCACCATCGAAGGTCTGGGTACACCGGACCATTTACACCCGATGCAAGCCGCCTTCATTAAGCATGACGGCTACCAGTGCGGTTACTGCACGCCGGGGCAAATTTGTTCGTCCGTCGCCGTACTCAAAGAGATCGAAATGGGTATTCCAAGCCACGTCACCGTCGATTTGGTCTCACCGCCGCAAGCAACGGCTGACGAAATTCGTGAGCGCATGAGCGGTAACATTTGTCGATGCGGTGCGTATTCCAACATTCTTGCAGCGATTGAGGATGTCGCGGGAGGCGTGAAATCATGAAGGCTTTTACCTACGAACGCGTTAAGACTCCTGCCGAGGCGGCTGCCAGCGCTAAACGTACCCCGAATGCCAAATTTATTGCCGGTGGGACTAATCTCCTCGATTTGATGAAACTGGAGATTGAAACCCCTTCTCATCTGATAGATGTCAACGACCTCGCACTGGATAAAATTGAGCCAACCGATAATGGCGGTCTGCGAATCGGTGCGCTGGTGCGCAACACCGATCTGGCCTCCGATGAGCGAGTGCGCCGTGATTACGCCGTGCTTTCGCGCGCGCTACTTGCTGGTGCCTCAGGCCAGTTACGCAACCAGGCCACCACCGCCGGTAATCTGCTCCAGCGCACCCGTTGCCCCTACTTCTACGACACCAATCAGCCTTGCAACAAGCGGCTTCCCGGCAGTGGGTGTGCCGCTTTAGAGGGCTTCAGCCGCCAGCACGCCGTCGTGGGTGCAAGCCAGGCGTGTATCGCCACCCATCCGAGCGATATGGCGGTGGCGATGCGCCTGCTTGATGCTGAAATTGAAACTATCAATCCTGACGGACAGGTGCGCAAAATCCCGGTGGCCGACTTTTATCGCGCGCCAGGGAAGACGCCACATCTGGAAAACGCGCTGAATGCGGGGGAATTGATAACCTCCGTCACGCTCCCGCCCCCCATTGCTGGCACGCATATTTATCGCAAAGTCCGAGACCGCGCCTCCTACGCCTTTGCCCTGGTTTCCGTCGCCACTATCGTGCAAAGCGACGGTAGCGGACGCGTGGCGTTAGGGGGGGTGGCCTACAAACCGTGGCGTGTTGAAGATGCCGATGCGCAAGTGGGCAGCAGCAGCCAGGGGGTTTATGAACGACTCTTCGCCACAGCGCACCCGACGGCGGAAAACGAATTCAAGCTTACCCTGGCGAAGCGCATGCTCGCCTCGGTACTGACGCAAGCGAGGGGATAACCGATGAAATTTGACACTCCTGCCAAAGATAATCCCATCGACCAGCTTAAAGTCGTCGGCCATCCTCTGGACAGAATTGATGGCCCGCGCAAAACCACTGGCACGGCGCATTATGCTTACGAATGGCATGACGAAGTGCCCAATGTCGCTTATGGATACGTCCTTGGTTCCGCCGTAGCAAAAGGAAAAATCAGCACGATTGATGTCACCACGGCACGCAACGCCGCAGGCGTGCTGGCGATTGTTACCGCTGACAACGCAGGTCAGCTGGGCAAAGGAGAAAAGAACACCGCTAAACTGCTGGCTGGCCCTGAAATCGAGCACTACCATCAGGCGATCGCCGTGGTGGTCGCCGAAACCTTCGAGCAAGCGCGGGCAGCGGCGGTGTTAATCGAGGTGGATTATCATCGCGAGCGCGGTATTTACGATTTGGCCAGCCAGAAAGATTCTGTCACCACACCGCCTGAAAGCGAGCCGGACGCCTCCGTTGGCGATTTCGAACGCGCATTTTCTGCCGCCGAAGTGCAGCTTGATGCCACCTACACCACGCCGGATCAAAGCCATATGGCGATGGAACCCCACGCCACCATGGCTGCCTGGGAAGGCGATAAACTCACGGTCTGGACATCCAATCAGATGATTGACTGGTGTCGAACCGATCTCGCCACTACCCTGAAAATCCCCAAAGACCATATTCATGTGCGCTCGCCTTACATCGGCGGCGGATTTGGCGGGAAGTTGTTCTTGCGCAGCGATACGTTACTGGCAGCGCTCGGGGCACGGGCGGCGAAACGCCCGGTGAAAATTGCCCTGCAAAGACCGTTTATCGCCAACAATACTACCCACCGCCCCGCCACTCTCCAGCACATTCGTATTGGCACTGACAAAAGCGGCAAGATTAGCGCCATCTCCCATGAAAGCTGGTCCGGTAACCTGCCAGATGGCCAGCCGGAAACCGCCGTTCAGCAGACACAGTTGCTGTATGCAGGGGCCAACCGCTTTACCGGATTACGTCTCGCAAGGCTTGATTTACCCGAAGGCAATGCGATGCGTGCGCCCGGAGAAGCGCCGGGCTTGATGGCGCTGGAAATCGCTATTGACGAGATAGCCGAGAAAGTCGGAATCGACCCGGTTGAGTTTCGTATTCTCAACGATACGCAAGTCGACCCCGCCCATCCCGAACGCTTCTTTTCGCGACGCCAGTTAGTGGAATGCTTACGTACGGGTGCTGAGCAGTTTGGCTGGAAAGCACGCAACGCTACGCCCGCTCAAATACGGGATAAGCAATGGTTAATCGGCCTGGGAGTGGCGGCAGGGTTTCGTAACAACCTGGTGATGAAGTCTGGCGCGCGCGTTCATCTGGACGCCCAGGGCATCGTCACTGTCGAAACCGATATGACGGATATCGGCACCGGCAGCTATACCATCATTGCCCAGACCGCAGCAGAAATGCTCGGGGTGCCGCTGGAAAAAGTGGTGGTAAACCTTGGCGATTCCAGCTTCCCGGTTTCCGCCGGCTCCGGCGGACAATGGGGGGCGAATAGCTCTACCGCCGGGGTTTACGCGGCCTGTGTGAAATTGCGCGAAGCGGTGGCACAAAAGCTCGGTTTTGATCCTGCGAACGCGGTATTTGCTGATGAGCAGATTAGCGACGGTAATCGCCATGCGGGTCTGAAAGAAGCCGCGGCTGACGGCAAGTTAACCGTTGAAGACACCATCGAATTTGGCGCTCTGGAAAAGCAGTACCAGCAATCTACCTTCGCGGCGCATTTTGTTGAAGTGGCCGTCGACATGGCGAGCGGTGAAACACGCATTCGACGCATGCTGGCGGTCTGTGCCGCAGGCCGAATTTTGAATCCCAAAACCGCCAGGAGCCAGGTGATTGGCGCCATGACCATGGGCGTTGGTGCGGCATTGATGGAAGAATTAAGCATTGATACGCGGCTGGGATATTTCGTTAATCACGACCTCGCCGGCTATGAAGTGCCGGTACACGCCGACATCCCGCTGCAAGAAGTCATTTTCCTCGATGACACTGACCCTGTTTCTTCACCGATGAAAGCCAAAGGCGTGGGTGAGCTGGGTTTGTGTGGCGTAAGTGCTGCGATTGCGAATGCGATTTATAACGCGACGGGCGTGCGGGTCAGGGATTATCCCGTTAAGCTCGATAAGTTACTGCATGGGTTGCCCGAGTTGATTTAGAAGTCGGGGGAAACAAAAGACAGGGCCTCCGTGCCCTGTTTTATTACGCCTTCACGTCGGATGTTTTTGTGAGAACGATGCTGGCATGTTTGTGCCTCTCAGGCTCCACCGGCTTGCGGTATTTATCCAACAAATGTATCTGGATCCTGCGCAACAGATCGCCGTTCAGCTTGTAGAGGCGGAAGTAGAACACCAGCGTTATCAGGAAGAACACCGCAGGCAACGCAATCATGATGAATTGCATGCCCACCACGGTGCTTTGGGTTTGTGGCACATTCGGTACGTAACCGATAATCCCCAGCACCAGAGCAATGAAAAAGGCTGCAAAGGCCGAACCGCCTTTCACCACCATGGTTTGCACCGAATAGGCAATGCTTTCGCAGCGCACGTTGAGTTTGTACTCCCCGTAATCCACCGTGTCCGCCACCATTATCACCTGCAAGACCCAGAAAAGTGCTGTCCCGACATTAAGCAAAATCCCGGCCAGCGAAATCAGCCAGACATTGTGATATCCCGCCAACGCTATCCATAGCAGCACCCCGCCCCCCAGAATCGGTAATATCGAGGCACCCGCCCACAGCAATCGCCGTGACAGCGCTTTTACCAACCGTGGGAACAGGATCAGCGTTAACAAGTTTGCCGCGCCTGCATAAGACATGTAGTACGGGAAGAGACTGGCGTCGCCGATCACATAGGTGAAGTAATAGATGGCAAAGCCCGCGATGATATTGGAGGCAATGTTGTAGGCCAGCGCCATTCCCAACACGCAGGAGAGCTGATCGTTTTTATAGATCAACGCAACAATAGCTTTTAATGTCAGGCGGCTGCTGTCGGCTGTCGCGTCACTGCCCGACGAATAAACCTCTTTAACATTACGCAGCGTGATAATGGTAGAGGCGATGAAGAAGGCAATCAGGATCAGGGTGAACATCTGGAAGCCGAATCCGCGGTCCCCGCCACCGACATAATTCACGAACGGCAGGGTGATCCCGGCGGTGATAAACCCGGACAGACTGGCAAAAAAGCGCGGGAAAGGCACCAGTTCTTCACGTTCGCGTTTATCCAGCGTAATGGTCGGCACCATCGACCAGAAGGGAATATCCATGATGGTGTAGGTCATGCCCCACAAGATATAGGTCACCCAGACGAACACTATCTGTGTCGTTCCCTCAAACAGATGCGCGCTGAACAGCAAAAACAGGATCGCGGAGTTGGCAAGGGTGCCCACCAAAATCCACGGTTTAAATTTCCCCCATCGCGAGCGGGTACTGTTGACTATCCAGCCCATGATCGGGTCGTTGATGGCATCCCAGATCCTTGCCACCAAAAACAGCGTACCCACCAGCCCCACCGACAAACCTACGACGTCGGTGTAGTAATACATCAGGTACATGTAAACGATACCGATAGCGAAATCTTTACCAAATGCCCCAAATCCATAACTGAGTTTTGTTTTAATCGATATGCTCATATAGGGTACAGGGTCGCTGTTTCCAGCGCCCTCCTTCTGTTATTAGACTCGTCAGGTGCCGGGAATGACTCCCGGCATTCGCTGTTATGCGCGATGCAGCCACGCCGGTAACCAGTCACCATGGGAGGCAATCAAATCGTCCACCAGCGCATAAATCTCCTCGATACCCAATACCGCTGCGGTGTGGGGATCAAGCATCGCGGCGTGATAAACACGGTCGCGATTCTCGGTCAACATCGCTTCGGTCAGCAGTGTCTGGACATTGACATTAGTTTGCATCAACGCCGCGAGATGGGACGGCAGCATACCGATATGCGTAGGTTGAATGCCGTTAGCATCCACCAGACACGGCACCTCTACACAACATCCCTGCGGCAGGTTCTCGATAAGATTATCGTTGCGCACGTTGCCATAAATCACGCTCGGCTCACCGGTCCATAACGCATTCATGATAGTGCTCGCGTATTCCCGCGACGGTTTTATATCGATTCTGTCGGCGGTTTTATACTCCTCAAGCTCTTTGCGCCAGTTGGCCAGTTGCTCAACACAGCGCTTCGGATATTCATCCAGCGGCACTTTATAACGCTCAATTAAATCTTCGCGCCCAGGCTTGATAAACCACGGCGTATATTCCGCAAAGTGCTCAGAAGATTCCGTCACGAAATAGCCGAGTTTTTTGAACATCTCATACCGCACGATATTTTCACATCGCGCGTTGCCATGGTGATTGGGTTTCGGCGCCAGCCCGGATTCATAAGCTTGCAGCAATTCAGGGTAAATATTGACGTATTCGCCGTCGGCGGTTTTACGCTCAAGCGACAGATAAAACGCCATATGGTTGATCCCGGCACTGCGATAACGCAGCGAGGCTGGGTCAATGGCGAGATCGCACGCCAGCTCTTCCGCCGTTCCCTGCACCGAGTGGCACAATCCCACCTGCTTGATATGCGGATAACGTGCGTACATTGCCCAGGTATTCATCGCCATTGGGTTAACGTAATTGAGCATCGTGGCTTGCGGGCAAACTTCCGTCATATCCTCACAGATTTGCCATAAATGCGGGATAGTACGCAGCGCACGCATGATGCCGCCTGGGCCTAAGGTATCAGCAATGGTTTGCTCAAGGCCGTGGCGTTTACAGACTTCAAAGTCGGTAACCGTACAAGGCTCATAACCGCCAATCTGGAACGCGACGACCACGAAATCTGCATCCTGAAGCGCAGCTTTCTGACTGAGATGGCAGGTGATTTTGCCGCAGGCACCCGCTGAATCCATCAGCTTACGCACCACAATATGCGACTCTTCAAGGCGGGTTTCATCAATATCCATCAGGGCGATATGGGCGGACTTCAGAGCCTGGCGATGGAAAACATCACCGAGGATATTTTTGACAAAAATCGTCGAGCCCGCGCCGATAAAGGTAATTTTAGGTGCTGACATTGTGCTTCTCCGTGGCGTAATTGAACCCTTTCAGAGTGGCACGCAGATTACCGCTTCTCCTCCCTCTTCCCGGCGGAGCATTCCGGAAAACTCAGATTTATTTCCCCCTGGCGTTAAAACTGAGTTTTCAGGAGTTTTTAGCCAGGAAAGCAGAGATTTCGGGGAAGTCACTACTGATTTTGTGCCTGAGCATGACAAATTCGCGGGGCTTCACATTCGCTTTTCCAGGTTTGTGCCACAATTTCTGATAAATCAGGAACCGGAGTAAGACATGCATTCTAGCCAGGCAAGCCTGCCACCCGACCCGCATATGTGCAGCAGTACCGATAAAAAGACCCTCAGCCCGCTGTCGCTCTATTCAGAATACCAGCGCCTGGACATCGAGCTTCGCAAACCGCACTCCATGGGCTCCTGCCACTGGCACGGCCAGGTCGAGGTGAATGTCCCGTTCGACGGGGATGTGGAATATCTGTTCAACAACGAAGCGGTGCAGATTAAACAGGGGCATATCACGCTGTTCTGGGCCTGTACGCCACATCAACTGACCCGCCCCGGTGACTGTTCAAATATGGCGATTTTTAATCTGCCGATGCATCTGTTTCTCTCGTGGCCGCTGGACAGGCAGCTCATTAACCATGTCACCCACGGAATGGTGATCAAATCACTAAACGCTCAACAGATTAGTGCTTTTGAGGTCGCGCGTTGGCAGCAGGAGATAAACAGCCCTAACGAGCAAATTCGGCAACTGGCGATCGACGAAATTGGCCTGATGCTAAAGCGTTTTAGTCTGTCAGGCTGGCAGCCGATTCTGGTGAATAAGACGCCGCGCACCCAGAGCAGCGGCAATAACGTCTCACGCCACGCGCAGTTTTATGTCAGCCAGATGCTGGAGTTTATCGGGGCGAATTACGATCAGGCGCTGACCATTGAACGGGTCGCCGGGCATGCCAAACTCAACCCGAATTATGCGATGGGCATTTTTCAGCGGGTGATGCAGTTGACGATGAAACAATACATTACCGCGATGCGCGTGAACCATGTGCGTGCGCTACTAAGCGATACGGACAAGTCGATTCTCGATATTGCCCTCACCGCCGGGTTCCATTCCAGCAGCAGTTTCTACAGTACGTTTAATAAGTATGTTGGCATGTCACCCCAGAACTATCGCAAGCTCAGCCATTTACGCAGTGCATCGTTATGAACAGCTAAAGACTTCCGTCCAGTTGTAATTGGTGAAAGCTAATTTCACTTCCGCTGAGACATCGCCGTAATGGTGGGTTTGTTGCTGCTCGGAAAGTGTCTGAAACGCACGCCAGGAATTGCGCCACGGCGGCGCTAATTCTCCAGGATTCAACACATCATCCCCCTCTCTCTTTGTGTATCAAAAGTAACCAATTTCTTCACATTGTCCGAATTATCCGGCAAAAACTTTTGCCCGCTGTCACTCAACTATACTTAGTTCTGTATTTACTTATCAGGAGTTCAGAATGTTTGATAAAACAGCAGACAAAGTTAACGAAGCAGCAGGTACAGCACGTGAATTTTATGGCAAGCATACCCAGCGCCCTGATGAAGAATTAAAGGGAGCAGCACGCAAGTATGCATCTCAAGCCAGTTATGCCGTACGAGACGCAGCAGATAATGTGCGGGATCAGGTATCGACCAACCCGGTTGCGGGTATCGCGATTGCCGCAGCAGTAGGTGTGGTGTTTGGTTTCTTGCTGGGCCGTAAATAACAGCAGTCTGGCGGGTGACGCATTGCTTACCCGCCAGTCGTCCACAAACTATCATTTTATCGATGGCAGTTGATCAAAAGCAGTTTAATTAAATTTCAGCAAAACAACTCCGAATAAAAACCCTGCAAGTTAAACCGATATTAAATTCAAACAACTTAACAGAGAATTCTTAGCTCAATATTAAGACTGAGTCCGACGGTGTTAAAAAACCTCATTATTTGAATAACTCCCCCATTGATATCCACCCTGCCAAAACCATCAGATAACCTTCTGAATAAACAGCTGTTTCTATTACATCCCCCCTGAGAAATACCGTTCATTTCGACTGTACGCATTCGATTAAGGTTAAATTAAGGTTTGCAGGCGCAAAATAACCTCTCTCACTACTGATTAAATAGTTCACACAGACATGTGTGACATGTGCCGTCTCGTTTGCAAACGGGATCATTCGGCCAGCTGTAACTATTGGAATCAATGACCTCACGGAGATGTTAATGCCCGTACTTTTCAGGATTAAGCTTATCCCACTGGTTTTACTGTTGGCGGTGGTTTTTGCCTTCTTGCTTAACTGGCCAGTATTACTGCATTTTTACGATATTTTGACCCACCTCGAACACGTCAAAATGGGCTTTGTTATCTCCATACCCTTTGTTCTGGTAGCGGCACTCAATTTCGTCTTCCTGCCCTTTTCTATTCGCTACCTGATGAAGCCGTTCTTCGCGCTGATGTTAATCACCGGGTCGATGGTCAGCTACTCGACACTGAAATATAAAGTGATGTTTGATCAATCGATGATCGAAAACATCCTCGAAACCAATCCGCAAGAAGCCCATTCGTATCTCAATGGTTCTATCATTTTATGGATCCTGCTAACGGGTGTTTTACCCGCTATCTTGCTGTTCTTATTGAAGATTGAATATCCAGCGAAGTGGTACAAAGGGGTTGCTTACCGCTTGTTGTCGATGGCGGCATCGTTGCTGTTGGTCGCAGGCGTTGCCGCACTTTACTATCAGGATTACGCCTCTGTCGGGCGCAATAACTCGACGCTAAATAAAGAGATTATCCCGGCAAACTACGTCTACAGCACCGTTCGTGACCTGCAAGCGACGTACTTCACCACCAAAGAGCCTTTCCAGACATTAGGTAATGACGCCAGACGCGCTGCCGGTAAAGATAAACCGACCTTGATGTTCCTCGTCATTGGTGAAACCGCCCGTAGCCAGAACTTCGCCATGAACGGCTATTCACGCGACACCAATGCTTTCACCAGTCAGGCGGGGAATGTTATCTCGTTTAAGGATGTCCATTCGTGTGGCACCGCCACCGCTATTTCCGTGCCGTGCATGTTCTCAGATATGAACCGCACCGAGTACGATGCCCACAAAGCTTCCAACAGTGAAAACTTCCTCGATGTGGTGCAAAAAACCGGTGTTTCTCTGTTGTGGAAAGATAACGATGGCGGCTGTAAAGGCGTGTGTAACCGCATTCCGACTATCGAAATCAAACCGACCGATAACGCGAAGCTGTGTAATGGCGACACCTGTTACGACGAGGTGATGCTGGATAATCTCGATGAGGAAGTGGCCAAAATGGGCGGTGATAAACTTATCGCCTTCCATATGATTGGCAGTCATGGGCCGACTTATTATCAGCGTTATCCGGCTGAAGACCGCCACTTTATGCCAGAGTGCGCGCGAAGCGATATTGAAAACTGTAGCCAGCAACAACTGGTCAACACCTATGACAATACCCTTCGCCATACCGACCATGTGCTGGCGCAAATGATCGATAAACTCAAAACTTACAGCGACCAGTACAACACGGTGCTGCTGTATGTTTCCGATCATGGTGAGTCGTTAGGAGAAAGTGGCCTGTATCTGCATGGCACACCGTACAAACTGGCACCAGACCAGCAAACACATATTCCGATGCAGGTGTGGATGTCACCGGGCTTTATCGCCGACAAACATCTTAATATGACCTGTCTGAAAAACAATGCGGGTAAAAACAGCTACTCTCACGACAACCTGTTCTCATCGGTGTTGGGGCTGTGGGATATCACCTCGAGCGTCTATAACCCTGACCTTGATCTGTTCCGCGAATGTCGGAGTTAATCCACGCTTGTTAGCGGTGTAAACCTTTGCGGCAGCCTGTTATGGCTGCCGCAATGTATTTGCATCCTGTACAGACACTAGAGGATTTTCTTCAAATCCATCTCTTCCTGGATACGGTCGCAATAAGCAACATGGGTTTTGATGGCCTCATCGACACCGGCGTTAAACAGAGCAGTTCCCAACTCTTTGATGACGAAATCGGTGAAAAAATCGGCATCGAACTGTTCAAGCGTTAAATCGAAATTCGCCTCACAGTAATCCACCAGCTTCTGGCGAATATCTTCCTTTTCATTGAGGCTCAGTTTAATTTCACTCATCACGTTTCCAGATAGCTAAAGGGGTTGGCGTAATTTAACTCCCTCGCGCACCTGCATCAACCGCTGCGCTCACAACCGTTCGCCTTTGTGCCGTGCTTAATGCTTGCAGCCGGATAAGTGTGTGCCTACCCGGCAAGTTGCGTTAATCAGGTTTTTTTATTTTTCCGCACCACTGACTTTTTTAATATCACCCTTTGTCGCCTGTGGCGCGCCATTGCCCCAGTTGCCTCTGACATAATTAACTACGTTGGTCAGTTCATCGTCAGACATCACTTCTTTATAGGCTGGCATTTTAAAAGAGATATTGCCCTGGGTTTGCGGTGTTTCAGCGCCATGGTAAATAACCGAGATTAATGACGACGGATCTTTGGCGGTAATTAAGGAATTATTCGCCAGAGAGGGAACGGTGAAATCTTTGCCCTTTCCATCATCACCGTGGCAGGTCGAGCAATACATGGAATAAAGCGTTTTACCATCCGTCGGTTTATAGACAATAGAACCGTCAGGTGAAACCGGTGCGGTGGCTTTGCGATTAAAACTCAGCAAATAAAATGAGATAGCATTCAAATCGCTTTCGGTCAGATATTGCGTGCTCTGTGTGACGACTTCGCTCATTGGCCCGGATATCGCGTTATGCTGGCTCCGCCCCATACGTAATAAATCTTTTAATTCATCCTGGGACATCGAGATGTTTCTTAACGAAGGCGCATACCAGCCATCAATTGTCGCGCCGCTAAGATAAACATCGCTGGAGGCGTCATACCCTTTTTCCTGCATCGTCACCCCTCTCGGAGTATGACACGCACCGCAATGGCCCGGTCCTTCAACCAGATATGCGCCACGGCTGAGTAATTCTTTATGGTTATCGTCTTTTATAACCGGCGTCTCCGGCTTCACCTCGTCGACAAATAACCAGTTCCACACATGCAGAGGCCATCTGGCAGACAGCAGCAAAGGAATGTCATTCTCTTTGTTTTTTTCCGGCGAGGCCGGCACTTCATGCATGAAATAATCGTAAAGCGCGTGGATGTCTTTATCGCTCATTCTGGCATACGACGGATACGGCATCGCGGGATAAAGCGCATGGCCATCTTTTGCAACGCCGTGCCGGACGGCTTTTTCAAAATCTTCGTAGCGGTAATTACCAATACCGGAGCTTTTATCGGGGGTAATATTGGTGGCGTAAATATCGCCGACCGGCGTGGAGAACTTTTTCCCACCCGCCATCGGTTGGCCGCCCTCTGCGGTATGACACGCCACACAGTCTGATGCGCGCGCCATATATTCGCCCGCTGACGTCGCCGCAGCATTGCCTGTCACTAATAAGCAGCCGATGGCCAGTAAAGTCTGTTTCATGTCGCTCATCCCATCGCCTTCAGTTCGTTGACCGCACGCCACGCCTGGTCAATCGCGGTATGCGCGTAGGCGTCCCAGTCTGAGTCAGAGTTGGCTATTGCGATGCGTCCAATCGGCTTACGCGCCCGCTCGACGATCGCGGGGATTTTGTCCATATCATCAAACAACGCACTGGCGTAATAGGCATACCCGTGCGCCCAGCGGTTAACGGTAATGGCGGTGATATCTCGTTCATGGTCAAAGCCGGTCTGGCCGAGCATTTCCTGCAATTGCGAACGGATCATTTTTTCATGCGTGTCGAACGGCGTGCCGAGTAAATACGCTCGCCCCTGACGGAACTGCTCGCGTGCGCTCAGTTTGCTACCGGGATAGGTCGGCACGTAAACCATATGCAGGCACATCGGTTCATCGGCGTTTTGCGGATGCTGATAATTTCCCATGCTCACCGGATAATCGAGCTTCACACGGCTATAAGGTGCGGCGGGAGAATAGAATTCGTGGATGCCTAATTTCGTGAAGGCCTGCCAGTTTTTTACCACCACATTGGTGTACACCAGTGGCGCTTTGACGTTCAGCCGCAGGTCGGCTTTTTGGTCTTCCGGCGTTTCAGGCACCAGATACGGGATCATCATATTGTATCCCGCCATGATGGCTTTTCGCCCTTTCACCCGATGGGCTTTGCCGTCGTTCACGTAGGTCAGCACCACTCCGTCTTCGGTGTTTGCAGCATTAATCACGATGCTGTTAAGGCGCAGGCGCGTGGTGTTTTGCGGCAGATCCAGCTTGTCATACTGAAGCCTGGCGGTAACGGAATCTTCCATGGTGTTGCCAGGTAGCGCATCAGGGATCAGGTGGCGGACAATCAAACGCGCAAGCCCGGCATTACCATCAGGGAAATGATAAACATAGGGTTCGTCGAGATCGGCCTGCGCCTCTTCATCGAGCGGCGGTAACGCCATGGCATCCATCCCCGGAAGTGCACAGGTTCTGGCATCGCTACAACTCACGCCTTCGATACCGATGGCAAAAAAGTCGTTGGTCCGTTGCTGGAAATACATCACCGCCGTGTTGCTCAGGCCGACTTTTTCCACCAGGAAATCCCGGTAACTGTGGGTGTCCATCCACGCTGTTTTTTCGTCGACTGACATGCCTTTCAGGTAATCCACCGGATTCACATGCAAATCCAGAATCGCTTTTCGGTCGCTTTCACTGAGTGGGAAATCATTAATAAACGCCTCAAGGCTGCGGCCATTAATTTTATCGCGCGGGATATCATCGGCGACAGCGTGGCCTGGGTCACCACTCACAATTTTGGTTTCACCAAAGTTCTTTTTATCAAAGAAAACGCCGCGGCTCAGTTTCAAATCGGGGTAGAAATTAACCTGAAAATCCTGCTTCATTCTGACGACACTGACACCGACAGTAGACATCAGCTTATTTACCACCGGGCTAAAATTACGACCCGGCGATTGAAACGCTTCACTGCCACCGTAGCCGATGACCTTTTTACCGCCCGCTTTAAATTCATTGCGTTTCGCGTGGCCGCCAAAGTCATCGTGATTATCAAGCACCAGAACTTTGCTATTCTTACCCGCCAAATCGTGCCAGAAGCTGGCGGCAGATAATCCACTTAGCCCACCACCGACAATCACCAGGTCATATTCTTCTTCGATGGGCAGATGGTCAGTACTGAATTTTTCATGATCGCGTCCAATCGCATGCGCCATTTCAAACGAACCGGGATGATTCCCACGCAGCCCGGTAAGCTGCGGAGGATAATAGTCCTCGCCAATAATTGCGCTGGCTTTACCGGCCGCTTTTGCAAGGTCGAGTGGAGTCACCCCTGCGGCAATAGTAATGGCAACTCCATTGAGAAAATCACGTCTGGTAATCGACATAAAAAACCTTAATGTCAAAACTCTTTCGTAGGGTGGATAAGCGACAGCGCCATCCACCAGTCATGCCCATATTGTCGGATGGCGCTGCGCTTATCCGACCTGGAAAATCTTATTTCGCCTGGGGCTTTAACTCTTCATCCAGTTTTTTAGAGTCGTAATAATCGCCCTGCCAGGTAATTTTCCCATTATTGACGGTGATATAACTGACGCCTTCAAATTTTATCTGGTTATGGGTTGCCGGGCTTCCCGCCCATTCACCGCTATTTTTCCCGCTAAATTCCCAGCGAAAAGCGATAGTGTCGTGGTCGTAGACCGGCTTGCTGGTCATTTTCCACGTCAAGTCCGGAACGGCTTTAATAAACGCACCAATCACCTCTTTCTCGGCATTATTCTTACCTTTCACCGGCGCGCCGCTGGCCGCATCGTAATAAACCACATCACTGGACAAATATTGCGCGGCTTTCGCCGGGTCATGCGCATTCCAGGCCGACATATAATCTTTGACGACCGATAATGGCGACACGTCCGCCAGAGCAAAATGTGAAAATAGCGCAAGGGATATAACAGCAAGTTTCATGGATTTCATTGCAGCACCTTATTCAGAGATATCGCACATGATGTGCTTCACACGGGTATATTCGTCCAGGGAGTAGGAAGACAAATCCTTGCCGTAGCCTGATTTCTTAAAGCCACCGTGGGGCATCTCCGCACAAAGTGGGATGTGGTTGTTAATCCACACGGTGCCGAAGTCCAGGCGAATACTGAAACGCTGAGCGCGGCCATGATTACTGGTCCAGATACTCGCCGCCAGGCCATATTCCACGTCGTTGGCTTTATCCAGCGCTTCCTCCTCAGAGGTAAACGACTGCACGGTCATCACCGGGCCAAATACTTCGTGCTGGATGGCCTCGTCACGCTGTTCCAGTCCGGAAATGATCGTCGGCGCAAAATAGAAGCCAGGACCCTCACCTGCAATCCCCCCCGTTTCAATCACCGCATGTGGCGGAAGACGGCTGATAAAGCCTTTAACCTGTTCAAGTTGATTGCGGCTGTTTAACGCGCCGTACAGCGCATCTTTATCTTCAGGAACACCAAACTTGATTTGGCGGGTTTTGTTGACCAGTTTTTCGAGGAATGCGTCATAGATGGAGGCTTCAATCAAAATGCGCGTCGCCGAGGTGCAGTCTTGTCCGGCATTAAAGAAACCCGCCGTGGTGATGACATCCACCGCTTTTCCAATGTCGGCATCCGCAAACACGATAACCGGTGCTTTGCCGCCCAGTTCGAGGTGTGCTTTGGTGAGGTTCGCCGCCGCCGAGGCTGCGACTTGCAATCCTGCACGCACTGAACCGGTAATGGAGACCAGCGAGGCTTCGGTGCTGGAAACCACCAGCGAGCCGGTCTCCGCTTTACCGAGCACCACGTTAAATGCGCCCTGCGGGAAAATCGGCGCCGCCAGTTCTGCCAGAATCAAGGTGCTGATCGGGGTGGTATCGCTGGGCTTTAACACCACAGTGTTACCTGCCGCCAGTGCCGGAGCGATTTTCCACACCGCCATCATGAAAGGATAGTTCCACGGCGTCACCTGCCCGACAATGCCCAACGGTTCGCGGCGAATGGTGGAAGTTAAGCCCTCGGTATATTCGTACGAGGCTTTCCCTTCCAGGCAACGTGCCGCACCGGCAAAAAATCGTAGTGCATCACAGGATGCCGCAATCTCTTCTTTTTCAATGAAATGGCGCAATTGACCGGTTTCTTCGCTCTGCGCCTGCGTCAGCCGCTCAACATTGCGTTCAATTTCGTCAGCCAGTTTTAACAGCGCGCGCTGCCTTTGCGACGGAGTAGAATTTTTCCACACCGCAAAGGCACTTTTCGCCGCGTCATAGGCTTGTTCGACCTCAGCACGACCCGCACTTGGCGACAAGGCGTAAGTTTCTCCATTTACCGGGCTGACCAACTCAAAAAGGTTCTCTTCCGATCCCGACACATATTGCCCGTTGATAAAGTGCTTAAGAATTTTCATCGTGCTCTCCGACCATTTAAACATAAATTATATTATGTAATATGTTTGATGGAGGTTAAATTCAATAACATTTTACTAACAACATGATATGCATCCCATTTCGAAGTGATTTTTTACTGTGCAATCGGCTCAGGAGAATTAAGTGTTGTGAAAGGCTATCTTCCCTTTGCCTTTTGAGTGGCGGCCACATGCCTGCCACCTGAAAGATGACGGTCAGATACTTAAGCCTTCCTTCATAAACAAGGGGTTGTATGCTATGTTCAATGGCTCATTTAAAGGATTATCTCACCAGGGAATATTATGATTACGCATGCGGTGATATTCGCGCCAATCGGTCAGGCCAGCCGTTCCGATCAGATAGTTCAACGACTTTCAAATGCCATTATTACCGGCTTGCTTGAGGCAAATGAGCAGCTGCCTAATGAAGCCGACCTTGCAAAAATGATGGGTGTTTCGCACATCACGATTCGGGAAGCGTTAAATACGCTGCGCGCCAACAACCTGATCCATACGGTTCGTGGGCGTAAGGGCGGGAGTTTTGTCTGCGAGCAAACCTGGGAATTCAGCAATATTCTTAATCCATTTAAGATGTTGAGTACTGATTACCTGTCTGATTTGGGTGAGATGCATTGTGCGATTATCAGCCACAGCGCAAGGCTTGCGTCCCGCCGAATGACTCATGCGGATATGACTCGCCTGCGCGATTTTGTAGAGGTGCTCAACACCTCTGACACCCCCGAGTCTCGCACTCAGGCAGACATGCGTTGTTTGTTAGCCATTGCCGCATGTTCTCAGTCAGCCCGCCTGGCAAACCAGGAGCTGATTTTGCAGTCTGAATGGTCGTCACTGGTGGCAATTCTGTTCCGTTCCGACGATATTCATCGCGAGATTGTCGAGCTGTATACCTCGTTAATTGACACACTGGCATCACACAATGAAGGTGAGTCAGTGAGCATTGCCAGGAATTTAATCGATACGTTTACTTTCTATCTGATAGAAAATAAATTGAAGCACAATGCAAACAGCACTCCGTAACTATCTGGAATGCATATAAATAAAAATAGGCATACCTATGCTACAAACAACATCACTCCGTAAGCTTAGCGACAAAATTGATAGCATCATTAACTCCACCATTGAGTCCACCGGTTTACTTGCCCGAGCCATTGAAACGTCTCTGGCTGAGATTAAGGACGTTAATCTGGAGCATCTTCTTGAACCGTCAGTCAGAAATATTATTCAGGGCCATATTAAGCAGACTCTGAATAGTCATGTTTACTGTTCTGGTGCCGGTTTTGCCAGCCATATTGAAAGCAGCTGGAGCAATAAGGAATTCTGGCTACTGGAGTGGTGGTATAAAAAAGCTGATGGCGTTAAACAGGTTAATCTTGATTTAGACCAGGCGACGCAACAGCGGCTGGATTTCAGAACCTTTGAATGGTTTAAACAGGCACCCTCAGTGGATAATGCCTTTTTGCATGGCCCCTACGTCGACTATATTTGTAATACTTCATATACCCTCACCTCTGCCGTTCCGGTGCATTTTCAGGATCGGTTCCTGGGGGTTGCTGCCATTGATTTACTGGTGAGTCGTGTCGAGGATGAATTATTACCTTTCGCTGCGAATGACAAAGTTATCCTGACCAATAAAGAGCGAAGAATTGTTTTCTCAACACATCCTAAATTTCGCGTTGGTGATTTGTTGAATACCGATTTGGTCGCGGTTTTTTATCAGAATGATTACTTTAATTTTTATCAGTCGATATAGTTTTGGCGGGTTGGATGGATAAAAAAAGTCGGATAGCGCTTTGCTTATCCGACTTACAAGTCATGTTGTCGTAAGTGCCGTTATCGTTGCAGTTGTAGGGTGGATAAGCGCTAAGCGCCATCCACCGTTTACATCAACGCTATTAATTCTGTTCAGCATTCAGTTTGCGGGCATACTCAATCGCATCATTTTCCGGTGCACTCGAGCGGCCAAACGGTTTGCTTACCAGCATATAAATCAAACCTGAACCGATAACAATAGCCAGCCCGACCAGTACCGTCCAGCGGTCCATAAAGTTCGCACTGTCAGCCGGTTGAGCCAGCAACCAAATACCGCACAAACCATAAGCTAACGCCAGAATATTGACGATAAGTCCCCATGAACCGACTGTCCATTCCCCTGCAGGCTTCCACCCTTTAAAGCGTTGGCGCAATGCCGCCAGTACCACCATCTGGAAAGAAATATAGATACCGATAACCGCAAATGCCGTAATACGCGCCAGACTATCAGGCTGGAAATAGACCCACACGCAAATAATCACCGGTAATAAACAACTCACCATCATGGCGTTATCCGGCACGCTGTGTCTGGAAATCTTCGACATCCACTCGCTACCAGGCAGCATGTTATCGCGTGAGAATGAGAAGATCAGGCGGCTTAATGCAGCTTGCAGCGAAAGAATACACGACAGCATCGCGATAACTGCCACCACAATAAACACCGTGGCACCCGTTGGCCCCAACGCTTCGTTAAGAATGGCGGGAATTGGGTCGGAGATTTTGCCGTTTACAATATTGACTAAATCCGGGGACGATAACAGATAACCCATAATCGAAATAACGGCTGAGATGGCACCAAACACAATACTTAAAATCATCGCGACGGGAATTTTCTTACCGGGATTTTTCACTTCTTCCGCCACATTACCGCAGGCTTCAAAACCGAAGAACATAAACAGACCCATCAATGATGCAGACATAAAGGCAGTGGTGTAATTGCCGTCTTTAGCCAGCACACCCATCGAATCGAATACCACAGAGAAAGGTTGTGAGCGATGGAATATCAACAGATAAATACCCAGCGCGATAACGCTTACGATTTCGCACCAGAAACCAATACGCGCCACACGTGCCAGGTTTTTAGTCCCTGACATGTTCACTACCATCATGATCAACAGCAGGATGACAGACGTCACCATCATGTTGCCGGCACTGGTGGCGTAGTGGAATAAAGAGGCGACAAAAGTTGAAGTATATTCAGCAATAGAAGTAATGGTGACGACTAACGCCCAAAGATAAATCCAGGCCGCAATCCATGCATATTTTTTGCCCCACAGTCTTCTCGCCCATGGATATAAACCGCCAGTAATCGGATATTGCGATGCCACTTCACCGAAGACTAACGCCACCAGTAATTGCCCACACGCCACAATCAGGATCCACCAAATGGCGGGAGGCCCTGCGAGAGTGACGGCCAGCGCAAACAGCGAATAGACCGCCGTCAGAGGCGAAAGATAAGTAAATCCCAATGCGAAATTAGACATCAACCCTATCGAGCGATTGAACTGCTCGCCGTTAACTGGCTGATGTTGGTCATGTTGTTTGTCTGTCGTCTGTTCCATATCTTTTCTCTTTATGTGGCATAAGGGCAGGCAGTGTTCATATTTTATAAAACATAATATGTTATATGTATACGCGCAATGTCACATAATTGTTAAGATTGTGTATGGAGTTTTAACAGGAGGGGTTTTGTCGGATGACGCTGCGCTTATCCGACCTACGAAAGGCAATAACGGCAGTGGCTGGATGAATGTAGGGTGGATAAGCGCAGCGTCATCCACCATTTTACAAAGTCAGAATGTAGGGTGGATAAGCGCAGCGTCATCCACCATTTTACAAAGTCAGAGTTTCACGCAGACGTACTTCATCTCCAGATACTCCTCAATCCCAAAGCGCGAACCTTCACGGCCAAGCCCCGATTGCTTGATGCCGCCGAATGGCGCGACTTCATTGGAAATCAGCCCGGTGTTGACCCCAACCATGCCATATTCCAGCGCCTCAGGAATTTGCCACTGGCGTTTAGCATCCTGGGTGAAAATATACGCGGCGAGGCCAAACTCGGTATCGTTGGCGTAATTCACCACTTCTTCATCGCGCTCGAATTTAAACAGCGGTGCCACAGGTCCGAAGGTTTCTTCGCGGGCAAATCGCATCTCTTGCGTGACATTGGCCACCACGGTTGGGGCGAAGAAGTTGCCGCCAAGTGCGTGTTTGTGGCCGCCGGTTAACAGCCTGGCGCCCTTTTGCAACGCGTCGTTCAAATGCTGTTCAACTTTTTCAATCGCTTTGGCATTAATCAGCGGCCCCTGGGTCACGCCGTCCTCCATACCGTTGCCAACTTTAAGGCCATCGACGGCTTTCACCAGTGCATCGCACAGCTTTTGATAAATGCCGCTCTGCACGTAAATGCGGTTTGCGCACACGCAAGTCTGCCCGCTATTACGGAATTTCGACGCCATAATCCCTTTTACCGCCAGCTCCAGATCGGCATCATCGAAGACGATAACCGGCGCATTTCCGCCCAGTTCCAGCGACAGCTTTTTAATCGTCGGCGCGCACTGTGCCATTAATAAACGTCCGGTCTGGGTTGAGCCGGTGAAGCTCAGTTTGCGCACCGTGGCATTGCCACACAGTTCGTCACCAATTTGTTTCGCATCACCCGTAATCACCTGCAACAGCGCTTTCGGCAGGCCTGCCATCTCGGCCAGTTTGGCTAGCGCCAGTGCGGTGAGCGGCGTTTGTTCCGCCGGTTTAACGATAATCGCACAGCCTGCGGCTAATGCCGGTGCCACTTTACGGGTGATCATGGCCGCCGGGAAATTCCACGGCGTGATAGCGGCACAAACACCAATGGGTTGTTTAGACACGATAAAACGTTGATCGGGGTCAGTCGGTTGCAACAACACCCCATCGACTCTTTTCGCTTCTTCCGCAAACCAGGTAATAAACGAGGCGGCATAGTTCACTTCCCCACGCGCCTCAGCCAGCGGCTTCCCGCCTTCAAGGGTAATCAGCCGTGCCAGGTCTTCGCTATTTTCATGGATAAGACTCACCCAGCGATGGAGGATTTTCGCCCGCGTCGCCGCGGCCTGCTTCTTCCACTCTTTCTGCGCAATGTCAGCCGCGGCAATCGCCCGCAGGGTTTCCGCCTGCCCCATCAAAGGCACGTCGGCTATTTTCTCCCCGGAGGCGGCATTGACCACCGCCATAGTCTTGCCCGACAGCGCATAGCTCCATTCACCATCCACCGGACAACTGTCGAGCAGCAGGCCAGTATTGTTTAAATTGATCATCTCGGGCCTCACATTTGCGTTGCAGATTTAATGATATCCAGGGCTTTGTCGAACTGCGCATCCGGGATAGTCAGCGGGTAGAGGAAGCGGATGACGTTCCCGTTTTGACCGCATGTGAGTAGCAGCAAGCCTTGTTCCAGCGCACGTTTTTGAACCTGTTGGGCGACGGCGGCAGAAGGCTCGCCGGTGGTGGTGTCGTAAAACTCAGCCGCAATCATCGAGCCCAGTCCACGCACTTCCGCTAACGCTGGACAACTTTGTTTAATATCACGCAGCGCTGAAGTCAGTCGCTCACCTAACGCTGCCGCGCGTTGGCACAGTTTTTCGTCTTCGATGATGTCCAGAACCGCCAGCGCGGCGGCCACAGAAAGCGGGTTACCGGCGTACGTTCCGCCCAGTCCGCCCGGTGCTGGCGCATCCATAATGTCTGCTTTACCCACTACGCCGGATAACGGCATGCCGCCCGCCAGGCTTTTCGCCATGGTCATCAGATCAGGTTGATGGGTGTAATGATTCATGGCGAACATTTTGCCGGTACGGGCAAAACCACTTTGCACTTCGTCGGCAATCATCACGATGCCATGGGTATCGCAAATCTGGCGAATCGCCGCGACAAACGCCGGAGGCGCAACATTAAAACCGCCCTCGCCCTGAACCGGTTCGAAGATAATCGCCGCCACCTGGCTGGCTTCGATATCGGACTTGAACAGGCGTTCGATGGATTTCACCGCCTCTTCGGTAGTGATCCCGTTGAGTTCTGACGGATATGGCGCGTGGAATACTGAGCCCGGGAATGGGCCAAAGCCGATTTTGTAAGGAGCCACTTTGCCGGTTAACGCCATCGTCATATAGGTGCGGCCATGGAAGCCACCGCTAAAGGCAATCACGCCAGGACGACCAGTATGAGCGCGGGCAATTTTCACCGCGTTTTCTACCGCTTCAGCGCCAGTGGTAAAAAACGCTGTTTTCTTCTCTCCAACAACTGGCGCGGAGGCGTTAATTTTTTCCGCCAGGGCAACGTAACTTTCGTAAGGGACAATCTGATACGCGGTGTGAGTAAATGCCTGAAGTTGCAGCTCAACCGCCTTGACCAGACGTGAGTGGCGATGGCCGGTATTTAACACGGCAATCCCGGCGGCAAAATCAATATATTCCTTGCCTTCAACATCGGTGATAGTGCTGTTCTGCGCCGTTTGTGCAAAGAAATTACACATCACACCGACACCACGGGGAGTAGCAGCCAGACGACGTTGATGGAGTTCGTTATTACTCATTTTTTTATCCCTCACACATTTATCAAATAGACAGGTTGTATTCACGGATTCATTTAGACAGTATCTGGTACCTTAATCGAGAGCCAAATCGTTTTAATAACAGGATCCAAATGCGTTCACTTGCCGTAGATGTGATCAAGCAGGCATTTATTCAGACGCCTGGCGAGAAACTTCATAAGAAACTCTATCTCGCGGTATGCGGCTGTATTCTTGAGGGAAGTTTACGCCCAGCCGCGCGTATGCCGCCGACCCGGGACCTGGCGAATGAGCTGGCGTTATCACGCAATACCGTGCTGCGGGTGTATGAACAGTTGCAGGCCGAGGGTTATATCTCGACGCGAACCAGTAGCGGGACATTTGTTACCGAAAGCGTGCTGGATAATCTCAATACTCAGGTCGCCAGGACGGCAATCACCTCACTGCCCGATGCGCCTCCTAATCTGTCTGGTCGCTGTCTTGAGTTGCTGGAAAACGCCAGCGCCAGCCCGGCGCAATGGGGCGACTTTATCCCGGGCGTGCCTGACGTCAACAGCTTCCCGCACCGTACCTTTAAGAAAATCTATGACCGCATTGCCAGACGTCCCGAACCCGAACATCTGACGTATGACGCTGACGGCGGGCTTGAGGTGTTGAAATCTGCACTGTCTGATTATTTGCGCACTGCGCGTGGGGTAAAGTGTTCAACCGACCAGATTTTAATTACCGAAGGCATTCATCAGGCGCTGGATTTAGTCACCCGTACGTTATGTAACCCAGGCGACCACGCGTGGATAGAAGAACCGGGTTACTGGGGAATTAAGAATATCCTGCGCATGAATGCCGTGAATATGACGGCGTGCGGAGTCGACGATCAGGGTCTGGTTCCCGTTCCGTCTCCCGACGTGCCGCCAAAGTTAATATTCGTCACCCCTTCCCATCAATATCCGCTCGGTTCGGTGATGAGTCTTCCGCGTCGCCAGTTAATGCTTTCACTGGCACGGGAATATAACAGCTGGATTGTGGAAGATGATTACGACAGTGAATTTCGTTTCTCCGGCCAGCCTATTCCTTCACTTCAAGGGCTTGAAGATGACAGCCCGGTCATTTACATCGGGACGTTCAGTAAAACGCTCTACCCCGCGCTGCGTCTGGGTTATGTCGTGTTGCCCAGGCCGTTAGCTGCTCCGCTTAAAAAGGTACATAACGAACTGTATCGCAGCGGGCATCAGATAATTCAGGCCGCATTAGCCGAGTTTATCCGCGAAGGTTATTACGCCGCACACATCCGCAAAATGCGCCAGTTATATAGCAAGCGCCGGACATTACTGGTCGAGTTAATTAAGCAGCATTTAGGCGAAGAGTATCTCGGTTATTTCAATAGCAACGCCGGGCTACATCTGATTATTCAGCTTCCGGATCTTGCGGATGATATTCACATTGCCAGGCTCGCCAATGCCGAAAACATCCTGGTCAGGCCGTTGTCGCGTTATTACTTTAATCAGCAAAAGCTCAAAGGGTTATTAGTCGGATTCGCCAGTATTCAGGACAGCGACATGATCCCCTCTTTTGTGCGTCTGGCGAGGATCATTAAGCAAAACCTCTGACGCAAATGCATTCGCCAACCGGTTTCTCTGCACAATGGTTGAAGTTAGATATTGTTATGTTATAACATCCAAATCAATTTCAAACCTACCACTGGAGAGATTCATGACTAAACGCATTCCCACTTTGCTTCTGGGCGTGGGCATTTTACTGAGCAGTGCCCCTGTCCTTGCGCATGGCCACTCCCACGGCAAGCCATTAACCGAAGCAGAAAAGAAAGCCAGCGAAGGGATTTTCGACAATAAAGACGTGAAGGATCGCGCGCTTAGCGATTGGGATGGCATGTGGCAGTCGGTGAACCCCTACCTGTTAAACGGCGACTTAGATCCGGTGATGGAGAAAAAAGCCAGTCAGGATGGCAGCAAAACGGTGGCGCAATATAAAGCGTATTATAAGAAAGGTTACGCGACGGATATCGACACGATTGGCATAGAAAACAACATTATGGAGTTCCACGTCGGTAAAACGGTCAACGCCTGCCAGTACACCTATTCCGGCTTTAAGATCCTGACTTATACCTCCGGTAAAAAAGGGGTACGCTACCTGTTTGAGTGCCAGGATAGCCAGTCAAAAGCGCCTAAATATGTTCAATTCAGCGATCATATTATCGGCCCGCGCAAATCCGAACACTTCCATATCTTCATGGGCAATGATTCCCAGGAAAAGTTACTCAAAGAGATGGATAACTGGCCGACGTTTTATGAATACTCGCTGAGCAAAGAGCAAGTGGTCCACGACATGCTGCACCACTGATTTCGCCCTTTCTACGCCACCACGGACATCGGTTTTCCCGATACCGGGTCGGGGTGAATTTGCGCCTCGATATGAAATACCCGATCCACCAGCGCCGGAGTCATAATGGCTTCCGGCGCTCCTTGCGCAACGATAGTGCCTTGCGACATTAACACCAGAGGGTCGCAGATCTCACGCAACGCTTTTTCCACGCCATACTTATCTTGCGCTCCAAGCCTGCCCCATAAATTCAGCCACAGCAAAGCACTGTTAATTTCCATCGGACGGGAGAGCATCACATAGTCGGTGAGGCCTGGGTAAAACGCCGTCAGCGCCACCCCGGTGAGCGCAAGCTTGAGCGGGCAAATGTGATTGAGCGCGAAGACTGTCACAAGGCCTGAGCGTGAGGAATAATTGACCCTGTGAATCATTCATCTGAGCGTAGTTCTTGAGCTGATTAACACTTAATAATGTCAATCAGTTACATCCGTATTGAATTGTTAATCAAGCGATGTAAAATTAACGTTAATATGTATTGCTATTGTGAATCATTCTTCAGATTCCTGGATTTCTTCTTCGCCACTTCAACTCCTTCTCGGCGACCAGGTTTGAACCATTTTTTCAGGGAACGTTACGATGAAATTGCGCAATCTGTTGATCCTTGCCGTTGTTGCCACTGTTGTAGGTTGTAAAGCTCCACCGCCAAAAATGACGGACGATACTATCGTGACTAGCGAGATCAACGGTGTCACGCTGACGCACCGTTACGCCGTTACTGCACCTCAAGAGTTCACTCCCGTTAACGCCAGTTATCGGGCGCTGTATCCTGGGTCCATTATGAGCAAACCGGACTTCGGCGGGAAAGTCATCAGCACCCTTGAGAACGGGCAAAGCTACACCGTTTTAGGTCAGGTCGAGAATAACTGGCTGGCCGTTGCCGAGCAGGATAAGCAGGAAATGTTAGGTTATGTCCCGGCGCGGGCACTGGTAAAAAGTGAACTGTATGCGCAGACGCTGAAAAAAGACCGTCCACGTCCACGTCGTGCAGCTAAAAAATCCACCTGTGTTGCGGTGGATGGCGGCAGCAAAGCCTGTCAGAACGCTAACAGCGGAACCTGGATCATTGATTAATTGTCGACGTTTTACGTCATGCCTTTGTGTTTAAATTTGTACGCCTAACAAGGATTTATATGAAACTCTGGCTTTCGGGTCTGACGCTATTGCTGGCCTCAAGCTCAGTGTGGGCTGCTGGTAACTATCGTATCGTCCAGTCTCCTTCGCAAAAGCTGGATGTCTGGATTGACGATGTGCAAAACAACACCCCGCAAAGTTGGTGTGCGCAGGAACTTCCCCTGCGCATCGTAGCTAATGGCGATAAAAACCCGGCGCTACTGAACGTCTTTATGCCGCGTCTTGGGTCGCTGCTGGAAAACCAATG
Source organism: Buttiauxella sp. (assembly GCF_049686335.1). Lineage (NCBI taxonomy): Bacteria > Pseudomonadati > Pseudomonadota > Gammaproteobacteria > Enterobacterales > Enterobacteriaceae > Buttiauxella > Buttiauxella sp. The sequence goes on along the minus strand of NZ_JBAVHX010000010.1, from coordinate 262,207 downwards.
TAGCAGCGTGCAAGTCGTCAGCTGGCGCATGGAAGATCCACAAGGTCAAACCCTCGCGGTCGGTACGGCGAGCAAAAGCAGTGACTGGGCGGTGATTATTGCCCCTGTGGTTTCCAGTGAACCCAACACCCAACCGGTTCGCGAAGCCAACTCACCGTTAGCCGACCGCACACCCTGGCAGGAATTTACCCTGCAAGACGGCTGCCATCTGCGCACCTTCTGGCAAGGTGATGCCAATGCCTCAGCGATGTTTATCCCAAATGGTAAATGCGAAAAAGGGGGTTGGTTAAACGGTCGCAGCGAAATCATTCAGACTGGCGTCAAAGGCGAAACCCGCAATGAGATGACCTTTGTGCATGGTTTCCCGGTCAGTGGTTTAAGCACCGATGCAAGCTCCGACAGCCTGCTGATTACCAGCCTCAATAACGAGCGTATGGTGGTGAGTAATGAACATGCGCCGCAAAGCTGGATGATTTTGCCGTATCACCCGGAAATGAATGGCTGGAAAGCGACGGGGATGGTTGCCGTTGAAGTCCCACGCGATATGACGGTGGATGAAGCCGCCATTCAGAAGCGCTTAAATGTGGTACGCAAAGTGTGGTCGGCATGGCTTGCACCCGATACGCCAGTCACGCTGTTGTTGATTGATTCCCTGCGTCCGCAATTGCGTGACCCGGCGGTTGGTGCATGGCGCACCCAGAAGTAACCCTGAAGTTTCGTCGATTTCGAGCAGAGTAAGGCCATCATGACTGATAAAGATTACAACACTGAGATTCCTGACGCTCTGCCGCCTGGTTTCCGCTTCGACGAGTTTGAAATTCAGCAAGTGACTGAATCGACCCATACCAACGTGGTCTATAAAGCCTGGGACCACCAGCTGGAACGTCCGGTCACTATCCGTGAATTTATGCCGCGCGCGCTGACCGTGCGCAGCGATAACATGCAACTGGTGTTACGTAGCAAACAAGACAGCCAGGCATTTAATGTGGGCATGAATCGTTTTGTGCAGTCCGCCCGCCAGCTTGCGCAATTCAACCATCCGAATTTGCTGCAAGTTTTAAGCTTCTGGACGCAAAACGAAACTGCCTATGCGGCGACGCGCTATTCCAACGGCGTTACGCTGGCTGAACTGCATCAGCATCAACCTGAAATCATTAATGAAGCCTGGATCCGCCGCATGTTGCCGATGTTGTGCGGGGCGCTTGCGACCTTACACGATGAAGGTTTTATCCATCGCGATTTGTCCCTGAGAAGTATTCAGATTCAGGATAACGGCGCACCGTTGCTGCTGAATGCGGGGGCACCTCGCCCGGGGCAATCTGAGAATGGCGATGAGATTAAAACTCCACTTAACCCTGGTTTTGCGCCACTTGAACAATACGCGGAAGACCTTGAAAGCCAGCTCGGCCCATGGACGGATATTTACGCGCTTGGCGCCGTACTGTACACGCTGATTACCGGCACCTGTCCGCCAGCCAGCGTCACGCGCACCATTCAAGACCCCTGCGTGAAGCTTGCGAAAAATCGACCGGAAGGCTATTCCCATAGCCTGTTGCAAGCGGTAGATAGCGCTCTGGCACTCAAACCCGAAGACCGCCCGCAATCTATTGCAGAATTTGCCGCGCTGGCTGAAATCCCATTAAGTGGTATCAATGGCCTGGCACCGTCAAAGCAGCCTGGCACGATGCTGGTGGCGGTGGAAGATGCCGAAATCTCACCACTTTTACCTATCAAAAAACGCTACAAACTCCCGCTGCAGATTGCTGCCAGTGTGCTGGTTGGCGTGGCGATAGGCGGTCTGATATTTAGCGGTCGTTCCCCTTCTGTTTCTGCTCCACAAACCGCCAAAGTCGAAAAATCCACGCTGGAAAAAGACCAGGCTGTCGGGACGAAAGCCGCGGTGCCGGTCGTTGAAGGAACGATGGCGCGCATTTATGTGCGCATGAACGACGGCGAACAACTGGATATCAACGGCAAGACCGAAAAAGTCACGCCAGGCGCCAATGGCTATGGTTTCCTGCAATTGCCTGCGGGCAAATACGACATCACCTTGCGCGGAAAAAATCAGTCGCGCAGCGTAACGTTATCGGTCGAAAAAGAAGGGACATGGTTGGTTAACCCGCAAGGATAAAATGGCGGTTCGCAGGGCGGTAAATTATCTGCAATATCCGATTATGAGACATCTCCCCTTTCACCGGCCGGAAATTCGGCTAAGGTTTTCATAGGGTTGATCGCGGAAAACTTTCGCTGCTGTAGCCTGAAAAGGAGAATGATTAATGATAAATCCTGCTTTGCGCCGTCCTCGCACGTTATTATTTGCGATTAAAATAGCTATCGGTTGTACTTTCGTCACTTTCACTTTGCCCTCTTCGGCCGCTGACGGTCAACAACCGCTCCCCCAGCCGCCTGATGTCCTGCTTGGACCGCTGTTTACCGATGTACAAACAGCGAAACTCTTCCCCGATCAGAAGACATTTGCTGATGCCGTTCCGAAGAACGATCCGCTGATGATCCTTGCGGATTACCGCATGCAGCGTAATCAGTCAGGCTTCGATTTACGTCATTTCGTTAACGTTAATTTTACCCTGCCAAAAGAGGGTGAAAAGTATGTCCCGCCTGAAGGACAGACGTTACGCGAACACATCGACAGTTTATGGCCGGTGCTGACGCGCACCACGGAGAGCGTCAATAAATGGGACTCGCTGTTACCGCTGCCGAAACCGTATGTGGTGCCGGGTGGGCGCTTCCGGGAAGTCTATTACTGGGATAGCTACTTCACCATGCTGGGGCTTGCGGAAAGCGGGCACTGGGACAAAGTACAGGACATGGTCGATAACTTTGCCCATGAAATCGACGCCTGGGGGCATATTCCTAACGGCAACCGCAGCTATTATTTGAGCCGTTCTCAGCCACCGTTCTTTGCCTTTATGGTCGAACTGCTGGCCAGCCACAAGGGCGACGAAACCTACACCACCTATTTACCGCAGCTAAAACAAGAGTATGCCTGGTGGATGCAAGGCAGCGAGGCGCTGGAAGCGGGTGCTGAAACTGAGCGGGTAGTGAAACTCAAAGATGGCTCGGTGTTAAACCGGTACTGGGATGACCGTGACACGCCACGCACCGAATCGTATCTGGATGACGTGACCACCGCGAAGAACAATCCTAATCGCCCGGCGACTGAAATTTACCGCGACCTACGAGCGGCAGCGGCATCGGGCTGGGACTTTAGTTCGCGCTGGATGGATAACCCCGAGCAACTGGGCTCGATTCGTACCACCTCTATCGTGCCCGTCGATTTAAACGCCCTGCTGTTCCAGATGGAAAAAACCCTGGCACACGCCAGCACTGTGGCAAAAGACAGCGCTGCGGCCACGCAATATCAGCACCTGGCGGATGCCCGTCAAAAAGCCATGGAAAAATACCTGTGGAACGATAAGCAGGGCTTCTATGCGGATTACGATCTGAAAACTCATGCCGCGCGTTCGCAGCTGACTGCTGCGGCACTGTTCCCACTTTATGTGCATGCCGCGTCCAACGATCGTGCGGAGAAAATGGCGACCATCACGCGCTCTCAATTGCTGAAAGCGGGAGGGCTTGCCACCACCAACCTGAAAACGGGCCAGCAGTGGGATGCCCCGAATGGCTGGGCACCGCTACAGTGGGTAGCAACCGAAGGCCTGCAAAATTACGGGCATAAGGATCTGGCGATGGAAGTATCCTGGCGCTTCCTGACCAACGTGCAGCAAACCTATAACCGCGAGCAAAAACTGGTGGAGAAATATGACGTTTCCACCACCGGTACTGGCGGTGGCGGCGGGGAATATCCGCTACAGGATGGGTTCGGCTGGACGAACGGCGTCACATTGAAAATGCTCGATATGCTGTGTGCTAAAGAGAAACCGTGTGATTCCGCTCCGGATAAATTGCCTTCTGCCACTCCAGGGCCGGTTAAAGATACCTCCACTAAAACTGCATCTCAGTAAATCCTGTTGCCCTCCTCTCCTGAATTGGGAGAGGTTGGGTACGTTTTTATTCGTTACACTTTGAAATAAAATCCCCAACAGTCTCAAATAGTTACACATCAAATTTGTCGTTGCCCATAACGCTTTATCTGAAGAAATCCCCTTCCCTGAGTTAAAAACAATAGCCTTTTCATGGGCTTTCAGCGTACCCCTGCCAAAATTTGCACTTGAATCATCAAATAATAACGATAATAATTCGCATTCTAATAACGCAGTGGTATCACCTGTATTGACATTTACGTTGCTGACAAAGATCGGCAGTCCAGGTGATTAAAATAAGAACTCCTCGGGAAAACTCAATGAAACTGGCATTTACAGTAAAGCGTTCGGCTTTACTCTGCGCGCTTGCACTCGCGGCACCGGCTTATGCACTGGCAGAAGACACCGTTGTCGTCACCGCCAAACCCTCTCAATCGTCCACCAGCCAAACTGAAGGTTACAGCGCAACGGTCAGCCGTGGAGCGACTAAAACCGATGAGCCACTGATCACCACTGGCCAGTCGATTTCCGTCGTGACCCGCCAGCAAATCGAAGACCAGGGCGCATTGACCGTCAACAGCGCGCTGAACTACACACCGGGTGTGTTTACTGGCTTTGCGGGTGGCGCAACACGTTATGACACCGTGGCCCTGCGCGGCTTCCACGGCGGTGACGTCAATAACACCTTCCTCGATGGCCTGCGCCTGATGAGCGACGGCGGCAGCTACAACGTGATTCAGGTTGATCCCTGGTTCCTTGAGCGCATAGACGTCATCAAAGGACCCTCTTCAGCACTTTACGGCCAGACCATTCCTGGCGGCCTGGTGATGGAAACCTCCAAGCGCCCACAGTTTGTTAAAGAAGGCCATGTCCGTGCGATGTACGGGACAGACAATACCAACGGCACCGCATTTGATTACACCGATGCGATTAACGACGAGTGGGCGTATCGCATTACTGGTTTAACCAAAAACAGCGACACTCAGTACGAGAAAACCCGCGACGAACGTTATGCAATCTCCCCGTCCCTGCTGTGGCAGCCGGGTGATAATACCTCGTTGGTGCTGCGTGCTTATCTGGAGAAAGATCCGTCAGGCGGATTCCACGGCTCTGTTCCGGCTGATGGCAGTATCTACTCTTCTACCGGGCGCAAAATCAGCACCGGTTTCTCGGACGTAGAGCCTGGCAATGACGAATTCAAACGCCACGAGCAAATTTACAGCTACGAATTTGCCCACAGCTTTAACGACGTCTGGGCGTTCCGCTCGAACGCCAGCTATACCCACTCGAACGTGAGCCTGAAACAGGCTTATCAGATTGGTTGGGCGGATGTGGCGCACGACGAACTGATGCGTTATTACAGCGGTGAAACCTCATCTCTCGACGCTTACGCCATCGATAACCAACTGGAAGCGGATTTTGCGACCGGCGATCTGGACCACAAAGTGGTGCTCGGTGGTGAATTCCACAAATTCACCAACAATTTGTCCGACGACTCGGCGTACACCACTAACCTCAACCCGTGGACGGGTGAGTCTGGCGGCCCTGGCGGTTTCTATTATTACGATCCGCGTGATCCGACCTACGCCACTATCAACCAGGGTCTGCTGACCAAAGCCGGTAAACGCCAGTACGAACAATCGGGTGTTTATCTGCAAGATGATATGCAGTGGGATCAATGGCATATGACACTGTCTGGCCGTTACGACCATATCGTCACCAAGAGCCATATCGTAGCCGACGCTGTGGATAGCGAAGTCACCGATAACCGCACCGATGACCACTTCAGTGGCCGTGCATCTGTGTTGTACGCATTCACCAACGGTATTTCTCCGTACATCAGCTACAGCCAGGCGATTACGCCGCAGGTTCTGCCGGATGCCGAAGGCAAATTGCTGAAACCGACTACCGCAGAACAGTATGAAGCCGGGATGAAATACCAGCCGGTCGGTACCGCGGATATGTACACCGTTGCGCTGTATGACCTGACGCAGAAAGATGTGGGCAACCGCGTGGTGCAAGGCAGTTACTATGAGCCTGCCGGTAAAGTGCATTCTCAGGGTGTTGAGCTGGAAGCGCGTTCTCAGTGGAACTCCCGTTTCTCAACTATTGCTGGGTACACTTACAACAAAGTACGCTTTAAAGATGCTATCGACGGTAACGATGGCAACACGCCATACGTCACGCCTGACCAGATGGCAAGCCTGTGGGGAATGTTCAAGGCCGACTTCGGTATTAGCCTGGGTTCGGGTATCCGTTATATCGGCAAGCAATGGGCGGATAATGAAAACACCCTGCGCGTGCCGTCTGTCACGCTGCTTGATGCGATGGTGCGTGCGGATATGGGCGCGTGGACTCCTTCGCTGAAAGGGGCTTTCGTGCAAGTTAACGCCACTAACCTGACGGGCCGTGATTACGTTGCGGGTTGTTATGGCACGGGTTATTGCTACTGGGGCGCGGAGCGTTCTGTGATTGCCACCGTAGGATATGATTTTTAATCTGTAAGTGGGGTGTCGGATGGCGCTTGCGCTTATCCGACATACCCAACCTTTAAGCTGTTGTAGAGCGGATAAGCGCAAGCGTCATCCGCCATTCATTTGACCTACAAAGTCACTTGTCTCACCTCAACGGTCTTTTCGCCACCCTGCTGTTGTTCCAGAACGATTTGCGCCAGTGGCGTATCCGCTTCATAACGCTCTTTCGCATCCAGCGTTTTCTCGTACTTATTGTATTTCCACCACGCATAGCCGAGGAAGATAACCAGCCCGCCAACGTTATAAAACACGATGGTCATAATGCTGGCTCCGGTCGGGAAGGTAGAAGCAATAAACCCGATGGTGAAAATCACAATCAGCACGCTGACAATGGCGATGCCCTGCATCCGTGATCCCATCCGGAAATCGCGGGTTACTGCGTCGTATTTCAGGCGCAGGTTCAGGTAAGCCAACATGATAAACAGCGGTGGTAACATCGACGCTGCGGCTGTCATGTTAATCAGGGTGTTCATCAACTCCTGCACGTTACCCGAACCAATGGTTGGGATAAGCATCAATGGGATCACTATCAGGAACTGGATCCATGCCGCACGAGTTGGTACCCCGTGCTGGTTAAGGCGCACGGTTTTCTCACCAAAGATACCTTTCGGGATCTCGGTAAAGAAGATTTTGACCGGTGCCGCAGTCCACATCAGCAAAGAGCCAAACATCGCAGTGAAAGAGACAATGCCGACAAAGCGATTCATTAGCACCGTTGGTAAACCAAAGTGTTCCGCCAGCCCGCCAAAGACCTGAACTGTACCGCCGGTGTAGTGCAAATCAGCCTGGTGAACAAAGACGTTGATCAGCAGTGATGAAACGGTATACAGCACGCCGATAAACAGTCCCGACAGAATGATGACTTTTACAAACGCTTTGCTGCCGCCTTTGACATCGTTGACGTACACCGCAACCGACTCAGCGCCACCCGCCGCCTGGAAAATCCAGGCAATAATGCCGAGGAACGCCCAACTGAATTGCGGAGTAATCGCCTGCACGTTAATCGGGTCTGCCGGTTCAACACCGCCCACAACCGCGGCACCCGCCAGAATGATGTAGGAGAAAGTGAGTAATAACATCAGCGTCGAGGTCACTGACGTCATCGGCCCGAGCAGTTTCGCGCCGTGGTTGGAAATCCAGGTCGAGAACGCGAACAGTACAATACTGATAATGGCCGTGGTTAATGGCGTGAAAATATAGTCATAACCGAGGAAGGCGTACGACGCGTAGGCAATAACCCTCGGCAATAACGAGGTGAAGAAAAACAGATTCACAAACCAATAGGTGTAGGCGGTGATAAATGCCCAACGCCCCCCTAATGCGCTTTTTACCCAGGCATATACCCCGGCTTCTGAATTACGGTTAAGCGAAACGAATTCCGCAATGATTAAACAGAACGGGATAAAGTAAATAAGCGTAGCCACCAGGAAAACCGGTGCCGATGCGATGCCAAGCTGAACGTTATTATTAATGACGTTATTGAAGCTAAAAACTGCCGCAAATGTCATTGCCAGTAATCCAAACTTGCCAATGGTATTTCTACTAGTTGAAGCCATACAAACTCCACATTGTGTAGGGTATTTTTTTATCTATGTTTTTCCAGGTCGGATAAGCGCAAGCGCCATCCGACACCGGGCAGGCGTACAACACTTTATTTATTAAGGAAATACGTTTCTTCGATTGTCACTTTTAGAATCACTTTCCTGACGTCTTTCGGGTGCGAGAACCGGTGTGCTTCGTGGTTTTCGCAGATGATGACGTTTCCCGGCTTAAGCTGATGTTTAACGCCCTGCCCGCTGAAAAATTCCCGGTCGCTTTCATCGCGATAAGCCATTTCTGGGGTTAAGGTATTTTTAGCGGCAACGTCAACCTGCTCTTCACCGGCAAGGTAATAATGCACATCGAAATAACGACGATGTCCTTCGAATAATTCCGTCCTTTCGGCTTCGCCTTCTGCAAGGCGATATACCAGCGAATCACCAATGGAATAAAAAATATTCGGCTGGATATTATTCAGGTTATTGATCGCTTCCATGCAGCGTTGCCATTTCTTTCCCGCATGATAAATGCGCTTAAAATCTTCTAAGGTGTTTAAAATAATCATGACCGGTACCTCAACAAGAATGCGCGCATGCAGAACGCGGCTGGAAATCATAATTTGCCAGAGATGAAGCCGCTTGCCCCGGACGTAACGGCACCATGGTGAAGCCGTAGCTAAACGGTTTGAGATACACCCGGAACGAATCCAGCACTTCTGACCCCCAGGAGTTGGAACCCAGGCCGAGGATTTGGTCATCAAGATTCAGCGTCAGGTAATCACTTTCTTCAAGCTCATTAATGTGTTGCGCCTGTTGCAGCATTTCGGCGCTGTACGGCCAGACACTGAAGTTGATCGGTTTACGCGGCTGAATGAAAAGACCATTCCCCTTTTCGTCCTCAACGGTTAGCCAGCGTACCTGCTGACGGTTGCCGTTATCTTGCGGGAACGGGTAATTCTCAAACAAGCTGTCGACAGACTGGCGATAACGGCCAATCAGATTGCTCTGGCAGCTATCGCCGTAGTTTTCACCCGGCCCACGGCCATAAAATTCCACCTGGCTGAAACGTTTGCTGATACCAAAATCGAGGCCGATCTTTGGAATGATTGCCTGATAATTTCCGTAAGGCGTGCCCGACAGTTCAAGGGAGACATGACCCGCTGGGGTAATTCGCCACTGGTAAGTGCAGCGCATACCAAAATCGAAAACAGGCGGTGCCATCACGGTATCCACTTCGATGACCAGATCATTTCCGTGCGCGGTTTGTCGCATAGCGCGGAAATGCTGCTGCATCAGGTGAATGTGATACGGCTGCCATAGCCCTTCAAATTCCTGCTTATGGTTATCAATGGTCGGCTTAAAGAATGTGAGATGCGGCGCGCGACCGACGATCTCTTCGCCATTCACCCGCCATGAAGTCAGCTCGCCACTCAGACGGCAGAAGGTCAGAGAAAAATCGTTGCCACTGACGACTTGCTGGTGCCCGCGTGTTTCGCTGTGCAGCGGCGAGGAATGTTCAACTGGCGGCACATCACGCGCTGTCGCCGCCTGACGCAGAATTTGATAGTGACCTAGCGGATGCATCGCCTCGCTATAAGGCGTGGCCTGGCGTTTGAAGACATCGACATTAATAAATACTTCACCCGCAGGTAGCGATGGCGGGTTCAGGCGCAGTTCTTCTTTTTCACCCGGTTGCAAACAAGGTGCCGCCAGGGTTTGTTGCGCGAGGATCTCGCCATCGACCTGATACGTGACGCGTAATTCGATATCGTTCAGGGCGCTGAACCAGTAACGGTTCTCCACCAGCAAAACATCGTTCAACTCAGTCTGATGAACCGCAACCGGACACAAAACCTGCTTATATTCGCGAAGCCCTGGGCCTGGGCGCTGATCCGGGTAAATCAGCCCATCCATGCAGAAGTTATAGTTGTTTGGGAAGTCGCCATAATCGCCACCATATTGATAACGCTCGCGCCCCTGCTCGTCGTGCACCAGCAAACCATGGTCGCACCATTCCCAAATGTAATGCCCTTGCAGACTTTTATGTTGATTGAATACCGCCTGATACTCCGCAAGCCCGCCGGGTCCATTCCCCATCGCATGGGCGTATTCGCACAGGATGCGCGGTTTTGGGTGCGGATATTCACCAAAGGCATTCATCATTGAAACGCGTGAATACATGGTGCTGATAACGTCGACCACTTCCGCATCACGATCTTCTTCGTAATGCACCAGGCGGGTGGGGTCGAGCGCTTTACAGCGCGCGGTCATGGCGCGGATGTTGCAGCCGTAACCGGATTCATTGCCCAGCGACCAGATGATGATCGACGGATGGTTTTTCTGTGCCAGAACATGGCGTTCAATGCGTTCGACGTACGCCTTCTCCCAAGCCGGATCGTCGGTGATGCGGCTGATATCGCCGACGTTGGCAAATCCATGACTTTCCAGGTCCGTTTCTGCCATCACAAATAAACCGTACTGGTCACAAAGCGCGTAAAAACGCGGATCGTTTGGATAGTGGGCAGTGCGAACCGAGTTAATGTTGTGCTGCTTCATCAGAATGATATCGCGCTCAGCACGCGCCATATCTATGGCTCGGCCTTTTTGATGGTCATGATCGTGGCGGTTGACGCCATGCAGTTTGAGGTAGCGACCATTCACATAAAACAGCCCATCGCGAACGACGATATCGCGGAATCCAACCTGCTGCGGTACCACTTCTACGATGTCGCCATGGTTATCGCGAAGCGTGATGAGCAACAAATAGAGATTCGGATGCTCTGCGTTCCACTGCTTAGGTTGTTTCACCGGCATCACAAACTGGCATTGCGAATCGCTGTGGACAGACAGCGCAGCGTGTTGCTGTTGAGCGACGCAGGTTTCGCCATCAAATAACTGAGCCAGCAATTGATAGCCTTCGGCAGGTGTCGTCGTCAGGTTGCGTAACTCGCAGGAAAGCTGAAGTTCGGCGTCAAAGTAGTTTTCATCAAACTCAGTCACCACTGTGACATCATGAAGATGCACTTGAGGCTGACCAGTCAGGTAAACGTCGCGGAAAATCCCTGCCATCCACCACATATCCTGATCTTCAATATAAGTGGAATCGGCCCATTGCATAACTCGCACGCAGAGCAGGTTCTCACCCGCTTGCACGTAAGGGCTGATGTCGAATTCAGCGCTCAGGCGGCTGCCTTTGCTAAATCCGACGTAATGACCGTTAACGTAAACTTCAAAGTAGGTTTCGACTCCATCAAACTTGATGATGATCTGGCGTTGTAGCCATTCAGGAGTCAGTGAGAACTGGCGCTGATAGGCACCGGTTGGGTTGTTGGTGGGAACAAAAGGCACATCAATCGGGAACGGGAATCCTTCGTCGGTGTACTGCAAATTACCGTGACCTTCCATTTGCCACATGCCTGGAACGCTAATCTCGCCCCATTCTGGCATTGCCTGGCGGTAAAACTCCGACGGGACCTTTTCAGGATGGTCAAAATAGTTAAACGTCCATTTACCGCTAAGCAGCATAAAGCCCAGACTTGCCTCGCGATTCAAGGTTCTGGCCTGCGTTTCACTTGCGTAGCCATGGAACCAGGCGCGCGCTGGCAGCCGGTTCTCAGATTGCTTGTCTATGTTTTCCCAGTTATTCACGCCAACATCCTCATTACGTGTGTATGAGGCAACAATAGTAAATATTTACTAAAATATAAAATCGGATTTTACTAAATGGCGATGGGATCACAATAAATTAACAGGGGACGGAGATATGAAGGTGGATGTCGCTTCGCTAATCCACCTTAAAACAATCAGTTAGCTGGAGGTTGTCGTGTCACGCAGTTGCAGAGAGCCCGGGACGTAAACCGAGAGTGGAATGCTGCGATCATCACGCAGCCGCTCCATTAAGAGATTGACTGCCTGGGCGCCTATGGTTTCAGAATGGATACGCACGGTAGATAACGCAGGGAAGACAAAGCGTGCGGTAGGAATATCATTCACGCTAATCAATGCCATCTGGTCAGGCACTTTGATGCCGTGTTCATGCAAAGCACGCAGCACACCAATGGCAATCGAGTCGGTCGCAACGAACAATGCAGGCGGGTAATCGTCTGATGTCGCAAGCATTTTTAACGCGCACTGGTAACCCGACTGGCTGCTAAAGTCGCCGTAATAAACGTCCTGCGCTTTGACCACTTTCTTGCTGCGCCCGTATTCAACGAACGCCTCTTCACGTTGATCGGCATACGCGGGATCATCTCGTCCACCAATGAAACCAATGCGCATATAGCCGCGAGAGATAAAGTAATCGATGACTTTGCGGCTGATTTTGTACAAATCGACGTTGACGCAGTCAAAACGTGGATCGTCAATGACCCCATCAAGATACACCAGCGGCAGCTCTTGTTGCTCAAGCCATGCCTGCGCTGCTGGCTGAGGTTTACCAATTATTAGTAAACCATCGACGGCGGCGATAACCGGGCGTTCACTTTTAAAGTCGTAATAAGAAACCAGAGTGATGCCCAATTTTTCGCATTGAGTTTCAATGCCATAGCGCATCGACAGATAGTAGGGATCGTTAATTTCCAGTTCTTGCCCATGAGTATAAAGTGCGGCAAACGTCAGCCGCTGACTGGCCTGCCGTTTCGCGCTTGGGACCTTATACTCCAGCCTTTCTGCCGCCTCGAGGATCTTCTGACGTGTCTGCGTTTTGACGCTCAGACTCGGATCGTCATTGAGCACTCGAGAAACTGTCGCCACAGAGACCTGGGCCGCCTGGGCAATTTCCTTCAATGTAGCCATAACTTCCCAATAATCACCTGATTAAAATAACTTATCCTACATAATTCGAGTCACAGCCTGGCAGCAAGAGAGTGAACCTCAGGAGCTTACTTGAGAAAGTGACCGGGGTGCGGGAGTGCAGCCAACGCCCCTGTGGCTCGAACTATGACGAATAACAGCTTAATGTCATAACTGACCGGTGTACACCCTTAGATTTGCCCGTATTGCTGCGATGACAAGTTGTGACCCAGCTATCGCTTTCCTGTTTTAAGTGTATTTTTTAGTAAAATATTATCTAAGATAACTCATATTACGCTGCCGTCATCATCATCCAGGCAAGCGGCATAACAACGCGCTATCCCGCTGTACTCTTTTATCGGTAAGGAAACGACATGCAACCATTACTTCGACTTGCCCCGCTCGCCGTGCTACTCGCGTTGGCGGGGTGTCAGTCATCACATCATGATGCGACGGCGCTCAAAGCCAGCCAGTTTCAAAATGTTATTGACCGCACAGGCGCGCCACAAGCGATGCTTGATTATGATTTTGATGAGCATCAGCGCTTTAACCCGCTGTTTGATGATGGGGCATGGCACGGGCATTTACTGCCAGCAAACAGTGAAGGTATGGGCGGGTTCCCGGGCCCTGCGCTGCTGACCGAAGAGTACATCAACTTTATGGCGAATAATTTCGACCGTCTTAGCGTGTATAAAGACGGGAAGAAAGTGGCATTCACCATGCAGACTTACAGCATTCCGGGTGCGCTGATTCAAACGCTTACCGCACCAGGTGTCACGGTAAAAATGACGCTGCGTTTTGTCACGTCGCGCTCATCCCTTCTGGCAACAGAAATCAACACCGACGCACCTCTTGAGCTGGTGTGGGACGGCGAGTTGCTGGAGAAATACCATCTGCAGGAACAAAAACCGCAGTCCAACCAGACGATTGATCAGGCGTTCCCTGACTACACCCGTTCACTGCACGCCACAAAAGATGGCCTGAGCGTGAGCTTTGGTAAAGTTCGATCCGACTCGAACCTGATGACTTCTGGCGAGTCGCAATATCAAATCCACAAAACGCTGCCGATGAGCACCCAAATCAACGGGCATAGTTTTGTGGCCAGGGCGACGATTACGGGTTCGACCACAATCTATACCACTTATTCGCATCTGCTGACCGCAGCCGAAGTGCAAAAAGAACAAGCCAAAATCAGCGATATTCTTAAACATCCGCAACCTTATCTCAGCGCGTCTGAGCAACGCTGGGAAGGCTATCTGGCAAAAGGATTAAACAATCCGGATGCCACAGCGGCGCAGACTCGGGTGGCAGTGAAATCAATCGAGACACTGAACGGCAACTGGCGCGGAGTCGCTGGGGCAATGAAGTTTGACTCCGTCACGCCGTCAGTGACCGGACGCTGGTTCTCTGGCAACCAGACCTGGCCGTGGGATACCTGGAAACAGGCTTATGCGATGGCGCATTTCAATCCGGACGTGGCCAAAGATAACATTCGTGCGGTGTTCGCCTGGCAAATACCTGTCGATGACCCGGTTCGTCCGTGGGATGCAGGTTTTGTACCTGACCTTCTCGCCTATAACACTAATGCAGAGCGCGGCGGTGATGGCAGCAACTGGAACGAGCGTAACACCAAGCCAAGCCTCGCCGCCTGGTCGGTAATGGAAGTGTATAAAACCACCGGGGATAAAGCCTGGCTCGAAGAGATGTATCCGCATCTGGTGGCGTATCACGACTGGTGGTTACGCAACCGCGACCACAACCGCAATGGTGTACCAGAATATGGCGCAACCCGCGACAAAGCCCATAACACGGCGAAAGGTGAGATGATCTTTACCGTTAAGCGCGGCAATAAAGAACAAAAAATGGTCGGCCTCGATAACTACACCCGCGTTTTACGCAGCGGAAAATATGACAGCATTGATATTCCGGCGCAGGTAGCAGCGGCCTGGGAATCTGGACGCGATGGCGCGGCAGTATTTGGTTTTATCGAACCCGACCAGCTACAACGATATCGGGATAACGGCGGTAAACGCGAAGACTGGCAGGTATTGTTCGCTGAAAATCGTGCCCCGGATGGCACCTTGCTAGGCTATTCATTGCTGCAAGAGTCAGTCGATCAGGCAAGTTACCTGTACAGCGACAGCAGCTATCTGGCGCAAATGGCCGATATTCTGGGTAAGCAGGCTGACGCACAGACATTCCGCAGTCATGCCAAAAAACTCGCCGATTACATCAACACCTGTATGTTCGACGACACAACCGGCTTCTACTACGACATCCGCATTGAAGATAAACCGCTGTCCAATGGCTGTGCGGGTAAACCTATCGTTGCGCGTGGCAGAGGGCCAGAGGGCTGGTCACCCTTATTTAATGGCGCCGCGACTCAGCAGCATGCCGACGCCGTCGTGAAGGTGATGAAAGACCCGAAAGAGTTCAACACATATGTGCCATTGGGTACCGCTGCTCTCACCAACCCGGCATTCGGTCCGGATATTTACTGGCGTGGACGCGTCTGGGTTGATCAGTTCTATTTCGGGCTCAAAGGAATGGAGCGTTACGGCTACCGTGCTGATGCTGTCGAGATGGCGAATCGCTTCTTTGCTCATGCGAACGGGTTGATTACCGACGGGCCGATTCGTGAGAACTACAACCCGTTAACCGGCGAACAGCAAGGTGCACCGAACTTCTCATGGAGTGCCGCGCACCTCTATATGTTGTACAACGATTTCTTCACCCAGAAACAGTAAAAGTAAAAGTAAAAGTAAAACGGCCCCTGCAATGGGGCCGTCAGGAATGTTGAAAAACCGGAATTAACATTCATACCCTAAATAATTCGAGTGGCAGAAAGGCGATCAGGCCGTAAGTCCCCAGGAGCATAGATTAACTATGTGACTGGGGCGAACGGGTGCAGTCAACGCATCTGCGGCTCGAAGTATGACGGGTATCAGCGTCGCAACATTCGGTAAATGATCAACACAATAATCGCGCCCGCGACTGCCACCAGGAAACTTGGAAAATTAAAGCCCGTCACACTGCCACCGATATGGAGAAACGTGGCAATCCACCCACCTACAACGGCACCGATGATCCCTAAAATACAGGTCAGGATAAATCCGCCGCCGTCTCTACCCGGCATAAGAAGTTTTGCGATAATACCTGCTATCAAACCGAAAATAATCCAGGCCAGAATACCCATGTTAAACGTCCTCTTAATTATTGTGTGTGGTAACAAGTCAGAATTCACATCAACGTGACCGCGACTTCTGTCCGTCGGTACGCTAAGTATAATCAAGTGTTAGGAAAATGTGACCGACATCACCAACTTATTGAATTTACGACGTTAAAACCCTAAGATTTATCTCAAGTTTTTTACTTTTCTGCCGATAAAATTTCTTACAGCTTTCAAAACCCAACATGGACCTGGCCTTGAGTAACTATAACGAGCATTTTCTGAAACAAAGTCCTCTGGCAGTATTAGGCGTGTTACGTGATCTGCATAAAAACCAGGTGCCGATTCGACTCAGTTGGCAATCAGGGCAATTCATCACCAAAATCCTCGAGGTCACCGCAACAGGTTTGATTGTGGATTATGGTAGCCAGTCGCATGAAAACCACTCAGCGCAAAAAGCAACCAATATTCATTTCACCGCTGAAACGGAAGGCGCAAAAGTAGAATTTACATTGCCTGAACTCAAGCCGGTGAGTTACCTGAATTTACCGGCATTCCATACCCCTATTCCATCGGCTTTGTGGTTTGTTCAGCGCCGCGAATATTTCCGAATTCCCGCCCCACTGCATCCCTATTATTTGTGCAACACCACGCTGCAAAATGGCGATCCCTTTCAGTTCAGGCTGTGTGATTTATCGTTGGGGGGAATGGGTGCGTTAGTCGACGGACCTCTGCCGGAAGGGCTGAAGGAGGGAATGCGTTTTTCTCAGGTTGAAATCGATTTAGTGCAGTGGGGGAAATTCCATTTTGATATGCAGTTGATCACCCTGTCTGAACGTAAAGTTATCGACAGTAAAAACCAGACTATCAGCACCCCGCGCCTGAGTTTCCGCTTCCTTAACGTAAACCCAGCTGTAGAGCGTGAATTGCAACGTATTATCTTCTCGCTGGAGCGTTCGGCTCGCGAAAAAGCAGGCCGGGTCAAATAAAATATAAACCCTGATAATTCGAGTTGCAGCCAGGCGGCAAAGGAGGGGATCCCCGGGAGCTTACTGAAGTAAGTGACTGGGGTGAATGAGTGCAGCCAACACCCCAGCAACTTGAAGTATGACGGGTTTAGTTACATCGCGTTTAGTGCTTTTGAAACCTTATACAAATAACGCGGAGCTTGTGGTGCCGGGTGATTCTTAGCGATGTATTCATAGAACTCGTCCGGGCTCAGGTCATTGATCTCATCAATGGCCTTTTTTCGATCCGATGAGAACGTCCTGAGCAGTGCACCCGCACCGTTTGCGTACGAGGCCAGTAACGCATACTGCATGGTTTGCGGATCTTCAATGCCCGCCAGAATACCGTGTTCGAGAATGCTCAAATACGCGGTACCAATCGAGATATTACGCGCGGGGTCTTTCAGCTCGCTAGTTGATGGCTGCCCGCCCCAACCCAGATGGCGATACACATCTTTGCCCGCCGTTGACGCTTTAATCTGCATCAGACCAACGGCGTTAGATTTACTGACCAGTGCCGGATTACCGCCGGATTCCACCGCAATAATCGCCGTCACCACACGCGGACTTACGCCCCACTCTTTTCCCGCTTGCTCGGTTATTGGCATCCAGGTTAATGCGCGTTGTACCGGCTTTGTTGCATCCCACTCAGGTTGTTTGCTGGTATGGCTTGAACAGCCCGCTAATAACAGAACCAACACAATCAGCCATCTTTTATTCACGCATCTATCCTTATATTACTGAGCCGTAATTACCGCGATTCGTCGTTACCGGCGGGTGACAACCACTGTTTCAAGCGGCATGATAACCAATTCACTTTACGCAAGGAAATGCCATGTCCACGATTCGTTTGATTGCCCCCTCAGGATTCTGTGTTAATCAGGCTGCGGCTGCCCGCGGTATTGAGCGCCTGAAAGCCTCGGGACACAGGGTTGAGAACCAATCCGTGGTGCCCCGGCGCTTCCAGCGTTTTGCCGGAACGGACGAACAGCGGCTCAATGATATTCAGGATTTATCTGCACTGCCGCCGGAATGTGACATCGTGCTGGCGGTGCGTGGCGGTTACGGTGCCACTCGTCTGCTTGAAAAGATTGACTATTCGAGCCTCGGACGTGCTTTTGCTGATCGGACACCGATAATTTGCGGGCATAGCGATTTCACGGCAATCCAGTTAGCCCTGCTTTCGCAAACCGGGACGATAACCTTCAGCGGCCCGATGCTTGCCGGGAATTTTGGTGCAGAAGAGTTAAACAGCTTCACCTGGCAGCATTTCTGGCAGGCGATTACCGAACCCCAATTTACCGTGAGCTGGCAGAGCGCTACACCCGCCTGTTCGGCGAGCGGTAAGCTGTGGGGCGGGAATCTGGCGATGCTGGTGTCGATGATAGGCTCGCCGTGGCTCACGGTTGTTGATGGTGGGATTTTAGTGGTTGAAGATATTAACGAGCATCCGTTCCGCGTTGAGCGCTTATTGCTACAACTTCATCACGCGGGAATTTTAGCGCGCCAAAAAGCGCTGATTTTGGGAAGTTTTAACGGGGCCACGTTAAGTGATTATGACGGCGGGTATGACTTCAACGAAATGTGCCAGATGTTGCAGCAGCGCCTGTCTATCCCGGTTCTGCGCGGCTTACCTTTCGGGCATGAACCCGAAACCGTCACCTTGCCACTGGGTGCGTATGGAGAACTGCACCACGATGGAGAAACGGCCAGTCTGACAGTCAGTGGTCATCCTGTTATCAGCCAAAAAAAGTCACATCCGGCGCTCAGATAGCACAATTAATCAATGCTTTCCGTGTTAACATTTGGCAACGAATGGCACAGTCAAAAGGAGAAAGATAATTTTGGACGCAGGGGCGATAGTCAGTCTTTTTATTTTAGGTTCCGTATTGGTAACTTGTAGCATCTTATTGAGTTCTTTTTCCTCTCGTCTTGGTATCCCCATCCTGGTTATTTTCCTCGCAATCGGCATGTTGGCGGGGATCGATGGTGTGGGTGGCATTCCGTTTGATAATTATCCATTTGCTTATCTCGTCAGTAACCTTGCGCTGGCCGTTATCCTGCTTGATGGCGGGATGCGCACCCAGGCGAGTTCCTTTCGCGTCGCTCTAGGCCCTGCGCTTTCTCTTGCCACAGTCGGCGTGTTGGTGACCTCCGGATTAACCGGTATGGCCGCCGCGTGGCTGTTTAATCTCAACTTAATTGAAGGCTTGTTGATTGGCGCAATCGTTGGTTCAACCGATGCGGCAGCGGTGTTCTCGTTGCTGGGCGGCAAGGGGCTGAACGAACGTGTCGGAGCCACACTTGAGATTGAATCTGGCAGTAACGACCCGATGGCGGTGTTTCTGACCATCACGCTTATTGAGATGATTCAGCATGGGCAAACCGGCCTGAGCTGGATGTTCCTCATGGATATCATTCAGCAGTTTGGCCTCGGTATTGTGCTCGGCCTCGGCGGCGGTTATCTGCTGCTGCAAATGATCAACCGTATTACGCTGCCGCAAGGTTTGTATCCGCTGCTGGCATTGAGCGGCGGCATTATGGTGTTCGGTATCACCACCGCACTGAATGGCAGTGGGATTCTCGCGGTCTATCTTTGTGGTTTCCTGCTGGGCAACCGTCCGATTCGCAGCCGCTTTGGTATTCTGCAAAACTTTGATGGGCTGGCGTGGTTTGCGCAAATTGGCATGTTCCTGGTGCTGGGGCTGTTGGTGAATCCGTCAGATTTGCTGCCGATTGCCATACCTGCATTGCTGTTGTCCATCTGGATGATTTTCTTCGCTCGTCCGCTGTCGGTGTTCCTCGGCCTGCTGCCGTTCCGTGGCTTTAATTTGCGGGAGCGTGTGTTTATCAGTTGGGTGGGATTACGTGGTGCGGTGCCGATCATTCTCGCCGTCTTCCCGATGATGGCAGGCCTTGATAATGCCCGTCTGTTCTTTAATGTGGCGTTCTTCGTGGTGTTGGTGTCGCTGTTATTACAGGGTACGTCACTGGGTTGGGCGGCTAAAAAAGCCAAAGTCGTGGTGCCACCGGTCGGCTGGCCGGTTTCCCGCGTGGGGCTGGATATTCATCCGGAAAACCCATGGGAACAGTTTGTGTATCAACTAAGCGAAGATAAATGGTGCATTGGCGCTTCCCTGCGCGACCTGAAAATGCCGAAAGACACACGTATTGCCGCCCTGTTCCGTGACAATGTGCTGATGAATCCGGGCGACCGCACACGGTTACAAGTCGGCGATGTTCTGTGTGTTATTGGGCGCGAGCGTGACCTACCGGCACTGGGTAAAATGTTTAGCCAGACGCCACCAGTGGCACTCGATCAGCGTTTCTTTGGTGACTTTATTCTCGAAGCCAGCGCGCAGTTTGCCGATGTCGCGACTATCTATGGTCTTGAGTTAGATGACAGCGTCAATACGCAGCAAACGCTCGGTGAGTTTGTGGTCGGCATGCTGGGTGCTGCACCGGTCGTCGGTGACCAGGTGGAGTTTGCAGGCATGATTTGGACGGTTGCCGAGAAAGAAGATAACCAGGTGCGAAAAATCGGTGTCCGCGTAGAAAGCGACGAAACTGAATAAGTGGGATTGTGTCGGATGGCGCTAACGCTTTTCTGACCTGCAACACTTAAACGAAGGGTGGATTAGCGCAAGCGAATCCACCCTTCGTTTTTTAAAACTGCGTCACAACCGGCACGCGTGGCGCCAGTGCACACATCAGTTCGTACCCTACCGTTCCCGCCGCATGGGCGACATCATCAATTTTAACCTCGTTACCCCATAACTCTACCGGACTGCCAATGCCGGCATGCGGGCAAGACGTGAGGTCGACTGTCAGCATATCCATCGAAATCGCCCCCACGGTGTGAGTAAACACGCCATCGACGCGGACCGGTGTTCCGTCTGGAGCATGACGAGGATAACCGTCGGCGTAACCGCAGGCGACAACCCCAATACGCTGCTCGGCTTGAGTCCGGTAGCGGCTACCGTAGCCCACTGCGTCACCGGGTTTGAGATTCTGCACAGCTATGATTTCGCTTTGCAGACTCATGACCGGCTGCAAGCCACTGGTGGCGACATCACACCACTGCCCCGTCGGAGATGCCCCATACAGGACTATTCCCGGTCGAACCCAGTCGAAATGCGCTTCAGGATGCCATAAAGTGGCTGCAGAGTTAGAAAGTGAACGCGGGCAGTCTACACCTTCCGCTGCCTGCTCAACGCGTTTCATCGGTTCTATGATGCCATCAGGCTGCTCGGCATCGGCAAAATGTGCCATCAGCGTCAACTGACCGACGTTGGTTATCGCCCGCAGTTGTTGCCAGATAGAATGCACGCGATCCGGACTGAATCCGAGACGGTTCATGCCACTGTTTATTTTCAGGTAAACATCCAGCGGGGCTTTAAGTCTGGCATTCGCCAGCGCCTTCACTTGCCAGTTACTGTGCAAGCTGGTGGTGAGGCGATACTGATCAAACAGCGGCAATTCATCCGCATGGAAAAAGCCTTCGAGCATCAGAATCGGCCCTTTCCAGCCCCGTTCACGCAGCAAAATCGCTTCTTCAAGATTGAGCATCGCGAAACCATCGGTTTCACGTAATGACGACCAGATGCGCTCCAGACCGTGACCATAGGCATTTGCTTTCACCACTGACCAGACGCGCGAATGCGGTGCCGCCTTGCGAACCACCTGTAAATTATTACGCAGCGCGCTGAGTTTCAGCGTCGCAACAACAGGACGGGACATTGTCCACTCCTTTTTTAGTATTAATTATGAGCGTTATGCAGACGCTGTGAACCTGTCGGAGTGAATCCTGGGGAGTAACGTGCCACCGCGAGATCGTCGAACGGAATCGCAGGTGTTCTTCCAGAGATTAAATCACTTAACATCTGGCCCGAGCCGCAGGCCATCGTCCAGCCCAGTGTTCCATGCCCGGTGTTAAGCCATAAATTCTTGAAGGGTGTGCGCCCGACAATCGGTGTGCCATCTGGCGTCATCGGACGTAAACCCGTCCAGAACGTCGCCTGCTCAACATGTCCACCGCGAGGATAGAGATCGCGCACCACCATTTCCAGGGTTTCACGGCGAGGTTGCAACAACTCAGTATTAAACCCGACGATTTCCGCCATCCCGCCGACACGAATACGTTGGTCAAAACGGGTAATAGCGATTTTGTATGTCTCATCGAGAATAGTCGAAACCGGAGCGCCTTGCTCGTCGGCAATGGGGATGGTCAGAGAGTATCCTTTGAGCGGATAGACAGGAATATCAACGATATTTTTCAATAAACCGGTGGAGTACGAACCGAAAGCGACCACATAGGCGTCCGCTTTCACCACCTCTTTACCGCACTGCACACCATAAATATTTTTGCCTTCATACAGCAGGCGATCGACAGGCGTATTGTAACGGAACACCACGCCAGCCTCTGCCGCCATACGCGCCAGATTCTGCGTGAACAGTTGGCAGTCACCGGTTTCATCATTCGGTAAGCGTAAGCCACCCGTCAGTTTATGGGCCACATCTGCCAAGGCAGGTTCGACTTCCGCTAAGCGGCTGGATTCCAGCAATTGGTAGGGCACACCGGCGTCTTCGAGTACCGCAATGTCCTTCGCGGCGTTTTCAAACTGCTGCGCGGTACGGAACAGTTGCAATGTCCCGCCCTGCCGGCCTTCGTACTGAATGTTAGTGTTATGGCGCAGCTCTTTCAGACAATCCCGGCTGTACTCTGCGAGGCGCACCATGCGGCCTTTGTTTTCCATATAGTGGCGCATGTCGCAGTTACGTAGCATTTGCAGCATCCACTTCAGCTGAAATTGCGTGCCATCAAGGCTGATGGCCAGTGGCGCGTGGCGCTGGAACATCCATTTAATGGCTTTGAGCGGCACGCCAGGAGCGGCCCAGGGTGCGGCGTAACCCGGTGAGATTTGCCCGGCATTTGCCGCACTGGTTTCCATGGCAGGCCCCGCTTCCCTGTCGATAACCGTGACATCATGCCCAGCCTGGCGCAAATACCAGGCACTGCTGACACCGACAACACCACTTCCCAGCACCACAACATGCATATCCATTCCACCATTTAGCTAAAAGAATAATCTTCTGATTACAAATTGATAACCCAGATGAAAATGTTATTCAACATATGGCTTTATTATAGTGACTTTCCTCACATCCCGACCTGATATAGCGGGATAGTGATAATTAGGATCTCCTGCGAACGATTATATTTTCCACAGAATAATATTCTGTATTAATCACATAAAACGGGGTGGGCAGATGAGTAAATCGTTAGGAAATAATTTTGCTTGCAGCGGCTAAGTTTCAGGAGTTGTCTATTCTTGAAAGTGAGGCTTTCCATTCAGAGAGAGCCGCCAACAATGAGGGCGCGCTGATGGCTATTGTTACTGATTCCGCCACAAAGGATTCCAAACGTCTAAGTGATGGACCGGACTGGACGTTCGAGCTGCTCGATGTCTATCTCGCCGAGATTGACCGGGTCGCCAAACTCTATCGGCTGGACACATATCCTCATCAAATCGAAGTGATCACCTCCGAGCAAATGATGGACGCTTATTCGAGCGTCGGGATGCCGATTAACTATCCACACTGGTCATTTGGTAAGAAATTCATCGAAACCGAGCGGCTTTATAAGCATGGGCAGCAAGGCCTGGCCTATGAAATTGTCATTAACTCGAATCCATGTATTGCTTATCTGATGGAAGAAAACACCATAACCATGCAGGCGCTGGTTATTGCCCATGCTTGTTACGGGCATAACTCATTCTTCAAGAATAACTATTTGTTCCGCAGCTGGACGGATGCCAGCTCGATCATTGATTACTTAATCTTTGCGCGTAAATACATTACCGAGTGCGAAGAACGCTATGGCGTGGATGAAGTAGAGCGTTTGCTCGACTCCTGCCATGCACTGATGAACTACGGCGTTGACCGCTACAAACGCCCACAAAAAATTTCGCTTCAAGAAGAGAAAGCCCGGCAGAAAAGCCGTGAAGAGTATCTGCAGAGTCAGGTGAACACGCTGTGGCGCACGCTACCACGCCGTGAAGAGGAAAAAACGGTTGCCGAAGCGCGCCGTTATCCTTCTGAACCCCAGGAAAACCTGCTCTATTTTATGGAGAAGAATGCTCCGTTGCTGGAGTCCTGGCAGCGCGAAATTTTGCGTATCGTGCGTAAGGTGAGCCAGTATTTCTATCCGCAGAAACAGACTCAGGTGATGAACGAAGGTTGGGCAACGTTCTGGCACTACACCATTCTTAACCATCTGTATGATGAAGGGAAAGTAACAGACCGCTTTATGCTGGAGTTCCTGCATAGCCACACGAACGTGGTGTTCCAGCCGCCTTACAACAGCCCGTGGTATAGCGGCATTAACCCGTATGCGCTCGGTTTTGCCATGTTCCAGGATATCAAACGGATTTGTCAGACACCGACCGAAGAAGATCGTTACTGGTTCCCGGACATTGCTGGAAAAGACTGGCTGGATACGCTGCATTTCGCGATGCGTGATTTTAAAGATGAAAGTTTCATCAGCCAGTTCCTGTCGCCAAAACTGATGCGCGATTTCCGTTTGTTTACGGTTCTGGATGACGATCGCAATAATTACCTGGAAATTGCCGCCATTCACAACGAAGAAGGTTACCGGAAGATCCGTGCTGAACTGTCCGCTCAATACAATCTCAGCAATCTTGAGCCTAATATTCAGGTGTGGAATGTCGATTTGCGCGGCGACCGTTCGCTTACGCTGCGTTACATCCCGCATAACCGCGCACCGCTGGATAAAGGGCGTCGGGAAGTGCTCAAGCATGTCCATCGTCTGTGGGGCTTTGACGTGACGTTAGAGCAGCAAAATGAAGATGGTAGCGTTGAGTTGCTTGAACGTTGCCCTCCACGCCTTAATAGCCTGTAGCGAACCTTTCGCAGCCATAAAAAAACGCTTCCCTCGGGAAGCGTTTTTCGTATTACAGAGGTTGAAATGAAAATGCCAGCTTAACGGCTGTGCATTGCCAAATCGCCCGGTAAATTTTTCTGCATCCGATGCCAGATTTCACCACTTTCACGCCCGTAAGTACGAACGGTATCAAATACCTGATCGTGCAAACCTTGTTGGCAAATTTCTGCCAGACGGTGGTAGAAACCTAACGCCAGGCTGCGCGCTTCTGGACTGGAGAAATAGTGACGCCCGATGCGGGTATACAATCCTTTCATTCCATTGAGGATCAGTCCGTAAATCGGGTTCCCGGAAGCGAATGCCAGGCCACGGAAAATGTTGTAGTCCAGCTTCGCAAACGCATCAGCGTGGTCTTCAACACTGTTCGCCGTCGCCAGAACTTCTTGTGCTTTATCCGGATGCTGACGAACAGCGGTGCGAATAAAGATAGTCGAAATGTTGGTTCGAACAGATAACAGGTTATCAATCAACTGCGGCACACTGTCGTGATCGAGACGTGCCAGCGTTTCCAGAATGTTTAACCCTGAGGTTTCCCAGAAGTTATTCACTTTGGTCGGTTTGCCATGCTGAATGGTTAACCAGCCATCACGCGCCAGACGCTGAAGCACCTCGCGCAATGTGGTACGGGTGACGCCGATTAGCTCGGATAACTCACGTTCAGCCGGAAGAATGGTTCCCGGCGCGAAGCGGTTATTCCAGATACTTTCGATGATATATTCTTCCGCGAAACCCGCTGGGCTCTGCGCCTTAATGACCATAGTATGCTTTCCATTACACAGGTTTTGCTAAAGAGACTCATCATACCAGATGCCTTGCGGCGCAGGTAGCAGCGACAACCGTCAAAAGTGGAATCATGGTTTAATTTTGCACATAATCACACTCCGGAAGTATTTCCCTATGCCTTGATTGATATCTTGCGCACGAGTAACCTGAAACCACTTATTTAATCGCAACTTTATATTTATCCGATGTATTTCAATTTTGTTAGAGGCAGGTGATCCCTTCTTCTATCCTTTGAGATGTGACGGGTAACGGGAGCATGAAAAATTCACGATGGAAATGTCTATTGGTCGTGCGCTGTATCGCAACTTTCTAGGTCAGTCTCCGAACTGGTATAAACTGACTTTACTGACTTTTTTAGTCGTTAACCCATTGGTTTTTTGGTTTGTCAGCCCCTTTATTGCCGGCTGGCTATTAGTGGCAGAGTTTATCTTTACCCTCGCCATGGCGCTAAAATGCTATCCGCTCCTGCCCGGCGGCTTGTTAGCGATTGAAGCAGTGTTTATCGGTATGACCCGCGCCGAGCATGTACGCGAAGAAATCGCATCTAACCTTGAAGTATTGCTGCTACTGATGTTTATGGTGGCAGGCATCTATTTCATGAAACAGCTGTTGCTCTTGGTGTTTACCAAATTACTGCTTGGCATCCGCTCGAAGATATTAATTTCCCTCGCCTTTTGTGTCGCAGCAGCATTTTTGTCGGCCTTCCTGGATGCGCTGACCGTGGTTGCCGTTGTTATCAGCGTGGCGGTGGGTTTCTACGATATCTACCACCGCGTCGCATCCACCGGCGATCTTGAGAGTGATATACAAGATGACACCCTGCTTGATGCTGATCATCGCAGCACCCTTGAGCAATTCCGGGCGTTTTTACGCAGTCTGATGATGCATGCGGGCGTTGGGACCGCGCTGGGTGGTGTGATGACCATGGTTGGCGAGCCACAAAATCTGATTATTGCGAAAAATGCTGGCTGGCATTTTGGCGATTTCTTCCTGCGTATGGCCCCCGTCACTATTCCGGTTCTCATTTGCGGGTTGTTCACCTGCGTGCTCCTCGAATCGACAAAAATCCTCGGTTACGGCGAAAAGCTGCCGGAAAAAGTCCGTGGGATTTTGCAAGATTTCGACACCAAAAGTGCGCAAAAACGCACACGTCAGGACCGCATGAAACTCATTGTTCAGGCTCTGATTGGCATATGGCTGGTGATTGCGCTGGCGCTGCATTTGGCCGAAGTGGGGTTAATCGGGTTATCGGTGATTATCTTTGCCACCGCACTGTGCGGCGTAACCGATGAACATCAGATTGGTAAAGCGTTTACCGAAGCGCTGCCCTTCACTGCCCTGTTAACCGTGTTCTTTGCCGTCGTCGCGGTGATCATAGACCAGCAACTGTTCAGGCCAGTGATTCAATATGTGTTGCAGGCCGAACCGCATTCGCAGCTGGCGCTGTTCTATTTGTTCAACGGGATCTTGTCATCGATTTCCGATAACGTGTTTGTGGGTACTGTTTATATCAACGAAGCAAAAACCGCGCTGACCAATGGCATTATCGATATCAAACAGTTCGAGTTACTGGCGGTGGCGATTAACACCGGGACAAATCTACCATCGGTGGCAACACCGAATGGCCAGGCCGCATTCTTGTTCCTGCTCACCTCGGCGCTGGCACCACTGATCCGTCTGTCTTATGGCCGAATGGTACTGATGGCGCTGCCGTATACGCTGGTTCTGACGGTGGTCGGATTATTGTGCGTGCAGTTCACTCTGGTGCCAGCAACGGACTGGATGATGCAAGCCGGTTGGATCTCCTCACCCGTTATGAACGCTTTACCCCATTAAGCTAAATTGACGGGCAGGTTACTGCCCGTTCGCTTATTTGCCTGATAAACATTCAATTAGCGTGTTATTTTGATGTGCCTACTGGCGCGAAAAGCGAATTCGTTTACACTGCCGACTTAACGCATGCTGCAGGGATACTGATTATGTTGCGATATTTAAACCAATGCTCCCGCGGGCGAGGTGCCTGGTTGCTTCTGGCAATCACAGCCTTTGCTCTGGAAATGGTGGCATTGTGGTTCCAGCACGTGATGCTGCTGAAGCCTTGTGTAATGTGTATTTATGAACGCTGCGCTTTGTTCGGCGTAATGGGTGCAGGAATTGTCGGGGCAATTGCACCGAAATCACCGTTGCGTTATGCCGGGATTGCGCTGTGGATTTACAGTGCCGGGAAAGGTCTGCAGTTGGCATGGGAACACACTATGCTTCAGCTTCATCCCTCACCGTTTGTGACCTGTGATTTTGCTGCCCGTTTCCCAGGCTGGTTACCACTTGATAAATGGTTGCCGCAAGTGTTTGTGGCGACAGGCGACTGCGCCGAACGTCAGTGGGTTTTCCTGTCGCTGGATATGGTGCAATGGCTGGTAGGGATTTTTGCCATTTTCCTGGTGATTGCCGTATTGGTATTGATAGCTCAACCTTTCAAACCAAAGCGTCGTGATCTGTTCGGCCGTTAAGCTCAGGTTTCAGAAAAACAAAAACCCGCCTCGGCGGGTTTTTTATTATTAGTGGTCGCGACGATAAAGCTCCCACTGGTCCATGCGTTCACCACTCGGCAATAAGCAATCACCGCGTTCACCCAAATCGGTTTTCACCGTTCTCAATTCACCGCCTTTATCTATGCAGTAAACTGACGCCGGGTTCGGCATGCCGATAACCTTAGGCGGTTTGGGAGAAACAGGTTCGGGCGATGAACAGCCACTGAGTATGAGTGCCCCGATTAGTAGTGTTATTTTTTTCATTATTCCTCCGTTATGGAGGCTGAATGTTAACAGTGCAGAACTGGGGAAAGCAAAATCAGCGGCATACGCTCTTATCGAGCAGACACGTTATGTTGATGAATCGCACTCATCGGACGATGATGGAGGTGCATCCCTGATTTACAGAAGATACAAACAGCGCCATGGGGATTTGTTTCTCGGACATCGTAGGGGGAGGTGCGATACTGTGAACCGCCACATGACGGACACTTAAATGTTAAATATTGGATAAAAACCTACTTTTACTTGTTATTGAAAGAACACCGTATCACAAAGATATCACTCTGTACGATTTATTTTCGTGTTCTTCGATGAGGCTAGTGATTTAGTCTGCCCATTCCGGTTTGTTCAAGATAGGGTCCCGTTAAAAACGGATGTGCGACGAAGCGAGATGGAAGTAGTCATATAGCAATGCATTAGCGCAAGACGAATCGACGCCTTAAGTGGTTTTGAGTTGTTTTGCGCTAATTTTTTGCCCCTTATATGCCCCATCACATAACCGGCACATCGTCGAACTCACCAGAACGCGCATCGTTCAGTATCCACGTCACCACGCCAAACACCCCATCGTCTTCAAAATCATCCAGCAGCGAAAACTTATTCTCCGGCTTGTCGATTTCCTCCAGGTGAGGCTCGGGGAACTTTCGGTACCGCAAAACTCTGAACTCGGCATGCACGGTTCCAACAACGATTGATCCGTCGCATGGTGTCTTGCTGCTATCGACGACAAGATATGCGCCACACATGATGCCTGCTTTCCAGTGTGAGTCAGCCGAGCGAAGTACGTATGTGGCACTTGGCTCGCTGATAAGCTTTTGATCAAGACTGATGCATTGCTCTGTGAAGTCGAGCGCTGGAGATGGGAAGCCCATGGTGATCACCTCAATTTATACTGTGTATATATACAGTATTTCATCAAGGAGAATTGATCAAGTGAACCGATAGTCTTGCTTGAGATATGAGCTGGACGTAAACCGAGCAAGCTATCCGTGAATTATCTTAAATATATGCCTTACCTACCAGTTTCACTACGGAAAAACCATGCGTTCTGTACCATTACCTAACCTTATAAAATTTCACGCCAAAACTAAGAGGGCACAGATATGAAGATAGCACTCATCGCTTTGGCGATCGTTTTCGGGATTATTTTTTGGGTGGTAAAATCAAAAATGGATGATATGGATGACGACTATTGATACTTAGCTCTCCCCTCTAACGCCTCTATACGTTCCAGCACTCTCTGATAGTTTCTGCGTTGTAATGCCGCCTCAAGCACTAAAGCTTCTTCGTAACGGATGCCATATCGAGAACCGGCTGGAACTTGGAGAACGCTCTCATACTCAGGTTCTGCTTGTTCTGTATAGGACTCTTCAATTTCAGTTGGCACTCGCTCCGTGTAAGACTCCTCAACATCCTCAAATACGGGCTCCCATGAATATAAATGTTCACCGAATTCATCTGTGTGTGGCGAGCCGTCTTCATTGAAGATAAATACTTTTGTAACTTCTGGTACCTGGTAAGGCATTTTAACTACTCGCTTAATAGGCGTACCATCTTCCAACTTAGCGTCAACCAAAGTATCACGTAACTCAGTTGTCATTACAGTGCGTTTAACAGTGCGAGTTTTTTTAGTAAGCACATCTTCAATGATCGTACGAGTCTTAGTAACCAATACATCTACATTAGTTTGTACCTGTATATACTGGTCCTCCCACTCGTCATAACAGATGAAACCAAAACGATGGGCATCCAAGCCATGACAATTGAATGCTTCAACATAGCGCTGTGCAATTGCACCAAAGTGCCAGCGAGCACCATCTGGCCCTTTCGCTTCCACGCGTTCGAGATACTGGTATTGCACCCACTCGACCTCAGCCGCCGCATCAAGCATGGCGTCAGTGATTACCAGTGGCTCTGTCTTACACTTTTCATCAGACGTGACGGTGAAGGCCGTTTGAGTGAACCCGCCTGACCATGGGAAGGTTGAAGTACCACATAGCAGAGCATTGGCGGCGTTAGGGCGAATCGCTTTGTTAACAATAATATTCCCGGAACCACGCCCCTCAAGGCTAACTGAAGCATCAGTCAACCCTTCTACAGTTAATCGCACAGTCTGGTTAACCGCGTCCGATGAATACGTTCTGATATATCCTGTATCTCCAACAACGCCTGACGCTCTGAAGGCAATTGCTGTAGGGCCGACTATATCAAATACTCCATTTTGGAACTGAATACCCATTCGTCGGGTATTGTCGGACACGGAGGACGTTATAAAGGCGCGCGTTCCTCCCGCAGAGTCTTCCCAACCAATACGCTGCCCACCACGAAGAGTCATGGCCCTGCCATAATCTGGAAGTCCCGCTTCTGATATGACTCTCAATGCAGAAGTTGAGAAAGTAAGCCCTGTACCAAAACGAGATCCGTTGTTTGCTATAGATAGCGCAACTGTAACATCATTGGTGGTTCCATTTATTGCAGGGTCTCCACCTGAAAATAGCGCTATCCCGTAAGTCTTTTGTCTGGTTGAGGAGTATTCATCAATAAAGGTCCCAAGGTTAGCTATTTGCATTTCTGCTGAATAGGCAGGACCAACTGAATTTGCGTAGCGCTTGGCGTCTAAGTACATCCCACGGCATGATGTCAGTACAGTCTCGTTGTCATTTACACCAACGCCGATAAGTGCCTGAGATGATCCGCCAGTTAATTGTTTAGTATGAGCAGCACCGACTATGGCTCCGCCACCTAGTGAGGTAAAGGATGCGAACTGCGCATTTCGCTCAGGCCAGGTCAGGCCAGGTTGTAGACTACCGTTTGGTGCGATGTCATTTTTCAACCCTAACCATGTTGTTGCACCACCGCTGTAACCGTCACTTTGCGCCGCAGCATCACCTATGAACATACGGTTATGCCGGGCGATCTCCACTTTTGGATTTACGTCTTTAAAGAACTCATCTGCTTTTTTATATGCCTTACCAGCACCTGAGAATTGACACGCATCAGCGAATACAAATCTCCCAGTATGATTTGATGTCAGTAGGTAGATACCCGATGGAATGTAGACTTCTACATCAGCAGCAGACGCAGCAGCAAACGCTGCATCAGATGAAGCCACGCCAGTTGGGTCGGCTCCACCTGCAAAACCAGTCCACGTCACAGGTTTTGCTACACCACCAACCATGCCAGCACCGCCGGGTGAAGCTAGTTGGGTTCTAAGTTGATCTGGGTCGTATTTAAGGACGTTAGGGTAATAAAACTCTTGCACTCCAAAGGCGTTGTAGATAGCCATTGAATGGCCCTCTACCGTCACAAACTTAGCAATCTGCCCGTTATATACCGGATAGCCGCCAGCATTAATGATGAGCGGTTGCACTACCGGTACGTGGCTTCCATCTTCGTTCTCTAGATAAACCTGAATGCGGTTGGCTGGATTAACCGGATCTGTATCAATTTTGCCAATGTAAATCTTACCGTTCGATAGAGCTTTAAATGAACGAGCGCTGGTGAACAGTTGGCTTACATTGCTGACCACAACATTAGCTGAAATATCTGACATTTAACTTTGCTCCAGGCGTAAGTTATCCCCACAGGCAAGCTGCGGTAAATTTTTGATAACGTACCAAAATGGTACTATTGTTGGTTCGTAATGTAGGTTTTACGATGCCTGTCCACACACGGACGAGGCATCAGTAATGACGTATAAAGAGGATGAGGCTCAGTTCCATTTGCGATTACCTAACGTAGTACACGCAAAGATAAAGCAGCGAGCAAAGATGAATAACCGCTCCCTGAATGCTGAAATTCTGGCGACTCTCGAGGAGTCACTGGCAAGGCCGTCTGCTGTAATGGGCTACCGCGACGACGCCGAGCGACTGGCAGACATGCAAGCCGAAGAGTTCAAAAAAGTTGTATTTGATACGCTGAAAACCATTTACAGTAAGGATAAATAACA
The DNA here is from genome assembly GCF_049686335.1 of Buttiauxella sp. Lineage (NCBI taxonomy): Bacteria > Pseudomonadati > Pseudomonadota > Gammaproteobacteria > Enterobacterales > Enterobacteriaceae > Buttiauxella > Buttiauxella sp. The sequence goes on along the minus strand of NZ_JBAVHX010000010.1, from coordinate 229,659 downwards.
GGTTTCTCGCTGAGATTTACTTTTACCTAATGGGGATTGAATGAAGAAGATATTGGTTATTGCTTTCGCTGCAATGGCGCTGGCTGGTTGCGCCACAAAAGGCACCCGCATTATGAACATTCAGGCAAAATGTGATGCCGTTAGCCCGGAGCCGCAAGACTTCTACAATTTCGTTACCTGTATGAAGTCAGGCATTGCGCAGGATGAATCACTCGCATCAACGCCAGTAGTTATTAAGTACGTCACAATGGCAGATCGTCTTTCAGCGCGAGCCAAGGCGGGTGATATTTCTCTTGCAGAAGCTCAATGGGAACTTGACGGATATTACCGACAGGCCAACCCACGTGCCCGCCACCGTCGCGCACCTAAGCCAGTTGAAACTGTTCAGCAGCCATTACAATCAAGCCCTGTCGTCGCTAAGTAATCAACTATGCCGTATTTGCTCCCCATTGCGCTTTCACCACTGTAAGGTGGTGCACCTAAGGAGGTTGTTATGGATTTAGTATTACTAATTGTCCCTGTCGCTTTGGTGGCGCTTGTTATTCTTGCGTGGCAAATCTCAAGCCACCTTAAGCGCATCGCAGACTCGAATGAACTGGCTATCAAGTGCCTTGATGCGCATGAGGATTTGCTGAGAAAGATTAGAGAAGAAACCGACAGGCAAGGTGCGGATATTGAGGCAATAAAGGACAGCATGTTAAACAGATAAATTATCTGTCTTCACTAATCAGCCTCACCATTAAGCCAAGCTATTGCGCCAACCCTTGCCGCTTGCTTGGCTTCGCTATCTGACAATTGCCCCGCAAATCGTTTCCAGGCTGGCAAGTTTTCGACTACGCGGCTAACAGTGTCTTTGTTTTTCTCGGTGGCCTTGATGAGCGCATTCTGGAATCTTGGGTCGGCAAGTAAAGCGTCGGCCGCAATAGACCGGGCAGGTCGTTTTAATGACTGACTGGCCATGTGTCCCACACCCCCACCAATAGCGCCACCAATAGCAGCCCCCACAGGGCCGCCGGCCATTGCACCAAGTGAGCCTCCAGCAACGGCGGCCCCTTTCTCAGCCGCGCCATGCAAGTGCTCAAGTACGCCATTTCTTGAATCAAGGGCATCAATCAAGGTTCCAAGTCTGCCGGTGCCAATAGCCTCCTCGTTAGCCCGCCTGATGCCAGAGGAAACCCTATAGAGATTGGAAATATTGCGTCGTGACTCAACCGGCAGATACTTCATCACCCGATTCAGCGCGCCGCTTCTTTTGGCCCCCTCATACCAGTCAACGAATCCCGGAATACTTAGTTGCTTCTCCTTGCGCGATCCAAGCGTAAATACATCGTTCAGGGCTGATGCCACAACCTCCTGCCGCATATGTTGAGGGGTTGATTGAATAAGCTTATCGAACGCCTGAACATTACCCTTACGCAAGTTCTGAATTGCAGGTGACATCTTGTTGGTAAATGTACCGCTAAGGTCTTTTCCAAGTGCTGTCACCATATGGTCTTCAAGCTGCTTGCGCTGAGAAACCAGACCTTTTGCTACCCCCCACTTTTCACCCATTCCAAATTGCTGAGCAACCTTTTCCTGGTCACCCGTGATCGACGAATAGAGTTGCTTTAGTTCTGAGGTAGTTTGGTCTTTGAATGGCCCTTCATTTTTGCTTATCGCCGCGCCAATCTGCTTGCGAATATTATCAACCAGTGCGTATGTAGGCTTTATAATTACGCCTTCGCCACCTTCCACGGGTGATTTCTTACCACTTAACTTGCTAAGGATTCCTCGCTCAACTGGTGACAGGTTCTCCAAGCCTCCCAGATCATCCGCCTTCTCTTTCAGCATGGAAACCGTCGAAGAAGCATCAACCTCAGCGCGTTTTGGTATCGACTTCCCGATATCGTCATAAATTGCACTGGTTTGTGTTGCCAGTTCATCAATTGCCTTCTGCGACTCAGCCTTAAATTTCTCAGAGAGAGCTACTTTATTCTGCGTGCCACCGGCAATGCCGATCATGTCGTCAGCTTTTTGAGCCAACTGGCTGATTGTATCGTACTCTTTTGCGCGTAGTTGACTGGCAGGAACGGATTTCAAACCCTGCTCTACAGCGCGATATGTTTGGCTTCCACTGTAATGAGATGGAAGCAGCGCACCTTCCATATCCAGATCTTTGGCAGCCTTGAGAATTGATTCCTGAGGTTTAACCTCTCCAGATAGTGAGGCGTAATCCTGCTTCTGCGCAGCCTGACCAATAGCCTGCGCAGCTTCATTTTGAGCGGCGTCGGTAGTTGCGCCAAGCCCAGACCTGGCAGCATCATCAGCTTCTGATATAACTTTCTGGGTAGGAGATAGCCACTCCCTTGCGCTCTTAACTACCGGTCCAGCAACCTTAGACGCGCCAGCTGCAACCGCTCTTCCCGCAACGCTACCAACAACACCTTGAACAAGGTTGCCAGCTAAATCATCCTGCTGCCCAGCACCACTACTTTGCGCCAAGGCACCCGGAACGTTCTCCGCGGTCATTTGAGCAGCTTTAGTTCCAATGCGCTCAGCAATCCCAGCACCTCTTGCAGGTGTCGAGGCTAACCCTGTCGGTATCAGGTATGGCAGGACCTCACCAGTAAGCTTGCCACCTGTCGTCTGTGGCTGCATGCTGGCTGGCAATTCAATGCGTGGTGCTGGTGAATACTCCCCATCGCCCAGGCCAAGTTTGTTAGCTGCCCATGATCCAGCACTAGCCACCGCGTCGGCCATCTCCGCTGGAATGTTTGCTACATTTACTCCAGCCTGGAGAAGCCCCTTGCCTACATCTACTGCACCGACTGCTAATTGCTGGCCTTGTGTTTGCGGCTGCTGATCACCCCACGCTGCGCTCTCTTGGGTTGGCTTTGGCTGCTCCTGCCACATAGTATTGGGTTGCTGTTGTTGAGTTGCCGCGGTTGGATAAGCAGAGAAGAACTGTTGCCGTGCTGCATCAGCCTGATCACCAGCCTGTGGAGCAACGACCTCATTGAAATATTGCTCCTGCGCGGCGGCCTGCTGGTCAGGTGGCATAGACTGATATTGCGGCGAGGACATCACCTCTTTCCATGGCTTTGCCATTAGTCACCCCATAGTGATGAGTAGCCGGTTTGTTGCTGTGGCGCTGGCTGTTGCTGTTGACCCTGGCTTCCATAATTCACATTGCTCTTCGCATTGTATGAGCGAGCATAGTTATCAATGGTCTTCGCTGAACTAATCAGAGCGTCAGGGCTTGAGTAATCAAGCTGTGGCATTGACTGGAAGAAACGCTTTGCCTCTGCCTCGGTGTTGATGCCGCTGGCACCCATGGCCTTTGCTGCACCGATACCTTGGTTCTGCATGTAACCCTGAATGCGCTGCGCAGAGCTATATAACTTCCGCGTGTCCTTATCTCCAATGCGCGTGCGAATGTCAGCACCTAATGCCGGATTTCCAATGCCACCAGTTACGCCAGTTAAAACATTCAACTGATCAGGGGTCGCAGTTTGCAGATTATTCAGGTCTGAATTAATAAGATTCTGCCCGGCGGTCGTAGCCGAATCAGCAGAGGTTGCCAGGGAAGAAACAGGGACAGTGATTACATTCCCGCTTGCGTCGTAGCCCTTATAGAACTTTGTTGAACCAGCGCCTAAAGGTGCAGGATCAATCATTACAGTTTCGCCACTTGATAGCTGTGCAGGCTGTAATTGTCCGCCAACCTTTTTATTGGTAAGGCGCAAATATTCTTTCTTGTCTTCAGGGGAAAGATTTTTAACGTACTCATATTCACGAACATTGGCAGGCATACTTCCCTGGCCGTTAGCAGAGCGAATGGAGTTTTCACGACTAACTGCAATCTGCTGCCCTTGCAGTGCTTCCCCAGCCCTATTACTGCGAATAGTCTCTTCGATCTTCTGCTGGTTTTGTTGCGCATCAACTTGTTTATCGAATGGTAGTGTCCCCATCTGCGCAGTTTTTAGCACGCTACTGAAATGTAATGGGTCTTGCTGATATAGCTGCAGCGCCTGGTCTGGAGTCATATTCATAGAAGCCAGAGCTGGTGCACTTTTTTGTATTGCGTCGCGCAATATTTGTGGGTTATTGCTTGCAAGAGCGGTTGAAATATTATTGAGCGACTTGTTTACAAACTTTGCGTGATCTTCATCCTGGATGCCGATTTCCTGCTGGATATTCTGTGCGTATTCTGGGAACTGACGTCGCAGTGCTGGTAACTGATCAGGGGTGGCATTACTAATGGCATCATAAAACTTTTTCTTTCGAACATCTGATTGCTGTTGTTGGGCCATCTCTTGCTGTCTAGCCTGAGACTGAACATCCATAGCGTGAGCTTGAGACGTCTTTACTGCCTCCCCTCTGAAATCAGGAACCATTTGGTCATAATAATTTATTGGGCCGCCAAGCCCCTGCATGCCGCCAAACTGTGCCATGTTATCCCCTTAGAATTTATTGCTCTGCCCGTAATAACCGCTTCCGCCGCTGTCACCACCCAAAGAGAACATGTCACCAAATCCCTTACCGACGCTGTAATTTGCTGATGCTGCCGTTTGCCATGGAATTGCAGCCTTGCCAGCCATGATCTGGCCTTTCTGCTGATACATGCCCGCCATAGTGTTGCCTTGTCCTATTGCATAGTTACCAAGAGCATTTGCGGATTCAGCGCCCAAACCTGACAGCCCCATTAACTGGGAGTACATGTTTTGCTGCTGATTAGTCATATCAGTGAGATAGTTTTGCCCGAGGGTTGGAGCAATTGATGCGAGCTGATTTCCGGTCGCTGTCGATCCAAGTCCTCCAGTGGCCTCTGCTGCCGCCAGGCTTTGATATCGCGCCTGATTAGCTTGCTGCTGGTATTCTGGAGATTGGAAATATTGAGTTAGCAACGCATTGCGATCGATGGGCTTGCCTGCAATACCCTGGAGACCAGCAAGTGCAGACTGACCGGCTTCCTGGTATGGGCTAACCCATCCAACAGCACTTTGATAACCCTCGCGCGTCTGGTTCATTGCCTTGTCTTGATAGCCCTGCTGCTGCTTGGCAGCCTTGTTGGCACCAATACCGCCAAGAATGCTACTTACACCGCCAGCGACGCCTGTAATTACGCTACCCATTCGCGGGTCTCCTCATGAATATGGATGAAATGTCGGGTGAGAATTCGAAATGAAATCCCATACGCAGCGCCAGATTGCAGACTGATTTCTTGCTACTGATAATGGGGGCTCGGATTTCCCTTCCACCGATAAGCTCAAGCAGTTCTTTCACCGCATCCCGGCACTTGACTCGCTCAGATCGCTTCATCGCCATGTGCAAGTCGATAAACTCTCCCTGCTCAACGACGGCGAAGATGCAGCAGCCGTTCCACAATGCGTATTCAGCGCCGGGGTCAACCCACGATTCAACACCCCACAGACGCATCAACCGTTGCCCGGTGAGAGCATCAACTTTGGTAAGCATGGTTACTGTTCCGCGATTATCTTGATGGTTGTGGCGGTGAATGCCGAGCCATTGGACTGAATGGTCATTGTGCTTCCGTTGGTGGCAAGGAATCCGCCCTGGTCAACGCTGAAGAACGTTGCCAGCAAAACGTTATCGGTCACCGTTGCAACGTTACGACTGGCGACCAGGGTGTCTGGCACCGCGCCGGAGAAAGTTAACTGGATTGACCGGTTAGCTGTTCCGCCAGGCCATGAGCCAATAAGCGACAGTTTGAAATCTAGCGTTTTATTCTCATCGTAAACTGTGAGCTTATCGGTCGTGGTATTGAAGAATGGGAGCAGCGTTCCTGATGTCGGTGTTAACGCTTTCAGCAGCGTGATTAAGTTGGCTCCAGTGGTTGGGATAACCAGCGAAACGCCGGAATAGACCACCTCAGATTTCTTGCGAGTCGTCTTGTACTCAAGCGCATCAATCCGGCCTTCGTGGTTTGCTAACTCGGCCTCGTTCGCTGAAATGCGCGATTCATGACCGATAAGCTCGGCTTCAATATCCACCACTTCAGAGGTGAGAAAATCAATATCGCTTTCAGCTGTTGTCATCCGACCTTCGAGCGAATCGATATCGGACTCAGCAGTAGTTATGCGGATTTCATGGTTAATAATCTTCGCTTCTGCAGCGGTGATCCTTAATTCATGATTGCCAAGCTCTGCCTCTGCAGCGGCTATGCGATCTTCATGGTCAGCAAGTTCAACGTCCTGCTCATCGTTCTTCACCTGAGCATCGTAAGCGCCCTGACCCGCTTCGTTCGCCTTACCTGCAACACTCACAAAGTCGGTAGATTGAGATAATACGTAATACTGATAAGCCTGTGAGAATACTGCTGGCAGCGATGCCGCATTGATTCCGAGAGCGCTTACAACAACCGGAACTTTTAGCCCATCATCAGCAGCCATTATTCAATCCTCACCTGGCAGCCTGAGAGCGTTACAGGAGCTTTGGTTATGACGCGCACCTTAAACCCTACATTCTTGCGAATGCGTCCAATGCGACGCCACAGCACACGCTTGTCGTAGATGAATGGCGCGTTGGATTCAATCATCTGCTCGCGGCCGTAGTTGATTCCGTCCGTGGTAGCAGAAAGGAACAGGCGATCGGCGTACTGCGTCACACCCGTTGATGCTTCCAGTTCGAAATCAAACACCCTGGCATTGTCAGCTTTGAATAACGGCGTGAATAACAAGTGCTCCTGCTGCTTGCCGTACTGGCTGCTGATATCGAATTGCAGTTGACCGGTCACCGATTCCGATTTGTCGCCGCATGTGATGACATTACCCTCGTAGATAAAATCAATCGCCCGGTATACATCGTCGAATAATCCAGTTTTCAGCACCGTCCATTGCGCTCCGTTCTGGCTGGCGGCAGCATCGTAAACGAGGACGTGATTTGGCAGGTGAATCAGCAGAAGTTCATGAGAGTCAAAACGCAGGGCTTCCATTACTCCAGCCGCCAGTTCATCAGCGGAGTAACTGCGGATAATCTTCTCAATGCTGGATGTTGCGATGATGGTTGCGCGGCCCGACTCCACGATGTACACCGATGGCGCTCCAGTTGCCGGGTTGCTGATGATGGCGTGTGCATCCATGAATACGCACTTGCAGAATGTGCCAGCAATTCCCTTCTGCACCATATAGGCCGGGTTATTCACATACAATGATGCGCCAGCAGTTGAGTTTCCAGTTAGCGTGAAATACTCAATGGTTGATGAGCCAAAGCACACGATGAAATCATGCCACACGCCCATGCCAATGATGCCGTCTGGCTGTGATTCCGCTCGGTACTCTGCACTGAATCGGTCAGGGTAAGACTCGCCTTCCAGGTCGGTGATGAAGAATGAATCCGTGCCATCTTTCGACCAGGCATACCGACCGCGCACCCGAACAATGTCACGCGCCGAACCGAGCTCATACTGTGTGTAGGTGCTGCTTACAGGCCAGTTGGTTACCGTCTTTGTCGTGCCATCGTAACGATACTCAATAACCTGGCCGCCAGTGACCACTGCCTGTGACGTGCGACCGTGCGCCATCGGAACGCGAGCAGAGCCAGCGACATCACCAACCGAAGATTCACCTTTGTATAGCTTGCCACCACAAACGCGATACACGGCATTCTGAGCTGTGTTGTACTGAGCGCCACGCGATACGCCAGCCACATCACCGCGCTTCGCTATGCCCGGGAATGAGCGGAGATAGCCATTGGAATTTAGGACTTCTTTTGGCACTGCCAGCATATTCACCGGTAGATAGTCGATGTAGTCGGCGTTGCGGAAGTCCTTACCCAGCCCCTTCATCAGGGGTAGTTGAGTTATCGGCATCACACACATCCTTTCGATGGAAGAAGTTCCACCCGTTTGTTGTCGCCAGGCGGTTACCGGAACCAATCGGCATGCGGTTTGGATATCCAGATTTGCACTTGGCTGATTTGGCGCGGTACATAGCTGATAACTTGATGAGTCGCTCTTTGCCGTATCGGGCTGTGCTGATTACTTTGGCGTTAGGTTCGACTGCATAATCAGGAGCGATGCGGATTGCGAGGTTGTGGAATACTGCGCTTAGCTTTCCAGTCTCCAGTCCATGCTCATCGCCCGGATCCGGTGCCACACCATCAGCAGCAAAGATATACCCGGCATCAATACCTGGTGATTGCTCGCTACCTTCCAGCCACTCAGCCATCATCATTTCAAGGTCGTTAACCGCATCCTCTACAGACTGCGGCTCGACATCGGTTAGCGTGGCATTTGAGGCAATACCGAGCTTACGCAGCGCAGCATTGACCAGATCACCTTTAGTCGTGAGGTTCATCAGTTACCGCCTTTTTATTGCGGGGCTTCTTGGCTGGCTCTGGCTCTGGCTCTGGCTCTGGCTCTGGCTCTGGCTCTTCAGCATCGTTCAACAGGTCATCAGGATGCGCAAACCAGCCGGCATCAAGATATTCCTGAAGCTCATCTTCACTGATGATTTCAAAGTCATAACCAACACCTTTCCACTTATTTGCTTTGCCGTGGCGAAATACCATCTGGGTCATGTTCTGCTCCAAAAAAATGGGGCCGAAGCCCCGTTTGATTACGCCTGACCGGTTAGGCCAACGCCGATTGCTTCCGGGCGAACCGCGCAGGCTGAGTACCAGACCGCGATACGGCACTTACCGGACAAGGTGGAGATATCACCTTGGGTAGCGAAGATACCGTTCACGCCGATCCCGTCGATGCTGAATGACTGGGTTTTCATGCCAGCAAACAGGTCGTGAGTCACCGGGATCGGTTGAGACAGCAGGCGAATGGAGTCATCAGCCCAGAACACGTTGGATACAGCATCAGCAATGTTCAGGATTTTGACTGGAGCACTGGCAGCCAGAGAGGTGTTTACGTTGGCGTAAGCTTTCTCTTCGGCGGTCAGTGTGGTGTCGTCCAGCGCGATTGGCTTCGGCGTGATTTCCAGATGCGTACCGTCGATAACGCGAGTGACGGAGAATGTCGCATCATCAGTCAGCACGTTCTTAGCCATCTGGCTAAGGAATTTAACGCCGGTAAAGCTGATCTTGTCGCCACGCTTGAAGCCAGTGGTGGAGGAAACGACAACCGATGCAACGCGGTTATCAACGTTTTCGTTGTTGCCATCAGCATCAGTGGTGAATGCCTGTGGCTTGAACTTCTGTGCACCTGTTACCGTTACACCGGTTGCTGAGTTTTTGGCAATGGTTGGCAGTTTTGGAGAGCGCAACACTTCATCAAAGCCAGCGACCTGTTTCTGGATGGTGCCGTTACGATACGCTTCTTCAGGGATGCGACCGAAGATGTCACCATCTACCAGGCTGCGTCCGGCCTTGCGGTAGTCGTTCGGGTTCAGGAAGTAGCTGATCCCCATGTCGCGATTAAGCTCACGCGCAAACATGATGCGCTCACCTTCGGACACGAAGTCCCAGCCACTGGTACCAGACGGGCCAATTTGACCGGCATCATAGACAACCAGTGACGCCATTTCAGCGGCTTGTTTGGCAATCGCAGATTCAATGTTGTTCGCCAGCTTTTTAGCGGACGCATTGATGCGACGACGATACGAACGCTCATCACGGAGGTCATCAGCACGCAACTGGAAGAAGTCGTTATCCGGATCGCCCATGTTGCACTTAACAGAGAGCTCAAGAATGTTGGTTGCTTTGTTAGTCAGATCCCAACCGGTTTGAGTCGGAGCTTCCTGCTCAACTGGCATCCAGACAGTGTTGCCGGAACGCTGCATTGACTCGGCTGGCGGAGTGTATTTGGTAACTTTTGACGCCATCGGGGTGATGTTCTCAACGGTGTTGATGATTTCATCCAGGGCGTACGTGACTAGCTGGCCTTCTTTTAAATACATTATTTGATTCCTTTTCTAAGCTGGGCTTGCAACTGGCGGTAAAGCGTCACATCGCCTTTTAACGCTGCTGCATCGATTTTCTTCTGGAGTGCTGCAACGTTGGCGGCGACGGCCTGCCCCTGCACTGGTTCGTCAGGGATTGGCGCTTCGGATACTTGCTTACCGCGTGGCTTGAGAGTTAAACGTTCGGAAAGCAGCGTCATTTCGATTAACTGACGCTGCGGATCCATCGAGAGGATTTGTCGAGCCTTCTCTGGGTTTGCGCCCAGGTGGTACATGATTGCCGCTGACTTCTCAGGGAACAGGCGCATGATGTCCACGTCATAGCCGGGTGCGACCTGACGGAACACATCTTCTTTGGCCTGATAGTCAGGAAGGTTTAGCTTCTCTGCGGCGTCGTAGTGTTTACGTGCGGCTTCGACAACTTGTGCTGATTGCAGAGTAAACTGCTGAGTCTTGCGCCCCTGCTCGGCTGCCGCATTACCTCGGGCATCCTGAGCCTTAACCAGCCATTCGTTATTCGCCTGCGTGAATGCAGCGTTTGCACGAACCTGGTCGTAGCCGTATTTCTCCAATGCTTCATCAGAGAAGAAGTCATTGACGTTTGGCTGTGGTGGCAAGTCAGGGTTAACTCGCAATGCCTCCGGCAATTCGCCACGCTGCACTGCTTCCGCCTGCTGCTCAAGCTCACGTAGACGCTTGCGCTCAAGACGGTTCTGCGCATACTTCGCGTTAGTCACCGGGTCTTGTTTCTTTTTGCTCTCATCGTCGTTCAGGACAATATCGAAGCCTGATTCCTGCTCTGCGTTATCGTTGGCATTATCGATAACTAAGCCATCTGCGGATGCCGCCGCCTGATCGCCGTGCACGGTTAAGTCTTCAGTTGCCTGAATTTCGTTGGTGTCTGGCATGTTTAGCTCTCTCTTATTGAGGAATCTCGGCTACTCCGCCGGAGGGAAGATTTTGTCTCTGCGATTGCAGGAGGTTTACTACGTCCATGCCTTGTGAGTGGCGCTGACCTTCTCCCTTAAGGAGCAATTCAGCATTGGCGCGGGCGTTTTCACTGTTTTGTTGTTGGAATGAACCCATTGTTTTAAGCATCTCTCTGAATTCTTTCTGCTTATCCAGATCCATTCCGTTAAATATTTCGGCAATTTTCGCTGCCGCAAGCTGACCATCAACCTCCACTTTCTTCGCATCAACCTGAATGCGCAGTTGATCGTTATTGGCTTTCTGCAAATCGGCCTGACCAGTAAGCAATACACCTTGCGCCTGAACCATCTCAGCGCTTGGCTCTTGTGGTTGCTGCTGCGCCTGCTGCACCATCTGCATTTCTTCAGGTGTCTCAGGTTTCTTCAGCCCCATCATGACGAGTTGCTTGTTCGCGTACTCGCGCATCATCTCGACGCCTTTACCGTCAAGCAGCGTGAAGTACTGGAGCAGTAACATCTGCCATTCCGGTGTGCCTGGAGGTACCTTCGCGAGCAGCTCCTGAATCTCTGCCCGGTTCTGGTCTTTCATGCTCTGGAATGATGGGCCAACATCGGTGTAGCACTCGTAACGACCACGAATATCGTTGAGCGTAACAACCTGACCTGACTGATAGTCGACGACCTGCGTCAGCAGTTGGACCTGCTTCTCGCTGCCATCTTCCAGCGTCATCATCACTTGCCGCGGTACATCGTAAATGTCGTTAACCATCGACGCGTAAATCTCACCATCACGACGCATCGCAGTAGCGAGATTGTCCTGAAACACGAATGTCTCAAGGTCTGCCCGCTGGTTGAGTTGGTTAACTGTGTCGAATGCCACCTGCCCATTAGCCGCCGATGAGTCCACGCCCATTGTTGCAACCTGGCTGACTGCCTGAGTTGCAGCTTCAAGCATGTAGGCGTTTGCCTGCGGAACTTCGGGATTCTCCATGTACGCGATAGGCGTTGCAGGAAGGTCGCCGTTGTTCTCATCAGTGCGATTCATCAGATAGTACGGATAGTCATCATTACCGCCGTACATGTACTCATAACCTTCAATCTGCTCAGGCCAGAAGATGGGTTTCTTCTTCGGCGTACGAGCCACGATGTCAGCGTTAAACGACATGATCATGTTGCGTAAGCGCTGCCCGTCTTTAGTCAGGCGCACAACACCTTCGTAGCACTCCTTGTCTCCAGCAAATGACCACTCGCCGAATACCGGAACGATTGGGATGTGCTCGCCAGCAATAAGCTCCTTGTCTTTCAGAATGGCGGTTGAGGTGAGGATTGTTTTATACACCCGGCTGCGGATGACTTTCTTTTCCGCAACCTTCTGCATCCCCTTCTCAGCCAGCTCGTCGATCACATCTTTGATGTCTCGCTTGAAGTAGCTGACTGGCTCGCCTGTCATCGGGTCTACGTAGATGAAGACGGTTTCTTTCTTCCTCTCTACCTCGTAATACTCGCCAACATAGACGACATCCTTGCTCACCCACGGAAACAGCCAGGTGTTATCCGGTGACTGAAACGTTGGCATCTCATCTTCATCAAGTCCATGCTCTTCAGCGTATGCCTTCCAGCCGTCAGTGCTCATCGGGTTGATGATGGTGCAATGCACGGCGTCGCTCTTGTCCATCTGCTTGCTGTTGCAGTCCCAGATAACGTGAGAGCACGCTTCATGGATTGGAACGCGCCGGATAATCTGGTTATTGCTGGTAGGATCCTGGTCTTCGTACTCTGTCACCAGACGCCATGCACCAACGCCAGCTTCAATCTGCTCACGAACGCCGATGTTTACTGAAATCTTCGCCGTGTTGTGACGCATGTCGGTGCGGTACATACCCATCAGCACATCAGCACTGTCAGGGTTAGCGCCATCTTTCGGCTTATACAAAACATCGACCGGATTCTTGCGCATCTCTGCTACAAGCTTGCGAACCACCGGGCGCACTACGTCAAATTGCCCACGGTATTGCAGCGTGGTGTATTCAGATAGCCAGTCATCCCATTGGCTAATCCGACTAAAGTACAGGTCGTTAGTCGCCTCGGTTCTGGCTTCATCACTCGACATCCAGTCCATGTCGAACTTGCACAGGATGGAGTTGAGTCTTTCGTTATCGGCCATTTAATTTCTCCGTGCGATGGGCCTGATTGGTGCCGGTGCTTTCTTCTCTTTTGGCTTTTTAATGTCACGCATCATTTTGGCGAAGCGGCGCATCATGTAGGCGTAGCGAACAGCGGAAAGCACGTCATCGTTTAGCTTGACGATCTTCCCGTTCTCATCGCGGTGGTACAGACGAAACTCTTCGAAGAATGGTTCGCATGTGTTGAACACACGGAATCGGCCTTCAAGCATCATGTCGCGTATCTCAGCAATGCCAGGCTCGACAGCATTGCCGCCATCAGGCCATGTCGCATGCTCTTTCAGCATCATGAATCCTGCGTCTGCGTACTGCTCTTTCAGCTGCTCGCCGCCGCCCTTCTCATGCTGATGTCCGTCATGTGGCCACGCAGAAGGAATCTTCTGGCTCCACGCTTTAACGGCACTCCATGCTTCGGTTGCTGTCTTCTTGGCTTTCTTCCATGTGCGGGCAACGTAGATTGTGTCTGCGTCTTTGTCCCACCACAGTTGGACCTGCGCTTGAGGGTGATCCCAACCGAAGTCCATTGCATTGATAACGTAGAAGTGGTCGGGGCATTCGAACGGCTGGCACTTGATAGTCTCTTCTGGTATCTGGAAGATTCGACCGCTACCCATCGTCGGAATGCCGCGGGCGCGAGCTTCACGCTCATGCTCTGGATACGAGGCAACAATCTGTTCTTTCTGCGCTTCCGTGTAGTGATCAGCATCGTAGATTGTCATGGTGACAACCTTCTGCGCCTTGCTCGGGTTCTTGATGAACTTAGTGACTACATCGGACATACCCATCAACGGGGTGAAGGTCAGCATTGAGAACTGACCGTATTTGTTGGTACGAGTCAGGCCTTCGCCGTAGATGCTGTAAGGCGGCTCTTCATCGAACCATACGCCGTGGATGGTATCGCCCTGCCAACGTGCGCGGCCTTGCGAGTACGGCTTGAAGTAGCAGATTGATATGCCATCTTCCACGCCGTCAGCGTTGTGGTGCTTAATCAGAAGGTGATCGACAAGGTTCGGGAAGAATGGTGATTTCTTCCAGCTGATGATGTCTTCTTTAGGGATTGAGCCGTAGCCAGGCTCATCATTCTCTTCGATACGCCCACAGAGAATACGCTGAGTAGTTTTGGTGACGGTTTCGTTAGTCTCACCACCAACCCAGAATACTACCGGCTCGAAGAATCGCTTACCTTCCCACTTGCCACCATATGAGCCATCTTCTGGGTATCCAGTGGTGCCGGGGTAGCGCCCGGTTAAGTGGAATGCCACCTCTGCACCGCCAGTGTATGACTTACCAAGCTGGTTACCAGCCATGAAGCATCGTTCTGGATAGTCGCCGCCAGCGTCAATAAACTCACGTTGCTTTCCGTATGGCGTGAACTCGTAAAGCTGATGGGTCGTGCGGTAGGTGTCCTCTGCCTCGAGAAGCTCAAGCAATTCTATCTGCTCGTCTTCCGTAAGCTCATCAAGAATCGCTTCGTCTTCCACGTCCAAGTAACTCCTGAATACGAGAGCGGCGCTTATCGCGATCTCCCTTGTCAGGTGTCACGTCTTCAACTTGCGACTGCTCTTTTAAGCCCAGGTCACGGGCGATGATGTTTGCGTTGAGAAGGTCGGCTGCTGCTCCGGAAAACTTCTGGTCGTAGATGATTTCCTCTGCTCGCGTAGTGATGTCCGAAAAACCTTCCATCACCTTGAACGTGTGCCATGTTGAACGGGCGATATCGAGGAAGATGCACAGGCCTACAATGGTCATTGCCCGCATCTTAGCGATGGGCTCTTGTGTTACATCACCCTGATATGCAAACGCCTTCATCTCCCACAATGGGTTATCTTCCACCCATGCGAAGTATTCACAGCATGCAGACCACAGCGCCTCGGGCGATTCGAACTTAGGGTTACGCCCATGACTACTGCGGGCCTCCCAGAATCGATTGCCCTTTGGTGCTGCCATAAATCATCCTTACGTTACCGTTACGACCATCGTCGCTGATGTGATAGTCAGGCCAAGCGAGTCTTTCACTGTGCACACATAGCTGCCAGCATCACCCGCTACGCCGTCGAAGTGGATTGTTTTTGCTATCGCCCTGTCTGGGACTGACTTTTTCATTTCCATGGCAAAAATGTTCCCGCCTATATCAGAGCTGATTACATGGACTGGCGGGATGGTTTCATCGGTAATTGGAGCGCTGGCTGGGAAGGCGGCATGGGATGGATTCGAACTTGGTAAATAGCAAATAATGCCGGACGAATCGATAAATAACTAAATGATATGCCATTCTGTTCGCAGGGTTGCAGTGCTTCACAGCATGACTTCCCCACTTACGGCTTACCCGTCAGCAAGATGAGGATCACCTCGTTTCCGCCACGGAATTGATTACAGGTCTGGCCGCTCATCAGTGAAGAGCAATCCAGGCTGAGTTATCTCTGCGATGTGGTCATGCTCTACAGCAAGCACCCGCTTTTCCTTTTTGCGCTCATTCATCAACCGACTTCCGATGGTGCCTTTAAGCTTCGAGCGCGTTTCTTTGATGGCGTATCGGTGTTGCATTTCTTCACCGATTGCCATTCTCCGGCTTAGTTGCTCGGACATCCAATTGAAGGCAGAAATGAAGCTCTCTTTGATGGCTGCAGCCGCTTTGCCAGTGAATCCCATGACAACCATGATCCAACCGTCTTTTGTGAGGCTTTCCATTCGGCGAACCTTGCCCTGCTCATCGATATATTCGGCCGACGCAAAATTGCGTTGGCTAAAATCGTTTGAGCAATCGGCTTTTACTTGGTCAATTTTTCTGAGAACGTCTCCGTGTCGCTTCCCGAAGTACTGGGAAACTTTAAGCGAATTAGTGATTACCTCTCCGTCTTTTGCATGAACCATATTGCGAAAGTCGAAGGCCGGAATAACTGACGGATTATTCATAGCGATTACCTTTTAGAAAGATGAGCCTGCTCGCACAGAAAAGCCGCCCCGAGATGGTCGCCACCATATACGGCAATTCTCAGGCTCAGCTTTCTGAAAGACTCGGGATGATTTGCGCTGCGAGGCGCGATGTTTACTGCGGGTATAAAAAAGCCCGACCGAAGTCAGGCTCTGTTACTTAGGGTGACGAATCACTTGGCGGTGGAGATGGAATCGTATGACCGTTCACATGCCAGGCTGTTTACTCGCCATTCGTCAGCAGTTGTTGCCAGTTGCTGATTTCGTTCGACAGATTTGCTGAGCACGTCGGCAAGCAATATTCCGGAGTTGGCCCTTGTCGCGCTTGCGTTGGCAATTGCGGAAAGCTTGCTGGTTTCACTTGCTGCGAGCTGACGCCGGATGTTTGCGATGGTGAGCTGCAACTTGTCAGCAGCAGACTGAGCGTTAGCAGCATCAAGCCGCGCTTTGTCGAGTTGAGTTTGTGCATCAGCCGTTACCTGGTTGATTTCGTTCTGTCGTCGCTGTTCTTCGGCGCGCGCTTGCTCTTGTCGGCCTGCAAGTTCGAGCAAGTCTTTGCCGTCACGTTCGGCCCACTTGATATTCCAGGCCTGATTAGTATCGAACTGCCCAGACTCGTAGCCGTTGTGATGAACGCCCCATAGCAGAAGGCCAGCCAGCAAAAGTAATGCAATCGGCTTCCAGTTCTCTTTCAGGATTGAGGGGATCATGCCACCACCCCGCCAGCCTCTTTGAACTTGCCGATCAGGTCATCAAGTTTGTGTTCGTGCTGGCCATAACCGGCACCAGGCAGTGAAGCCCAGATGTTTGAGCATTTCTGAATTGCTGCTGCGATGTTTCCGGCATCAATATCAGCCAGGGCTTTGCGCTCTTTAATCTGCTGCAATGCGACCGCATCCTGACTCGCAGGCGAGAAGTCTTCCAGGCTGAGTTGTTTGCGGTATGCATCCCAGTACCGGGAGAGCAGCTGATAGCGACCGGCTGCCGTGGATTTGATACCGAGCCGCGGCAGGTCAACGAGTTTTCGAGGATGGTCGGCGTAACCACTAAACAGCGAGCCGCCAACAATCACGTTGTAGCCATTATCGCTTCCCTTAATGCGGCTTGTGCCTTCCGACCAGGCCAGCATGTCGAGAAAAGCTTTACGGTTGTTGTTGGTTGGCATTTGCCGCTCCGGCTTTATTCAGAAGACGCGATTCCAGCGCTTTAATCAGTGTCGAACCAGACCAGCCCGCTAATCCGCAGATTGCCCCAGTCACTTCCATTGGCCATTTGTAATGCATTGCCGCCAGCATCATTAGAGAGCCGGCGAACAGAGAGATAATTAGCTGCAGCGCTAACATCACCCAGCTAAATCTGGCGCCATTAATGACCCGGTAGGCATAACTGGCCATCGCTCCCAATAACGTCATGAGAGTTGCCAGTAGCAGCGCAAACAGGTCGGGGTTATTTCCAGGCATACGCATATCTCTCACCTCGCTATCGAAAGCAGGTGCTGTTCATGTAGTCGGGAAAGCGCCACAACCAGGTTGCGTTAGAGGGTATTGGTTAGCTGTTTGGCGGGCGCTAAACGTGAAAAAGCCCCGCAAGAAGCGAGGCTTAAATTTTGTGGCGACGTAACTAAGACACACATACGGCACCTTATCTGCTAATAGTGGCTCATTGGCTCAATGCAGTCAACCACTTATTATCAATTTCCTTCACGTTAGCGACACGTTTACGCTCATTCATGGCGGGATACAGCTTTTGGTAGATTAACCACTGTGATGCGGCGAGTATCTGATCAACCTCACGGCGACACGTTACCAGTGATGGTGCGCGGAACCGGTCACCACCCCGGCCTGTAATTTTGCGAGGAATTGCGCACTTGTGGTAGTAAGCTGCAATTGATCGCTTTGATGCCAGGTGGACGTAATAGCTCAGCACAATGCCGAACGCTTTTTTATCAATGCACATGACGGAATCTACGACCTGAGAAATCAACATTCCGTCATCGTCATTGCACATTGGTCTTTCTGGATAACACGATGGTTCTACTGTGGCCATGTACTGAGCGATAACACTGCTCATGCGCTTTTCTAGCCTCCCCGAATACACCCACGCCCCGAATAACTCCATCCAGTTATCCAGCCAATCAAGCTGCTCTTTTGTCAGGTTCAACTCTGTCACTTTCACAGTTTTGCCCTCCGGCGCTGTTTCGCTCTGCGGCGCTCTGCTGCTTTACCGGTTCGGCGAGTGGTGCTGATTGGGTACGAGTAGCAAGGTGTTATTACTGGCACGGTGGCAATCATCGGTGCCTGCCAGCCATGCGACATAAATGCGCCTGCCACACCTAATGCGATGCTTTTTTTCATGCTTCCTCCAGCTCTGTAATGATTACTTCCAGCCTGCCGTCCTTAACCACTTCGCAGCGAATCATGCGCACGTCATCAATCAGGCTGTCGTCAGCAATGACGCCTGCACTGGTGAGTGAGTCGAGAGGTGCCTTGAATAGGTTGTCGAGGTCACGCCGGGCGCGTGTAGGTGGATATGCGAGAATTTTTACTTTGAGTTTGCCAGCCAGGTGGTACTGCTGATTTGCTTCGGTGATTTGTTGAGTTACTGCGGTGGTGTATTCCCTTCCCTTCTCGCTCTTTATCTTTCGGCCCCGGAAAACTGAGAAGAGGTGATTATTGCCGGGCGGCCAGGGTAAGGTTATTCGATACTCGTTCATGCTTTCACCAATCCCTCTTTCAGCCAGATAACCTGAGTTCGTGCCATTCCTTCGAGCGCACACTCTTTCGCGTATTCAGCGTCTACAACGTGCGTACGGCGGTCAATCTCATCGTGACACTGACTGCATGCGATTGTGGCGATAAGGTCAGGAGGTTTGATTCCGGTGCCGCATAAGCCGGGTAATCGGATATGGGCTAAGACTGAGGTTTCTGCGTTGCCGTTACACACCCCAGGAATTCTGACCTGGCATTCACGGCCTCGGGCTGCCTTGCGTAGATTCGCCATCGTGCATTACTCCGTGTGGGTCTGTTTCTACATACGCCTCATGAGCGCATTCGTCGCAAAAATAAGTCTCGCCGCTTAACGGCTTTGTACGCGCTGCGCAATATCCTGCTGCTGCGTTGCACTGGCGTTCGTACTGTGATTTTTCTTGGGCTGAAATAGTCATCTGGGAACCTCAACCTCTGCCCCGGAATCAATAAGCAAGGCGCGGTGTATGCGCTGGAATACCACCTCAAGCTCTCGCCTTGCTGACATGACGACATATTCCCTCCCGGACTCGTTGTAAGTTTCGTACTTGGCTAATTCCTTTTGTGCTTGCGACAGGCTCCACTTAGCCGCTTCAAGCTCATCTTTCACGGTTGATAAGGTCATGCTCTTGTCCTTCTCATGCGATCCCATTTAGCGCGCAGCAGAACGTAAACGTAGTCATACGTTTTCACCTGGCTTTCGGTTGGGATTGGTTTGGGTTTGTTGCGGGAACGTTTGGTGGGTTTGAATATGGACGCATCCATTACTGCGACTATGCTGCTCTTTCGCTGGCGCATTCCCCTCTCCCTGATTGCTGCAATAACTCATATTCGCGGCGGGAATCGTCACTCCACCTGACACTTCGCTCGGAGCCGAACCAGAACATGATTTCGATTAGCTCGGTCATGTTGGCCTTTCGCATCTTGCTGGTACGCACTCCGAGAAGCACAACGCCGCCGTCGATACCAGGGACGCTTCGCTGCTCAAGCTGTTTCGTTTTCAGCCATAGCGCGGTGAATATGTCCTTCCAGTCTTCAGGCTGTAAACGCTGACCATGCCAAAGCACCTGCCGAGAAACGTCCTGTAGCATTGGCCACATACGGTCGTTCTGCGCCTTTGAGCGCTTGGGTTCTTTAACGTGGATTTCGTGCGGTGACTTGTCGTCGATGGGTAGTGCGAGAATGGAGTCTATTGCGTTGTTGCGGATTGCTTCATTTCGAAGCAGGTATGTTTGCTTCACGTTTCACCTCATAGCGGCCTTTTGCCAGTGAGTATCCGATCGTGACGTATCAATCCCTCGCAGCGAAAGCGGTTAGCCATACGGTGGCATTTGCCATTCCATTTGGTTAAACGTGTTCCCTTTTTGGAGTCAAGCCATTGAGAGCGGAAGGAGAGAAAGTTATTTAGGGTGCTGAGTGCGAGAAGCATTCTGGAGTGTTCAAGTGAGTAACGTCTCACGTCAGTCTCCTTTAACGGTTATGCCAGCGGCGCGGATGCCATTCGCAGTCGCATCTTGTGGAAGCCATAAATTTCCGTGTCCGTCATCGTATGGTTCAGGAAGCTCTACGACGATTGCGGCGCGGGACGCTTGCCATGCCGACCACATGTAGTTATAGATTTGGACTGAGTAACCGCCGCCAGGTGTTCTCTGCTTTTTCAAGTATCCCCATGGCAAAGCACCAACCTCTTCAGCCCACGCTTCAAAATCAGCCCTGCTGTCTTCAACCTTCAGTGGTGATGTGGTCATGCGGCCTCCGATTTGCGCTCGAATATTTGCGTTGGCAAATCGCCGAACTTAGCCATCAAACTATTGGTTATCTTTCGTGCCAGCACGTCAAAACCAAAGCCATCAACTGGTTCTTTGGTGATGCCGTTTGATTCCAGCATCGAAAGCGTCATTTCGAATGCAGGCTTGTTTAAGTCATCAGGCAGCCAGAAGTAGAATGCTTCGCCAGACCTGCGTTTTTCTGCACATAACACACCTTGCTCAACCAACTTTCTGATACGGGTCATTGATGCTGAATTGCCGATTGGAAGGTTGATTCTGTTGCTGCGGCGAGCGGTGCAGATATGGGTGGAATAGCGAACGTAAAACTCATCATTCGGCACCAGTCCGCGCTTATTGCCAAAGTAATTGTGAGTTGCAGCATATGGCAGATGCTCTGCAACTGATTTCCAGATTGCGGATAAAAACTCTTCATCGCTAATTTTCATGCCGCACTCTCCGCCAGTTCTTTCAGGTTATCTTCCGTCAGAATCACATCGCGTACTTCCCGGGTTAACGCTGCTTCCATCTTGCCAAGGCAGCCACGAATGCGGGTGATTTCAGACTCGGGGAACAGGCTGAGGCTCATCGTGCGCAATGTCCCTTGCAGGTTGCGGTTGTTCACCTTGCCCGATAATGCTTTGGCACACTTACGCAGAGACTCACCAACCTTTCGGCCTTCAAGTCGTGCAAAGGATCGGCATAGTTCGAGAGTTAAGAGAGTGTCTGGAAATTCGCGGTATTTGCTGGCATGGATGATTTGTAATGCGGTATTCATGATTGAAGTCCTTTCTTCAGGCCAAACTTCGACCGGATTTCTGCCAGCTTATCCAGTGCCTTGTCGTTGCTGACCGGGATGCTCAGTTTCGGTATTTGCACGACCGGTGCCGGTATAGCTTCGCCCGCCTCGATACGCTTCGACATAGCTTTGAGTTCACTGGCGCAGCGCTTGCGCAGTTCCGGCTCTGTTAGGTTCAGAGATCGCATCTGGTTAAACAGCGCGGTCACCATCCAGAAACAGGCTGGCGATTCCCATGGATATGCTTCTGCCGAACTGTAATACCCACGGTCACGGCTGTACTTCATGACCATGCGGTAAAGCTCATCCAGGTCAGGTAAGCCGTTAGCCTTGATAATCCCCTGCTTGCACCATGCGATGAATTGCCCAGGTGAAGGCCAGAATGCCGACTCACTGGCTCGGGCATGCTGCATGCCAGCCGATAGCTGCTCGCGGGTTCTGATACCGTTCTCAGCGAATGCGGCGATCCACTGACGCTTAGCAGCTGCTTCGTCTGCCGGATTGCGAAATACAGTCGATACCGCAGCCGGGAATACTTGCTTCAGGTTCTGAAAAAGCGCGTCTACCAGCTTCTCAGCGTTTTCGTTAACGATGCTCACTGGCTCAGGGTTAGCCCCTGCCATGCTTGCCAGCGCTCCGCCGTCACGGTTGGCGATAATGCTCGTCAGATTTCTCATATGAACTCCTGCCATGCTTCGCGTGTATTCCAGACTTCAGGCTTGGCAGATTCCGCAGCGCGCGTATTTCTACCTGGCTGATTCATCTGAGCCTTGAGTGTGTCCCATTTTTCACGAAGCTTTGCAGGGCTCATGACGTTGGTCTGCCAGAAGTGATCGGCATTCGCCCATTTGAAGACTTCGCATATTTCTTGATGGCTTACCGCGAGAGCGTTTCGCATCAGGCGGATATCGTTTGACCAGGATGACCAGGTTGGCTCCTGCGCTGTAGGTGAGATTATTTGTACTTTCTTGAACATCCATTCCGCAGCCGTCAGGTCATCTGCATTGCCCCACTTGTCACCTTTGGGGCTTTGCACTGCTGCGCCTGGTCTAACTACAGGAAGATTTTTAGGGGGGCTGTCAGAGGATTCGTCAGAATTCTCGGACGTAGTCTTTTTATTACTGTTCTTGTTCTTGTATTGGGTGTCTACCGTTTTCGGGAACCTTTTTCCTGATTCTGGGAAGGATTTTCCCGTTTTCGGGAATTTTCTTCCCGTTTCCGGTTTGTCTAAAACCCATCCAGATAATTCGGTATTTACTCCCACAAGTTTCATCATTCCCTGCTTCTGGCTAAAGATGATTTTCCTCTCTGCTAAAGCCTTGATAGCGTCCGATACGTGGGTATCACTCAGGCCTGTTAGCTCGGCGATCACCGTATTCGTCACCCTGTCCTGTTTCTTATTCCATCCGTAGGTGAGCCAGATCACCGCTTCGAAACATTGCCATTCCCTGCCCGACATTCTGAGGCGCGGTTTAAGCTGCTGTATCTCGTTGGCGACCTTCGTGTACCCGTTGGACAGGTCAGCCATACGACCCCCTGTTTGTTCGGTTTTCTTGGGAAATCTGATTACTTCGGCGGTATTCATTCGGAGTCCTCCACTTCGTAATCAGTGAAATAGCCTTTTGACATGGCAATGAATCGCGCCTCCGTCACCGTGTACGCCTTTCTTCCTGCGCGAATCTTTCCATCAGGCGTAATCATGGTGCAGCTGTAGATGATTCTGCGTTGCCAGTTTCCCGGCATTTCAGCAATGGCTAGCACCTCAAGGATTCGCTTTCCATCAGCATCAGCTGTGTAGAACGCTTGCTCTCCGTACCCGCAGTCAGATGCTTCAAATTTCTTGTGGCAGCCACCAATCCAGCGCTCATCCGTGACTACATCGCCGTTATAGGACTGGTAATCAGTGGTGATAAAGCGGAATGGATAAACGGTTTCGAACTTATCCCCGGCCCGGAGATCGATGTTTACTTGTTTGGTTTGTCCTGGCATAATTACTCCTGTGAATTGATCCAGTCTTTTCGCATCAGGCCTCAAAACTGTTGACGCAGCTTTGGGGCTTTTCTTTTGTCAGAAGCTGCTCTATCCGCAGCAAACTTTTCGCCACTTCTGATTCGGGCGACACCACATCCAGATAAGCCATTGCAAGACTCATCATCTGGAAGAAGCTATGCCGCTGCTTTCCCGATGGTCGTTTCATCCTGCTGACGGCTGCATCGTCCAGTTCAAGCACTTTTGCTAATGCTCCCTGCCCACGTTCGGCTAGCTTGTTCAGTAACTGGCTTTCAATCTCTCTCGCTTTTTTGCGATAGCTTGCAATTTCCATGGTTTAAAATTTCCTTGTTGAATTAGTTAATTGCGTGACATTGCGGTGAGCAAGTCACTTTGGGTTTTCCCTGGTGTTCCGAGGGAGGTCAGATTGATAAAGAGCGGTAAAACTATGCTGCTTGATTAGGGTGTGGGAACAGGCCTGGTAAATCTGGTCGGATTTCGTGGGCCTTAACTTCACCGTTTGTTGCCGTAACCACGCGAACAACCTGTTCCGGGGCTACTTTCGCCTTGTTGTGCAGCCACTTGTAAACTGCTTGCTGTGTAACGCCGCATGCAGAACCAAGTTTTTGCTGTGAACCAACCAAGGCAATGGCGGTTTTAATTGCGTTGTTCATAACAACCTCCATTGTTAATAAACACCAGTATAAAACTATAGTTGTTTATTTTGCAACAACTATGCTCATTTGATTGCAGACAACTGAAGTTGTAGATTAACGATATGAAAAATACTCTCGCCGAAAGGCTGAAGATGTCGCGACTTCAAGCTGGATTATCCCAAAAACTATTGGGTGAAAAGGTTGGTATAAGTCAGGCGGCTATACAGAAATTAGAAAACGGTTCTGCTAAAACCTCGACGAAGTTAATTGAGATCGCCAGGGTGTTAGGCGTGCGTCCAGAATGGCTTTCTGAAGAAAATGGCCCGATGTTTTCCGAATCCTCTATTCCCGCTGAAAGTCAGTGGGGAACGGTAGATGCCTGGGATGGCGATTCCGAACTACCAGATGATGAGGTTGAAGTGCCTTTCTTAAAAGACATTGAGCTGGCTTGTGGTCATGGTCGCTGCGTAAACGATGATTACAATGGCTTTAAATTAAGATTCTCAAAATCAACGCTTAGGCGTGTAGGTGCTCAAAAGGAAAATGTTATTTGCTTCCCTGCTACAGGAAACAGCATGGAGCCAATCATTCCAGATGGCACCACCGTTGCTATTGATATTGGAAACAAGAAGATCATCGACGGTAAGGTGTATGCCATTAATCAGGATGGATGGAAGCGCCTGAAACTACTCCATCGTATCGGCCCTAACAGGGTTAGCATCCGCAGCTACAATAGCTCCGAGTATCCAGACGAAGAAGCCGATCTGGAAGATTTAGAGATCATGGGGCGCATGTTCTGGTCTTCCACCATCTGGTAGTAGAAAAGCAAATCAACATACCCGGCCTGCGAGCCGGGTTTTTTATGCCTGCAATTCACCAATTCCCCCTAATTTTCCACTCCCGCCTTCTACTAATCACCAATGTGGTGATATTTACAAAAATAAATTCACCTTTAAAAACAACCATAAACACCAAAAAACAACCTTAATCATTAAAATAAACAACAATGGTTGTTGACTGTAAAACAACTATAGTTTTAAATTAGCTCCATCAGCAGGACGCTGAAACGCAACAAGGAACTGAGTTGCTGGCTCTTTAATAATTTAGCCCTGTGAATACACAGGCCGAAGCGAGTGCTTCGGGATGAAAGTAGCTCAGAGGTAGAGCGGAGGCCGCCCATGCTTCGCGCCGCTGGTTCGAGTCCAGTCTTTCATCACCAAAGCACTCACTGAGGAATACCCATGAACAGAAATCAGCGCCGTATGGCTGAGTACAACGCCAGAAAAGCAGCTCAGCAGATTGATGCAGGAAATTACGCAGGAAAGATTAACCGGGCATTCGCAAAACTGTCTGGTACTTCCTTGCCAAGAGTTGAGCAAGCTCTTCGCGCTCCAAGCTGGCGTGAGCCTAAAGAAGAGTCAAGCGGTGCTTGTTTGCCACAGGTGGCGCTTTATGCAGCAGGTAATCGCACAGTCCGTAAGGATGCGGTTCACATCATTAAGTGAGGATTAATGAAAATTTACAGCGTTGAGATTTTCAATCTTGGCACTACCGCGATGCATCCATGCCAGCCGGTACCAAAAGGTTGCTTGGGCGTGGTGGTGGATAAATGCCAATTTGACATCTTCCATGAGCTACCTGGTGGCGTGTTTTACTCTGAATGTGACGGACTGCTGAGCATCTATAAGCACTTACCTGGTAGCAGAGATGGATTTGCTGGGCGGGCCATTTCATTGGCAGTTATGGAGCCGTCGATTATTTCAAAACGAATAATGGCTCGCAGAGTGAGAGTGTTTAAAGGTTCGCTATGGTCATCCGCTGAGGCTAACCGAGTGGTAGCAAAGCACCTTGGAACAAGCCTTACCAGTATAGGCGTTAAAGATTCCGGATCAAGATATCAGGTGTATTCAGCTGCCACTGCCACTGATGAATTCATAAGCAGAATATCAAGGGTTGTGGTTCTCGGGGAGCCTGAATGCAGCCCGCTTTTATAGGTCGCCTAGTCGCGGCCTTTTTTATGCAGATTGGAGTGAATGATGAGAGTGACGATTAGCGTCAAATCGAAGAGTGATATCGAGGCTGCGACCGTGGCTCTTAATCACTTCATTCGAGAAAAGAAACCTGATGATGGGACGTCTACAAGCTGGGGAATAGGCATATCTGGCAACCATTATTTCTCGGTTTCTGAAAAGAAAAATGGGAATTACAGCGTGATTCAGTCTGGTTGCAAGGCTACAGGAGAATAGATATGGAGTGCGCATCTTGCGGCGGCCTGGTCATCTGGATGGGTCCATGGTCGAACCTGACGCACGCCGAGTGCCAGGTATGCGGCGCGGTGAATAACCAGATTGTCGACGAACCAGCCGACGATGAAGAGGAAGAATAGATATGGAATTGGTTCAGTTCATCAAGCGCGTTGCTGCTTACTACGACGATTGTAAGCTGGATTTCCCGAGCATAGTCGAGCTAAAGGATGAGTCAGGACTGGAAAAACAGGAGGATACAGTGCATGGAATGCCTTATGTCCTCGTCGAGCAGCATGCGAATTGTGAAGATTGCTATTGGGGATATCTCTACTTCCCCCTGAAGAAACGGAAATATATCAAAGTCCCATTCTGTATGTGACCAGCTTCCGTATCTGCTTTCAGCTTTCCCTGAGAACAGATACTGAAAGCCCTCGTTGTTTCGATTGCCCGCCACCGTGCGGGCTTCTTTTTGCCTGGAGAAAAGTATGCCGAACATTAAGCGCTACGAAATTGATTACGACTGGAAGGCCAATGTCACCGTTGAAATTGACCATGACGTTGTTACCGATGAAGCATTACACGAACTGAACAACTTCTGGAGCAATGCAGAATGGCGCGTTGAGCAGCACGACGGCGTACTTAATGCAGTGCTGAAAATGCTGGCGCGAGAAATCATCTATATCCAGTTTACTGCCGGTTACGGCATTGACGGATTGATTAAACAATTCGATTGGGATTCAGGTAACGGGCAGGAAGGTTGGCCGCCGATGGATGGAAGCCAGGGCATCAAGATTATCGATACCGAAGACTTAGATCTAGATTACGACGACATGTCGATAAAAGAGAAAACAATCCCACAGGCCGCGTGACAGCGGCTTTTTTGTGCCCATCCCTGAGCGTCAACGCTGATGAATGAACACAACCCTAACAGGAGCACACCATGCAACAGCTAGCTATTGCAGGGGCGGCATCGGTTCGCCCTTTTAACGCCATCAAAGATATTGAGTTCGCCCGTTGCAATGTATTAACGAGCGCGGACTTTCGCCAGCCAGATTTAAAAACTCAATTGCAGAAGTTGTTTGATCGCCTCGTAGCCTCGCTGTGTAAACCGGGGCATCCATGAGCCAGAACAATTCACATCGCAACATGACAGACGAACAGTTTGCACGACTCATGAAAGACATGGGCGTACCGGTTAAGTTGCCGGAGCCGCAGAAGGAGGAAATATGAACGCTTATCGCGCTTATGACCGTGAAGAGTATCGCCGTGAAGACGCTGAGGCGCTCAAGGTGCTTGATGAGGAAGAAGAGGCAGAGCTTGCTGACCGGTTCGATAACGAGCTGCCACTCAGCAAGCTTGAAGCAATGATCACCTCATCCCTGAGCGCCGACAAGAAGGCCGTATCTCAGGCATTCATGGATAACGTTGAATTTCAGGATGCAGCCGCGAACTTTCTGCGGATGGCAGCGGAAATCATCGCAACAAACCAGGCGAAAATTAACAGGAGCTTCCAGTGAGCGAATTACGATCGGGGATTTATTACGACCTTTCGAACGAGGACTACCACAAGGATGAGGCGGTGGGCTCCACGACAATCAAGTCGATTAGCGTCAGCCCGGCAAATCTCTATTTCAACCCATTCAAAGGCAGCAAGTCGGCGCAGATCGGAACGGCGATACACGCAGCTCTGCTTGAGCCGGAACTGTTTGAACGGGAGTTCCTGTTAAAGCCAGATATCAGCACCCGAGCATCAAAGGAATACAAAGCGCTGGCGTCTGGTTGCGATCCGGAAAAGATACTCATCGGCAATGAAGTCGACACCATAAGCCGGATGATTGAATCGTCTGGCCTTAATGATGATTTTGCCGATTACATGGCGGCAAATGGGCGCTCAGAAGTTTCAATGTTCGCCACCTGTCCTATTACTGGCATGCGCCTCAAGTGCCGTTTCGACAGACTATCAGATAGCCACCCCTACCCGCTGGATGTGAAAAGTTGCAGGGACGCAACGCAGCGCGGATTCAGCCAGGCATTCGGTCAGTATCACTACCACGTTCAGGCGGCATTTTACTTGTACGTTCTGAAGCTGGTCACCGGGCGCGAGCTTAACCAGTTCTGTTTCTTCGCTATCGAGAACACCGCACCATTCAAAAACTGCATGTACTACATCGGCGAGGACTCTCTTGAGCTCGGCAGAAAGATCATGTTTGAGGCCATGAATAAGCTCGTTGAATGCATGGCTGGCGATACGCCGCAGACGGAAGGCATGGTATTGCCATCAAGCGAAATCAACGTGCCTGGCTATCTGTTTGAAGAAGAATTTGATGAAGAGGTATATCTCTAATGGATCTGTCACAAACAATAATTCCCAAATCTGACCAACTCAACTTTGAGGATGTGCAGACGCAAAGCATAACGGCAGCAATCAAATTAGTTCGTGCCGGAAACAAAGAGCAGCCGGTAATGATTGACCTTGAAGGTTTTGATGGTCGTCCATACAAGCCGTCTAAATCAATGCGGCGCGTTCTGATTGGTGGCTGGGGCAATGACGGGCATTCATGGGTCGGAAAGTCACTGACGCTGATTGGTGACCCTTCCGTTAAGTATGGCGGCGTTGCAGTCGGAGGCATCAAAGTTAAGGCGATGAGTCACGTCGAGGCGGCATTTTCGCTAATGCTCACCACTTCCCGCGGCAAGCGCACCGAGCACCGAGTTGAAAAGCTGAATGTCGTCGATCCGCTTTCGTGGTTCTGCGAGCAGGCAATCGCAGCCACCGACAAGAAGCTCGAGCACTTCTACCAGAAAACGAAAGCTGCATTAACTGGCGATGACGACAAGCTCAAAAAGCTTGATGAAGCATACCAGGCGCGGAAATCAGAACTTGGAAATGAAAGTGGTGAGTAATGAAACACTCAATTTTCTATCGGCGCGGGTGTAATAACTCAGGGATGAAGGAGCGCGTTTGCTGGCGGCTAAGTAAAGGGCCAGCAACCGGATCGGAGCTTGCCGCAATGCTCGGAATGGATTTACCGGCATTCAACCGCTATGCACGTAGCGCCCTGCTTTCTGGCTCTGCTACTGCGGTTATATCAGCGAGTGACTGGGTGAAGCTGGAAGGAAGGAGACTGGACAGGACTTACACACTGGAGAGCATCGGCGGTAACCGGGTAAAACCAACCGCAGGTAAAAGCATTCTGGTTAGCAAAAGGACGCTGTCACACCTTCACCCTGGCATGAAAGAGAAGAACATCGAAGCGGCGAAGCGCCGGGCCAGACTTATCAAAGCTGGCATTTATATCGACGCACTCGGCTGATTCCAGCCACCTACCCCGACTATCAAATCCAAACACAAACCTCATCGCACTAGCGACTAAGGGGATTACCCATGCGAACCAATCAGTATGATCCTGACATCACGCCGGGAGACTTAGCCATACGCCGCAGACAGCGCCCAATGCCATCACGGAATGAGCTGATGAAGCGCTGTAGTTTTCCATCGGTGAACGATAACCGGTTTCTGAATCGTCTTTTGCAAGGGAGTGGGAAATGAGCAAGCCAACTTACGAGGAGTTGCAGACTGCACTAAAGGAGCTTCGCCGCCGCGCTTTCTCTGCGCGTCGAAATTCACATAACTGCGGGCCATTCCAGTACACAGATTTGTGTGAAGAAATTATCGATCTGACAGCACTAATTAAGGAGCCATCGCAATGAGTGACGAAGCTATGAAAATGAAAGTCGCCAAGCAACTGACTATCGCGCTTCAAAACCTTGGCGCACCAATCGAATTGCTGTGCACTGTTGGCAGCTATGGAGATACGCAGACAGATGCAGACATCCTTGATGCGCTTGAGCAGTACAACGAGCGCGGCACCTGCATGGAACAAATTATCGCTCCCGCTTACGAGTGGAAACCAAAGCAATAGGCGGCTCTCATGAACGCAACAGAGAGCAATGCAATACGAGCCACTGCGCGTGCATGCTGGGGAGATGTTGAATCAGCATGGAAGGAAGAAGGCGCAAGGAACGCGCAAGAGCGAAAAGAAATCTATCTCCGCATCCTCAGCAAGTACGAAACGAAATACCACCCAATCTACACCAGGCGGCAACTCATTTACTGGATGGGCGTCGCTAACGGAACTCTGGAGGATCGCCATTGAAACAGCGATTAGACCGCCAAAAGCCGGTTATCGGCATCCATAAGCAGACAGGTGAGCAAGTCTATTTTCCGTCGCCATATTACGCGCCTGGCTTTCATCGCTCAGGCATTAACGAAGCCATCAGTGGTCGCGCTAAGTCACATCGAGGCTACCTGTGGCGATATGCGAATAAACACGAACGCGAGCAATTTGCTCAGCATTGAGGGATGAGAGATGAAAGGTATCGTCTGCGACAAGCACCTTACCGATGAAGTAGTGAATCAAGCGTTTGATGGTACTAACTTCGGGCGCACCGACTTCCGGACTATCCTGGCTGAAACCGTAATGAAGCGTGCCGCTGGTTATCACTCCGGTGGGACGGCTACCTATATCGCCACAGAGCTTGGTCTTTTGAGCTCCAAAAACCAGAGCGCCACAAAGCTTGGTCTGACATTCGCTTTTCACCATTACTACAAGCAGAGCGTGCGTGATGCGATTAACAAGGAATCCAATCATGACTAACCCAGCATACGAAGCCATGCCTTCAATTCTCGATATGTGCTGCGGCTCCCGCATGTTCTGGCTGGATAAGGAGGATGAGCGGGCTGTGTTCATCGACATTCGTAGCGAAGAACATACGCTTTGCGACGATCGGCGCCTAGTCATTCGTCCTGACCTGATTGCCGACTTCCGTTCGTTGCCGTTCGCCAACGATTCTTTCCCGGTCGTTGTGTTCGACCCACCGCATCTTGAGCGCGTCGGTGATACCGCCTGGATGGGTAAGAAGTACGGGAAGTTGAACAAAGAAACGTGGCGCGATGATTTGCGTGCCGGGTTCGCTGAAGCCTTTCGAGTGTTGCGGCCACACGGCGTGCTCATATTCAAATGGAACGAAACCCAAATACCGGTTAGCCAGATTCTGGCGCTTACTCCAGAGAAAGCTATCATCGGGCAGCGCACTGGCAAGAACGACAAGACTCACTGGATTCTGTTTGTGAAGGAGGCCAGCAATGGATAAGGGAATAGAAGCGCTTGAAGGGTATAAATCGTACCTAACACCTGAACTGGAACAACGTATTAGGGCATATGCAGAGCGTCTTAAAATCAATGCCGCTCATTATTTGGAAGTCTCAAAAAAAGACGTTCCATTTTACGATAAAGCACAGGCCCGCGCCCCGTATGACAAAATGCTGCATCCGTCTGACATCGGGCTTTTGTTGGAGTTGTTCAATGCTCAAAACGCAGAGCTGGAGCAGTACCGGAACGCCTCTAAAACGCCTGACGAAATCAGTATTGAAACCGCAACAATCATAGCGTGGGGCTTAGGGTTTGCAGATAGTCCTGGAAAGATTTTCAAAGCGGGATATGACCGATGCCGTGCAGATATTCGCACCGCCGGTGGCACTGTTGAAGGGAGTGAGTGAGATGGATCTTGAGCAATTTGAATTGGATATTCATCGACATTCACTGAATGAAATTTTCGATAAATATCCACACATCGAATTCAAAATTATTCGCGAGCCTACAGATTGCATAAAACTACCAGCCGGAATTTCCTGGGTGTGTGATTGCGGATGCGGTGTGGTGACGCCTGGTTATTTTACAAGAGGCTATTTCTATACCGCTGATGCTTCTGAATCTGTTTTCAATTGCACGATTGAAGTTGGGCTTGCGTCTCCCTGCATTGATAAGTGCGGAGAGCATTACTCTGTAACTGTCTGGACTGATTTACCGGAGGAACTATGACTACCAATCGCATGGGATTAGAGCAGACGCTGAGTGATGAGCGGCTGGAATTATTCATCAGCCAGCCGCTTGATAATGGGCTTACTCGCGGCGAGCAGATGGAGTTGGCGCGTGAGGCGTTGGCGCTACGGAAGGCTAGCAGTGAGCCAGTGGCTGATGTTGTTGCGTGGAACAAGCCAGGCGAAGAAAGAAAGTGTGATATTCGCTGGCGTCGATTCGATGTTGCCCCGGGCCCATTGTTTGAAGCCCCACCACTCCAGCTTGTGCCTACTGGCTGGAAACTGGTTCCAGTTGAGCCAACAGAAAATATGGTAGTTGAAGGGTTTGAATCTGAACCGGACTCATTCTTTAGTAATTCGGATGAATGGGAGGCATACAAAGCTATGAGCGGATGCCAGCAGGCGGCACATAAAGCCAAGTTATGCTGGGCTGCCATGATTGCAGCTGCGCCAAGTGTCACAAATGAACCATAACCACCAAATTACATGCAAATAAGCTCATACGTGAGCCATTACACCCGTAACGGTTTATATATAAGCCATTTCGATTAAATTTCACGATTAAAGACCATATATGACCTGCATCTGAGCAGGTTTTTTTACGCCTGGAGAAAGCCATGAGCGAATTAATTCAACTGGTTCCAAATAAGTGGGTAACCATCGAAGTTCTGATGCAGATAACTGGCCTCACAAAGAACGCCATAAAGATGGCAAGAGAGAAGTCGTGGCTTGAGGGGAAGGAGTATCGCCACTACTCCGGAGACTGCAATCCTTGGGATAACAGCCCGATCATGTATAACCGCCACGAAGTCGATAACTGGGTAGAAAGACAACGCCCGGCGATCCCCCGCAAGAAATCTGCTTAAATACCCTCACCTTTCGACAACGAGGAAGTATGCATGTCCAAATATCCAACTGGCGTGGAGAACCACGGCGGCACGCTGCGGCTGTGGTTTATCTACAAGGGGAAGAGAGTCAGGGAGTCGCTGGGCGTAGAGGATACGCCGAAGAACAGGAAGATAGCCGGGGAATTGCGTACGTCTATCGGGTTCGCAATCAAGACAGGGACCTTTAACTATGCCGCGCAGTTTCCACAGTCGCCGAACCTGAAGAAATTCGGCATCACCGGGCAAGACATTACGCTTGGGGTGATATCAGCGAAGTGGCTTGAGCTAAAGAGGATGGAAATAACTGAGAACGCATTCAGGCGATACAAGTCATTCATCAAGATAACTACGCAGGAGCTTGGGCCGGAGCGGCTTCTTTCATCTATTACACACGAAGATATTCTGACTATGAGGATGGAACTGCTTACCGGGTATCAGGTTAACGGAAAGCATCAGTTGAACCGGTCTGCCAAAAAGGGCCGCACGGTAAGAACGGTAAACGTTTATCTGGCATGCCTGTCTGGAATGATGGAGTTTGCAGTGCATAACGGGTACATCGACAAGAGCCCATTCACAGGTGTTGACCCGTTACGCAAGAGCAGGCCTGAGCCAGACCCGCTGAGCAAAGACGAATATCGAAGACTACTGGATGCGGCACCTGCAGAGCAGATACGTAACTTGTGGGTTCTGGCTGTCAATACCGGGTTACGGCATGGGGAGATAAGCGCACTGGCCTGGGAAGATATCGACACCAGAAACTGGACGATAACGGTCCGTCGCAATCTGGCTATTAAGGACCACTTTACCCCGCCGAAAACTGAGTGCGGTAACCGGACCATAAATCTGACTCTTCCAGCGATTCAGGCGCTAAAAAATCAGATGGTGTATACCCGTATGGGTAAGCAGCACAAAGTAAAAGTTCATCTGCGAGAGTTTGGGAGAACGCGCATAGATGAGTGCACCTTTGTATTTGTGCCAAAGCTTACCGCAAGAAATGGGATCGGGGGAGACTGGTACGCGCCAGGGTCATTTGGTGCAACGTGGAATCTGATGCTGCAGCGCGCCGGTATTCGCCACCGGAAAGCGTACGAGTCGAGACACACATTTGCATGTTGGGCATTAAGCGCGGGGGCCAACCCGAACTTTATCGCCTCGCAAATGGGTCACACTTCTGCGCAGATGGTTTACAACGTTTACGGGAAATGGATGAGTGATAACAACGGCGATCAGATGAGCATTATGAACGCTAATTTTAGTGAAGATGTCCCACAGATGCCCCAGGCAATATCGCAGTAAGACAAAACTCCTTTCAAATCAATACGTCAATCAGCCCACTCAGGTTTGTTCAAGATATGGTCTTGCCAGTCACGAACTTCGGACTCTTTCACCGCGATGTGTCTTACCGAAATACGCTCACCGTGCATTGCGGCTTTAGAGCCGGTCAACAAGGGATGCCATGCGGGTAAATCGTTGCCTTCTGCTAACAGGCGATATGCACAGGTGTGGGGTAACCATTCGAAGGTCGGCAGGTTATCACGCGTAAGCTTGATGCAGTCCGGTTCAAATTCAAAGCGGCGGGCATAGTTTTTACACTGGCACGTTTTGATGTTTAGCTGCTTACAGGCGACGTTGGTGAAATAGATTTCATCCGTGTCTTCATCCATCAACTTATGCAAACAGCACTGGCCGCAGCCGTCGCAGAGAGATTCCCACTCCGCGTCACTCATTTCGTCAAGAGTTTTGCACTGCCAGAACGGCGCTGTAGTCATGATGGTGTCCCGTAATTAAAACAAGCGCACCTTATAAACACTCTGAGCGTGAGATGCAAGTTTTGCCGCCTTTTGCCGCCCGCGGGCGGCAAATTGATTATAGTACGCGGGTTGTCAGGCTGTGGTTTGCAAAGCTCACTTCCAGTTCATCTCCGCTGCTCAACGGCCCTACGCCCTCAGGGGTTCCGGTGAGAATGACATCACCGGCGCGCAAGGTGAAAAATCGGCTCATATAGGCAATTAACGGTACGATCTTGTGGATCATATCGGAGGTACTGCCCTGCTGACGGATTTCACCATTGATTTTTAAAGCAATGGGCACATTTTGTGGATCGCCGCTAAATTCACTCACGGGAATAAAACCCGAGATCGGGCACGAATTATCGAACCCTTTAGCTTTTTCCCACGGTTGGCCTGCTTTTTTCAGTTTGCCCTGTAAATCGCGCAACGTAAGATCAAGTGCCACGCCGTATCCCGCAATGGCCTTGCTTACATGTTCATCCGTTGCTTTTCTTAAAGTTGAACCAATCAGAATCGCGAGTTCCACTTCGTGGTGAACGGAACCCAAATCCTGTGGCAGAACCAAAGGCTGACGAATATCGCACAGCGCACTTTCAGGTTTGACGAATAACACCGGTTCGTCTGGTGTCGCACTGCCCATCTCTTTGATATGTTTTGCGTAGTTACTCCCTACACACACTACTTTGCTGACCGGAAAATCCAGCAGCGCACCCTGCCAATTATGATGCTGATACATGCCTTTCCTCTGCGTCGTTGTGTTAACTGCATTTGATACTAGAGAAAAAAATCGCCACTGAATACTGATGAGTCGACGTTATCGTGCGATTGCATCTGCCATCGTGCCGATGCTTATCGCAAAATAGTAAGAACGGTTCCAGTGCATTATGGTGCGGAAGTTGTTGTAGACCAGGAATGAGCGCCCAAGATTATCATCGGGTGTGACGATCCACGCTTTGCGATTAGACGCATGCAGCGGCTTTCCGTCTTTAAGTGTGACACCTAATTTTTTCCACTGAGTAACGGTTTTGCTCTGGTTGGTTTTCGTCCCTTCAAGGGCGGTATCGAAATCATTGGGTATGACGACTTCCCGGCCCCATGAGCCTCCTGCTTTCCACCCTTCCTTTTGCAGATAATTGGCGGTAGAGGCAAAAACATCGCTAATGTTAGTCCAGATATCAATTTTACCGTCACCATCGCCATCAGCACCGTAATGCAGATATGAAGTGGGCATAAACTGACTTTGCCCCATCGCCCCCGCCCATGAACCTTTCAGCTCCTCTGGCTTAATAAGCCCCTGGTCGAGAATTTTCAAAGACGCCATCAACTCTTTAGTGAAAAAGGCTTCACGCCGTCCTTCAAAAGCGAGTGTAGCAAGGGCAGAAATGATGTCCTCTTTCCCCTGTATCTCACCAAAATGACTTTCCATCGCCCACAGTGCCACGATGTACTGGCTTTGTACGCCAGTCCGCTTGCTGATTCGGTTTAACTCGGTTTTATGCTTTTGATACTGCTCGCGGGCTTTTTCAATCTTTTCCGGCGTGATGACCCGGGCCAGATACTCATCAAGCATGATTTTCTTTTCAAGCTGGTTCTGGTCAGATTTGACGACCCGATCAACAAAATGGACGTTGGCGAATGCGCTATTAATGGTGTTGTCGCTGATGCCCTGTGATCTGGCTTGTGTTTTAAGGGTTTCGACATAAGCGGGAAATTCGGCGGGATCACGCCCTTGCTGTGCCAGTGTGGCTGGCGCGGGCTTCGCTTCAGGCTTAGAGGCAATCGGTGCATTTTCAAGGGATTGCGGTGGCTCTTCGGCGGATGTCGCGCTAAAGCTGCTAAGCATAAAGGCGATGACCGTTAAACAAATTGCTGGAGTCTTCATCATTTTCCCCGCGGTGATTTGTTCTAAATATCATCTACCTTTATGTATAGGAAAGATTTGGCGCTAGTCTGAAACTTATTTTTTCGGACTATTTTCGAGGTGCATTTTTAACAAACTTTCAGGAGGCGGCGGCAGCTGCAAATAATACCCCTCGTCTTTTAGTGCCTGTTTTACTTTTTCGATATCGGCACTGGCCAGTTTTTTACTCCCATCAAGCGGTAATAACATCGCCAATTGGGGTACGCCAAAACCTTTCATCAATTCTTCAGGAACCCGAGAGAAATCGTCTTTTTTTTCGACATATAGATATGTCTGGTCACGCTTGCTACTTCTGTAGATCACACAAAACATTTTTTTTACTCTATTTTCGCCAGATGGTGGCTTGCCTGAATATACCTGTGACTATAACATGCCAGATGTACTTCGGAATATCGTCCCACACCAGTGGGGATTAAAACTGAATTGAGTAAGGCCAGGATGTCAAACACGCCAATCGAGTTAAAAGGCAGCAGTTTTACCTTATCAGTGCTTCATTTACATGATGCACAACCCGAGGTGATCCTCCAGGCCCTTCAGGAAAAAGTATCCCAGGCTCCAGCCTTTCTGAAAAATGCACCGGTTGTGGTGAATGTTGCCAGTCTCGATGGTTCAGTTAACTGGGAAAAAGTCCAACAAGCTGTGGTTTCTTCCGGATTGCGAGTTGTCGGGATTAGTGGATGTAAAGACGAAGCGCTGAAAAAAGAAATTGAGCGTGCCGGATTGCCACTTCTGACGGAAGGGAAAGAAAAGAATTCACGTGCTAAAGCCGCGCCCGTTGAGGTTGCAGCTCCTGTCGAACCCATTGTTAACTCGGTCACAAAAACGCGTTTGATTGATACCCCGGTTCGTTCCGGACAGCGCATTTATGCCCCAAACTGTGATTTGATTATCACCAATCACGTCAGTGCCGGTGCAGAACTTATAGCTGATGGTAATATTCATGTTTACGGCATGATGCGTGGCCGTGCCCTGGCGGGTGCCAGTGGCGATCGTGATGCACAAATATTCTGTACAAATCTTGCTGCTGAGTTGGTCTCAATAGCGGGTGAATACTGGCTGAGTGAACAAATACCAGCTGATTATTATGGGAAAGCGGCACGCCTGAGTTTGGCCAGTGGTGCTCTCTCCGTTCAACCTTTGAATTAAGCCCTTTTAACAAGGAATTCCTTTATGGCACGCATTATTGTTGTTACATCGGGTAAAGGGGGCGTCGGTAAGACCACGTCCAGCGCGGCCATCGCTACGGGTTTGGCCCAGAAGGGAAGAAAAACCGTCGTCATCGATTTTGATATTGGCTTGCGTAACCTGGATTTGATCATGGGCTGCGAGCGTCGTGTGGTTTACGATTTCGTCAACGTCATTCAAGGCGATGCCACTCTCAATCAGGCGTTAATCAGAGATAAACGCACCGAGCAGCTCTATATTCTCCCGGCATCACAGACTCGCGATAAAGACGCCCTCACCCGCGAAGGCGTGGCAAAAGTATTAGAAGACCTGAAGAATATGGACTTCGAATTTATCGTGTGTGATTCACCTGCGGGTATCGAAACAGGCGCATTAATGGCGCTCTATTTCGCTGATGAAGCGGTTATCACTACTAACCCTGAAGTTTCATCAGTGCGCGACTCAGACCGCATCCTCGGTATTCTTTCTTCTAAATCTCGCCGTGCAGAAAACGGTGAAGCACCAATTAAAGAGCACCTGCTGCTGACTCGCTATAACCCAGGTCGTGTTAACCGCGGCGACATGCTAAGCATGGAGGATGTGCTGGAAATCCTGCGCATTCCATTGGTCGGGGTTATCCCAGAAGATCAATCTGTTCTACGCGCATCAAACCAGGGTGAGCCGGTCATTCTTGACCAGGAAGCTGACGCAGGTAAAGCTTATGCAGATACTGTTGAGCGCCTGCTTGGCGAAGATCGCCCTTTCCGCTTCATTGAAGAAGAGAAGAAAGGCTTCCTCAAACGCCTGTTCGGAGGATAAGTTATGGCATTACTAGACTTTTTTCTCTCACGGAAAAAGAACACCGCCAACATTGCAAAAGAACGTCTGCAAATTATCGTTGCAGAACGTCGCCGTGGTGATAGTGAACCTCATTATTTACCGCAGCTGAAACGCGATATTCTGGAAGTGATTTGCAAATATGTAAAAATCGATCCGGAGATGTTAACCGTCGTTCTTGATCAAAAAGATGACGATATTTCTGTTCTGGAACTTAACGTGACGTTACCAGAAACACAGGAAGCAACGACCAAATCTGCGTAATTGATTCTCTCGAAATAAACCCCTGGATTTACCCTGGGGTTTATTTATTTTTACACTCTGGCAGTACTACTAATACAGACTATTCTTAATCGCCCGCGTTATATTAATAATCCGCCAACAATGTTTTTAACGCCTCGCCCATTACCTGACCACGCCACCCACTGATTAATTCAGGCTGCGTCGTTTTGGTTTTTAATTGCCAGTGCCAGTTCAACAACTGGTTAATTTGACGACGCGAAGCAAGCAATTCAACGCTTAATCCACACGTCTCACTGATCTCCTGTACCAGCGCTTTAATCGCTTTAAATACGCGGCGATAACCCGGCATGTCGACCAGATTGCTTAACGGTTCTGGTAACTCATCGTCAGAAAGTGCCTGGGCTTCAACAACCAGCGCCAATAACGCTTTGCCATGGAAACGGATTTCGCTACCACTCAGACCCAGATGTTCCAGCTCACCCAACGAACCCGGCATATAACGCGCAACCTGCCAGAGGTGTTCTTCACGCACCACGAAATTTACAGCCATGTCGCGTTCACGTGCTTTTCGCAGACGCCACGAAGCCAGTTTCTTCAGACAAGCCAGCTGACGTGTTCTTAACTGCCACGCGTTACCGATTTCACGCCAGGCTTCTTCCGGATCCAGTACATCCTGACGACGTGTCGCCATCAAGTTGCACTCATCCAGCGCCGCTTCCATCCAACCTGCGGCTTGCGTCTCTTCCATCAGCTTATGGGCAATGGGCAGCAAATAAAGCACGTCTGCGGCTGCATAGTCACACTGACGCTCGGTCAGCGGGCGAGCCAGCCAGTCGGTACGAGATTCACTTTTATCGAGTGCGATGCCCGTGAAGGACTCAACGATAGTGGCAAAACCGCAAGAGAGTGGGCGTCCGCTAAACGCCGCCAGAATCTGGGTATCGATAAACGGATCTGGCAGCATGCCATACGCATTGAGGAACACTTCAAGATCTTCGCTACCAGCATGCAGGAATTTAATCACTGCCTTATCTTGCAGTAGCGCTTTAAACGGTGCCCAGTCAGTAATGGTTAACGGATCGATAAGCGAAGCCGTCTCACCGTCAAACAACTGAATCAAACCCAGTTGCGGATAGTAAGTACGGGTACGAACAAATTCGGTATCCAGCGCAATTGCTGGAAAATGACGAGCCGCCTCGCACACGGAGGCAAGGGATTCATCGGTAGTAATCATTTGGTAAGTCAAATTCAGTTCTCTTAGGTTTGCGCCCATAAAAAACGCCGGCAGAACCGGCGTTAGGGGCGACTGACTCGGAGCTCAGGCGTTATTGTTGCCTTTACTGAGCGATTCGTCACGTAGTTCTCGTCGTAATATTTTGCCCACGTTTGATTTTGGCAATTCTTCGCGGAACTCAACAAGCTTAGGTACTTTGTAACCTGTGAGGTGACGGCGACAAAAAACAATCAATGCCTCTTCGGTTAAAGCCGGATCTTTTTTCACAACAAAGATTTTGACTGCTTCGCCGGATGCGCCATTTGGCACGCCAACCGCCGCGACTTCAAGTACACCGGTATGCTGCATCACCACGTCTTCGATTTCGTTGGGATAAACGTTGAAACCGGAGACCAGAATCATATCTTTCTTACGATCGACGATGCGCATAAAGCCCTCTTCGTCCATCACTGCAATATCACCGGTACGCAGCCAGCCATCTTGCAGAATTTCATCTGTCGCATCCGGGCGCTGCCAGTAGCCCAGCATCACCTGCGGACCTTTAACGCATAGCTCGCCAGGTTCACCCGCAGGCACTTCCTCACCTTCGTCATCGATCATCTTCACTTCGGTGGAGGGCACCGGTAAGCCGATACTGCCACTGTGATAATCCATGTCGTGCGGATTGGCACTCACCAGCGGTGCGCATTCAGTCAGACCGTAACCTTCAAGCAGAAAACGACCTGTCAGTTTTTCCCAACGTTCAGCCACGGCATGTTGAACCGGCATTCCCCCACCCGCAGAAAGATGCAGGCTTGAGAAGTCGAGTTGCTGGAATTCTTTATTGTTAAGTAACGCATTGAACAGCGTGTTAACGCCCGTCATAGCGGTAAACGGATACTTCGCCAGCTCTTTCACCAGCCCCGGAATATCACGTGGGTTGGTGATTAGCAGGTTCTGCCCGCCAAGCTCGATAAACAGCAGGCAGTTCATCGTCAGGGCAAAGATGTGATACAGCGGTAACGCCGTCACCACCAGCTCTTTGCGCTCAAATAATAGTGGGCTGTAAGCGGCTCTGACTTGTTCAAGGTTCGCTAACATGTTGCGGTGTGTCAGCATCGCCCCTTTGGCCACTCCCGTCGTGCCACCGGTATATTGCAGGAACGCGAGATCCGCATTCAGAATTTCAGGCTTAATATACTGGAGGCGATAACCGTGTTGCAGAGCACTGCGGAACGAAATGGCATCGGGCAGATGGTACTTCGGCACCAGGCGTTTGACGTACTTCACAACGAAGTTGACTAACGTACCTTTTGCCGCAGAAAGTTGGTCACCCATACGGGTCAAAATGACGTGTTTCACCTGGGTTTTATCGACAACTTTTTCCAGTGTGTGCGCAAAGTTCGAGACAATCACAATCGCGCTGGCGCCGCTGTCATTGAGCTGATGTTCAAGCTCACGCGGGGTGTACAACGGATTGACGTTAACGACAACCATGCCCGCACGCAAAATACCAAACAACGCTACGGGATATTGCAACAGGTTCGGCATCATTAACGCAACGCGGTCGCCCTTTTGCAGGCCAAGTCCTTGCTGTAAATACGCAGCAAAAGCACGGCTTCGCTCTTCCAGCTTACGGAACGTCATCACTTCGCCCATATTCACGAACGCAGGCTGGTCGGCGTAACGTGCCGTTGCTTGCTCAAACATATCTACCAGGGACTGATAACGGTCAGGATTTATCTCAGCCGCAACATCGGCTGGGTAGCGGTTAAGCCAAACCTTCTTCAAGGATCCACCTCTGAATTTATTATTCGTCGTCATCACAGCCCCAATCCCAATATGGAAACACGTCGTTAACATAATATTAACTCAGCGTACCAGTTTATTAATTAGACTGATTTAAGGTTGCGAAGCACATCACTAATTATTTTTATTCCATTGCCTAAATAAATAGACAGCGGACATGCCGCTGCCTATTTATTTCGGTAAAACAAACAGTTACTCAGTTACAATGGTCTGTACCTGTGCGGGGCCGGGATTATACCATCCGCCGCCCCACATCCCGCCGTAACCATAACGGCCACGGTAAGGATAAGGCCCGCCCCAGAACCACGGGTCGATAGGTTGTGGTGGCATGACAACTTGTTGAGTGACACGCCAGCGTTTATAGCCGTTTACCTGCATGACCATAAATCTGTAGGACGTTTCACCTACTTTGCCTTCAACCACACCGGTGATAGGCCCGACAACCGTGACCAGTTGGCCCCGGAAATCGACCGGGTCGAGGAAGCCATTGACGTCAGCGTAGATTCGCCCTTTTGACGGCTCACCCAGTTGCGGACGCGCGCCATCATCGAGGCTAACCGTGGCAATTTCCAGCCGTGTTTTACCTTGTTTGTTATCGATGTTCACCACTCGCCCGCCGAAGCGCGCTTCCTGCCCAACGTAGAGTTGTGGCGCATTCATCACGCGCGCTAAATCTTGTTGAGGCGTGGCACTGGTGCCTTTAATTGCATCAGGAATGGTGACACAACCGCTAAGCATCATTACGGCAGCTAATGCAAATAATCGGGTGATAATTCTGACATTCAAACCAGCCATATCCTTTCTCCTTAACGCAGTTTAGGCTTCCCAAAACGTTGGAAATTATTCTCTGCCGGGAAGCTTCTTCCATGTCACTTCATTACGCAGATAAACCGGCTCGGCATGTTCTACCGCCACCGTACAACCATCATTTAATGCCTGAATGGCAAGAGGCAACATATCTTCTGCCGCGGGTAGAGTGACTTCTCCGTTACGGATAGTCAGCTCACTACCTTGCGCCATATCCGGCCAGGCCTGCCAGCCTGTTCCTACTGTCGCCCATTCACCCTGAAGTTGCTTCAACCGTTCAGCAACGGCTTCAGGTTTCAGCACTGCTTCAGTTTCTTCACCGTGCCAGACGCCGTGTTCATCACGCTGATATTCAGCCCAATACACTTCGCCCATGCGCGCGTCGATAGCAGCCAACACGCGGGTCGCACCGGTTAAACGCCATGCGCCCTGGGCCATGGTAGCCAGCGTCGAAATGCCAATCATCGGTAGTTCAGCACCCAGCGCCAACCCTTGCGCAATACCAATACCGATACGCACGCCGGTAAAACTACCTGGGCCACGGCCATAAGCAAGCGCATTCAATGCGGTCAGACCAACGCCTCCTTCATTCAGGATGTCGCGCACCAGCGGCAAGATACGTTGGGTATGTTCACGTGGGCAGAGTTCGAAATGGGCTCGGGTCGCTCCTTCATTATACAGGGCAACCGAACATGCTTCTGTCGCGGTATCGATGGCTAAAATTCGCATGGTATTGCCAACCTCTGGCAGGAAATTAAGGTCAAAAATCGGCGCGCATCATACCATAGCCTGGCACAAATTACTCCGCCGGGCGGTGGTTAAGGAATTCAACTGCCCGATTAATATCCCGCGTACGCGGTGTTGGCGGCAGGCTATTGAGGAAAACAGCACCGTATGGGCGCATCACCAGGCGATTATCGCAAATCACCAGGACGCCCCGGTCATCAACATCGCGGATCAAACGTCCAACCCCTTGTTTTAAGGTGATAACCGCATCGGGTAGTTGCACGTCTTCGAAAGGATCCCCTCCGCGCAGGCGGCAATCTTCCATACGCGCTTTGAGCAACGGATCGTCCGGTGAGGTAAACGGCAATTTGTCGATAATCACCAACGACAGCGCATCGCCGCGCACATCCACACCTTCCCAAAAACTACTGGTGGCGACTAACAGTGCATTACCCGCATCCACGAACTGCTGCAAAAGCTGGCCTTTACTGGTTTCGCCTTGCAACAACACCGGCAACGTCATTGTGGCACGGAACTGCTCGGCCAAATCGCGCATCATGGAATGGGAAGTACAGAGCATGAAGCAACGGCCATTGTTCGCTTCAATAAGCGGTTTGAGCATTTTTGCCAGATGTTTGCCCGCAGCCGGTTGGTTAGGTGTTGGCAAACCCCGCGGCACACATAACAGGGCCTGGCTGGCATAATCAAACGGGCTGGCTAGCAACAGCGTTTGGGCATTGGCAATCCCAAGACGTTCGGTAAAGTGGCTGAGCTGGTCATTGACCGAAAGCGTTGCTGAGGTAAATATCCAGGTCCCCGCTTTCTGGCTAATCACTTCCTGGAATTTATCCGCGACCGAAAGCGGCGTCAGCGCCAGCGTGAAGTTACGCGCATTACATTCATACCAGTAGCTGTAACCGGGGGTATCGACCTCTTTAAGACGTTTGATTCGCCCGCGCAAAATCACCGCGCGTTCAAAAGCGGAATCCAGTAACGCAGAGCGCCCGAGGGAGAGTTTCGCGACGTCGTAACATAATTCGAGCGCATCATCGAGCAGCAGTAACGCACGTTGAATCGACGGTTCCGCCAGTAATTCGCGAAGATTACCGCGGTATCCCGGGTCACCCATTTGCAAGCGAAAATCCTGGGTACTTTGCGCCAGTCGGTCAGCACTCTTTTGCAGTTGCTGCGCGTCACGCACTTCGGTGCGGTAGGCAATGGAGATGTCTTTCGCGATATCCATGAGCTGTCTGCTGGAGACAGATTGCCCAAAATATTGGCTGGCAATGTCGGGGATTTGGTGGGCTTCATCGAAAATCATCACTTCGGCTT
Source organism: Buttiauxella sp. (assembly GCF_049686335.1). NCBI lineage: Bacteria > Pseudomonadati > Pseudomonadota > Gammaproteobacteria > Enterobacterales > Enterobacteriaceae > Buttiauxella > Buttiauxella sp. The sequence continues at coordinate 184,955 of NZ_JBAVHX010000010.1, read as the reverse complement.
CCGGGATCAGCTCACCAAAACCCCCCTCTTTGACCACCATATCAGCCAGGAAGAGGTGGTGGTTGACGACGACCACGTCAGAGTCCATCGCTTTTTTACGCGCTTTCACCACAAAACAGTCTTTGTAGAGCGGGCAATCCTGGCCCAGGCAGTTATCGTTGGTGCTGGTGACCATCGGCCAGACGGTTGAATCCTCGGCAATGCTGGTGCAGTTGCTGATATCCCCGTCCACGGTTTCTATAGCCCAACCACGTAATTTGACAATTTCGCTAAGCGTCTGAACCTGCAGATCGCCGCCCGCCAGAGCCTGTTGTTCTAAACGCTCAAGGCATAAATAGTTCGAACGCCCTTTAAGCAGCGCCAGTCGCCCTTTAAAATCCAGCGCTCGCGCCACCGTCGGTAAATCGCGAGAGAAAAGCTGATCCTGCAACGCTTTTGACCCGGTAGAGATAATGACTTTTTTGCCTGAACGCAGAGCCGGAGCCAGATACGCGTAGGTTTTACCTGTGCCAGTACCCGCCTCCACCACCAGCTCACGCCCGGAAGCGATAGCACTGGCGACGGCTTGCGCCATCTGTCGTTGTGGTTCACGCGGTTTAAAACCCTTTATCGCCGTGGCGAGTTGGCCATCTGCTGCAAAATCGTCTGTCACATTACCCCCTGGGTTTATTGACAGTGATTATGTCAGCCTGAGCGGTGTTAAGCCAGTGGAAGCCGTCTGCGGATTGTGGCAGGCTGTGGCGCAGTATAAGTGAGCGGAAAAGGAAATAGTGATGAGTATTGTGCGTATAAAACCGGAAGCACGTTGGTCTGATGCGGTGATTCATAACAACACGTTGTATTACACCGGTGTGCCAGAAAACCTTGATGCGGACGCTTACCAGCAAACCGCCAACACGCTTGCGCAAATCGACGCTGTGCTTGAGGAACAAGGCAGCGATAAGAGTAAAATCCTCGACGCAACGATTTTCCTGCCAGAAAGTGCTGACTTTGCAGCGATGAATAAAGCATGGGATGAGTGGGTTGTCGCGGGTCATGCGCCGGTACGCTGTACCGTGCAAGCAAAATTGATGAACCCGCGTTATAAAGTTGAGATTAAGATTATCGCGGCTGTATAAAGAAATGCGGGTTTCGGCCCGCGTTACTTATTACTTATTACTTATCGTCATCGTTCTCTTCATAATGATCGACGTATCTTTCTTCACCGTCGTCATTTTCGTTTTCTTCGTCGCTTTCAGCATTGCCGACATCGTCATCCTCAAAACGGACCGCGACCATTTCACCCGTATGGTTAGCACGAATCTCTGCGGCAACCAGCGTTATCGCTTCGCCACTACTCATGCCTTTAGCCATCAGCTCCTGAATACGTTCTACAGCTTTCTGCTGCTGCTCATGGGATAATGAGGGTAATCCTGCAAACATTTTCGACTCCTGTTACATTGCCTGGGTTAATTATTTCACGCTGCTTTCAGGGTTTCCAGAGGGTTCCCTGGCCTGGCAGGATGATCTGTCTCTTTTTAAGTTGTGGTTTATGACGTTGCAGACTCTCACTTTTCGAAATTTGCCGTGGCATCCCGATGCTGTTCAACACACGTTCAAAGCGTTAGCGCAGCACCCGTGGGCGATGATGTTGCATTCCGGCTTCGCTGACCATCCCCATAATCGCTTTGATATTCTGGTTGCCGAACCACGTGCAACATTAGTGACTCGTGGCGCTGAAACGACAATCTGCGTTGATGGTGTCTGCTCAGCGCATCTTAATGATCCTTTGCAGTTGTTGCAGCAAACCCTGGATAACTTTGGTTATCAGCCTGCCACGCACCCGGAACTGCCCTTCCTGGGTGGCGCGCTGGGTTTATTTGGCTACGACCTGGGTCGTCATTTCGAAAAATTACCTGAGCAGGCGCTACGCGATCTTACAACACCTGATATGGCGATTGGCATTTATGACTGGGCGTTAATTGCTGACCACCAGAATCAAAGCCTGACATTGCTCTGTTGGGGCGATATAGAGGCTCGCCAACAGTTTCTCGAGTTGCAGGCCGCCTGTAACCCTCGCCAGGCGTTTAGCCTGACAAGCGCGTGGCAGTCGAGTATGACCCGCGAGCAGTATGGACTTAAATTCTGGCAGGTACAGGAATATCTCAAAAGTGGCGATTGCTACCAGGTAAACCTCGCGCAGCGCTTCCATGCCAGTTACGAGGGTGACGAATGGCAGGCCTTTGAGCGACTGAATGCGGCTAATCGCGCACCGTTTACTGCCTTTATCCGTTTGCCAGACAGCGTCATCTTAAGCCTGTCGCCTGAGCGCTTTATTCTGCTTGAAGGTGACGACATTCAAACGCGTCCGATCAAAGGCACGCTACCTCGCCTTGAGGATCCGCAGGCTGATGCTCAGCAAGCTGAAAAACTGGCGAATTCCCCCAAAGATCGCGCCGAAAACCTGATGATTGTGGATTTGCTGCGCAATGATATTGGCCGGGTTGCCGTGCCGGGCAGCGTCAAAGTCCCTGAATTATTTGTCGTCGAGCCGTTTCCAGCCGTTCATCATCTGGTGAGTACCATAACGGCAAAATTGCCGCCACATCTGAAGGCAACTGATTTACTGCGCGCCTGCTTCCCAGGCGGGTCGATTACCGGCGCCCCGAAAGTGCGCGCCATGGAAGTTATCGAAGAACTCGAGCCACAGCGGCGCAATGCCTGGTGTGGGAGCATTGGTTATTTGAGCTTCTGCGGGAATATGGATACCAGCATTACCATCCGGACGCTGACCGCTGAAGGAGGCAAACTTTATTGCTCCGCGGGTGGCGGTATTGTGGCGGATAGTGTTGAATCTGCGGAATATCAGGAAACTTTTGATAAAGTTAATCGTATTCTTCCGCAACTAGAGAAGTGATGTGATGTCCGGTTCGCCCTTAAGCATGAGCGATTTTTTATCGCGCTTTCAGTTATTGCAGCCGCCAGTCACCCGCATGAGCGGCAATAAACGCCAGGCGGCGGTGCTGATCCCCATTGTGCGCCGCCCGCAGCCTGGATTGCTATTGACCCAACGTTCGGCCATGCTGCGCAAACACGCCGGCCAGGTTGCCTTTCCTGGCGGTGCGGTGGATGACACTGATGAGTCGCTTATTGCTGCAGCGCTACGCGAAGCCTGGGAAGAAGTGGCGATATCGCCAGACTGCGTTGAAGTGATTGGTACATTGCCGCCAGTTGATAGCGTTACCGGTTTTCAGGTTACCCCCGTTGTTGGCATCATCCCCCCCAATTTGCCTTATCAGGCCTGTGAAGATGAAGTGGCGGCAGTTTTTGAGATGCCCCTGATGGAGGCGCTTACCCTGGGCCGCTATCATCCACTGGATATTCACCGTCGTGGTAACGCCCATCGCGTCTGGCTTTCCTGGTATCAGAACTACTTTGTCTGGGGTATGACCGCCGGAATTATCCGCGAGTTAGCTTTACAGATAGGCGTGGAAGCTTGATCACTCTTTTATTCTGCAAAATCGGTTATATTTAGAGAAGTATCTGGTCGTGATTTCGTGGCTTTTAGTTAAGATTAGGCGAGCTAAGGTTAAGCATTAGTTTAATTCATGTGAATAGTTTACAACGGTAAGCAATAAATTTTTAAACTAGCTAGCTGCGATTTTACAGCATCATATTTTATTTATAGCCAGAATAATTCGAGTGGCAGGAAGGCAGCAAAAGCGCCCCAGTAGCTTGAAGAATGAAGGGTATAGTCGGTGTCCTGAAAGGAGTTTACGTGTGATTAGCATATTCGACATGTTCAAAGTCGGAATTGGCCCATCCAGTTCCCATACCGTCGGTCCAATGAAGGCCGGTAAGTTGTTTGTCGATGATCTGGTCGAAAAAGGATTACTGGAAAGCACGACGCGTATCGCGGTCGATGTTTACGGTTCTCTGTCTCTGACAGGCAAAGGCCACCATACTGATATCGCTATCATTATGGGTCTTGCAGGTAACGAACCTGCCACTGTTGATATTGACTCCATCCCAGCGTTTATTCGCGATGTAGAAACCCGTGAGCGTCTGTGGCTGGCGCAAGGTCGCCACGAAGTCGATTTCCCGAAAGATACCGGTATGTGCTTCCGCAACGACAACCTGTCGCTGCATGAAAACGGCATGTCTGTTCACGCCTTTAACGGCGAAAAAGTCATCTACAGCAAAACCTACTATTCCATCGGTGGTGGTTTTATCGTCGACGAAGAGAACTTCGGCAAAGATGCATCTGACGAAGTCGTAGTGCCTTACTCGTTCAATTCTGCACAAGAGATGCTGCAACACTGCAAAGATACGGGTATGTCCTTGTCTGGCGTGATCATGCAAAACGAGCTGGCTTTGCACAGCCGTAAAGAGATTGAAGAGTACTTCGCTAACGTGTGGCAAACCATGCGCGCCTGTATCGACCGTGGTGTTAATACCGAAGGTGTGTTGCCTGGCCCGTTGCGTGTTCCGCGTCGCGCTTCAGCGCTGCGCCGAATGCTGGTGTCCAGCGATAAGCTCTCTAATGACCCAATGAACGTGGTCGACTGGGTGAACATGTTCGCGCTGGCGGTTAACGAAGAAAACGCCGCGGGTGGACGTGTAGTGACCGCTCCGACTAACGGTGCTTGCGGGATTGTCCCGGCAGTGTTGGCGTACTATGACCACTTTATCGAATCGGTCAGCCCTGATACATACATCCGTTACTTCCTCGCCTCCGGCGCCATTGGTGCGCTGTATAAGATGAATGCGTCTATTTCTGGTGCTGAGGTCGGTTGTCAGGGTGAAGTCGGTGTGGCCTGTTCGATGGCGGCTGCGGGCCTGGCTGAAATCCTTGGCGCGAGCCCGGAACAAGTCTGTGTTGCGGCAGAAATCGGTATGGAACACAACCTCGGTTTGACCTGCGACCCGGTTGCCGGTCAGGTTCAAGTGCCGTGTATCGAACGTAACGCGATTGCCTCCGTGAAAGCGATCAACGCCACGCGTATGGCTATGCGCCGCACCAGCGAGCCCCGTGTTTCTCTCGATAAAGTCATTGAAACGATGTACGAAACAGGCAAAGACATGAATGCGAAATACCGCGAAACTTCCCGCGGTGGCCTGGCAATTAAAGTGCAGTGTGACTAATCTCTTCTGGCCCTCTGATTAGAGGGCCAACCTCCCCCCAGGTATAAAAAACACCTCAGGTTGATAGGCCAATTGTCCGTTTAAACATTATCTAAAATAGTGGCATCGTTTTTGCGACACTCGTGCGAAATTCACCATTAGCTTTCATCTAAAAGTATGATTTTCCCATCGTGATTCCATTCCCCCACTACACTTTGAGTGTTCTGCGTGCCGATTTCGGTCGTGGTTCCAAAACAAGGTGATCACCGATGCAGACAGCTCAACGTATATTACGAGGCTATCGCCGCAGGCGTTTAATTGTCTGTATCGGTTTAGCTGTTTTAGCGTTGGTATTGACGCTTAGCGCACGCTATGTCGCCGAGCGTAAAGTGAATGAACAGCATTTTTTGACCTTCAACCAGCGCATTATCAGTACGCTGGAAAGTATTCTGACTCCCCTTGAGGAAGCCAATAAAGAGCTTATTCCTCTGGTCGGACTGTCTTGTGAAATTGCCCAAATCAAAATGCGCGAGTACGCGGCACGCTTGCAGACCGTTCGCTCAATCGAGCTGATAAAGGATGATATTCTTTATTGCTCAAGTATTTTCGGTAGCCATCATGTGCCAATTAATTTGCTGCAACCGCGATTACCATCGGCTCTTCCGCTGCTGTTTCTCTCCATAGATCGATCATTATTGAAAGGAACGCCGATTCTGTTGTCCTGGATCCCTGTAGCCAACAGCAGCCATGATGGCATCATGCAAATCATTAATATTGAATTGCTGACCGGACTTATCCTTGAGCCTGAACGCCCATGGGTCTCGCGCGCAGTCCTCAATGTTGCAGGTTCGCATCTGGAATATGGTCAAGGCCTGTTACAGCGAATTACGGTTGAGGAAGGACAAGTCAGCCATGAGATGGCTTCCGATCGGTTCGCCTTTTCAGTCACCACCATCGGGCCTTCTCCCGGAGCCCTTGCCTTAAGCAATTTACCGACTCAACTTCCGCTGGCGCTCATCCTTAGTATGCTTATCGGTTATATCGCCTGGCTTGCGACCGCTAACCGCATGAGCTTTTCGTGGGAAATTAATGTCGGCCTGGCCTCTCATGAGTTCGAGGTATTTTGCCAGCCGTTGGTGAGTGCGCGTAATTTGCAGTGCGTGGGTGTGGAGTTGTTATTGCGCTGGAATAATCCGCGTCAGGGATGGATCTCACCCGATGTCTTTATTCCACTGGCTGAACAGCAAAACCTGATTGCCCCGTTGACCCGCTACGTGCTGGATGAAACGGTTCGCCACCTGGATATATTCCCGAGATCGCGGCATTTCCATATCGGCCTCAACGTGGCCGCAAGCCACTTCCATGATGGTCAAATTATTGCTGATTTACGCAGCTCATGGTTCCCTGCCCACCCGCTACAAAAATTGACGCTGGAGCTGACAGAGCGCGATGCCCTGCCCGATGTCGACCATCGCGTGGTGCGCGACTTGCATCGTATGGGTGTGGATTTGGCGATAGATGATTTTGGCACCGGACAGAGTTCGTTAGCTTATCTGGAAACGCTGAATCCGAATGTGTTGAAAATTGATAAGTCGTTTACTGCCGCTATCGGGACAGATGCGGTGAACTCGACGGTGACCGATATTATTATCGCCCTGGCACAACGACTGGGAATCGATCTGGTGGCGGAAGGTGTTGAAACGCCGCAGCAGGCAGATTATCTGCGCAGCCACGGCGTGAATGTATTGCAGGGTTATCTTTATGCTCGACCCATGCCACTAAGCGAGTTTCCTCGCTGGCTAAGGGGGAACACACGCCCCCCGCGCCGTAGAGGTCACCCAGCGACAGTCGTTCCGCTGCGCTGATTACTCTTCTTCGTCTTCATGTTCGGAGCGCTCTTTTACCACCCGGACTAAGTCGACGCGGTAATCGTTCGCTTCAACAATCTGGATACGAAGTGGAGCAAATTCAATAATATCCCCTGCTTTCGGGATATGACCATTCACCGAGATAACGAGGCCGGCAATCGAGGCGATATCTTCGTCGTCGTTGACCAGTGTGTTGATATCCAGGTGCTGCTGAATCGCATGCAGGTCAGTAGAACCTTTCACCAACCAACCATCACCATCGCGTACAATTTCTGGAGTTTCGTCAGCATCAGGGAACTCACCCGCAATGGCTTCTAACACATCCAGCGGTGTGACCAGACCCTGAACCACACCAAACTCATTGTTGACGATAACGAAGCTTCCGCGAGCACGACGCAACACGCCCAGCAAGTTAATCGGATCCAGTGTTTCTGGAACCACGATCGCAGGATACTGCGCGGCGATTGCAGCTACATCCCCGCCGTTTTCCAGCGCCACAAGCAACTCTTTCGCTCGCACAATACCAATGATTTCGTCCAACTCACCGCGACAAATCGGGAAAAGGCTGTGCGGAGATTCCAACAGTTGCTCGCGGATTTCAGCTTTCGATTTATGCGCATCAACCCAGGAGATTTCACCGCGCGGCGTCATGATGCTGCGCAACGAGCGGGAAGCCAGCGTCAACACACCGTTAATCATGTAACGCTCTTCTTCAGCGAAAGACTCCGCTTCAATTGGCGTGATGGTTTTGTTGTCTTCGTTCTGCGCACGCTGTTGGCGCTTGCCATTCATCAGGCGCAAAATCGCGTCAGCTGTACGAGCACGTAAAGGTACATTTGACTGATGACGAATAAAGTTACGACGCGCTATCTGGTTAAAGAACTCAATGATTATCGAGAAACCGATTGCAGCGTACAGGTAGCCTTTAGGAATATGGAAACCGAAGCCTTCAGCAACCAGGCTCAGACCAATCATCAACAAGAAGCTCAGACACAGCACCACGACCGTTGGATGTTGGTTAACAAAGTTCGTTAACGGTTTTGATGCCATCAGCATCACACCCATTGCAATCACAACCGCCGCCATCATCACCGGTAGGTGGTTCACCATCCCGACCGCGGTAATCACCGCATCGAGTGAGAACACCGCATCCAGTACCACAATCTGCAGCACCACGACCCAGAAACTGGCGTAACCTTTCCCATGCCCGTCATCATGCTGGCGGTTTTCCAACCGTTCATGCAGCTCCGTTGTGGCTTTAAACAGCAAGAACAAACCACCGAATAACATGATGAGATCGCGACCGGAAAACGTCAGATTAGCGACGCTAAACAGCGGTTGGGTGAGCGTCACCATCCATGAGATTAATGACAACAAGCCCAGTCGCATCACCAAAGCCAGGGATAAACCGATAAGTCTCGCTTTATCTCTTTGTTTTGGTGGGAGTTTATCCGCAAGGATCGCAATAAAGACCAGGTTATCAATACCCAGCACGATTTCCAGAACAATCAGCGTCAGTAAACCCACCCAAATTTGGGGGTCCATTAAGAGTTCCATGACACGCTCCTGCTATGGGAATGACTCAACGGCAACCCGCATAACGCGGACGCAGAAAGTTGAATGAAGGTATTTACGCGGCGTGCTACGCCAGTGTGAAAGGCTGAAGATTCAGACCTGAAAATGAAAAGACGTCGGTGACGGTCCATACGGTGGGCTACTGCCCTTTACTCCTTAGTTATTAAACGGGATGTAAACAATATCAGAGCAAAATACCCTTTTGCAAAGATTTACCTGATTTTGCAATTTTACTGTCATTGACCACGCCCATAATTTGGGCTGCGGTTCATTATGTTTGAAACAAAGCTAAATTACGGATCTTCATCACATAAAATAATTTTTTCACTGTCTAAAATAAATCCGTCTCAAGTTACACATCTTTACTCATACCGTTATCTGAATCGATTCGTTATTTGAAACGGATAATCTACAAAACACCCATTTAAGGGTGTGGTTATGACCAACACAGGAGGTAGCAAGTGACTATTGCTATTGTCATAGGCACGCATGGCTGGGCAGCAGAACAATTGCTGAAAACCGCAGAAATGCTATTAGGCGAACAAGAAAATGTTGGCTGGATAGATTTCGTTCCCGGTGAAAACGCCGAAACTTTGATCGAAAAATACAACGCACAACTGGCAAACCTGAACACCGACAAAGGTGTGCTGTTTCTCGTCGATACCTGGGGCGGAAGCCCGTTCAATGCGGCAAGCCGTATTGTCGTCGATAAAGAGCATTACGAGGTCGTCGCCGGGGTCAATATTCCGATGCTGGTCGAAACCTTGATGGCCCGTGATGATAACCCTTCGTTTGATGAGTTAGTGGCACTGGCGGTAGAAACAGGCCGTGAAGGGGTGAAAGCCCTGAAAGCAAAACCTGTTGAAAAAACCGCACCCGTTGCACCAGTCGCTGCCCCTAAAGCAGCAGCTCCGCTGAAACCAATGGGTCCAAATGATTACATGAATATTGGTTTGGCCCGTATTGATGACCGTTTGATTCATGGTCAAGTTGCGACCCGCTGGACTAAAGAAACCAACGTAACGCGCATTATTGTTGTCAGTGATGAAGTGGCAGCCGATACCGTGCGTAAAACACTGTTGACGCAGGTTGCTCCTCCTGGTGTGACGGCTCACGTGGTTGATGTCGCCAAAATGATCCGCGTGTGGAATAACCCGAAATATGCAGGCGACCGTGTGATGCTGCTGTTCACCAACCCGACCGACGTTGAACGCGTCGTAGAAGGTGGGGTGAATATTAAGTCAGTAAACATAGGTGGTATGGCGTTCCGTCAGGGTAAAACCCAGGTGAACAACGCGATTTCCGTCGATGACAAAGATATCGAAGCCTTCAAGAAGCTGAACGCGCGCGGCATTGAGCTGGAAGCACGTAAAGTTTCAACCGATCAAAAATTGAAAATGATGGATCTGATCGCGAAGGTAAAAAGCTAATTACTCAGTGATTGGCTTCACTTTACGTTTTGCTCAGTTTTCACACATAAGTCTCACGTTTAAGGAGAAGTACAATGGAGATTACCACTCTTCAGATTGTGCTGGTGTTTATCGTAGCCTGTATTGCCGGTATGGAGTCGGTGCTCGATGAATTTCAGTTCCACCGTCCGCTGGTCGCCTGTACCTTAATTGGTCTGGTTCTGGGTGACATGAAAACCGGTATTATTATCGGTGGTACGTTAGAAATGATTGCGTTAGGTTGGATGAACATCGGTGCAGCGGTTGCGCCCGATGCGGCTCTTGCGTCGATTATCTCCACCATTCTGGTTATAGCCGGACACCAGGGCATCGGTTCTGGTATCGCGCTGGCCATCCCGCTGGCAGCAGCAGGCCAGGTTCTGACCATTATCGTTCGTACCATCACCGTGGGCTTCCAGCACGCAGCAGATAAGGCGGCCGAAAGTGGCAACCTATCGGCGCTCTCCTGGATTCACGTTTCCTCCCTGTTCCTGCAAGCAATGCGTATCGCCATCCCTGCCGTTATCGTCGCGATTTCCGTCGGTACCAGCGAAGTACAGAACCTGTTGAACGCCATTCCTGAAGTGGTGACCAGCGGCCTGAACATCGCCGGTGGCATGATTGTGGTAGTAGGTTATGCGATGGTCATCAACATGATGCGCGCAGGCTACCTGATGCCATTCTTCTATCTGGGCTTCGTTACTGCGGCGTTCACCAACTTCAACCTGGTTGCACTGGGTGTGATTGGTGCTGTGATGGCAATTCTGTACATCCAGTTGAGCCCGAAATACAACCGTACCGCCGGTGCTCCAGCGCCTGCTGCCGGTGCTAACGACCTCGATAACGAATTAGATTAATAGGTGAGCGAAATGGTTGATACCACCAAAACAACGACTACCGAGAAAAAACTCACCCCAGGTGATATTCGTGGCGTATTCCTGCGTTCGAACCTGTTCCAGGGTTCATGGAACTTCGAACGTATGCAAGCGCTGGGCTTCTGCTTCTCAATGATTCCGGCCATCAAACGCCTGTATCCTGAGAACAACGATGCGCGTAAACAAGCGATTAAGCGTCACCTGGAATTCTTTAACACCCATCCTTATGTGGCGGCTCCGGTTCTGGGCGTAACGCTTGCGATGGAAGAACAACGTGCGAACGGCGCAGAAATTGACGATGGTGCCATTAACGGTATCAAAGTTGGTTTGATGGGGCCGCTGGCAGGCGTGGGCGACCCAATCTTCTGGGGTACAGTACGTCCTGTATTCGCAGCGCTGGGTGCTGGTATCGCGATGAGCGGCAGCCTGTTAGGTCCATTGCTGTTCTTCATTCTGTTCAACGCAGTACGTCTGCTGACTCGTTATTACGGCGTGGCTTACGGTTACCGCAAAGGTATTGATATCGTTAAGGATATGGGCGGCGGCTTCCTGCAGAAATTGACTGAGGGGGCGTCAATCCTCGGCCTGTTTGTCATGGGGGCGCTGGTTAACAAGTGGACGCACGTTAACATACCGCTGGTGGTGTCGAAGATTACCGACCAGACCGGCGCAGTTAAAGTGACCACTGTTCAAACCATCCTTGACCAATTGATGCCTGGCCTGGTGCCATTACTGTTAACGTTTGCTTGTATGTGGTTGCTGCGTAAGAAAGTCAACGCGCTGTGGATCATCATGGGCTTCTTCGTTATCGGTATTGTCGGTTATGCTATCGGCTTACTGGGTCTGTAATTGACTTGATGAATTCAACCGGGGCCTGCCCCCGGTTTTTTATTATGTAGAGTGAAGGTTTGGTTATGACGTTAACAGATGTTGTTTTACTGGTATTTATCGTGATGTTGCTTGCCTGGGCGATTTACGATGAATTCATCATGGAAAAGCTTAAAGGCAAAACCCTGCTTAAAATCACTCTGTTGCGACGCAACCGTATCGATAGCACCATCTTTGTGGGTCTGGTCGCAATCCTGATTTACAACAACGTCACCACGCATGGTACCCCCCTCACAACCTGGTTATTATCTGCGCTGGCTTTGCTCGCGATTTATATCTCCTGGATCCGCCAACCTAAATTACTTTTTAAAACAGAAGGCTTCTTCTTTGCCAACGTCTGGATTTTATATTCCCGAATTAAAGATATGAATTTATCTGAGGATGGAGTGTTGGTGATGCAATTAGAGCAAAGACGTTTACTCATTCGAGTCAAAAATATTGAAGACCTGGAAAAAATATATAAGTTAATGGTTAACAATCAATAAGATAACAACTTAGCATTGTCTATATTAAGTTATTTTTTAAACGATCCGTTAAATATAGCCGCTGCTATTTTACACAGTTAGTGTGCTCTTATTTTAACCTTTCACTTACCGATAAAAGCAAATGAAAATCGTTATCATTTGATTGTCAATAATAATAGCTTTCAAATATTGTTTTATCTTTGAATAATATGTTAAGGTTGCGCCCGTCGTTGGGGAGTAGCCGATTTTCGCCATTGCGAAAATGTACATGTCAACATACTCGTTACTTGTTTAAACAAGAAAAAACGTGGCATGTACGACTCAAACACTGAGTAGGCGAGACCATAGGCACGTGACCATCGTTTTAGTTGGGGATGGCTGACGTGTATATGGATATTCCCAACTGAGGCGTTTTCATGAATCTCTCCGCTACACTCATTCTTGCTTTTGGCATGTCGATGGATGCTTTTGCTGCATCAATCGGGAAAGGTGCCTCACTCCATAAACCTAAGTTTTCTGAAGCCTTACGTACCGGTCTCATCTTTGGCGCAATCGAAACACTCACCCCCCTTATCGGCTGGTGTCTGGGTCTTTTGGCAAGCCAGGTCGTCCTGGAATGGAACCATTGGGTCGCCTTTGTACTGTTGGTCTTTCTCGGAATAAGAATGATCTATGAAGGGATTCGCGGCGGCGATGAAAATGAAGAATCACCGAAGTTACAACGCCATGGGTTCTGGTTATTAGTCACGACCGCAATTGCCACCAGCCTTGACGCAATGGCCGTCGGCGTCGGCCTGGCCTTCCTGCAGGTCAATATTATCGAAACTGCGCTGGCGATTGGTTGCGCGACCATGATCATGTCTACAGCAGGTATGATGCTGGGCCGCTTTATTGGCCCATTGCTAGGAAAACGCGCCGAGATCCTCGGCGGCTTAGTATTGATTGGGATTGGTTGTCAGATCCTTTATAGCCATTTCAGCGCGTTAAGCTAAAACTTCGCGACGCCAGACACGCACCACAAAGTCAGTTTCGCACTCAAACGCCGTTTCCGCCGCTAAACTCTGCCACACTTCCGGCCGAGCGCGCCAGGCAAACGGCGTCATCTGCAACAACGCAACCACTTCACTTCCTTGCAATGTCATCGTCCAGCCAATACTTTGCACATCTTCTACAACAAAACCTGGTAACGCTTCAGATTCGCTGCTGTGAAGCATCACGTTGTCATAGATTTTGCCTTTAAGCTGCATCAAATGACGCGGGCCAGGCGTCGCGGTAATGACAATGCCACCCGATTTCACAACACGAGCCAGCTCTTCAGCTTTGCAGGGTGCGAAAATGCGTACGACAGCATCCAGACTGTTATCAGCAAATGGCAAACGGTGACTCGATGCCACACAGAATTGCACCTGCGGATAGCGTTTCGCAGCATAGCGGATAGCGACTTTGGCAACATCTAATCCCCATGTCGTGCCATTTTGATTAGCGACGTTCTGCGCAAAACCTGCGGTGTAATACCCTTCCCCGCAACCAATATCCAGCAAGGTAACCGGAGCGGCTTTCTCAAGTTGCTGACAAATCGCATCGCGCAACGGCTGGTAATGTCCGGCATCGAGAAAGGCTCTGCGTGCCTGCATCATTTCGCTGCTATCTCCGGGATCTTTAGAACGCTTATGCTGAACGGGCAGCAAATTCACATATCCTTCTTTCGCCTTATCGAACTGGTGACCTGTCGGGCAGAGAAAACTCCTCCCTTCGGCTGCAAGCGGCGCATGACAAAGCGGGCAAAGATAGGACATGGGAACTCCAGGCAATAATAAAGGGCGCAAGTGTAACGCTAAACGCCCTGTTTCGAAAAGCCACTAACCGGCGGAGTTATCTGGGACGGGTTTATTTAACACCATTAAGTTTGGATCACCATCTGGTAAACCATCAGGTTTGATATTTTCCAGACGCAAGACTTCGCCCATAATCTGGCTAAATACCGGAGCCGAAACCGCCCCACCATAATAAGCCCCATTTTCTGGATCGTTTATCACCACCACCAGCGCAAAGCGTGGGTTACTGGCGGGAGCTACGCCTGCGGTGTAAGCGATGTATTTATTGATGTACTTACCGTCATCGCCAATCTTCTTGGCCGTGCCGGTTTTAATCGCAACACGATATCCGCGCACTGCCGCTTTCACACCACCACCGCCCGGCAACGCAACGCTTTCCATCATATGTTCGACCTGATGAGCAATCGCCTCCGACATAACCCGTTGCCCCACAACAGGAGGATCAACACGAGTAATGGAGAGCGGTCTGGAAATACCGTAGCTGCCGATGGTTGCATAAACGTGAGCGAGTTGCAGCGGTGTGACCATCAAGCCATAGCCGAAGGAGAATGTTGCGCGATCCAACTCTCCCCAGAATTTACGATGTGGTAAAAATCCGCTGCTTTCGCCAGTCAGACCCAGAGCGGTGGGTGAACCAAAGCCAAAATTCTTGTAAGTATCCAGCAGTTTTTGGATAGGCATCGCCAGTGAAAGTCGTGATACGCCCGTATCGCTCGATTTTTGCAGGATCCCCGTCAGCGTCAGTTGCGGATAAAACCCGACATCACGAATGCGATGCCCGTCTATGGTATACGGATGGGTATCGACTACGCTGTCCGGTTGCACAATACCTTGTTGCAACGCGGTCATAACGACCATCGGTTTGACAGTTGAACCCGGTTCAAAAGTGTCACTGATAGCCCGATTTCGGAAATCGTCTAATGTAGCGCCATCACGGTTATTTGGGTTAAACGTTGGGCAACTAGCCATCGCCAGCACTTCACCGGTATTCACATCAAGAATCACCGCTGCTGCAGATTCGGCTTTATTCCATGAGACTGCGTTACTTAGCGCATCCTCAGTCACCGTTTGTAGACGTTCATCAATGCTTAACATCAGGTTATGCGCTGGGCTTGCCGGAGTTTCGGTGATGTTCTCAATGACGTGACCGTGACGGTCTTTACGGACTAATCGCTCCCCCGCCTTCCCCGTCAGCTGGCGATTGAAACTCTTTTCTATGCCCTCAATGCCCTGGTCATCAATATTGGTAAAACCAAGTAAGTTCGCCGCGACATGTCCTGCTGGATAAAAACGACGTGACTCCTCGCGCAATGAAATGCCCGGGAGTTTCAAACTCTCAATATATTGCGCTTGTTGCGGGTCGAGTTGACGGGCGAGGTAGATAAAGCGGTCGGAAGGATTACGGCGAATACGAGCAGCAATTTCATTGAGCGACATATTAAGCGTCGTCGCCAGTGCCTCCCAGCGGTCATTAACCTGCACACCGCCTTTTTCCATCACCGTTTTGGGATCAGCCCAGATAGCTTTTACCGGTACGCTGACTGCCAACGGGCGGCCGGTGCGGTCTTCAATCATCCCGCGCGGAACCACGATCGGTTCTTCACGTAGAGAACGCATGTCTTCTTGTTTAACCAGGCTCTCTGGCGAGATAATTTGCAGCCAGGCTACGCGTCCTAATAAAAACACCAGGCACATAAGAATTGCGATGCAAAGTAGAGCAAAACGCCACTGTATAAAGTTACCCGCGATTCCAGGGGCAATTTTTCTCACGTTCAATCCTTACCGACAACTAAGCGATTGAAAATTTAAACATAATGGTAGATTTAACCGGACAGGAACAGTGCTACAAGATGCGCTGCTTTGCTACAAAACATAACTGAGCGTGGCGTGCGGAAACATCTAGAAAAGTAGTGAACAGAATTCAAACATGAAAAAGCCCCGCCACAAGAGCGGGGCTTTCATCAGAATTTGGCGTTATTCGCGCCAGGTCTAATTCAACGGAATTAGATAGCAGTTACGTTAACTGCTGCTGGGCCTTTCTGGCCGTCCTGGATTTCGAACTCAACGTTCTGGCCTTCAGCCAGAGTTTTGAAGCCGTTACCCTGGATTGCAGAGAAGTGTACGAACACGTCTTTGCTGCCGTCAGCAGGAGTAATGAAACCAAAACCTTTAGACTCGTTGAACCACTTAACTTGACCTTTAATCTTTGCCATTTTGCAAAATTCCTTAGATTGTTTTCTTTGCCCGAAGGCATAACTTAGCTAAAACAGAGACATTACTGCATGAGGCACTAATATAAGGCTCGGCAGAGAAGCGGTATTCAACGTCAACGTGTTTACTCAGGACTTCTTTACTGAAAATGCCACACATAAACAGAACTGTACCTCGTTTAACCCAACGTGTTATCACATACAACGCAATCAATGGCAAGCCATTTTTCGGCATGTATCGATCTGTCGCACAAATTCTGAAACCCATATTGTTCACGCAAATGAAATGCACAAAATGTGCATAAAATTAACCATGAACAAATGTGATTCAGCGCCTTCATGAGATGAACGTAGATAACGTTTTTACCATAGCCCAAACCTATCTATTCGTCCAGACGAACTGCGAAAAAGTCGATATCATAGACATTATCTTTATGATTTTTTTAGCATAGCTATTCAAAAAACGAGCAATAGATCACGTCTGCGGGAAAAGTGAAATAGACGAATGAAATAGCGCGATGACCAAAATGAATAAAGCTTGAGCAGTAAGCTATTTATATTGCACCAAAATAATGAAAGTTTAATGACACCCTGCATCACAATGATGCAATAAAAACGTTTCGCTATATTAAGCATATAATATAACTGTTATTGGATGGTCCAAATATCCGCTTAACTTTCTGGATAATATTTAAACTATTATTTTGACCAGGGGCAAACTTTGACCAATACGAAGCGGTGTGAATAAGTGACGTTGATCATCTTTGCCATCCAGAGCTTCTAACAACTCTTGTGGCGGCATATCCAGTGACTCATCGGCCAGCTCAAAAACGCCCCAATGGATCGGTACCGTTAAAGGTTTATTCAACAGTTGCCAAAGCGCAACGGCCTGCTGCGGATCCATATGATGACTGCTCATAAACCAGCGTGGCGAATAGGCGCCAATCGGAATCATTGCGACATCCAGAGGGCCTCTGCTGAGTGCGATTTTCGCCAGGCTCGAGGTATAGCCGGTGTCACCACTAAACCAAATACGTAAACGCGCGGATTCGATTATCCATCCGCACCATAAACTGCGGTTGCGGTCCCAGAACGAACGCATGCTCCAGTGTTGTGCGGGCACGGCGCTGAATGTCATCCCCTGCCAGTTATGGCTCTGCCCCCAGTCCAGCTCTGTCACATGACGAATACCGCGACGGGTAAACCATCCCTTAAGCCCCAACGGGACAAAGAAATGCGTGTCAGGAAAACGGCGGGCAATCTGGCGCACGGTTGCGCTGTCCAGATGATCATAATGATTATGCGAAATCAGAACCGCATCAAGCTGATGCAATTCATTGATGCGTAATGGAGGAGGAGTTTTGCGTTGCGGGCCAGCAAAAGAGAGCGGTGAGGCTCGCCGGGATAAGACAGGATCAGTGAGTAAATATCGGCCATTGATGCGTAACAGCGAGGTTGCATGACCTAGCCACCAGACACGGTCATCGTGCCCTAAAAGTTCAGCTTTTTGCCACCACTGTTTAATGAAGGCTTCATAGCCGCCACCCGGTGGATGGGGCAATCCCTGTTCTTTCCGCTCCTTTCGCCAACGCTCAACATCGCCCGATTTCCGTAAGTGGGGTTCCAGATTACGAAAACCGTCTATTAGATGATGAGATTTTAGGGGATCAAACCAGGGATTCTTCCAACGCATGAGTCACTCCATAGCGACACAAACGTGCGTGTCAGGATTAACGTTCAGCCACCAGACGGATAAAATCGTCGTCCTGCGCGTCTTCTTGCTTAATCTCTTGCGGTGCTTCCTTCACAACTTCCGGCTCATTGGCTTCGCACAAACGGCGTAACAGCGCATTTTGTCGTTTCTGTTGATCCAACAACTCTTCAAGCAGTTCGATCTGCTCATTAGTACGGTTACTTGCGCGGTTCACAAAGAACCACATTACGAGGCCGATAACCAGCACCACCAGGGAAACTGTCAGGGACACGATATTCAACGCGCCAACACTTAATTCGTTCATCTTACCACCTCAGTAAAACGCGCTATTCTACACCTGCCGCGCCTTAAGGTAAGCATCATGCGGATAAAAAGAGTCTACCAGGGAATAAATTTATTAATTGTGCAGATACCGCTGAAAAATTGTACATCTTGATCGCACATCACGTTGACCATCTGAGTCCAGAGTAGCAAGCAGACGAAAAAAACCGCAACCAGGATGAACCATCTGTACTTTTTCACTACTTTCTCCACATTAAAAGTTCTTAATGATAAGTCTGGCATAAGTAACCTAAACCAGGCATCACTAAACGCATATATTCTTTCAGAATCATCATATTGATAGTTCATAGTTAGCCGCTACGCTTAGCACTGTAATAAAATCATAATTAGAGGTATCTATGCGTATTGTGATCCGCACTTTCCTGGTGATTGTGCTGCTGTGGATCGGCTTACTGCTCTCCGGGTATGGAGTATTGATTGGAAGCCAGCAAAATGCGGCGGGAATGGGGCTGCAATGTAAGTATCTCACTGCTCGAAATATCACCACTGCGCAATTCATTCATAGCGAGAGCGGTATTATCGGACTTAGCGATTGCCCTGTATTGCGTAAAAGTGACAATGTTATTGATAACGGATGATTGATAACGGGCAGTAGGGAAACGAGACAGTAGATTATCGAAGAGAATAAACGCCGCTATTAAGCGGCGTTTATTTTTTCATCAGAATGGATATTCGTGATAACCCATTTGCTCAGAAATAGTACGCGCGGCGTCGTGCAACATCGCAACATATTCATGAAGACGATCTTCGGAAAAACGTAGCGTCGGGAAGGAAATACTCAAGCCTGCAATCACCACACCAAAGCGGTCAAATACAGGAACGCCGATGCAGCGCAAGCCTTCTTCCTGTTCTTCGTTATCTTCGCCATAACCTTGCTGGCGAACAGTATCCAGAACGTCTAACAATTCGTCAGTGCTGGTAATGGTACGTTCAGTGCTGCGGGTATATTCCACATCAGCAAGAATTTCACGTACTTCTTCACGATCACGCCATGCCAGAAGCACTTTACCAATTGCCGTACTGTACAGCGGGTTACGACGTCCAATGCGCGAGTACATACGCAGGTTGTACATGGAGTCGATCTTATGGATATAGACAATGCTGTCTTCATCCAACGCACCCAGGTGGATAGTTTCTTTTGTCAGACGCGACAGTTCGCGCATCTGGATGTCAGCACTACGAATCAAATCAACATTTTGCAATGCACGCGCGCCAAGTTCGAACAACTTCAGCGTGAGCGAGTATTTCTCAGACTCCCCCTCCTGAGCAACATAACCCAGGGATTTCATTGTCTGTAAAAAGCGATAGACGGTGCTTTTTGACATCATTACGCGTTGCGATAATTCAGTAATACCAATTTCGCGTTCTTCGCCAAGCGCCTGTAAGATGCCAAAAACTTTCAGGACAGAAGAGACAGAATCAGGTTGTTTATCCAGATCTGCGATTGCCATTAACTCACCTCGATCGCATTTGTTTTATAAAAATCAGAACTGGTTTTTAGTATAAGTTGACTACCATGTCATCGCAATGAATCTATTCTATTTCGTTACAAATCTGCGACATATCCCCTAAATTTAATGCTATTATTATTTCTCCTCAAATATAGCCCCCATGAACTCATACTTTCCTATGGATAAAACCTTTGCTGATGGGCTGCCATTACCGCAGCGCTATGGTGCTATTTTAGCCATTGCGTTGGGGATTACTATGGCAGTGCTCGATGGCGTAATCGCAAACGTCGCCCTTCCTACCATTGCCCGAGAACTTAATGCCAGCCCGGCAGAATCCATCTGGATTGTGAACAGTTATCAAATTGCGATAATTGTTTCGTTACTTTCAATGTCATTCCTCGGTGATATTTTTGGCTATCGCCGCGTATATCAGTGCGGGCTGATTCTATTTTGTATGACATCCCTTTTTTGCGCTTTATCAGATTCTTTGCCGATGCTGACATTTGCCCGCGTATTGCAGGGTTTCGGCGGTGCGGCATTAATGAGCGTGAATACCGCACTGATTCGGCTTATTTATCCGCAAAAATACCTTGGCCGCGGCATGGGAATAAACTCGTTTATTGTTGCGGTGTCATCGGCGGCCGGCCCCACCATTGCCGCCGCTATTTTGTCCGTTGCGTCGTGGAAATGGCTATTTTTGATTAATGTGCCGATTGGTATCGTAGCGCTGTTACTGTCTGTGCGTTTCCTGCCACCGAACCAACAAAAATCCCAGGGTCAGCGCTTTGATATTCCAAGCGCCATCATGAATGCTTTAACCTTTGGCTTACTCATCTCGGCAATCAGTGGCTTTGCGCAGGGGCAGTCAGGCTGGCTTATCATTGCTGAACTGGTGGCCTTAGTCGTGATTGGCTACTTCTTTATTCGTCGCCAGTTGCAGCTCCCTTTCCCACTGCTTCCTGTGGACTTGTTACGCATCCCAGTGTTTTCGTTATCCATGGGAACCTCCGTCTGCTCCTTTGCCGCGCAGATGTTAGCGATGGTTTCGCTTCCCTTCTTCTTACAATCAGTCTTAGGGCGCAGTGAAGTGGAAACCGGGCTGCTTCTGACTCCGTGGCCCATAGCGACGATGATCATGGCCCCTATTGCCGGTCATCTCATAGAACGAGTACATGCAGGTTTATTGGGTGGGATTGGGCTGACGATTATGGCTTGCGGCCTGTTTGCTCTGGCACTCTTGCCACATAACCCTTCGGATATCGACATTATCTGGCGGATGCTATTGTGTGGCGCTGGTTTTGGCCTTTTCCAGTCACCGAATAACCACACGATTATTTCTTCTGCACCGCGTCATCGCAGCGGTGGTGCCAGCGGTATGTTGGGTACTGCGCGGTTATTGGGTCAGAGTTGTGGTGCAGCGCTGGTCGCATTGATGTTCAACCTCTTCTCCACTCACGGTACGCATGCCTCTTTGTTACTGGCTGGAAGTTTTGCGACTGTCGCTGCTATCGTGAGCAGTCTACGAATGTCCCAATCCCCTGCTTCGCGGGCATAAAAAAAGCGTGCCAGCGATGGCACGCTTTTTTATCACCACTCACGGTTACTTAAGATATTCGCCGTTACGCAATGCTTCGATACGTTTGTCCAGTGGTGGGTGAGTCATGAACAATTCGCTCATTGACTTCGCCTTACCATTGATACAAAACGCCATCATACTGCTAGCTTCTTGCGGTTCATAACTGGTTTTCAGACGCTGCAAGGCGGCAATCATTTTTTCACGACCGACCAATTTTGCAGAACCGGCATCAGCGTGGAATTCACGGTGACGTGAGAACCACATGGTGATAATGCTCGCCAGAATACCGAACACCAGTTCCAGTACTGTCGCAATCGCAAAATAGACAAACGGGTTGCCGTTATTGCTTTCACCTTCATCCCGATTACCTGACAGGAAGCCTGAGGCCACCTGCGCGATGATACGGGAAATAAAGATAACGAAGGTGTTCACCACGCCTTGAATCAGCGTCATTGTGACCATATCGCCGTTCGCGATATGGCTAATTTCGTGAGCAATAACGGCTTCAGCTTCGTCACGGCTCATGTTTTGCAACAGACCGGTACTCACCGCGACCAGTGAGGCATTACGGCGTGCACCCGTTGCAAAGGCGTTAATGTCCGGCGCATGGTAAACCGCCACCTGCGGCATGGCGATACCCGCCTGTTGCGACTGCTGACGAACCGTCTCCATCAGCCAGCGCTCAGTTTCGTTCCGTGGCTGTTCAATTACTTCCCCGCCTACTGAACGTAATGCCATCCATTTGGACATCAGTAAGGAGATGATTGAACCACCAAAGCCAAACAACACCGCCATGATCATCAGACCCTGTACGCTGCTCGACTGGATCCCCGTCAGGCTTAGCACTAGCCCGAAAACGACCATGACTGCAAGGTTGGTCAACAGGAAAAGCCCGATACGCATCATAATTTTCTTTTTACCTCGGTTAAAAATACGCATTCTGCGTTACCCCACATCGTAGGGGCAAGCTTGCTATTTTCAAGCATTCATCGTGGCCAAGTCGTTAATAATACATAACTTTACATTCACGAAGAGGTAGGTTTACGCGGCTTGATAGTGGTAAAAAAAACAGGCACAAAAATTTGTGCCTGTTGGGGAGTTACTTAGCAGGGGTCGGTTGCTCGGCCGGCTTATCTTGCTGCATTTTTGCAAGGTCCAGCGCGATATGAACCGTTTCGTCGAGATAAGGATCCGGTTCCTGATAATCCTTCGGTAAGTCGTCGAGTTTCTTCAACGGTGCTTTACCTTCTCGTTTGTAGCGATCGTTAATACGAGCCAGACGCGTCGCATCATCTTCCTGGTTTTCTTTCTCACGTTGAGCAAGATTCAGAGAGACGATATTGCGCTTCTCTTTCAGGGCATTGAAGCGAGCAATGTCCTTCATGATGTACTGGAACTCAGGATCAGCTGCAATTCGGTCCTGGTGCAGTTTAAGCAGTTGCGGTTCAAACGGCTTCAGATCACCGGATTTAACGTAAGTTGCGGAGTTAATGCTATCCCATGGAAGTGCATTATCTTCGAACTTCTCGCCAGTTTCCGTTTCTTCAGTACCGGTTGGCATCATGACATCTGGCGTCACACCTTTACGCTGAGTACTGCCGCCATTTATGCGGTAGAACTTCTGGATGGTGTATTGCACAGAGCCTAATGCAGGCCATTCAGGGCGCAGCATCTGGTCATAGATGCGGTTCAGTGAACGATATTGCTGAACGGTACCTTTACCGAAGGTCGGTTCCCCGACAATCAGCGCACGGCCATAATCTTGCATCGCTGCGGCGAAAATCTCAGATGCGGAAGCACTGAAACGGTCAACCATGACAACCAGCGGGCCTTTGTAATACACCACGCCATCGGTATCGCTGTCTTCACGCACTTTACCGTTGTTATCGCGGACCTGAACGACGGGGCCACCTGGAATAAACAAGCCAGAAAGTGACACGGCTTCGGTTAATGCACCGCCACCGTTAGAACGCAGATCGATGATCACGCTCTTCACATTCTGTTTTTCCATCTTCTGCAGCTGGACTTTGACGTCATCCGTCAAACCAACATAGAAGCCAGGAATATCCAGTACACCGACCTTGTCTTTACCGACCGTTTTAATGGTGAGTTTAACAGCACGATCTTCAAGACGAATACGTTCACGGGTTAACGTGACGATGCGTGTTTTAGTCCCTTTGCCTGCCGGTAAGACTTCGAGGCGAACTTTGCTGCCCTTTGGTCCTTTAATCAGCGCAACCACGTCATCAAGACGCCAGCCAATCACATCGACTATGGCTTTGCCGGTCTGGCCTACGCCAACAATTCGATCACCGACGGTAATCGCTTTGCTTTTTGCAGCCGGGCCACCCGCAACCATTGAGTTGATCACCGTATAGTCATCATCCATTTGCAGCACCGCACCAATTCCTTCCAGAGATAGACTCATTTCGGTATTGAATTGTTCGGTATTGCGTGGAGACAAATAGTTGGTATGCGGATCGATTTCGTGGGCGAACGCAGTCATTGCAAGAGAGAAAACATCTTCACTGTTGGACTGCGCCAGGCGACGAATCGCAAACTGGTAGCGCTTGGTCAGCGTTTCACGAATTTCCTGATCGGTTTTACCCGTCAGTTTTAAGCTCAATTCGTCAAACTTAACTTTGCTGTCCCACAGGGTGTTTAGCTCAGCAACGCTTGCAGGCCACGGCGATTTGCTGCGATCCACATTGAAAGTGTCGTTGCCGGTGAAATCCATCGGCTTTTCCAGCACCTTCAACGCGTATTGATAGCGTTCAAAACGACGTTTCTGGGCCAGATTGTAGAGATCGTAAAATACGTCCAGTTTGCCGGTGCGCAATTCATCGCCAATCTGTTTTTTCCGCGACACAAACTGTTCAACGTCGCTGGCAAGCAGCACGTTGTGGCTATAGTCGAGAAGATTGAGATAGCGATCGAAAATTTTAGCGGAAAAATTTTCATCCAGATCAAACTGACGATAATGCGAACGAGTGAAGCGCGAAGTGACTCGCTCACTCACCGTAGCATGCTGTGTCTCTTCCTTTAACTGCGGGATTTGAGAAGCCTGCGTTATATTTTCGACGGCCAGTGCGCTACCTGCAAGAAACAACAGACTAGCGACAGCCGTACGCTTAAAGAGTTTGTTCATGCCCGGGTCTGGCCTCCGTTTCAGAACTGCAAGTGTTCTGCGCGTACGATCATTGCCATACCAGAAGTCAGCTGTACACGGACGCCATCTTTGGTAATTTCCAGTACGGTGGCATCCATCGCGTTATTACCCGCTTTGACTTTGATTGCCTGACCCACCTGCAAAGCAGAAATGTCCGTAACCGGAGTGCGTTTTTCTTCACGCGGAGCCTGAGGAGCCGGTTTTTCTGCACGTGGTTTACGTTCTGTGGTCTCTGGACGACGTGGAGCAGGACGAGGCTTGCGATCACGACGAGGCTTATCAGCAACGGTTTCACCGTTAGCGATAGCGGCTTCGCGTTTTTTCGCTGCCTGTTCTGCACGCTGTGCCTGAACACGTGCTTTTGCTTCTTCAAGCTGCTTACGAGCATGCTCAACGTGCTGCTCATCGAGTTCACCACATGGGTTACCGTCGAGATCAACACGGGTCGCGCCGACTTTGATACCGTACAGGTAACGCCAGCTTGAAGTGTAAAGACGTAACGCGGAACGAAGTTGAGTTTTACTGAGGCTCATCTCCCCTTCAACGCGTGCGACTAAATCCTGGAAGATACCAATCTTCAGGGGGCGGGCTTCACCTTCAGCGCTAAAACACTGTGGGAAACGCTCTGCCAAAAAGGCGATGACTTCTTTGCTACTATTCAACTTAGGTTGATTTTCCATGAAATTTCCTGATTACAACGGAGTTGCCAACAATCCGCAGGCATGAACAGGCGACATTATAATGACGCTATCAGCAAATGCCACGTTATCCGTTGTTTATCATGCTATCGAGTGAAGAATTTTTTAAAATCCGTATCGGCAAGCGTCAGCGAAAGCTGCGTTACCAGTTGAGATAAGCCGAGTTGGTCTTCAGGTGTAAAGCGACCAAACTCAGTGCTATCAATGTCCAGAACCCCAATAAGCTCGCCGTTAACGCTTAACGGCAGAACGATTTCGGAGTTGCTGGCAGCGTCACAGGCGATGTGACCATCAAAAGCATGCACATCTTCAACGCGCTGAATGCTATTGGTGGATATCGCAGTACCACATACGCCTTTACCGACCGGAATACGCACGCAGGCGATTTTGCCCTGGAAGGGTCCCAAAACCAGCGTGTCGCCTTCCAGCAAATAGAATCCTGCCCAGTTCACACCTTCAAGACGTTCAAACAGCAATGCGCTGGTGTTTGCCAACGTTGCCAGAAAACTTGTTTCACCTGCCATTAACGCACTGAAATCGCGGTTCAGGTCCGCGTAAAATTGTTCTTTGTTCATTGATTAACCATAGTATGTTGTCTTACTTAACTGCATAGCATAGTAAAATAAGCATTAAATGCGATATGCCACAAGGTGTATCATTCCATGAATTAATATACGCTTAACGAATATTTATTTTCTCAATGAGATACCCCGATGCGCCAACGGTATTCCCTGCATACGATGACACATGAAAATACACGCTATTAGCCATGCTGTACCGCAGGCACGTTATCAGCGTTGCCCCGAATGCGATACACTTTTCTCGTTACCGTTGGTTAAATCGTCGCAGAGCGCGTATTGCCCGCGTTGCGACGCAAAAGTGTTCCATGGTCGCGATTGGTCACTCACACGTCTGGCGGCCATGGCGATGGCGATGTTGCTGCTGATGCCGGTGGCCTTTTCGGAGCCGCTGGTACGTATCTATTTGTTAGGCACGCGCATTGATGCCAACCTGTTCCAGGGTATCTGGCAAATGACCAGCCAGGGTGACCCACTTACGGCCGCCATGGTGATGTTTTGTGCCGTGGGAGCCCCCGCCACACTCATCGCCGGTATCGTCTATCTCTATTTCGGTAATATTCTTGGGATGAATTTACGCCCTGTTTTACTGATGCTGGAGAAGCTCAAAGAGTGGGTGATGCTGGATATTTATCTGGTCGCCATCGGCGTGGCCTGCATCAAAGTCAGAGAATTCGCCTACATACAGCCAGGCCTGGGTTTAGTGGCGTTTATCGCGCTTGTCGTGTTGAGTTTATTAACCCTGATTCACCTGAACGTCGAGCAACTCTGGTCGCGTTTTTACCCGCAGCGCCCTCCTCGTGCCTGGAATGCCCAACTGCGTGTGTGCCTCGGTTGTCATTTCACTGGCGTGCCGGATAAGCGCGGGCGTTGTCCACGTTGCCATGTGCCTTTAAGAGTCCGTCGTCGCCACAGCCTGCAAAAATCCTGGGCGGCGTTAATCGGCTCATTAATTTTCTTACTGCCAGCAAACTTTTTGCCGATTTCAATTCTTTACGTCAATGGATCACGCCAGGAAGATACTATCCTTTCAGGTATTATTTCGCTGGCCAGTAGCAATATTGCAGTCGCAGCCGTGGTTTTCATTGCCAGTATCCTGGTGCCCTTTACGAAAGTTATCGTGCTGATTTCGCTGTTGATCAGTATTCATTTCAAATGTGAACGAGGGCTTAGAACACGCATTGTCCTGCTACGCTTTATTACCTGGATTGGCCGCTGGTCTATCCTCGATCTCTTTGTTATTTCGCTTACGATGTCGCTGGTTAATCGCGATCAGTTACTGGCATTCACTATGGGACCAGCTGCGTTTTACTTTGGCGCGGCGGTTATTTTAACTATTCTTGCAGTCGAATGGCTGGATAGCCGACTACTTTGGGACGCACATGAGTCAGGAAATGCCCGCTTCACCGACTGAAGCGCGAATTAAAACTAAACGCCGAATTTCGCCCTTTTGGTTATTGCCAATTATCGCTTTGATGATTGCCGGTTGGCTCATCTGGTCGACATGGGAAGAACGCGGCACCACTGCGACCATTGATTTCATTTCTGCCGACGGCATTGTGCCCGGGCGAACCCCTGTGCGCTATCAAGGTGTGGAAGTGGGAACGGTGCAAAGTATCAGTCTCAGCAAAGACTTGCGCAAAATAGAAGTTAAGATCAGTGTCAAAAATGACATGAAAGATGCGTTACGCGATGACACTCAATTTTGGTTGGTGACACCCAAAGCCTCACTGGCTGGCGTTTCCGGTCTCGATGCGCTTGTCGGCGGTAACTATATCGGCATGATGCCGGGCAAAGGTAAACCGCAGGAGCACTTTACTGCGTTGGATACTCAGCCAAGATACCGCCTTAATAATGGCGAGCTGATGATTCATCTTCATGCGCCTGATCTCGGTTCGCTCAACAGTGGTTCGCTGGTCTATTTCCGTAAAATTCCGGTTGGACGCGTGTATGACTACACCATTAACAAAAATAATCAGGGCGTTACCATTGATGTATTGATTGACCGTCGATTCACTAAGCTTGTGAAAAAAGGCAGTCGATTCTGGAATGTGTCGGGTATGAAGGCCAATGTCAGCCTTTCCGGTGCTCAGGTCCAGTTAGAAAGCCTCGCAGCTTTGGTCAACGGCGCCATTGCCTTTGATTCCCCAGAGAACTCAGCTGAAGCCAAGGCAGAAGATGAATTCGGTCTTTATGAAGATCTGGCACACAGCCAACGAGGTGTCATTATCGGTCTGGATTTACCCAGCGGCAGTGGGTTAAAAGCAGGCTCGACGCCGCTCATGTATCAGGGGTTGGAAGTCGGAACGCTGACCAAGCTGACCCTCAATCCGGGTAGTACCGTGACTGGCGAGATGACCGTGGACCCGAGTGTCGTCAACCTGTTGCGCAGTGGCACGCGGATTGAGATGCGGAACCCGAAAATCTCCCTCAGCAATCCTAATCTCAGCAGCCTGTTAACCGGCAGCACCTTTGAGTTGGTGCCAGGCGAAGGTGATCCACAAGATCGCTTTGTGGTCTTCGCCAGCGATAAAACACCTCTACAACAGCCGGACGTCCTGACGCTCAACCTGACGGCACCTGAAAGTTACGGTATTGATGCGGGCCAGCCAATCATTCTTCATGGCGTGCAAGTTGGCCAGATTCTGGAGCGCACCCTCTCCTCCAAAGGTGTCAGCTTCTCGGCAGCCATTGAGCCTGAATATCGCAAACTGATTCAGGGCGACAGCAAGTTTGTCGTCAACAGCCGTTTGGATGTCAAAGTTGGTATCGATGGAATTGAGTTTTTGGGAGCCAGCGCCGGTGAATGGGTGAATGGCGGGGTCAGGATTATTCCAGGTAACAAAGGCGAGATGAAAAAGAGTTATCCGCTGTACGCCAACCTGGAAAAAGCCGTTGAAAATAGCCTGAGCGATTTGCCGACAACTACACTGACGCTGACCGCCGCCAGCCTGCCAGATATTCAGGCCGGTTCCGTGGTGCTGTACCGTAAGTTCCAGGTCGGTGAGATTATCAGTGTGCGTCCGCGCGCCAACAGTTTTGATATCGACGTCAATATTAAGCCGGAATACCGCAACCTGCTGACGGCTAACAGCGTGTTTTGGGCTGAAGGTGGCGCTCGCGTTCAACTTAACGGTAGCGGCCTGACCGTGCAGGCTTCTCCACTGTCTCGTGCGCTGAAAGGGGCTATTAGCTTTGACAACCTTAGCGGTGCCAGTGTCGGCATGAAAAAGGGTGACAAGCGCATGCTATATGCGTCTGAAACAGCTGCTCGCGCCGTCGGTAGCCAGATTACGCTGCACACTTTTGATGCCGGGAAACTGTCTGCGGGGATGCCGATCCGTTATCTGGGCATTGATATTGGACAGCTTGAGTCGCTGAACCTCACCCAATCACGTAGCGAAGTTGAAGCTAAAGCGGTGCTCTATCCTGAGTTTGTGGAG
Organism: Buttiauxella sp.; assembly: GCF_049686335.1. NCBI lineage: Bacteria > Pseudomonadati > Pseudomonadota > Gammaproteobacteria > Enterobacterales > Enterobacteriaceae > Buttiauxella > Buttiauxella sp. Next base: position 155,718 of record NZ_JBAVHX010000010.1, on the reverse strand, counting down.
ACATTTGCCCGCAGTGGAACACGCTTCTCAGTGGTGACACCGAAAATTTCATCTTCCGGCGTGGATAATCTCGACACCATTCTTCAGCCGTATATCAACGTGGAACCAGGGCGTGGCGCGCCTCGCCGTGACTTCGAGTTGCAGGAAACCTCAATCACTGACTCGCGTTACTCTGATGGTTTAAGCATTGTGCTGGAAGTGCCTGAGGCAGGCGCGTTAAGCATTGGTACGCCAGTTCTGTTCCGTGGCGTGGAAGTCGGTACGGTGACCGGTTTAACCCTCGGTACTCTGTCTGACCGCGTTATGGTCGGCCTGCGCATTAGTAAGCGCTTCCAACATCTGGTGCGCGACAGCTCAGTGTTCTGGCTTGCGTCAGGTTACAGCCTTGATTTTGGTCTGACTGGCGGCGTGGTTAAAACCGGCACCTTCAGCCAGTTTATCCGTGGCGGTATCGCATTCGCAACGCCGCCAGGCACACCACTGGCACCGAAAGCTCAAACCGGTAAACACTTCCTGCTCGAGGAAAGTGAACCGAAAGAGTGGCGTCAATGGGGTACTGCGCTGCCACGTTAACACCTGCGCCCCGGTGTCTCACCGGGGCGCTTGTGCTACACTGCGCCCTTCTCTTTATTCTGGACTTCCTTCGTGGCTCACTCTCAAAACGCCTTTCTCCCGCAAGCCTTTCTTGATGTTATTCGCGACGCACTCCCGGCAGACCAAACGCTCGACAGTTTTATTGAGTATTGCCAGCGCCCTCTGCGCCGCAGCCTGCGCATCAATACACTCAAGATTTCGGTCAGTAATTTTCTTGAACTTGTTGCACCCTACGACTGGCATCTGACGCCCGTACCATGGTGTGCAGAAGGGTTCTGGATTGAACGAGATGACGAAGAAAGCCTGCCTCTTGGTTCTACCGCTGAGCATTTGAGCGGCCTGTTTTATATTCAGGAAGCCAGCTCGATGTTGCCGGTTGCCGCCCTGTTTGCGGACGGTAATGAGCCGGAACGCATTATGGATGTTGCCGCCGCTCCCGGTTCCAAAACCACACAAATTGCCGCACGCATGGGTAATCGTGGCGCGATCCTTGCCAATGAATACTCCGCCAGTCGCGTGAAAGTGCTGCACGCCAATATCAGCCGTTGCGGAATTAGCAACGTGGCGCTGACCCATTTTGATGGCAGAGTGTTTGGTGCGGCACTACCGGAGTGTTTCGATGCCATTTTGCTCGATGCACCGTGTTCAGGTGAAGGTGTGGTGCGCAAAGACCCGGACGCGCTGCGTAACTGGACCCCGGAAAGCACCACCAGCATTGCCGATACACAGCGTGAACTGATCGCCAGCGCATTTCATGCACTCCGTCCCGGCGGTACACTGATTTACTCCACATGCACATTGAACCGCGAAGAAAACCAGCAGATTTGCCAGTGGTTGCTTGATGAGTGGCCTGATGCAGTTGAAATCGCACCGCTTAACGACCTGTTCCCGGAAGCGGGAAAAGCGATCACCGCTGAAGGTTACTTACATGTTTTCCCTCAGATTTATGATTGCGAAGGTTTCTTTGTTGCACGACTACGGAAAACGGCCTCGATCGACGCCCTTCCTGCGCCTGGGTACAAAGTCGGTAACTTCCCGTTCAGCCCTCTGTATGGCAAACAAGCCGCTGAAGTCACCGCCGCCGCCAAAAAATCAGGGATCAGCTGGCAAGATGACCAACAGCTCTGGCAGCGCGATAAAGAAATCTGGTTGTTCCCAAAAGAGATTGTTTCTTTATTCGGTAAAGTGCGTTTTTCACGCATTGGCTTGCGCCTGGCTGAACAGTACAACAAAGGATACCGCTGGCAGCACGAAGCCGTTATCGCGCTGGTGCCGGGTGATTCGCCGCTGGCGTTTGCGCTTACAGAGTTCGAAGCAGAGGAGTGGTATCACGGGCGCGACATTTATCCTGATGTGACACCGTCACTTAACGAAGTTGTCGTCACCTGGCAAGGCCAACCCCTTGGTCTGGCGAGAAAAGTAGGGTCACGGCTGAAAAATAGTTACCCCCGTGAGCTGGTTCGGGATGGAAAACTGTTCGCGAAAAAGTGCTAAAGCGCTAAAAATAGTCGCCAGGTGATTTGCAGTTTTTGAACGCTTGTCTACGCTCTACTATGGGAGGCCTCACTGGTCATACCACATGCACCCAGACCCAAAGGAGAGCGAGATGACGAAAACTAGCGTACGAATAGGCATCTTCGAGATTGATGATGCTGAATTACATGGCGAGCAACAAGGGGATCGCACGTTGAGTATCCCTTGCAAATCTGACCCGGACCTGTGCATGCAACTTGATGCCTGGGATGATGAAACCAGCATTCCCGCCGTGCTTGATGGCGAACATTCAGTCCTCTACCGTCAACATTACGACCAAAAATCTGATGCCTGGGTCATGCGTCTTGCATGATTCAAATGAACCCGTCGCTCAGACGGGTTAATTAATCGTCCTGAATTTCCCCCTATTCTCTGTCTTCCCCTACAATTAAGCCAAACGGGGCAACTCCGAGGCATGAATGTTTGCGTTAGTTTTATTTATTTGTTACCTGGACGGTGGGTGCGAAGATATTGTAGTGGACGTGTTTAATACCGAGCAACAATGCATGTCAGCGATGGATGACCAGCGAATACGCAATGGGGGATGCTTCCCGATTGAAGAGTTTATCGATGGCTTCTGGCGCCCGGCACATCAATACAGCGATTTGTAAGCGCCAAATCTAATAGTTACAATGTTTATCATAACTCTACGTTATGTATTGTTTTATGTGATACCCCACAGCGCTACCTTTCCCCTGCTGCCGTTTTTTTGAGCAACTGGCAGTAAGTTAGAGGTTTCATTATAAACCCTCACTTATTCTGGCCCTTCCTCTATTTTATGATGAAGGACCGTACGATGACAGATTCATCTATATCGGGAAAACACTCTAAAATCGTCTTTGGCATGCCCGTGGCACTTTTTTGGGGTTATATCGCTATTGGTATTTTCATGACTGGCGATGGAATTGAACTCGCCTTCCTTTCAAAATATATCATTAGCCTTGGATTTGATGTTTCACAAAGCGCGTTGGTATTCACTGTTTATGCCATCACGGCGGCTGTCAGTAGTTGGTTGGCGGGTGGGATCAGTGAAATTTATGGCCCACGTAAAACGATGATTGTCGGTGTCGTATGGTGGGTAATCTTTCACGTTCTTTTTGTGCAATTTGGCCTAACGGCACAAAACTATCCCCTGATGTTGGTTTTTTACGCTCTCCGTGGTTTTGCTTATCCTTTATTTTTCTACGCTTTTTACGTTCTTGTCGTACAGAAAACACCAGGACATCGATTGGCTTCTGCTACCGGGTGGATTTGGTCAATGTTCACCATTGGTTATGGCATCATTGCCTCATTCTTGCCCAGCGTAACCATCCCATTAATTGGTTTTATTGCCACCCTTTGGTCCTCTCTGATTTGGGTCATTCTGGGCGGACTAATGGCTATTTTCTGCATCAAAGACAATAATTCTGAGAATAAACAAAACATCCCGACGGCGGAAAAACTGAAGGAAATAAGTCGGGGAATTACACTTATTTTTGAAGATAAAAGTATCGGCCTTTCTTTGATTATTCGTATTTTATGTAACCTGGCATTATTTGGTTTTCCAATATTTATGCCTCTCCATTTCACCTCCCCAGAGTCAGGCTTTAGTGCTGAGCAATGGATGCGTATTTGGGGGATTTTCTTCCTTGTCCAACCCGTTACTAATGTATTTTGGGGGATTATTGGCGATCGCATTGGCTGGCTGTTCCAAATGCGTTGGATTGGCTTCTTCGGTTGCACACTGACTACATTACTATTTTATTTCACACCGGTTTACTTCCCCGGAAATATCACCATCGCAATGTGTTCTGCCCTGCTATTAGCATTCACAATTACCTCATTTGTCCCTATGGGCGCTATTTTCCCAATGCTGGCACCTAATCATAAAGGTGCGGCTATTTCCGTACAAAACCTTGGAGGTGGAATCGGTAACTTTATTGGCCCAGCTATCGCGACATTACTATTTAGCGCCTCTTTTGATATCAAAACCGTCGTGTTTGTTTACTCATCTTTATATTTTATCGGCGGAATAATCACCTGGTATATCAGGGATCCGCAGCCGCACAATAAAGCAGAAAACTTAAATCAGGAGAATTCATTATCATGAAAGAGAAAGAATTTTTTGCCCTTGAAGGTAAAGTTGCCATTGTCACGGGTGCTGCCGCAGGAATTGGTCTGGCGATTACCGAGCAATTATTAGCGTTGGGAAGCCAGGTTGTGATGCTGGACAGAAATCCGGATGTGATAAATATAGCTAAAAATTTATCACCGCACTGCGATGGTTATGTTGCCGACCTGACTGATATTGAAGCGTTTCCTGCACTAGTCGACTCATTTATAGCCAAACATAAACGTATTGATATTCTGGTCAATAACGCCGGCATTGGAATTCTTGAAGCAGCGGAAGATGTCAAAAAGGAGAGTTGGGATGCTACACTTTTGGTCAATCTGACAGCCCCCTTTTTTTTATCTCAGAATGTCGCCAACTTTATGATAAAGCAGAAGTATGGTCGGATAATCAACATTGCTTCACAGGCAAGTATCATCGCACTCGAAAACCACGCAGCTTATTGCACCAGCAAAGCCGGACTGGTCATTGCGTCGAAAGTGATGGCAGCTGAATGGGGTAAATATGGCATTACGGTAAATGCAATTTCTCCGACTGTGGTGGAAACCGAACTCGGAAAGCGCTACTGGAATGGGGAACGCGCCGAGCAGATGAAAGCGAAGATTCCAGTGGGTCGTTTTGCCGTACCCGAGGAGATTGCAGCGGCTGTGGCATGGCTTGTCAGCCAACACGCCGGCATTATTAGCGGCGAAAATATAATCATTGATGGCGGATACACCATCATTTAACGGCTGTTCACGTGTGCTGTCCCTGGGCAGCACACACTACTTACTGCACCTGTACCATGGTTAGCTTATTACCAAACACCGCCCCGGTATCAATGTAGTTTTGGTTGTAAAAATGACCAGCTTCTTTGAGCGGTGTATGTCCGAAATAGAATTCATCTGCCCCTTCAATATCCTCACCTCGTCCCTGCAAGTTTTTATTGAGCCGGTCGCGGCTCCAGACCAGCAAATGCTCATCGACAGGCTGATTCCAGCTGTAGTGTGTGGCAGGATAATCTGCATGTGCAATAACCAGAGTCTTGCCATGGGTATGCAACTCAATCACTAACGGCAATTCGCGGCAGTACAATAAAGCCTGTTGCACATTGTGTTGGCGTGGTTCGGGTAACTCCCGATACCAGTCGCCACCGTTCATCTGCCACAGCATCCCCTCGCCTTCATCCAGCGCCTCTAAAGCCATCGCTTCATGATTGCCCTTCACCGCTTTAAACCATTTGCTGCCCAGTAAAGCCAGACAACCGGGGCTGTTTGCTCCGCGATCGATAAGATCCCCCACCGAGATAACCAGATCCTGATGATAATCAAAATGCTGGAGCCTGAGCTGGCTGATAAACTCAGAAAGGCAGCCGTGTAAGTCCCCGACAATAAACACATGTCGCCAGTTCTCACCGTCAATTCTCTGATACATACTGACCCCACACTGATTATTTATCGTTCAATTATAAACCAGTGTGTGGCAATGGTTAGCGGGTCGGGCGAACGAACATTTTTACCTGTTTGTCGTGGTACTCAACGTAATGTTCAAACTGGAAGCCAAAACGTTCGGCGAGGTGAATGGAACGGTGATTGTCATCATCAATAATGCAGCAAACCGGTGTGGTAAATTCGCGGTCAGCCCAGTCTAAAATCACACTTAAAGCTTCCTTCGCATAGCCTTTACCGTGTGCGGCCGGGATCAGCGTCCATCCTGCTTCGGGGAATTCAAGTGCTGGAGTCAATTCACGACGTGCGTCCTGAAAACCAAAAGCGCCAACAAAACGCTCGCCTGCTTTTTCAAACACCGCCCAATATCCATATCTCAGAGCTTGCCAGTGGCCGATGTAACGTAACAAACGGCTCCATGTCATTTCCTGGCCTTGCGGCTGACCACCGCCGATAAACTTCACCATCTCAGGATCGGCCCAGCAAGCGGCAAGAGCGGGGAAATCATCCAGCGTAAAATGTCGCAGAATCAAATGTTCTGTTTCCAGACGCGGTGCTTCATGAACCATGCTCACTTCCTTCTAAGTTATTTAGGCGAATCATTTTTTTATAGATTCTGCCGCGATAACGCCAACGAAACAATAAGCGTAAGCAGTGGATTTTTTTCTACCGAAGGATACAAGAAATTTAGCAGGGGAAAAAATAGAAAAGGCTGCAAATCTGCAGCCTTTAGAGAGGTGATACGAGTTATCTGGTAAATTTGTTCGCTTCTTCAAGCGTTTCAATATGGTTTACACCTAAGAGTACGTGGCAACATGTGACGCCACTTACTCCACCAGCTTACTAACGAGGAACAGTTTCAAACTTTCTGGCACCTCCGTTTCACTCTGGAACTAGCACTAATCTAGCAGTCGGGAACATCAAAAAGTAACGGCAGATTCACAGTTTTGTCATTTTCTCGACAAAATGTCCCATTTTAACTTGCCCGGTTCAGACTTTGCCGCTCAAGCGCTCATGGAAATCGCTGCTGCGCAAATCCAGACCAACAATCTGGACTTCAGATTCATAACGTTGGTAGCGAGTTTCAATCGCATCAAGCACCGCGACGGTTGAGACATCCCAGATTTGTGCCTGAGATAAATCAATAATCACCTGTTGCGGGTCATCGGCATACTGAAAATGCTCGAACAAATCATTGCTACTGGCGAAAAACAACGGGCCTGTGACGGTATAACGAACCGATTTCCCATCGTCGGACACCAATCGTGTTGCCTTCACTACGTGAGCAATACGTCGGGCGAACAAAATCATCGCGAAGATAACGCCGCCGACCACACCCAGAGCGAGGTTCCCAGTCGCGACTGTGACGGCCACGGTTGTTACCATCACCAGAGTTTCAGGGACCGGTATTCTTTTCAACGTGGCAGGTTTCACGCTGTGCCAGTTTAGGGTTTTCACCGCCACAATCACCATGATGCCCGCCAGAACGACCATCGGGATCTTCGCCATCAACTCGCTCAGACCCGTGACTAACAGCAATAAAACCAGACCAGCAGCCAGGGTTGAGATTCGCGTGCGCCCTTTACCGAGCTCGACGTTAACCATTGTTTGGCCAATCATAGCGCAACCCGCGATCCCGCCGTAGAAACCGGCGAAAATATTCGATAGCCCCAATCCCCAACATTCCCGACGCTTGCTGGATGGCGTGTCAGTCAGATCGTCCACAAGCTTAGCGGTTAACAACGACTCCATTAAGCCGACAAACGCGATACTCAATGCACAAGGCCAGATTACCCGTAACGTATCCAGGTTTAACGGCACCAGTAATTCGGTTAAACCTGGCAAGCCTGCCGCCATTGGACCTGACTCACCCACCGTCGGCACGGAAAGACCCATACCGATGCAAAGTGCGGTAATCACAACGATCGCCACCAGCGGCGAAGGCACCATTTTGAACACCCGTGGCAGCAAGAGCACTATCCCCAGCGTCAGGGCAAACAGCCCCCAAACCAGCGGGTTATTCCCCCAAATATGCGGCATCTGGGCAAAGAAAATCAGAATGCCTAATGCGTTTACAAAACCGGTCATCACCGATAAAGGGATGTAACGCATCATCCGTGCAAGCCCACTGAGACCGAATAATATTTGAATCAACCCTGCCAACAATACCGCGGGGAAAATGTATTCCACACCATGCTGATGAACCATTGGGCCAATAACCAGGGCAACGGAACCAGCGGCGGCCGTCACCATTGCCGGGCGGCCTCCAAGAAACGACATCGATAAACACAGCACAATAGAAGCTACGAGGCTGACTTTTGGGTCAACGCCCGCGATGACAGAGAAAGAGATGATTTCCGGGACTAATGCCAGTGCCGTGACCACTCCCGCAAGGGATTCCCGGGCTAACAGGCGTGGACTGCGTAACACTGCCGCAAGGGAGTTATCCCGGCTATGGTTTTCAATTTGAGTGGTGGTCATAGTTTCGTCTTTGCAGGTTTATTGTTATTCGTTTGGCGCATTCAGGCCGGGCGTGATTGTACAGACTGGTTACTAAGGATGCTAATTAATGTGATGTTTTGTGTTTTGACGCGAGGAGACCCGCGTTACGATTATCTAAAATGTCGATTAATACCTATTATTCAGAAGCACTATAAGTAGGAACCCAGCATAAAAGCCCTTACAATACCGAAGGCCATTTTAACTTCCATAAAAACATTTTGTTGGCCGGTATAATTTTTGAGGAATATCTTTTGTTTAATTACTTAACTATTTGTAAATCGGCTGGTGTTTTTCTGTTGTCGACCATGATGATATTTTGTGGCAAAGCGTTCGCAGACCCCGTATTGAATAAAATACTCAGCACTCACAGCATCACCCTCGCATGGGTTGACAATACCCGGCCTATTTCCTGGCAACTGAATAATAAACCTTCAGGATTAGCTATAGATATCTGCCTTGATGTCGTGCAAAGCATAGAGCAACGCTACAACACTAAATTAAACGTTAAATGGATGAATATCCCAGCCGCCGCACGCTTTCAAGTCATATCCGACAATCATGCTGATATTCTGTGTGCTGTCGCTGCCAATTCAACGCAACGTAATAAAATAGTTAATTTTTCTATTCCGTGGTTTTATACCAAAATGAATTACCTGGCAAAAAAGTCAGCGCAAATTATGAATGAAGAATTGCTAAGCGGCCATACAGTCGGAGTAATCAGCGGTGGCTCTGCCGCATTAGCATTAGCAAAAATGAATGAAATTTATAATTACTCCATTTCTGTGAAGTTAGTTCGTAATTTTAATGAGGGATTTGATTTACTGGCTGATGGACATATTTCTGCATTTATTACAGATGACGTTATCATCCGCGGAAAATTGGCCGAGATGCCTGATAAAGAAGATTACCAGCTCAGTTCTGATGGTTTCGGTAATACGCTATCCTATGGTTTAGTCGTAGCCAAAAATGCAGATATAATGGAAGAGATCATCAACACCAATATTAAATCCATGTTCGCCTCAAAGCGATTTGAGGAGCTGTATAAAAAGTGGTTTATGTCGCCACTCACCTCTCCCGCAGATAACGTACAACTGCCAATGTCCGATCAACTTCTCAGTGATATGCATCGCTATCAAAACTGAGCATTGAGGGATCGTTATAAGGAAGCAGCCAGGATTTTGAGATGGATTACAGCGTAAGCCTCTGCATTCGATATCATTTTGGAAAGTATACGTTCAAAATCTTCCTCCATAGCCCGGAAAAAATGACCGAAAAGTACTTGGATGTGAGAGAAAAAGTGTTTACATTGATTTAACAGGGCAAAAAAACCGGACAGGGAAACGTGTGAAAGTTTCGGTCGTTTTGCAAATAACCTGAAAAAACATTGTAAAAGATATAGATAAAAAAAGACCGAATACTAATTACGGCCTTTAAAATCAATCACTTACACTTACAATATCTATAAACTGTCTACTTATTTTATTTTCTATCTCGACAGCCTCATGAGAAACTTATCCACCTTATCGAACAAATAATCTGAAGGGTCGTCTCCTCTATCTTCACGAAGAAGCATTTCAATAATATCGTTATCGTCCAAAACAAGAATTAAACGACCATTTTCCCGCATTGCGCCATTACACATTTCCAGTGCAGAGTGGTCTGCACCAAATCGGGAAAAAATTAACGCAATCTTTCGAAATGCATTATCGTAAAGATACTTTTCAGTAGTAAGAACCTCCCCCTGTCCAATCTCATTGCTATAGTTTTTAAATTCAAGAAGAATATAGTTTGACTTCAACTGCTCAATTATAAAACTCCAAAATTCAGTATTTTTCTTCACACTACAAACACAATCATATCTATTTAATTTATTTTCACTTTCACACTGACTCACCCAACCTTTCAAGTCACCATCAAATAAATATTGCAAGATGATGAGCATTAATTTTTCGTATTCCCTCCAACCACTTGGTCCCGGCGACAAATTTTTAAGCTCTGATATCAAATGCTCACAATAATTATCGACTAAGTCTTCATCCCGACATTCAACTGTTTGATGATAGATATTTTCTTTATAGAAGATATCATCAATCTCTCGTCCTTTATGGTTGATTAATATATCATCTGTTATTTCCAAGAACCTAACTAGTTTATCTCTTGACTCTGGGGAATGACTAGTCATGTTGATGAGATCTAATAAATCTATAACAACAATGTCATTATCTTCCTCAATAGTTTGTTTGAGTTCCAGTTCCAAATAGGATGAAACAATAAGAATAGCATTTACTCCATCATCAATTTCATCTTGTTTTAACTCTTTTATTCTACGCAAGGAGTTAAGTGCTTTATTAATTAGCTGAGGTTGCGCTCTCATGGTTCTATAATATTTTACTTCGACAATATACTGCTCTTGCCCCTTGCCTAAAACAAAATCATATTGCTCAGACCATTCAACAGAATCAAAATATTCTGTTGCCTCTAATATCCCTTTAACTAAAACTTCAAATTGTTTAGCTTCATGCATCATTAGGTCATCCTCACATGAGAAATATTTTTATGTAACCGTAAAAATATTCCACACTTCAATGTTTGAAAATAAAATTATGTACATTAATATTATTAGCATTATCAAATTAAATTTTACTCTGTAGAGATAAAACAACCTGCCCTGCAACTTTTATTTCATCTGCCCCACAGAGAAAATTCGATGTTTTACTTGTAATGCTGAGTTTTCGCCCGGGGATAAGTGTTATATCGTAGATGTCATATTTATCATCGATACCCAATAACCACTCGCCATTGCTAATTTCCGTCACACCTTTATCGACTATCCATGAAGCTGTGCTGCTATAAATAAAAACTGGTTCGATGAGTGGCTGAGGGAAAAAATTTAAATCAATTTTCCAAACCCCTGCATCTTGCAGAACACCTGCTGATAGATTTTTTCTTGGTATTGAGGGGCAGTAATTCTCTTGCAATGCATCGATGCGTGGTAACCCTTTCCCTGTGGCCAACCACTGTAACGAAACGCCGGTATCAAGTGCACACGCAACCACAACATCACCAGGGAAATAATCTCGACGAACCCATGTACTTACTGTACCCGATGAAATTTCTAATAGATCACAAAGCTGCTTTTGCAGATTAAAGCCATAAGCATCCATTATGCGGCGTAATACAGGCTTACCTCCATTAGACATGATCTCATCGTAAAGAGCTTTACCCTTACTTACTGGTCCCCCCTCCTGCAAGTTTGCATTTGCAAGTTCTCCATTTACCAACCAATTAAGATCTGCCCCTGTATCGAGAGCACATTTGATGATTGAGTTTCCTGGTACGCTTCCACGTTGAGCCCATGCACTGACATTGTTTGGTGGTATATCCAAAGCTTTTGCAAGCTCTCGCTGTGACTTCACGCCATAAGATGTGCTTAATCTCTCAATAATCTCTTGTGCAGTTGATTTATTTTCGAACATCAGTCACCACAAATACAAAAAGTATTTTACATGAATACATTTGTGTATCTAATGTTGTTGCACACCACATGTAACACCATAGAACACAACCATTAATACGGAGATACTGCGTTATGCATACTGAAAATTCAAACTCTCAGCTCACATTTCAGATGCTTGCCTCCCCTGACTTCATTGCAAGCATTGCAGCTCAGTTAGTTCCTGCTATCAATACTGCTCTTGATCAGCTCTGGAAAAAGCTGCTGCGCTTGCAAACTCCCCTACCATGTCGAAAGAAAACTTCTGTGCTGCCAATGGCATCAGTAGTTCTGTATTGGAGAAGTGGATTGCAAATGGCGTAGTGCTTCTCGCACCAACGCCAACATCTAGAGTCACAAGAACGATTACCTGCAAAGAGACCGGGAAATCACGTAAGGACGTGATGGAAAAACATGGTAACGCATTGATTAACGTTGCTGCATGGCGTGAAAAGAATCGCCAGCACGCCGTCAATTGTCGCTACATCAAACGATAGCTTGATTATGCAAGTTTAAGGATGAGCAACCATGTTTGATTATCAAGTTTCTAAACAGCCCCACTATGAAGATGCCTGTCGCAATTTCGCTACTAAGCACAACCTGGCTGAACTGGCGGAAAAACTCGGTATGCGCCCTCAAGTGCTTCGCAACAAACTCAATCCAGAGCAGCCGCATCAGTTGAATATTCCAGAGCTGATGGCCCTCACTGACGTGACCGAAGATCCATCGTTAGTTGATGGGTTTCTGGCGCAATTGCATTGCCTGCCATGCGTTCCGGTTAACGAATTAGCCGATGACAAACTCCAGTTATACGCACTTAAAGCAACTGCTGAAGTAGGTCTGATTGCAGCGGGTGCAGTATCTGATGAAAAGCTTACAGCGTGCCGCAAGCATTCGATGGTTGAGAGTGTCAATTCGGGTATTCGGTATTTGTCACTTGCTGCAATGACGATGCACGCCCGCTTACAGACCAATCCTGCCATGAATAGCGTGGTTGATACTGTCAGTGGTTTAAGCGCTTCATTCGGTCTGATTTGAGGTGATGCATATGGAACCGTCATTCGCTTCATTACTGAAACGCCAAAGCCCGTCCATGAGTTATGGACACGGCTGGATCATGGGTGATAACAACCATCGCTGGCACCCGAGCCGCGACCAGTCTGCATTGTTAAATGGGCTGAGTACTCGCAAGCCATCACTCGTTACCAGGCTGATTAAGCGCTGGAGGACTCAATGAAAAGTGCAGCTCTGGCTGAATCCGTAAAGGCTCAACGAACGGCGTTTAACAATGTGTATCTGATACATGCGCGGATTGATGCCCCGTTAAAAATGACCGGTGACGAATGTCTCGCGCGTTTCCGCCAACAATTAAAAGCCACTAACAACACGGCGCTGCGTAATTTTAATAAGCTCGACAACAACTTTAAATTTGTTGTGCTGACACTGGCTAACCGCCTGGAGCCGTCCTCATTCAAACCTGACGAAATCGGTAAGCCCTTTGAATATTTCGAACAAGCGCGCCGTTTACTGATTATCCGTTCGATGAATGAAATTACCCGTTGGGGGACATTGCTCCCGGCGAGATTTTCAAAACACGACTGCTATTTAGCTGAGTAATTAATCCATCCCAAAAATCAGGCGTAAATCCGCCGGGCATTCTTTTGCCCAAAAACAGGAAACAGAGATATGCGAAACATCCAAAATCGCAATTTTGAAGCTGACAACACCGCCCTGGTTTCTTTGCTGAATAAAGCAAAAAACGAAGAACGTAAAGACCGCGCACTGGCTGTCTCATTGCGTCTTGAGGCTCTAGCTATTCATATCACCCGCGAGGGCATGGACGGGAAAGAAGCTGCAGAACTGCTGCGCCGCGAAGCACTTCGCTATGAAAACGAATCTCAGGAGCTGCACTAATGGCCGACGCAATGGATTTAGTACAGCAGCGCGTGGATGAGGAACTGGCGCGCAATATTAAACAGGCTCGACCACTGCCTCAGCGTGCCGCCAGCGCTATCTTTTGCGAAGAATGTGACGCTGCTATTCCCGCAGCGCGGCGTGCGGTGGTGCCAGGTATCACGCACTGTATTACCTGTCAGGAAATCGCAGAGCTGAAAAACCAGCACTACAAGAATGCGATATGAACCGCATTAACTTCGCCTGGCCTTGGAACGCGGCACGGCAGGCGATTGCCAGCCCCTATCTGCCCTACAAAGAACAGCATCGCCGTGATCGAGAGTTTGCGGCGTTGCTGCGTGCGCGTGATGCACTGGCGAAGCAGCCAGAATGTGTGCGTTTTGATATTAATCGTCGGGTTGATTATTTAGAGCGTAACTACGGTGCTCAACGAGCCAATGCTCACCTCGTGACGTTTGTCAGGCGAGCATTGCCACGGCTTGAGCTGGTCGCCGGTATTTACCAAATCACCGGCATCGACAGTCATCTTTCACAGCAATTATTTGGCGGTCGTTTTGATGCGCCGGACATCCGTTTTCTTGCCTCAAAACTGGTTAACCTGACCGCGCGATATAACCGCCTCCAGGATATGTCCAAAGCCGATATTGAGCTGCTGGCTGCTGATATTGCGAATTACATTAACGGCGAGATCGGGACTATCGAGGGCGATGTCGGCAGGTTAAAAGTGCTGTATGCGATTTATATGCGTGCTGCACAGATTGCCCGTCATTTCAGGTGTCAGCCGCCGTTGTGGGAGCGTGTCGCTTCTGAATGGCGTGAACATCTGCAAATTGCCCTGGGTAATGTCAGCAAAAAACACACCCCATATGCGAGTAAATCCTGCGTTGCGGAATGGCGTGAACAAAGACGGCGTACCCGTGAGTTTCTCAAAGGAATGGATCTCATAGATGATGATGGAAACCGCATCAGCCTAATTGATAAATACGATGGCAGTGTGGCGAATCCACCCATTCGTCGTGGTGAGTTGATGACCCGCATCAGCGGCTTTGAAAAGATCTCAAACGAGCTGGGTTATGTGGGGGAGTTTTACACCCTCACCGCGCCGTCGAAATACCATGCCACAACGAAAGCAGGCTACCGCAACAGCAAGTGGAACGGTGCCAGCCCCGCAGATACACAAAACTATTTGACCTCCGTCTGGTCGCGTATTCGCGCCAAACTGCACCGCGCTGAATTGCGTATTTTTGGTATCCGTGTTGCAGAGCCTCATCACGATGGCACACCACACTGGCATATGCTGATATTCATGCGCCCCGAGGATGTTTCTCGCGTGCGCTCCGTGATGCTGAAATATGCACATCAGGAAGATGCAGCAGAGCTGGTGAGTGATAAAGCCCGTAAGGCTCGCTTTCATGCCGAAGCGATCGACCCGGAAAAAGGAAGTGCCACCGGTTACGTTGCGAAATACATCAGTAAAAATATTGATGGGTTTGCGCTGGATGGCGAACGTGATGACGAAAGCGGTGAGCTGTTAAAAGAAACGGCTCCGGCGGTTGCTGCCTGGGCGGCTCGTTGGCGTATCCGTCAGTTTCAGTTTGTGGGCGGTGCGCCGGTGACGGTTTATCGTGAGCTGCGAAAAATGGCTGATACCGAAACCGCTCATGCGCTGAGTATTGAGTTTGCTGCGGTACATGATGCGGCTGATGCGGGTCAGTGGGCGGAATACGTCAATGCACAAGGCGGCCCGTTTGTGCGCCGTGATGAGTTGCAGGTGCGCACCTGGTATGAACCAGCCGAAACCCTCAATGAATACGGTGAGGAATGCACGCGTATAAAAGGTGTGTTTGATACTACCGTTGGCAGCGATACCCCGATTTTAACCCGCCTCATACAGTGGAAGATTGTCCCGAAACTCGTCCTTGATTTGGACGTTGACCTTCAGGGCGATCCTTCGCCCTCTCGGAGTTCTGTCAATAACTGTACGGGGGAGACTTTCGGAGCGCCCCCTTCCCCGCCAGAGATTGACTTAAGCAAACCTCTGAGCCGATCGGCCAGACGAAAATTAGCTGAACGAATAACAGAGAAGAAGCCAAAACGGCAGCACTCATCACCCTACTCCGATGTAACTAACGATACGGCGGTGAACTTGCTCATTAAGAACGCTAAGGAACAAACTGGTGAAACCATAAACCGTGGCACAGCTCTGCATCTTATGGCTGGCAGTAAAATGTCTATCGATGGCAATTGGTATCGAGGCACAGCTAGTGGCGACTTAATCGCGACGCAACCAGATACCACAGCTTTGAGAGTTAAAAAAATATGGAAAGGCATGAACACAATGCACAACATTGATACAAACAAGGTTGTTAATGACCCATTCGGCCAGTATGCGGAGATGCTAAAGAAGGCTGACCGTGCCGCGTGGGAGCGCCTTTTCGGAACCGATGAAATGAGACAACGAATTTGCGCAACTTTCAGGAAAGAATAATTTATCTTTTTTTTTCATGACTATAAATCCAGTCACGGGATGATAATTTCCTTCGCAAATGTTAACCGCACACTATGCTGTATATTCATACAGTGAATTTATCGAGAGGAACTCATGCTGATGCAAGAGACCAGCCGTGCCCAACATAAGTGGGCATGTGTGCAATTTATCGCTGAGGTATCACTGATTGCGAATTGCAAACCACCAGATTTAAAGCTGGCGCTTTCGCTGATTGCAGACCTGGCGAACAGTGAAAATGAAGAGCAGACAGATGAGCAGGTTTATTACAAAGTAAAATAATCGTTTCGATACGCTCTAATCCAAATAATCATTTCTTGATAACGTAGCTATTGAGCACGGATACTTAAGAGTAGCATTCAGCTTCACTTTTCATGATTATCAGCGAGGGTGGTGATGTTTGATTTTTTAAAGAGAAAGTCAGTTCAATCCTTGGAAAACAAAGTGCGGGAACTTAACGCTGAGGCAAGATATTTTTACGATGCTAAAGGCGACCTTGAGGAAAGAGCATATTACGACCTCTTGAACCTTGCTCATGAGAAAGGACTAACCGCAGGGGCTGCCGCTAACACTAAGGAAGGCTCATTGATTTTGTCTGAGATTGTGCTCAATCGGCAGTATGCTATGTACCTAAATGAACAAACTATTCAAGCCTATGCCGAGCTACGAAGATTACGTGGCGATCGGTCTGCATCGTTGTCAAAAGAGGCATGGTTTAATGATGTTGTTAGGCCATCTGGTGGCGACCATATTATCAACAAAGAAATACCTTTCTCTTGCGAGAAATTGATAACAGATGTTGAAAGTGAACTCAGGGGCCAGGACACAGAATAGATGCTTTACACCCCACTTACTGCCTAAAAAAGCGTGCATGCATGTAGTGCATGGAAACGCATGATCGTAAATGGATCGTTTTTATCAAAGCCTGCCAGCCCTGTCGGGCTTTGTCGTATCTGTTGCACCTGCATTAAAACCGACCCATGAAGCGGGCAGGTGTGGCGGGGATAGCATTGCGCGCTAGATTGTATATGGGTAATTAATGATTACTTTAGCTATCGCAACACAAATCTACTCCACTTTTCATCATTTATGTCGTATGCACTGCTGCTAAAAAAGTCATATCCCCTCCCATGTGGGCAGGATAAATTTCTTTAGGACTTAAGTAATGAAAAGCTGGGCTAGCTGGCCATGGATCTAATACCCCCACAGCTTTTACATCTGGCCCCATGGGGGTCGCAATATAGTCTACGGACACAATAACCATCGCATGGCTTTTATTTGCATATAATAATGGCCTGTCATTAGCCAATTCATTGACAAGCACGCTGTTATTTATTGCGAGAATGCCATTAAAAATATCGTAGGCAGCAACTACCTGAGAGTTGAAATGTATACCTTGAGAATCAACCCAAGCCTGACTCAAATTATTACCCATAGTTGTTGTTGTACCCGTTGTACAGATAGCCATGTTGGAATTAATACTTCGACGTACAATAACATCTTGATCTAACTGATGACCATGAGATTGAAATATCATCGCGATCGAGGCCGCCCAACACCATAATTCACAATGTTGAATTATTCTGGTTGGATTATTTACATAGACTCTCATAAGTTTCCCCTGAGGAGTCATAGGACTAAGAGCTATAGTTGCTGCTTTAAGATAATGCGCAGTTCCAAAACACAGTATCATACTTAATAAATCTCGCCTTCTCATAAAACCACCCCGCATAGAAGCATTTATTGAGGCAAGTCCAATATTATATACATTAAGCATAGATTATAAATTTCAACAGATACACAACAAATACAATCCACCTTTAAAATTTAATTTCCCTAATAAATTCAGATGAGATATAAATTTATAAATACCACAACATCATTACACCGAAATATTTAAAAATCACCCTTCCACCTATAGCCCGACCCCCATCCACATGCTATATCAATATAATAGATGCACAATTTCACTGAGTAATTATAGTAACGTTAATACGGAGTTCATTATGAATGAATCAACGTCAAAGATCTCAATAGAAAAAACACTATTATTTTCGTTCGCTGTATTCTTTATCGTTATAATGTTAATTTTAGCTGTAGCGATACCTAAACCATCAGAAATGCAATGGCGAGTATTTGGGTTAGTGCTCGCAATGATTGCAGCAGGGTTTGGTGCGATCTTGCCCGGTGCCCTACAAGTGAACATAAACAGAACCATAAAAGCGACTGGGGCCGCTGGATTGTTTGTTTTAGTATACTTTTTCAATCCTGCAGGACTTGTATCGGATGATCCTTTCAAAGTAACTTTTCCACCACCAAGTGCTGAAAACGCGCAGAAACTAGCAGAAACTAGCAGAAACTAGCAGAAACTAGCAGAAACAATGATGCGGGAAGTTAACAATAGACAATACAATGAATTATACGAAATTATGCACCCTGAGTTCAAAGCAATGTATGATAAGAACCAATTTATTACTTTATCTAATAACGTAAGAGTACCCTACGGCAAGTCAATTAAGACAACTTTATTTGGAAGTCAATCAACAAAGCTATTTAACCCGCGTGGGTATGCACTCCAATATACATATATAACAGAATTTCCAAATGGAGTTAAATTATACGAATCACCAACAGTTTTTGCTGGCGACAGCAAAACATGGCACCCTTTTGGTTATATAGTTCAACCTGTAAATAACCATTCGAAATGAGAGTGAGGCTGCTCTAGCCTCACTAGTGTTAATTGTTTTGTATTAACGTATAACTTTAATCAGACGGTATTAAACATAGGTTAATCATCAGTCTCAAAAGTGTAATTTTTAAACCGGATCACCTTCCCCCCTACCCACTCATTCACCTCCTTGATTCTTTCCTGCAAAGGCGTCAGCTCATTACGCACAAATAAGCAACCAAAAGATACAACACTCACAAAACTTAGCGGAAAAGATGTGCCTGCTCTACTAACATTTCTTGGTCTTAAAACGGCTGCATTGCGGGAAGTTGGAACCGGTGCAAACCAGATCCCAGATATGAGTAGCTTCACGTATGGTGGAGGATGGCAAAAGCTTCCTGACGGCTTGGTTATTCAGCGTGGCACCTTTGGATTTCCAGTAGGGCAGAACATCGCAAGCGTTACGTTACCCATACCATTTGTGAACGGTGAGCAAGTTATGCTGTTGTGGTCTGACGTACCCTCCTCAAATGTACCTGCCGGCATTGAGTTCGGAACAATTAAAGGTGGAGCGCGCCAACTTCCGGTTTTCAGGCATATATGAGTGGTGCTGGCAGATTTAATCTTAATTACATTGCGATGGGATAGGTATCATGAAGTATAAATATATCCCTGCTACAAACTCTTTCTACCCGTATGCGATGGAGTCTGAATACCGTGCTGCAGGAATCTGGCCATCTGATGGTTCGGACATTGATGAAAACACATTCGCTTCAGTCCAAAATCCTCCAGTAGGGAAAGTCCGTGTTGCTGGTTCTAACGGGCTTCCAACCTGGATTGATACTCCACCTCTGACACAGGCGCAGTTAATTACTCAGGCTGACGCACAAAAACAGGTTCTGACTAACGCAGCCATGCAATCAATTGACTTACTACAGTTGAAATTGCGCTCTGGTCGCACGCTGACGGATGCAGAAAGCGTGAGACTGAACGCTGTTTTGGACTACATCGATGCGGTGAAAGCAACTGACACATCATCCGCACCAGATATTATCTGGCCAACACCAACTGTCGGAGAATCTTAACAAGATTAATACAAAGCCCTTGCACAATAACAGCAAGGGCTTGCGTATTCATTACCTGGTGTGGATAGCCCTAAGAACCCTGTCACAAATTAATTTATTAATAATAAAACTTATGCCATTTGACACAATAAAAACAAGCATTGTAATCGATATAGTATAAACAACAACATGACCCACAGACCAAGACATATTCATATACTTACTTAACTGCTGAAGCACAAGTATATGAATTAAATACACACCATATGAATTGGCGGAAAGGAAAATTATTGAGCGCTTTACCTTTGGTCCGACATTGCATAAACAATCCTTAAATAAGATGCAGAGAGACACCGAGAAAATAAACATGTTTAGCCCTGCATCATATATCGGATAATTACTCCCCATCAATCCATTAAACTGAATATAACCAAAAGCGCACGTTGATATATAACCAATAAAAAGCCATGATAAAGTCTTTTGTTTTCTGAACTTAGGTAACTTAGGAAGAAGCCCACCGACCATAAAGTACACTACCCAAACAGGGAAGTCTGGCACATCAATGAACGGAATAAGTGGTTTGATATATACGGCATATGCCTTCAGTGCAATCAATGCAACAATCGCAAATAATGCTTTGGTTGCATCTACCTTCGATATAAGAAGTGACAACAACGGGGCAACCAAATACAGCCCCAGAATAGAATATACAAACCAAAAGTGCACGGAAATCCCTATGCTATTGGTCAAATCCTTTAGATATTGCGGTAGAATGTTACTTACATTATCAAGGTTGCCTGATAAATTATTAGCAAGGAAATGTATAAACGAAAATACTAAAAATGGAATAAGTATGGCTGAAATTCTTTTCTTATAGAAAGCAGTAATATTGCCTAGCTTTTCGTTTAATATGAACATTCCGCTAATAATAAAAAAGACGGGAAGCCCCACTCGAACCAGGGACTGAATCAATAAAGAAAGGATTTTTTCAAACTGACTAACATCTGTATTTGAAGACCAGTCATATACTGGAGTTACATGAATGCCAATTACTAAAAAGCAACAGACTATCCTTAGTAAATCAAAGGATAAATTTCTTTCTTTACTCACAGCAACTCCTTTAAGCCTTAAAAATAAAGCTGTAATTATACCTAAGAACCCCATAGAAACCACTGTACTGGAAACTCAAACGGACTTTGCTGAATAAATCGAACTTTTGGGTGCAATCGAAGGTTCACGTTGTGGTCCGAGAAAAAAATCTAAGGTTTGAGCAAAAAGCAGGCAATGCGCGTTTTTTCTTATCCCGTCAGTTGTGTGCCCCCCCTGTAAACTCTTATCAATAGCCCTCGCACTTAGAGCCCCCTGACAATAGCACTTATCCAAATTACGGAGTTAAACGGATGAGTGATTACCACCACGGTGTGTAAGTTATTGAAATCAACGACTGCACGCGTGTTATTTCCACGGTCTCGGCGGCGGTCATCGGCATGGTGTGTACCGCCAGCGATGCCGACGCAAAGACTTTCCCCCTCAATGAGCCGGTGCTCATTACCAATGTACAGACCGCCAACCTGATGGCTGATGAGGGTCGTGCGTGGCCGCTGCTCGATGGTAGTGGCACATTTACGGCATAGCAGTTAAAGCTCAAGCGCAAAGCCAAACCGCAGCACCTGCGCGCACTCCAGCACCCGAAGGCAAAACAGGTAAAAGCAAAGAAAGCACCAAAGGAAAAGGAAGCGCGCGAGGGCGAGTACATGGTCGGCGAGGAAGATAATGTGTTTGCGCTGACCACCATTTACGCCAGTAAAGTGCAGGCAATGCGTGCCGCTCAGGCGAAATGGGACAAGTTACAACGTGGCGTGGCAGAGTTTTCCATCAGCCTTGCAATGGGGCGTGCCGATCTCTACCCGGAAACACCGGTCGCGGTCGCGGGCTTTAAGCGCGTCATAGATGAGCAGGCATGGACAATTACAAAGGTGATGCACTCGCTCAATAATAGCGGCTTCACGACCTCGCTTGAGCTGGAGGTGAGATTAAACGATGTGAGTTACGAGTCTGAATAAGTGAAATTTGCAAACAATAACTTGCAAATGCGATCCGTGAGTTTATCATTCCCTCAATGATGAGCGAGAGGGGAAATAAATCATGATGCATTGCCCGTTATGCCAGGACGCAGCCCACGCGCGATCCAGCAGATATTTGAGCATAGAAACCAAAGAACGTTATCACCAGTGCCAGAATATCAACTGTGGATGCACTTTTGTCACCCATGAATCACTTGCTCGATACATCGTTAAGCCTGGCGAAGTTGAACCAGCACCGCCACACCCTAATCGCTATAAACAACAACAGCTCTGGATGTAGAAAAAGCCTGCGAAAGCAGGTTTTTTTGTGCCTGCGCTTCGTCTGAGATAACAACGATACTCTTTTAAGTAAGCATTTGAATGTATGAGTTTGCAAAATCAAACATTGAATACTGTTTAAATATACAGTAATTTTCAATCATTTGATTTAGCAGGATTCTCACATGACCGTACGAAAGCAAGCCGATGGACAATGGCTTTGCGATGTTTATATCGATGGGCGCGGCAGTAAGCGTGTTCGCAAGAAATTCTCCACTAAAGGTGAAGCGCTTGCCTATGAAAGTTATCAACTAGAACAGGCGAAGCAAAAGCCCTGGATGGCAGAGAAGGATGACCGTCGACATCTAAGTGAGCTAATCGAGCTATGGTACAAGTTACATGGTTGCTCTCTTAGTGATAAGAAAGGTCGCCTGGGTAAGCTACATATCATCTGTAATGGCCTGGGCGATCCCGTCGCCTCACAAATTACAGCTAAAGATTGGGCGCATTACCGGGATAGACGACTCACCGGCCAGATTGCTAACGGTTATAAAACCAGTGAAAAATCACTCAAGGTTTCCATCGGAACGGTCAACTGTGAACATGCTTTTCTACGAGCAGTGTTTAATGAGTTAACCCGGCTTGGTGAGGTTAACTACCCTAACCCACTCAAGAATATTCGTGAGTTTGATGAGCCTGAAAAAGAGATGTCCTGGCTTACTGACGATGAAGTGAAAAGATTGATGGGTGCGTGTCGTGGTCATGGAAATCCTGAATTAACGTTGATTGTTAAAATCTGCCTTTCCACCGGTGCACGCTGGAGCGAAGCGGCAAATCTAAAGAAATCACAGCTCTCACCTAATAAGATTACTTTCGTAAACACGAAGGGCAAAAAGAACCGAACAGTTCCAATATCTGATGAGTTATATAAAGAACTCATCAGCCGTGACGGTAAGCCTTTTGAGCAATGTTATCGCCAGTTTTATCGCGTAATAAAAATTGCCGAACTTCAATTACCAGAAGGCCAAATGAGTCATGTACTTAGGCATACATTTGCAAGTCATTTTATGATGGGAGGTGGGAATATTATTGTCCTGCAAAGAATTTTGGGGCATTCTGATATTCGAGTTACGATGCGTTATGCTCATTTTGCACCTGATCATCTTGAGGAAGCGCTTATATTAAACCCGCTCAGTAAGCTTGGCGGGGCGTCCACAAAGTGACTACAGAGCATCATATTGGGTGTAATGGAGTGCAACAGGATGTGCGGTAAGTAACTGAATTTATTATAAGTCGCTGATTTTAATCAGCGAATAAAAAAAGACCGAATACGATTCCTATATTCGGTCCAGGGAAATGGCTCTTGGGAGAGAGCCGTGCGCTAAAAGTTGGCATTAATGCAGGCAGACTTCGCCTTGCCTTCTAAGAATAGATTACCGGCGCAGCTTTTCCAGTCGGGCGCGAAAGTGTTCGAAAAAAAACTGTGTTACAGGTGACATTTTAGAAAAAAAACGCAATATCCGGGCCTTGGAAATTGCGGTTTTTTATTATTAATGAAGATGTTAGCAAGTTTAGCTACATAACTTTTCGGCACGCTCAATAAATGGAGCAAGACTCTTCTTTTGCCCTGGTGCTTTAGGATCGTCTATCTGGATAACAGAGATAGGCTGCCCGGTGGTTTTACCGCTCGCCACCTGCTGCTCGGCAATATCATTGAGCGGATATTGCATCAACGTGCTTGGGTTGATAGCAAATAGCGCATGACCCGCGCGGCAACTCAACATTACCTCTTCACGGTTAAACGCCCAGTTATCTTTGCCCATTTCAAAACGGCTCACGGTGATGATTTGTGGTGCGGCAAACGCACTGCCCGCGCAAGCCAGCAACAACAACGTCAAAATACTTTTTTTCATGAATATCTCTTGAGCTAATAATGTCTTCAGTACGGTTCCCAGGTAGCAAAAATGCTCACTGCAAGGATGACCGCCACCGACAAAATGATTTCCAACCAGGTTAACCGGATGAACTGTTTTGTTGCCGTTGGCGCACGGTTAAAGCGCGGCACCAAAAAATAGCGGTTATACAATGCGATGATAACCATCGCGGCAACAAAGACAACCTTCACCAACAAGAAGCGCACATAGTCGCTCTCCAGAGGCAACGACCATCCCAGAATCATCAGGCTGTTGATTATTCCACTCAGTAGCACAGCGGCAACCGCCAGATGCCCGTAACGGGAGAAACGCATCATCGCGGTGATCGCCGCTTCTCGCCAGCGGGGTTTTCTGGCCATGCGCATGCACATAATCAACGGAAGAAGCCCGCCAACCCACCAGCCCGCCCCCAACAGATGCACGGCATGGTTTAGTCGCTGTAAACCGCCGAACAATCCTTCGCGCATCGCGGCATGCCCAACGCCCGCCAGTAAAATAAGCTGGCCGGCGGCGAGTAGCAACATAAGTGATTGTAAGTTTCGGGGTTTTAACAGCAGAACAACAACCGTCACCACGCCGAGTAAAATTTGCCACAACCACACTGAACCAAAGCGCGTGCCAAGCACAGCAAACCAGATCTGTGGATTGATAGTATCCGGCCATCCGCTGCCCATCATTCCGGCCTGAGCGCATAACAGTAATACCGCACTGAGCATGGTCAGCCAGACAGCCGAATGCCACAGCCACTTCAGGCGGCGGACGAGAATTGGCTGAAATGGCCGTGGGGCAAGCACCGAGCATGAAATGGTGCTACCAAGCAGCACCATAAGAGCGGAAAAATGGATAAATCGCAGCGCGACATACAAAGAAGGCAGCATACGGATTATTTCACCGAGAACTGGTACTTCCCTTTAGTCTTATGTCCATCAACCGACACAACATGCCAGTCAACGTAGTAGTCACCCGGTTTCAGCGCCTCTTCAATCGGGATAATAAGCTGTTTGTCGTCTTTTTCGTTACGTTTTGCCGTACCCGTTTTCACCGCGGCTTGCTGTGGCCCGGTCAGCGTGATTCCGCTAAAATTGGGCTCAACACCTTCAGAGAAGTTAAGGGTAATCGCCTGAGGTGAAGCGGTAACCGCAGCGTCTGCCGCTGGGTATTGATGCTGTAAATGCGCATGTGCAAAAACTGAACCGGACACGGTAAGAGCCGTTAAGAGTGTCGCGAGGGTAAAAAGACGAGATCGAGTGAAAGCCATATCAACTATTCCTTTTTCTTATTCAAGACGGCAAAAGGATAACCTTGAGCCCAGGTTAAGTCGAGATGAGAACGGCTATCAATAAATGTAAAGACTTGTCATCAACTTCATCTGCAAGTACCTTTGCGGCACAAAACAGGAGACCAAAATGAATCACAATCTTGCTGAATTACCCCAGGACGAAATGGATAAGATTAATGTGGATCTTGCCGCAGCCGGGGTGGCATTTAAGGAACGCTATAATATGCCGGTGATTGCCGAAATGGTGGAGCGTGAACAACCTGCCCATCTTCGCGATTGGTTCAGAGA
Organism: Buttiauxella sp.; assembly: GCF_049686335.1. Lineage (NCBI taxonomy): Bacteria > Pseudomonadati > Pseudomonadota > Gammaproteobacteria > Enterobacterales > Enterobacteriaceae > Buttiauxella > Buttiauxella sp. Next base: position 130,064 of record NZ_JBAVHX010000010.1, on the reverse strand, counting down.
GCGCTTGATTGCGCATCGCCTGGCGTCAGTGAATTTGTCACGTCTGCCGTACGAGCCTAAAGTGAAATAAATATACACAGCAATAAATTTCCTTACATAATTGGTGTTAAGATTTTTCTTGGTCATAAGACCAATAAACACAGGAAATACCTGTTGCGGCCATAGGATGATGGCCGTTGGGTAGAATGATTAAGGAAGACTTTATGCCTATCTGGAATGTTGCTGCGGCGCAGTACGGCGCTACACCCGATGACCTCGAATCGAATATCTCACATCATTTAGACTTTATTCGTTGTGCAGTACGTGAAAAGATTGATCTGCTGATTTTTCCCGAACTCTCTCTCACCGGTTTCAACATAGAAAATCACCCCGACAGTGCTCTCTCCTTCACTGATGAACGTCTCAATCCTCTGCAATATGCCGCCATTGAACACCAAATGACCATTGTCGCGGGTTTGCCGTTGCAATGTGAAAATGGCGTGTCTCCCGGTTCAGTAGGCTTCTTACCTGATGGTTCACGTGTGGCCTGCTGCAAGCCACTTTCAAGCGATATTGACCTCCCAGGTCACCAAACCCCTTTGGTAGGTTTACATAATCGCAGCGTTGCGATGGGATTCAGTACCGGCAGCGATGAAGAAACCTGGCCGCGTAGTGCTGCCGAAATGGGCGCGAGTCTGTATGCCACGGGAAAGTTCATCAACGAAATCAGTTATCAGCACGACGAAATGTATCTTCAACGTTGGGCGCGTAAATACAATTTGCCCGTTTTGCTGGCAAATCACGCCTTTTCGACCGGTAAATACCGCTCCGCTGGGCGCAGTGCTTGTTGGGACGATCGCGGGGAATTAGTCGTTCGTGCCGATCATGGCGAATTACTTGCTGTGGGTCGTCGTGATGAGAAAGGTTGGCATGGAGAAATCATTCCTTTACGCTAGCAGATTAACCAAACCTGCGAAGTTATGATGGAGTGAGTATGCTGCGCATTATTGATACGGAAACCTGCGGTTTGCAGGGTGGCGTGGTGGAAGTAGCATCCGTCGATATCGTCAATGGTGAGATTGTTAATCCTATGAGCGATTTGGTGCGCCCGGATCGCCCTATCAGCCATCAGGCGATGGCCATTCACAAGATTACCGAAGAGATGGTGGCAGACAAGCCGTGGATTGAAGATGTCATTCCACGCTATCACGGTAGTCCGTATTATGTTGCCCATAATGCCAGCTTTGACCAGCGCATGTTGCCAGAAATGCCTGATAGCGAATGGATTTGTACCGTTAAGCTGGCCCGTCGTTTATGGCCTGGAATCAAATATAGCAACATGGGTTTGTATAAATCGCTCAAGCTGGAAGTTGAAACGCCAGCCGGGCTTTATCATCACCGTGCCCTGTTCGACTGCTATATTACTGCGGCTTTGCTGATACGGATAATGAATGAATCCGGTTGGACACCAGACCAGATGGTGACCATTACTGGCCGCCCAACAATGGTGTCCACCATGGCGTTTGGCAAATATCGCGGTAAGCCGATTGCTGAAATCGCAGAACAAGATCCGGGCTATTTACGCTGGATGTTAAATAACATCAAGGAATTAGCGCCGGATTTGAGAATGACACTTAAGCATTATCTCGAAGGGTAACCGCGCATTACTCCGCACGCCCTGGCAATGTGCCTTGCGCCAGGGCAATCAAGAACGCAAATTCCAGTGCCACGCCTTCGTATGATTTAAAGCGCCCTGACTTCCCGCCATGCCCTGAATCCATATCGGTACACAGCAACAACAAGTTATCGTCGGTGCGCGTCTCGCGCAGTTTCGCCACCCATTTTGCCGGTTCCCAATATTGCACCTGCGAATCATGCAAACCGGTCGTCACCAGGATATGAGGATAGGCTTGTTTAGCGACCTGGTCGTACGGGCTGTACTGTTTGATATAGTGGTAATACTCAGGATCTTGCGGATTCCCCCACTCCTCAAATTCCCCCGTAGTTAACGGAATCGACTCATCAAGCATAGTGGTCAGCACGTCAACAAAAGGCACCTGTGCAACGACGCCATGAAATAGCTCTGGCCGCATGTTGATTGCCGCCCCGACGAGTAACCCGCCTGCACTTCCGCCCATGGAATACAGTAAGTTTTCATCACCGTAACCCTGTTTAAGCAAGGCATCACACACATCAAGATAGTCATTGAAGGTGTTCATTTTCTTCAGGTACTTGCCGTCTTCGTACCATTGCTGACCCAGTTCTCCCCCGCCCCGCACATGGGCAATGGCAAAAACAAACCCGCGATCGAGCAGGCTCAAACGGCTGCTGCTGAAATCCGCATCCATGCTGCTGCCATACGAACCATAGCCGTAAACCAGCAGCGGATTTTTCCCGCGCTTGAAGTGCTCACGGTGATACACCAGCGAAACCGGCACCTGCACCCCATCACGCACCGTGACCCACAAATGCTCACTGCGATAATGGCTGGCGTCAAATCCCGCGACTTGAGTTTGCTTAATCACCCGCCGCTCACCGGTATCCATATCCAGCTCAAACAAAGTATCCGGTGTGGTCATCGACGAGTAACCGTAACGCAAACGTGAAGACTCTGGCTCCGGATTGTAGCCAAGCCACGTGACATACGCCGGGTCATCAAACGCAATGCCGGTCACTTCGCGGGTTTTACGGTTGATTTGGCGCAGGCTGGTCAGCCCCTGCTGGCGCTCTTCGACCACTAACCAGTCCGTAAACAGGGTAAACCCTTCCAGCATCACCTGTTCACGTGGTGGGATCAGCACTTCCCATTGTTTTTCATCACGGGCTTTACTGCGATATAAACCAAAGTTTTTGCCGTCGCGATTAGAACGTAAATAGAAATTGTGCTGATAGTGATCAAGCGAGTATTCGTGGTCTTTGCGACGCGGTGCAAAGCTTTGTGGCTGCGCATCCACTAGTTCGGCATCGAGTAGCAACACTTCACTGGTCGTGGCACTGCTCAGGTAAATTAAGACAAAGTGCTTCGACGTCGTTTTATGCACGCTGACATAAAACATTTCGTCTTTTTCTTCGTACACCAGCTCGTCATCAATGGAAGGATGTCCCACCGTGTGTCGCCAGACCTGATAAGGCAACAGCGTTTTCGGATGTTTGCGAACGTAGTAAAGCGTGGCGGAATCATTCGCCCAGACAAAACTACTGGAGACATTATCCAGCACTTCCGGATACCAGTTCCCGGTTTCGAGATTACGGAAGCGTAAACCGTACTGGCGACGTGAGAGAAAATCCTCCGCCAGCGCCAACACCGTATTATCTGGCGTGATACTCATTCCGCCCATGGTGTAAAACTCACTATGAGCTGCACGGCGGTTGCCATCGACCAGGATGTCCCACTCATCCCATTCGCTGAGCATCACTGACTGGCGTTGATAAATGGCGTATTCATTGCCGGTTTCAAAAACCTGGCGGTAGCGATAACCATTTTGCGTATAGGGGGCGGAAATATCCCGCTGGGGGATACGGTCGATCATCTCTTTAAGCAGCCGGTCCTGTAACGCCTGTTGCGTGCTCATCACCTGTCGACCGTAGTCATTCTCCTGATGAAGATAATCAAGTACCTGCTCATCGGTGCGATCGTCGTCGCGTAACCAGTAATAGTTGTCGATGCGGGTATCACCATGCGTGGTCATGGTATGGGGTATTTTTTTTGCTTTAGGTGGCATGTCGATTTTCATTTTTGAGTTAACACCCTGTAAGGGTGGCAAATTCAGACAGGCTTGCAAGCGTAACGTGGGATTTTGAGGAAAATGCCGGGATTAACCCGGCAGATTGAGTTTCTGTTGCTGAATATCCTGTTCGATGCCTTCACGCACATCTTGTGGGATTTTTAGCGCATCGCCCAACGCATTGAGATAACTACGCTCCATAAAGTGATCGATGTCGATAGCAGCACAGCTGAGGAAATAAAGTTCCAGCGCTTCTTCTTCGTTATTAACGCCTTGCACCAGAAGCTGCGGATCAAGCGGCTGATCGATGGCCTGTTGAATCAGGTTGCGACCCTGGCCTTCAATTCCTGCATCACGCAGTTGCTGATCGATAATCTGGCGCTCTTTGTCATCGATGTGGCCATCACTTTTGGCGGCAAACACCAAAGCCAGAACCAGGCGCTGGGTACGCAAATCAATTGGCGACTGTTGCTGCCCGTAATTCGGCTCACCCTGGTGGGCATCACGGACGCGATCTTTGTATTTGCTCCACAACACGCTTCCAGCCACGGCACCACCGCCAACCAGCAATGCGCTGGTCCCATATTTTGTCAGTAATTTACGCGATGATTTACTGGCAACCAGTAAGCCTGCTAAACCACCCAGTGCACCTGGCACCAGTAATTTACTCAGCCCCTGAGGCACTTGCGATGATGGATTTTGTACCGATTGATTTTGGCCGGACTGCGTCGCTTGTCCCAGCATAGACTGAAGTTGCTGTAACCAATTGCTCATGAGAGACACCCTTTTTAAGGAAGTTAACCACTGAGGTTATGCGAAAGGCTGTCAAGAAGTGTCTGATCAGACTAAAGATGAGAAAAGAAACGCGCCGGTAACCCGACGCGATAAAACTTAGGCAGCTTTTGTGCGCTTACGCGGATGCTCGGCCACTTTTTCGTCGGAAGCCTCTTCGTCAGAAACCTCTTCAGTGGGTTCTTCTACTGAAGCTGCGGCTTCAAGTTCTGGCAATTTGCCGCTTTTCAGCACGGTGGAAAGCACATCTTTGTTTTCTGCCATCCACATCGCCAGCACGTCATTTTGGCCTTCTTCGAGAGCTATTGGGCTGTGAGTGAGCCAGCCACTCAACACTTCCGCCAGATCGAGCATTTTGTCATAGGCGTCGGCGTCCTTCTTACTGGCAAATGACATTTTTTCTTGCCCCTCTCGTACAACAACGTATTTGATTTCAACCGCCATTTTGCAGCTCCGGTTTAACTGTTTATTTAAACAGTATAATGATATTACCCTTGCATCGCAAGCGGGAAAGCCGATGCGTACGCAAACGTTTTCGTTTATAATCCGCCGGTCTATTTTCTCCGTTTGGGTATACAGATTATGTCAATGTTGGGAACAGCGCTCCGTCCTTCAGCTACTCGTGTGATGTTGTTGGGTTCGGGCGAATTAGGAAAAGAAGTGGCGATAGAATGTCAACGCCTGGGTCTGGAAGTGATCGCCGTCGATCGTTACGCTGATGCCCCGGCAATGCATGTCGCGCATCGTAGCCACGTGATTAATATGTTGGATGGTGCCGAGCTTAGAAAACTGGTCGCCACTGAAAAGCCCGATTTCATTGTTCCCGAAATTGAAGCGATTGCGACGGATATGCTGGTCGAACTGGAGCAGCAAGGTCAGTACGTAGTACCTTGCGCCCGTGCTACCCAGTTGACCATGAACCGTGAAGGCATTCGTCGTCTGGCTGCCGAAGAACTGGGTTTGCCGACCTCCAGTTACCGTTTTGCCGATAGCGAAGCCGCGTTCTTGCACGCGGTCGAAGAAATTGGCCTGCCTTGTATCATCAAACCCGTTATGAGCTCTTCCGGTAAAGGGCAAAGTTTTATCCGCACTGCCGATCAGTTAGCAAAAGCCTGGGAGTACGCACAGCTTGGCGGCCGTGCCGGTAAAGGACGTGTGATTGTTGAAGGCGTGGTGAATTTTGATTTTGAAATTACCCTGCTGACCATCAGCGCAATCGATGGCGTCCATTTCTGTGACCCGATTGGTCATCGCCAGGAAGATGGTGATTATCGTGAATCCTGGCAGCCGCAGAAAATGAGCGATGTCGCCCTTGCCCGCGCGCAGGAAATTGCTGAAAAAGTCGTCAAATCATTGGGTGGCTACGGACTGTTTGGTGTTGAACTGTTTGTCTGTGGTGATGAGGTTATTTTCAGCGAAGTCTCCCCTCGCCCACATGACACCGGTATGGTGACGCTGATTTCTCAGGACTTATCAGAGTTCGCCTTGCACGTGCGTGCCTTCCTCGGCTTGCCAGTTGGTGGAATTCGCCAGTATGGCCCGGCGGCTTCTGCGGTGATCCTTCCAGAATTAACCAGTGATAACGTCCAGTTCGGCAACGTCGGTAGCGCGGTGGGGGCAGGCTTACAAGTACGTCTGTTTGGGAAGCCAGAAATCAGTGGTAAACGCAGGATGGGTGTGGCACTGGCAACGGGCTCAAGCGTAGAAGATGCCATAGCTCGCGCCATTGCAGCGACGAAAGCCGTCATCGTCAAAGGCTAAAAAAATCCCCGCTCAATTGAGCGGGGATTCAATAACACGAATAATTCGTGTTGCATCAAGGCGGCGACGCAGCAAATCCCCAGGAGCTTACATGAGTAAGTGACTGGGGTGAGCAAGGATGCCAACACAGATGCGGCTCGAAGAATGAAGTGTTATTTCGCGCCTTCGACGGCTTCACGAGCAAGCTGGGTGATACGATCAAAATCACCTGCTTCCAACGCGTCAGCCGGAACCAACCAGGAACCACCGATACACAGAACGCTTTTCAGCGCCAGGTAGTCACGGTAGTTCGCTGGAGTGATACCGCCGGTTGGGCAGAAACGAACCTGAGAGAATGGACCCGCGATTGCTTGCAAAGCTTTGGTTCCGCCATTGGCTTCAGCTGGGAAGAATTTGAACTCTTTCAAGCCGTAGTCCAGACCCAGCATCAGTTCAGAAACGGTGCTGATACCTGGGATCAATGGGATGGTGCCTTCAGTTGCTGCTTTCAACAATGGTTCAGTCAGGCCTGGGCTGATAGCAAACTGCGCGCCAGCTTCGGTTACTTCTGCCAGTTGTTGTGGGTTCAGAACGGTACCCGCACCGATAATCGCTTCCGGGACTTCTTTCGCGATTGCACGGATAGCGTCCATCGCACATGGAGTACGCAGAGTCACTTCCAGAACGCGAACACCGCCAGCCACTAACGCTTTAGCCATTGGTACTGCGTGTTCCAGTTTGTTTACTACGATAACCGGAACGACCGGTCCTGTTTTCAGGATCTGTTCCGCAGTAGTTTTCCAGTTTTTCATCTAAGAGCCTCTTCAACCAACTTTATCATTCATTTCCAGTGCGGCAATTGCTGCATCTGGTCCTTAAAATTTAATGCAGGTCGCGCCCTGTTCCGCGCCAGATAACTGTTCGCGTAACGCGCTAAATAGTTCACGCCCGGTTCCCACGCGTTCTGCGCTGAGATCCGGGTGGTATGCAGTGCGTTTTTCCAACTCGGCATCATCGACCAGCAATGTCAGTTCACCCGTTTGACCGTTGACGCGAATCATATCGCCATCACGGACTTTTGCCAGCAGCCCACCATCATAAGCTTCTGGGGTAACATGAATGGCAGAGGGCACCTTACCTGACGCGCCCGACAGCCGTCCATCAGTGACTAACGAAATTTTGAAACAGCGGTCCAATAATACCCCAAGTGGCGGCATAAGTTTATGTAATTCTGGCATGCCGTTCGCTTTTGGCCCTTGATGACGCACAACAACCACGCAATCACGGTCAAGAAGACCTGCTTCAAACGCAGGTAACACATCATGCTGGCTTTCAAAAATAACCGCTGGCGCTTCGATGATTTGGTTTTCTACCGGTACCGCAGAGGTTTTCATCACGGCGCGACCGAGGTTACCGCTAAGGACTTTGGTGCCGCCGTGTTTGGAGAATGGTTTTTCAAAGGTCGCGATAACATCGGTATCCAGTGCGGTTGTTGCCCCTTCACGCCACGCAAGTTGACCCTTATCCAGCCATGGTTCCATGGTGTAGTGGTGCAAGCCAAAGCCCGCGACGGTATTCACATCTTCATGCAGCAACCCACCTTTCAGCAATTCGCGCATCAGCACAGGTACACCGCCCGCTGCCTGGAAATGGTTGATATCTGCCGGGCCGTTCGGGTACAGGCGCGCCAGTAACGGCACCACATCAGAAAGATCAGAGAAGTCATCCCAGTTAATGATGATACCTGCCGCACGCGCCATCGCCACCAGGTGCATGGTGTGGTTGGTTGAACCGCCGGTTGCCAGCAACGCAACAATGCCATTGACCACGACCTTTTCGTCAATCATTTTACCGATTGGCATCCACTCATTACCGTTACCGGTAAGGCGTGTCACCTGACGTGCCGCCGCTGCCGTTAACTCATGGCGCAACGGGGCATCTGGATGAACGAACGATGATCCTGGCAATTGCATCCCCATAAACTCAACCACCATCTGGTTGGTGTTGGCGGTGCCATAGAAGGTGCAGGTACCTGGCGCATGATAGGACGCAGCTTCAGAATCAAGTAAAGCCATACGGTCAACTTTGCCTTCTGCATAAAGCTGGCGGATACGGACTTTCTCTTTATTTGCTAAACCGCTGGCCATCGGGCCTGACGGGACAAACACCGCGGGTAAATGACCAAATGACAGTGCAGCCATAGTCAAACCAGGGACGATTTTGTCGCATACCCCCAGGTACAGCGCACCGTCGAACATATTGTGTGACAGACCGATAGCGGTAGACATCGCGATAATCTCGCGACTGAGCAAAGACAACTCCATTCCATCCTGGCCTTGCGTCACACCATCGCACATGGCTGGCACACCGCCCGCAACTTGCCCTACGGCACCAACTGAATGCAGCGCTTTACGGATCTGGTCAGGGTAATACTCATACGGTTGATGGGCTGAGAGCATGTCGTTATAGGAAGTAATGATCGCAATATTGTTACGCAACATGCTCTTCAGCGCGGCTTTATCATCTGGTTGGCAAGCCGCAAATCCGTGGGCCAGATTCCCACACGCCAACTCAGAACGATGGACGGTGTTGGACTTCGCTTTTTCGATGCGGGCCAGATAAGTTTCACGGGTCTGGCGGGAGCGTTCAACGATGCGTTTTGTTACGCGTAACAAAATTGGATTCATAAAAGATCCTCTTTAAAGTGGCTGCCGTCGCTTTGGGCAGGTGGTCGACGTTACCGGCTCTGTTTTCGTCTCGTGAGGCGGCAATCCGTACCATCAGGGCAAAATCGCTTCAGCTAGTGTAAATAAAAAAGCCCTGCTGGTGAATCCAGTCAGGGCTTTTAAATTAAAAAATTTGCACCACTTTGGTGTTAGATCATGTTACCGGTAAAATGCAAACCACTTGTTACGCGGTTTTTGCAAAATCCGATGAGTTTTATCCCCTAAATCATTCGAGTTGCAGGTAGGCGGCAAACGCAGTGACAAATTCGTCTGGAACGAATTTGATCAGCCAAAGGCTGGCCTCCGGTGAGAGACAGGAGTCTCTCATTAATCCCGATGAGCTTACATAAGTAAGTGATTCGGGCGAGCGAGTGCTGCCAACACCCCTGCAACTCAAGGATGACGCGGATTATTCGAACTCGTTCCAGGAACGCCCATCACGGGTAATCATCGCAACTGAAGCCACTGGCCCCCAGGTACCCGCCTGGTAAGGTTTCGGTGCATCGTTGTCTGCAGCCCACGCTTCAGTGATAGAGTCGACCCATTTCCACGCTTCTTCTACTTCATCGCGACGCACGAACAGAGCCTGAATACCACGCATGGTTTCCAGCAGCAGGCGCTCGTAAGCATCTGCCAGATGAGATTCGTTAAAGGTTTCGGAGTAGCTCAGATCCAGTTTGGTGGTTTGCAGGTTGTGCTTGTGATCAAGCCCTGGCACTTTGTTGAGTACCTGGATATCCACACCCTCATCTGGCTGCAGACGAATGGTGAGCTTGTTCTGCGGCAAATCCTGCCATGAATCTTTAAACAGGTTCAGCGCAGGACTCTTGAAGTAGACCACAACCTCAGAGCATTTGGTTGGCAGACGTTTACCGGTACGCAGGTAGAACGGCACACCAGCCCAACGCCAGTTGTCGATATCCACACGGATAGCCACAAAAGTTTCGGTACCGCTGGATTTGTTCGCGCCTTCTTCTTCCAGGTAGCCTGGAACTTTTTTACCCTGCGCAAAACCAGAAGTGTACTGGCCGCGAACCGTTTTCTCACGCACATTGCTGCGGTCGATACGGCGAAGAGATTGCAAAACTTTGACTTTCTCGTCGCGGATATGGTCAGCCGTCAGGTCTGATGGAGGAGACATGGCAATCATGCACAGGATTTGCAACAGGTGGTTTTGAATCATGTCGCGCATCTGCCCGGCCTGATCAAAATAACCCCAGCGTCCTTCGATGCCAACTTCTTCAGCAACCGTGATTTCCACGTGGTCGATAGTTTTGTTATCCCAGTTATTTGCGAACAGGGAGTTAGCAAAACGCAGCGCCAGCAGGTTCAGAACGGTTTCTTTACCTAAATAGTGGTCAATACGGTAGACCTGGCACTCTTCAAAATACTCACCCACCTGGTCGTTGATTTCCTGGGAGGTCGCAAGCGAAGTACCGAGTGGTTTTTCCATCACAACGCGAGCAGGTTTGGCGTTGAGCTTCGCCTTACCCAGACCTTTACAGATTGCGCCAAAAGTACTTGGTGGCATTGCAAAGTAGTTGATAGTGACGCGGTTTTGCTGATCGAGCATCTTACCGAGTTTGGTAAAAGCTGCCGTGTCGTTAACATCCAGATTGCAAAAATCAAGACGGCCACTCAATTTATCCCAGAGGCTTTCGTCGATCTTTTCCTTCATAAAGGTTTCGATCGCTTCACGCACCACTTTGGTATACGCCTCTTTATCCCAGTCTGCGCGGCCCACGCCCAGGATGCGTGTTTCCGGATGGATCTGCCCCGCCTTTTCCAACTGATACAGGGATGGCAGCAGCTTCCGACGCGCAAGGTCGCCTTTTGCGCCGAAAATCACCAGGTCACATGCCTGAGCTGTCTGTGTTACCGCCATGTTTATTCTCCTCGTTTCGGGTATATGTACCGGCCCGTTTGTAATTTTATTACACAACAATGTACTGCTTTTGGTGAATCCAGGTAAACCATTGCCAATTATTTGATCGTGTATTTGGGCAACCCTTGCCCGTCAGAGCCACTTTTAGCGATGTGTGGTGGAAATTTCTGACGATTTGTTGTCGATGTATATCATGTCTAAAGTTAGACACTGATCATGTAATGAAAAAAAACAACATCGTTACACCGATTATCTTGCCCCTTCGCTGAAGGGCAAGCGTATATTCTTGCTAAATCGTGCCACGATTTCTCCTGTTATAGAAATCGACAAAATCCATGAGTGTCGGACACCTATGAATATGCTGGACAAAATCCAGTCCCAACTGGAACACCTTAGCAAATCAGAACGTAAAGTCGCAGAAGTGATTCTCACCGCTCCGCAAGATGCCATTCATTCAAGCATTGCCACCCTCGCCCGCAGTGCTGAAGTCAGCGAACCGACCGTCAACCGCTTTTGCCGCCGTCTTGAAACGAAAGGCTTCCCAGATTTTAAATTACATTTAGCGCAAAGTCTGGCGAATGGCACTCCTTATGTAAACCGGAATGTTGATGAAGACGATAGCGTTGAAGCTTATACCGGCAAAATCTTCGAATCCGCGATGGCCAGTCTTGACCAGGTGCGGCAATCACTGGATATGGCCGCAGTCAATCGCGCGGTGGATTTACTCACCCAAGCCAAGAAAATAGCTTTCTTTGGTTTGGGTTCCTCGGCCGCCGTCGCCCATGATGCGATGAACAAATTCTTTCGTTTTAACGTGCCGGTTATCTATTCCGACGATGTCGTTTTGCAGCGCATGAGTTGCATGAATTGCAGCGAAGAAGATGTTGTTGTGCTTATCTCCCACACCGGGCGCACCAAAAACCTGGTGGAACTGGCGCAATTAGCACGCGAGAACGACGCTATCGTGCTGGCGATAACCTCAGAAGGCTCGCCACTGGCTCGCGAAGCGACGCTCTCTTTACTGCTCGACGTACCGGAGGATACTGACATTTATATGCCGATGGTCTCCCGCCTTGCTCAATTAACAGTCATTGATGTGCTGGCAACCGGTTTTACTTTACGTCGCGGGGCGAAATTCAGAGATAACTTGAAGCGAGTCAAAGAAGCGCTCAAGGAATCGCGTTTTGATAAGGGAATGTTTGTCTCTGGCGACAACACGTAAGTTTTTATAACAAAGCTGTAACTTTTTAGGTCATTCGGTTAAGTTGTTGCATTGCGTTTTTCAACGCATTCCGATTTACCGAATCTTTTGTTAACGCAACACCAAAGTTGTTTCAGTCAACGGAGTAATACATGTCCAGACGGCTACGTAGAACCAAAATCGTTACCACTTTAGGCCCGGCAACCGATCGCGACAATAATCTGGAAAAGATTATCGCAGCTGGCGCCAACGTGGTGCGTATGAACTTTTCCCACGGCACCGCAGAAGATCATCAGATCCGTGCTGATAAAGTTCGCGAAATTGCCGCGAAACTGGGTCGTCATGTCGCTATTCTGGGCGATTTGCAAGGTCCAAAGATTCGTGTCTCTACCTTTAAAGAAGGTAAAGTTTTCCTGAATATCGGTGACAAATTCCTGCTTGATGCCAACCTGGGTAAAGGTGAAGGCGACAAAGAGAAAGTGGGCATCGACTATAAAGGTCTGCCAGCTGACGTAGTGACCGGTGATATCCTGCTGCTTGATGATGGCCGTGTGCAGTTAAAAGTACTCGAAGTTCAGGGTATGAAAGTGTTCACCGAGGTTACCGTAGGTGGCCCGCTGTCGAACAACAAAGGGATCAACAAACTGGGTGGCGGCCTGTCAGCCGAAGCGCTGACCGATAAAGACAAAGCCGATATTCTGACTGCGGCGAAAATCGGTGTCGATTACCTGGCGGTATCCTTCCCTCGTTGTGGCGAAGACTTGAACTACGCACGCCGCCTGGCGCGCGATGCAGGTTGTGACGCGAAGATTGTCGCAAAAGTTGAACGTGCTGAAGCGGTATGCGACGAAGCGGCGATGGACGATGTTATCCTGGCTTCTGACGTGGTCATGGTTGCCCGTGGTGACCTGGGCGTTGAAATCGGTGATCCTGAGCTGGTCGGGATTCAGAAGACCCTGATTCGCCGTGCGCGTAAGCTGAACCGTGCGGTAATCACTGCGACTCAGATGATGGAGTCGATGATCACCAACCCAATGCCAACGCGTGCTGAAGTCATGGACGTGGCGAACGCCGTTCTTGATGGTACGGATGCGGTGATGTTGTCTGCGGAAACCGCAGCGGGTCAATACCCGGCTGAAACCGTTGCGGCGATGGCGCGTGTTTGCCTGGGCGCTGAAAAGATCCCAAGTATCAACGTTTCAAAACACCGTCTGGACGTGCAGTTCGACAACGTTGAAGAAGCGATTGCGATGTCTGCCATGTATGCGGCTAACCACCTGAAGGGTGTGACTGCGATTATTACCATGACAGAATCTGGCCGTACTGCGTTGATGACTTCTCGTATCAGCTCCGGTCTGCCAATTTTCGCTATGTCTCGTCATGAGCGTACGTTGAACCTCACCTCTTTGTACCGTGGTGTAACGCCAGTGTATTTCGATAGCCCAAGCGACGGCGTTGCCGCAGCAAACGATGCGGTAATTCTACTACGTGACAAAGGTTACCTGGTTTCTGGTGACCTGGTCATCGTTACCCAGGGCGATGTGATGAGTACCATTGGTACCACCAACACGACGCGTATTCTGTGTGTTGAGTAATTCAACCGCAGGATGACAAAGGGGCCAAATGGCCCCTTTTTTAATGGTTATTTCTTACTTCTTTGGATAAAGCTCTTTGCGGCGGTAGGGTTCGGTCTCCCCTTCCTTGCGAGTTTTGAGCAATTTCAAAATCCAGGTGTACTGTTCAAGATTCGGTCCCACCAAAATCTCGACTTCTTCATTCATGCGACGGGCAATGGTGTTGTCGTCCGCATCGACTAAATCGTCCATCGGTGGACGAATATGAATATCTAAACGGTGAGTTTTGCTGTTGTACACCGGGAAAAGCGGTACTACACGTGCACGAGCAACCTTCATCAAACGGCCAATGGCGGGCAATGTCGCTTTGTAGGTTCCGAAGAAATCGACGAATTCGCTATGTTCTGCGCCGTGATCCTGATCGGGCAGATAGTATCCCCAATACCCCTGACGCACTGAGCTAATAAATGGCTTAATCCCGTCGTTACGCGCGTGCAAACGGCCACCGAAACGACGACGTACCGTATTCCACATGTAGTCGAACAATGGGTTGCCCTGGTTATGGAACATGGCAGCCATTTTTTGGCCCTGCGACGCAAGCAACATCGCCGGAATATCCACGCCCCATCCGTGTGGCACGAGGAAAATCACATTCTCTTCGCGTTGCTTAATCTCGTCGATAATCTCTTTGCCATGCCAGTCAACGCGTTGCATGACTTTTTGCGGATCTTTGAGCGCCAATTCCGCCATCATCACCATCGCTTGCGGTGCGGTGGCAAACATATTGTCGATGACAGCTTCACGGTCCGCTTCCGGCATTTCCGGGAAGCAATACAGCAAGTTAATTTGCGCGCGACGGCGAGCGCTTTTACCAAAGCGTCCGGCAATACATCCAATTTTACCCAGCAGAGGATCGCGGATAGATGGCGGTAACATAGCAAGTCCGGCGAAAGCGCCAACGCCTAACCAGGCGCCCCAAAATTTCGGGTGCAAGAAGGCCTTTTGAAATTCAGGAATGAACTCACTGTGACTTTTTTTTGCTTTTTCCATGCATATTCTCAGTACAGCATCAAATCATTGATGACATGAATTTGTAAGTATCTTAGCGGGGTAATGCCTTTCAGACAAAGAAAAAGCCGGTCACTCAGTACCGGCTTTGTTCACAGCGTTAGATTAATTCAAACTTAGCTGTGGTGTGACTTCGCGAACCTGAGCCAGATATTCGTTACGATCCGAGCCTGTAAGCCCTTCGGTACGTGGCAGTTTCGCTGTCAACGGGTTCACCGCTTGCTGGTTAATCCACACTTCATAATGCAAATGCGGCCCAGTAGAACGGCCAGTATTGCCTGACAATGCGATACGATCACCGCGTTTCACTTTCTGTCCTGGCGTGACTAACAGCTTCTTCAGGTGCATGTAACGGGTGGTGTAGGTACGCCCGTGACGTATAGCCACAAAGTAACCTGCCGCTCCGCTACGTTTCGCCATCACCACTTCGCCATCACCGACTGACAACACTGGAGTCCCTTGCGGCATCGCAAAGTCGACACCTTTGTGCGGCGCAATGCGACCCGTAACCGGGTTAAGGCGACGAGGATTAAAGTTTGACGAGATACGGAATTGTTTTGCCGTCGGGAAACGCATAAAGCCTTTCGCCAGACCTGAACCGCTGCGGTCGTAGAACTTACCGTCTTCTGCACGAATGGCGTAGTAATCTTTACCACTGCTGCGCAGACGCACGCCGACCAAATGGCTTTGCTCACGTTTACCATCAAGCATTTCACGTGACATCAGCACAGCGAACTGATCGCCTTTCTTCAGTTTGCGGAAGTCCATTTGCCACTGCATGGCCTTGATAACGCCGCTGATTTCAGCACTGGTTAAGCCGGCATCTTTCGCGCTGCTGACAAAACTATTGCCAACGGTGCCTTTCATGACGTTGTTAACCCATTCGCCTTGCTGCATTTCGCTGCTGAGCTTGAAGGTACTACCTGAACGGTCATAGGTACGCGTTTCACGGCGCGACATTTCCCATGTGAGGCGTTGTAGTTCGCCATCGTCATTCAGTGTCCAGGAAAGTTGCTGACCGATTTTCAGGTTACGCAGATCTTTATCTACCGCGGCAAGCTGGCTGATATCACCCATATCAATGCCGTACTGGTTCAGGATGCTGCTAAGCGTATCGCCGGTGGAGACGTCATACTCATGCACCCCGGTTTCACCAGCGGTTTTATCGTCCAGCTCATCTTGTGGAATGGTATCGTCTTCAGCGTCCGGAGACTGGTCTAGCGGCTCACTGGCTTCGGGAAGTAACGAACGAATATCGTTTTTCTCAAGCTCAATGGTTTTGATAACAGGGCTGGCTTCAGGATGATAGACGTACGGTCGCCAGACAGCGACCGCAAGTGTAAGAACTGTAAGTGACCCCAGCATAACGCGATGGGGCCGGGACAAATTGTCGAATGCCAGGGCGACAGAGCGGGCTATCTGTTGCACGTATTCACTTCCTCGTTAATCTCCTTTCAGGCAGCTCGCATACTGGTTCGCAAGCCCGGTTAAAAACTGCATATAGCTGTCTTTTCCGAGCTTAACCTCAATACCCAGTGGATCCAGCGTTCCGGAACGAACGTTTGTACCACGGGCAACGGCATTGATAACTGCTGGCCTGAATTGTGGCTCAGCAAAAACGCACACGGCTTTTTGCTCAACCAACTGTGTTCTGATGTCATGTAAACGCTGCGCACCGGGTTGGATTTCTGGGTTCACGGTAAAATGACCGAGTGAGGTCAGACCGTAATGTTTTTCAAAGTAGCCATAGGCGTCGTGAAAAACGAAATACCCTTTTCCTTTGAGTGGCGCGAGCACGCTACCCACTTGCTTATCGGTGTTGGCTAATCCTAACTCGAAAGATTGCAAGTTGGCGTCAAGTTTGGCTCTATTTTCGGGCATAAGTTCCACTAATTTATCGTGGATTGCAACCGCTGAGAGCCGCGCTACCTCTGGTGAGAGCCAAATATGCATGTTGTATTCACCATGATGGTGATCTTCGTCACTATTTTCGGCGGCGTGGTCATGTCCTTCATGACCATGGTCGTCATCGTCACCCCCTTTCATGAGCAACGGTTTCACTCCTGGCAAAGCCGCCAGTTGCACTTGTTTTTGCTCAGCTAATTGGTTTACCGACTTCTGCATAAAGGCTTCCATTTCTGGACCCACCCACACCACTAAGTCCGCGCTTTGTAAGCGTTTTACATCAGATGGACGAAGTGCATAATCATGCTCTGACGCGCCATCTGGCAGTAAAACTTCCGTTGGTGTGACGCCATCTGCAATAGCGGCAGCAATAAAACCTAATGGTTTGATAGAGGCGACAACCGCGGCCTGTGCGGGCACGGCGGCAGATGCCATTAATGCAGTTGTTAAAGCTGCGCAAAGAAATGCGTTTTTATGTAACATAATGCGACTTTTCATCGTTATCAATTTGAGATGTGTGATATTATAACATCCGCTAACTTCTGCAACCCCTGAAATTGTCATGACAAATCTGGTATCACTGGAAAATATCTCTGTTTCATTCGGACAACGCCGCGTGTTGTCTGATATTTCACTCGATCTTAAACCTGGCCGTATTTTGACGCTGCTGGGTCCAAATGGTGCAGGCAAATCAACGCTGGTTCGTGTGGTGCTGGGTCTGGTAGCTCCTGATGAAGGGGTTATCAAGCGAGACCGCGACTTGCGTATCGGTTACGTGCCGCAAAAATTGCATCTCGATGCCACCTTGCCGTTGACGGTCAGCCGCTTTATGCGTCTGCGCCCTGGTGTGAAAAAAGCGGATATTTTGCCCGCATTGAAACGCGTTCAGGCCGCTCATTTAATTGAAGCGCCGATGCAAAAGCTATCCGGCGGTGAGAATCAGCGTGTTCTGTTGGCACGAGCGTTACTCAATCAGCCGCAGTTACTGGTGCTTGATGAGCCGACCCAAGGCGTTGATGTTAATGGACAACTGGCTCTCTACAACCTGATTGACCAACTGCGCCAGGAATTGAATTGTGCGGTAATGATGGTTTCCCATGACCTGCACTTAGTGATGGCAAAAACCGATGATGTGTTGTGTCTGAACCATCATATTTGCTGCTCGGGTACGCCAGAAGTCGTGTCGATGCATCCGGAATTTATTTCGATGTTCGGCCAGCGTGGGGCTGAGCAATTAGGTATTTATCGTCACCATCATAATCACCGTCACGATCTTACCGGACGTATTGTTCTGCGCAGAGGGAATGGCCAGCCATGATTGAATTGTTGTTACCCGGCTGGCTTGCCGGGATTTTGCTTGCGTGTGCTGCAGGCCCGCTTGGCTCGTTTGTTGTCTGGCGTCGAATGTCCTATTTTGGCGATACCCTCGCCCACGCCTCTCTGCTAGGCGTTGCGTTTGGCTTATTGCTAAACGTGAATCCCTTTTATGCGGTGATAGCGGTGACGCTGTTACTGGCATTGGGCCTGGTCTGGCTCGAGAAGCGCCCACATCTGGCATTAGATACCTTGTTAGGCATTATGGCGCACAGTGCATTGTCGCTGGGTCTGGTGGTGGTGAGTTTGATGTCAAATGTACGTGTCGACTTAATGGCGTATCTGTTTGGCGATCTGCTCTCGGTCACAATGCCGGATATTATCTCAATCGCCCTTGGCGTTGCGGTAGTTGTTGGCGTGCTTCTTTGGCAATGGCGCAACCTTTTGTCGATGACCATCAGCCCGGATCTTGCACATGTTGATGGCGTAAATCTTCAACGGGTGAAAATGCTGTTAATGCTGGTGACGGCGCTAACAATCGGCGTGGCGATGAAATTTGTCGGTGCATTGATAATCACCTCCCTGTTGATTATCCCTGCAGCAACCGCGCGTCGGTTTGCACGTACACCGGAGCAGATGGCAGGTTTTGCGGTATTTATCGGAATGCTTTCCGTGACTGGTGGGCTGACGTTTTCAGCGTTTTATGACACTCCCGCAGGCCCTTCAGTAGTGCTGAGTTCGGCGGTGTTGTTTGTGCTGAGTATGGCGAAGAAGCAAGCGGCTTAATTTCTAAAGTGGATACCGACTGCCCCTCACCCTAAGGAGAGGGAACTGTCCAGTATTCCCCTTCTCCTGGGGGAGAAGGTCGGGATCAGGGTCGACCTGCAATTCAATCAAAACTTTGGCTTCAAGGCTGTGCGGGCGGCACAATCCCGAAGTGCGACCAGGCTCTTGGAGTGGCAATGCGTCCGCGTGGGGTACGCTGCAAGAACCCCTGTTGAATCAAGAATGGTTCCAGCACATCTTCTATCGTTTCACGTTCCTCGCCGATTGCTGCCGCGAGGTTGTCCAGCCCAACCGGGCCGCCAAGGAATTTGTCTATCACCGCCAGCAGTAACTTACGGTCCATATAATCAAACCCTTCGGTATCGACATTGAGCATATCCAGTGCTTGTGAAGCAATGTCTGCACTGATGGTGCCGTCGTGGCGCACTTCAGCAAAGTCACGAACGCGGCGCAATAAGCGGTTGGCAATACGCGGTGTACCGCGTGCACGGCGAGCCACTTCCAGCGCGCCCTCTTCGCTCATCTCAAGCCCCAGCACGCTGGCACTGCGACCCACGATGTGCTGCAAATCGGCGACCTGATAAAACTCCAGACGTTGAACAATACCGAAACGGTCACGCAACGGAGACGTCAAAGAACCGGCACGCGTTGTCGCGCCAATCAGAGTAAACGGCGGCAAATCAATTTTAATGGAGCGCGCAGCCGGACCTTCGCCAATCATGATATCGAGCTGGTAATCTTCCATCGCTGGGTATAGCACTTCTTCAACAACCGGCGAAAGACGATGGATTTCATCAATAAACAAAACGTCGTGAGGTTCGAGGTTGGTCAACATCGCGGCGAGGTCACCTGCCTTTTCCAGCACGGGGCCGGAAGTGGTTCGCAGGTTAACACCCATTTCGTTAGCCACGATGTTTGCCAGCGTGGTTTTACCCAACCCTGGTGGGCCAAAAATTAACAGATGATCAAGCGCATCCCCACGCAATTTTGCCGCCTGGATAAAAATCTCCATTTGCGAGCGGACCTGCGGTTGGCCGACGTAATCTGCCAAAAAACGCGGGCGGATTGCGCGGTCAATTAATTCGTCAGGGGTGATAGTGTCTGGCGATACCAGACGGTCTGCTTCAATCATCCTTCATCTACCTCAAGGTGCTTCAAAGTGCTGCGCGGAGTGCTTCGCGGATCAGCGTTTCACAATCAGCGCCCGCACGGCCTACTTTGCTGATCATCCGACTCGCTTCCTGTGGTTTATAGCCCAGCGAAACCAGCGCAGCAACCGCTTCCGATTCTGCGTCATCGGTAACGCCGCTATCTGGCGCTGTCAGAACCAGGTCAGAAGCAGGCGTAAACAGATCGCCATGCATCCCTTTAAAACGGTCTTTCATCTCAACAATTAAGCGCTCTGCGGTTTTTTTACCCACACCTGGCAATTTAACTAATGAACCGATTTCTTCGCGTTCGACGGCGTTAACAAACTGCTGGGCAGACATACCTGAAAGGATCGCCAACGCCAGTTTAGGGCCGACACCATTCACTTTGATAAGCTCGCGGAACAGAGTGCGTTCTTGTTTGTTGTTAAAGCCGTAAAGCAACTGCGCGTCTTCACGCACCACAAACTGGGTAAACACCACCGCTTCTTTACCGATTTCCGGTAGTTCGTAGAAGCAGGTCATCGGCATATGGACTTCATACCCTACGCCACCCACTTCCATTAATACCAGCGGTGGCTGTTTTTCCAGGATGATGCCTCTGAGTCGTCCAATCACGTTTTACTGCTCCCAAGGTTGTGCTGAAAATTTTGCTTATCATATAAAAAAGGCTGGATAGATATCCAGCCCATAGCCAAAATAATTCCAGTGGCAGGACAAAATGCCTTTAGCATTTTGAACAGCGCTTGCGCAGGCCCCGAAGGGCGAGGCTTCGCCGAGTAACGCGGCAAACGAACCAATCCCGATGAGCTGACTAAAGTCAGTGATTCGGGTGAGCGAGTGTAGCCAACGCACCTGCAGCTTGAAGTATGAAGGATATATTTACTTTAATCGTCCCCGCGCCAGATTAAGCCGCGTGTCGCTCATCTGCATCGAGTTTTGCGTCACGTGGCAATGCGTAATGGCAACCGCCAGCGCATCCGCCGCATCCGCTTGCGGGTTGGCAGAGAGTTTCAGCAAGGTACGCACCATATGTTGTACCTGGCTTTTCTCCGCACTCCCGATACCCACTACCGTCTGTTTTACCTGACGGGCTGCATATTCAAAAACCGGAAGTTCGTGGTTGACCGCAGCGACAATCGCCGCACCACGCGCCTGTCCGAGTTTCAAAGCTGAATCGGCATTTTTCGCCATAAAGACAGATTCAATGGCGAAATACTCTGGCTGGAACTGGGTAATAATTTCGCTTACCCCCGCGTAGATAAGCTTCAAACGCGAGGGTAAATCGGTCACCTGAGTACGAATACAGCCGCTGCCTAAATAGGTTAGCTGCCGACCGGTCTGGCGAATGACGCCATAACCGGTAACGCGTGACCCCGGGTCAATACCGAGAATAATCGCCATCACGCGCCTCCCTGGAAGGAAAATACCCTATAGACTTCAAGTCGCAAGAAGGCGGTTGCACAGCAAATCCCCAGCAGCGTAGTCATGCTACGTGACTGGGGTGAGCGAGCAAAGCCAACGCATCTGCGACTTGAAAAATGACGGGTATCATTACAGGGTTGCCGCAACCTCGTCAGAGATCTCACCGTTGTGATAAACCTCTTGTACATCATCGCAGTCTTCCAACATGTCGATAAGACGCATCAGCTTCGGTGCAGTTTCCGCATCCATATCTGCTTTGGTGGATGGGATCATGGAGACTTCTGCTTCGTCAGCTTTCAGGCCAGCGGCTTCGAGTGCGTCACGAACTGCGCCCATCTCTTCCCAGGCAGTGAACACGTCGATTGCACCGTCGTCGTAAGAAACAACGTCTTCAGCACCGGCTTCCAGAGCCGCTTCCATCACGGTGTCTTCGTCTTTGCCCGGTGCATAGGAGATAACGCCTTTTTTGGTGAACAGATAGGCTACAGAGCCGTCAGTTCCCAGGTTACCACCACATTTGTTGAACGCGTGGCGAACTTCTGCCACGGTACGGTTACGGTTGTCACTCAGACATTCAACCATAACGGCTGAACCGCCAGGACCGTAACCTTCATAAATGATGGTTTCCATGTTCGCGTCTTCATCGCCACCCACACCACGCGCAATGGCACGGTTTAAGGTGTCACGCGTCATGTTGTTGGACAATGCTTTATCAATCGCTGCGCGCAGACGTGGGTTAGACCCTGCGTCACCCCCACCCAAACGGGCAGCGGTTACCAGCTCACGAATGATTTTCGTAAAGATTTTACCGCGTTTGGCATCCTGTGCCGCTTTACGGTGTTTTGTGTTGGCCCACTTACTATGACCTGCCATAAAAACATCTCCAAAATAGCTGCCTAGTGGGCAGCATTAATTACAAACTCTTCAATCGCCTGCCGGTTGCTCCACGACTTGGTCATGGCAGCCGCAGCGGGTGCGTCTGTCCATTCCCAGGCCAGATGTTCCGAGATGGTAACCGGCCGTTCGTTCGGCAGCGCAAGACAGAACCAATATTCTGTGTTGCGCGTGATTCCCGGTGCATAGCGATGACGCAAATGTGTAAAAATCTCAAACTCCACACAGCGTTGACAGTCATTCAAGGCCAGGTGTTCTGAGACCACGTCGATCTCGACCTCTTCCTTTACTTCACGCTGTGCGGCATGCAACGCGCTTTCACCTTCTTCAATGCTGCCGGTAACCGACTGCCAGAATTCCGGATCGTCACGCCGCTGTAACATCAGCACCCGTCCAGTGTCTTGAGCGAATATCACGACTAAAACCGAGACGGGAGGCTTAAATGCCATTTATTCTTTCTCAGCCTTTTTAATCACCGCGACACCCAGTTCTGCCAACGCCTGCGGGTTAGCAAAGCTTGGTGCTTCAGTCATCAGACACGCTGCGGCAGTTGTTTTCGGGAACGCGATAACATCACGGATGTTGTCGGTGCCGGTTAACAGCATAGTCAGACGGTCCAGACCAAACGCCAGGCCTGCATGCGGAGGAGTACCGTATTTCAGGGCATCGAGCAGGAAGCCGAACTTCTCGCGCTGATCTTCTTCAGTAATCCCCAGAATGCCAAAGACTGTCTGCTGCATCTGACCGTTGTGAATACGCACAGAACCGCCACCCACTTCGTAGCCGTTGATGACCATGTCGTATGCGTTAGCAACCGCCGCTTCCGGGTCTGCCGCCAGTTGTTCTGGAGACATATCTTTTGGTGCAGTGAACGGGTGGTGCATCGCGGTCAGGCCGCCTTCACCATTGTCTTCAAACATTGGGAAGTCGATTACCCACAATGGCGCCCATGCGTTGTCATTGGTGATGCTCAGATCTTTACCGATTTTCAGACGCAGTGCGCCAAGTGCATCAGCTACCACTTTTTTGTTGTCTGCGCCGAAGAAGATCATGTCGCCATCTTGCGCGCCGGTGCGGGTCAAAATCGCTTCAACGATGTCAGCATTCAGGAACTTAGCGACTGGGCTCGTGATGCCTTCAATGCCTTTCGCACGCTCGTTGACTTTGATGTAAGCCAGCCCTTTCGCGCCGTAAATCTCAATGAACTTGCCGTAGTCGTCAATCTGTTTACGGCTAATCTGTGCGCCACCCGGCACACGCAGTGCAGCAACGCGGCCTTTAGCATCATTTGCCGGACCGGAGAAGACTTTGAACTCGATGTCTTTGAGCAGGTCAGCAACATCCACCAGCTCCATCGGGTTACGCAGGTCTGGTTTATCAGAACCGTAACGACGCTCAGCTTCTGCGAAAGTCATGATTGGGAAATCACCCAGATCGACGTTTTTCACATCCAGCCACAGATCGCGAACCAGTTTTTCCATCACTTCACGCACTTGTGGTGCGGTCATGAAGGAGGTTTCGACGTCGATCTGAGTAAATTCAGGCTGACGGTCAGCACGTAAATCTTCGTCACGGAAGCATTTAACGATTTGATAGTAACGGTCAAAACCGGACATCATCAGCAGCTGTTTGAACAGTTGTGGAGACTGTGGCAGCGCGTAGAATTTACCTTTATGAACGCGGCTCGGCACCAGATAGTCACGCGCACCTTCTGGCGTGGCTTTGGTCAGCATTGGGGTTTCGATATCCAGGAAACCATGGTCATCCATAAAGCGACGTACGAAGCTGGTGATTTTGGCACGGGTTTTCAGACGGTTTGCCATCTCCGGACGACGCAGGTCCAGATAACGGAATTTCAGACGAGCTTCTTCGGTGTTGACGTGGTTTGAATCCAGCGGCAGCGCTTCAGAGCGGTTGATGATGGTCAGGTCGGTTGCGAAAACTTCAACCGCACCGGTTGCCATATCTTTGTTGATGTTTTTCTCATCACGCGGACGAACGGTACCGGTGATTTGAATGCAGAACTCATTACGCAGTTCGGAAGCAAGCTGGAACGCGTCCTGACGATCCGGGTCGAAAAACACCTGCACGATGCCTTCGCGATCGCGCATATCAATAAAGATAAGGCTACCGAGGTCACGACGACGATTGACCCAACCACACAGTGTTACTTGTTGTCCCACATGGGATTGATTGAGCTGCCCGCAATATACTGTACGCATGAGATTTCCCTTAAAATAGCCGCTCACTGTCCATTTCCTGCAACGGTAGCCACTATATTTGTCTGTCATCTATTGATAAAAAAGGGGGTTATTATACTGGAAATAATGCCCTACGATAAGCCCGATACACCTGACTTACGCGTTTCAAAACGCCTCGTTTGGCTTATTCTCACAAAAATTAACAAATTTTGTAAACAGTTGCGCTTCCGTTCCATCGTAAGGTGTTACGCGATAACCCCATTTTGACCCGGAGTCACCGAATGTTAGAACTGAATACTTCCAAAACCGCACTTGTCGTTATTGATTTGCAGGAAGGCATCCTGCCGTTTGCGGGTGGCCCGCACAGTGCACAGGATGTGGTGGCTCGTTCGGCCAGACTGGCTGAAAAATTCCGCGCGCAAAATGCGCCGGTCATTATGGTGCGTGTTGGCTGGTCTAAAGATTTTGCCGAAGCCCTTAAACAGCCGGTCGATGCCCAGGCAGGCGCCCATGCTCTGCCAGAAAACTGGTGGGTTTACCCGGAAGCGCTGGGTAAAAAAGAGAGCGACATTGAAGTCACTAAGCGCCAGTGGGGTGCATTTTATGGCACCGACCTGGAACTCCAGTTGCGCCGCCGTGGGATAGACACCATTGTGCTGTGCGGGATTTCCACCAATATCGGCGTCGAGTCTACCGCCCGTAACGCATGGGAATTAGGCTTTAACCTTGTTATTGCAGAAGACGCTTGCAGTGCGGCAAGCAGTGAACAACATCAAGGCAGCATGACGAATATCTTCCCGCGTATTGGGCGTGTTCGTCGCACTGAAGAAATTCTCTCTGCGATTTAAGTCGCTCTGTAATGCCCTATATCATTCGAGCTGTAGGTAGGCGGCAAGGGAGATTATCCCGATAAGCTTACTCCAGTAAGTGATTCGGGTAAGCGAGCGTAGCCAACAACCCTACACCTTGAAGGATGACGGGCATTGTGATCTATATTGGCCTCCCTCAATGGTCGCACCCAAAATGGGGGCGGCTGGGCATAACCTCTCTTGAAGATTACGCTCGCCACTTCAATTGTGTGGAAGGCAATACCACGCTGTACGCGCTTCCAAAAGCAGAAACGGTGTTGCGTTGGCGGGCAATGACCGGCGATGATTTTCGTTTCTGCTTTAAATTCCCGTCCACCATCACCCATCAGGCAGCGTTGCGCCAGTGTGGTGATTTGACCGCAGAATTTCTTGAACGACTTTCGCCGCTGGCCAGTCGAATCGGGCAGTACTGGCTACAACTCCCGGCAGCCTTTGGGCCAGCGGATTTACCTGCACTATGGAATTTCCTCGATACCTTGCCTAAAGAGTTCGCTTACGGCGTCGAAGTTCGCCATCAGGCTTTCTTCGAAAAAGGCACGGATGAACTGGCACTTAACCGTGGCCTGCATCAACGCGGCGTCAACCGCGTCATCCTTGATAGTCGCCCGGTTCATAGCGCGAAACCTCACAACGAAGCCATTCGCGAGGCGCAACGTAAAAAGCCTAAGGTCCCGGTGCATGCGTTGGTTACGGCCATTCATCCGCTGGTGCGGTTTATCGGTAGCGACGACATGCAACAAAACCTCGCCCTCTTCGATGTCTGGCTGAAAACCCTGCCCAAATGGGAACAAAAAACCACGCCTTATCTGTTTTTACACACACCTGATATTGGGGAAGTGCAAGATTTAGTGCATACCCTATGGCCTGGGTTGCAACACGCTTTCCCGGCCATTGGCAACGAACCGGCAATCCCCAAACAAAACTCCCTTTTTTAGGGGTAGCGACAGCTGATAGGTTGCGCTGCTATCATAGGCGGTGCTGGAACTATCTCTAAAGGATGTGAGTATGGTAAGCGCGCTCTACGCCGTTCTGGGTGCTTTGTTGCTGATTAAGTTTTCGTTTGATGTTGTTCGTATGCGTTTGCAATACCGCGTCTCATATGGTGATGGCGGTTTTAGTGAACTTCAGAGCGCGATTCGGATCCACGGTAATGCAGTGGAATATATTCCCATCGCGTTACTGCTTTTATTACTGATGGAAATGAACGGTGCCGAAACCTGGATGGTGCATGTTTGTGGGCTGCTGCTGATCGCCGGACGCCTGATGCATTCTTATGGTTTCCATCATCGTTTAATCAGCTGGCGTCGTTCTGGCATGAGTGCCACCTGGGCTTCTTTGATCCTGATGGTGCTGGCTAACCTGTGGTATATGCCATGGGAGTTGGTTTTCTCGCTGCATTAACGCAAAATATCACCCTTTCGAAATTCCGGATTTAACGTCATGTCTGACCGCGATACATTGTTTTCCGCCCCGATCGCCAAATTAGGTGACTGGACCTTTGATGAACGCGTGGCTGAAGTGTTCCCCGATATGATTCAACGATCGGTGCCAGGCTACTCCAATATTATTTCTATGATTGGCATGCTGGCGGAGCGCTTTGTGGTACCCGGTAGCCAGGTTTACGACCTTGGCTGCTCGCTAGGTGCTGCGACATTATCCGTGCGTCGTAATATTCATCATGAGAACTGCAAAATTATCGCGGTAGATAACTCCCCCGCTATGGTTGAACGCTGCCGCCGCCATCTTGATGCCTTTAAAGCGCAAACACCGGTTGAAGTCATTGAAGGCGATATTCGCAATATCGAAATCAAAAATGCCTCGATGGTGGTGCTGAACTTCACGCTCCAGTTCCTCGAGCCTGAAGATCGCCAGTTGCTGCTGGAGAAAATCTATCGCGGCCTGAACCCTGGCGGCGCGTTAGTGTTGTCGGAAAAATTCAGTTTTGAAGATGGCGAAGTGGGTGAATTACTGTTCAATATGCACCACGATTTCAAACGTGCGAACGGTTATAGCGAGCTGGAAATCAGCCAAAAGCGCAGCATGCTGGAAAACGTCATGCTCACCGACTCTGTCGAAACTCATAAAAAACGCCTCAAACAAGCCGGATTTGACCACGCAGAATTATGGTTCCAGTGCTTTAACTTTGGCTCTTTAGTAGCACTGAAATCAGGAACATCTGCATGATCGACTTTGGTAATTTTTATCAGCTTATTGCGAAAAGCCCTTTAGCTCCGTGGCTGGAAACGCTTCCTGCGCAGATTGCCACCTGGCAGCGCGAAAACCTGCATGGCCAGTTCAAACACTGGTACAACACGGTTGAATTTTTGCCAGAACTGAAACCCTATCGCCTGGATTTGCTGCACAGCGTCACCGCCGAATCACAAGAGCCGTTGAGTGAAGGCCAAAAGCTGGGGATCGAGAAACTGCTGCGCAACCTGATGCCATGGCGCAAAGGTCCGTACTCTTTGTATGGCGTAGACATTGATACTGAGTGGCGTTCCGACCTGAAATGGGATCGCGTATTGCCGCACATCTCTCCTCTCGCCGGGCGTACGATTCTGGATGTCGGCTGCGGCAGTGGTTATCACCTGTGGCGTATGATTGGCGCGGGCGCGCATTTAGCCGTGGGTATTGACCCAATGCAACTCTTCGTTTGCCAGTTTGAAGCGGTGCGAAAACTGCTGGGCAATGACCAACGTGCGCACGTTCTGCCACTGGGAATCGAACAACTTCCTGAGCTCAATATCTTTGATACCGTCTTTTCAATGGGCGTGTTATATCACCGCCGTTCGCCGCTCGACCATCTTTACCAGTTGAAAAATCAGTTAGCTAAAGATGGCGAACTGGTGCTGGAAACGCTGGTAGTGGAAGGCGACGAAAATACCGTGCTGGTACCGGGTGAACGCTACGCGCAAATGCGTAACGTCTATTACATCCCGTCGGCACTGGCGTTGAAAAACTGGCTGGAGAAATGTGGTTTTGTCGATGTGAAAATCGTTGATCATTGCTACACCACAAGCGAAGAACAGCGTCGAACCAGCTGGCTGACCACAGAGTCGCTGGCTGACTTCCTCGACCCTAACGATGCGCGCAAAACTATCGAAGGCTACCCTGCTCCGCTGCGTGCCGTTCTGGTGGCGCGTAAGCCCTAATATTATCTGCACAATCAAGCCCCGAGAAATATCGGGGCTTGTTATTCATCACGCGTTTTCTTCAAGCCATGCCGCTAACGTTGCGGGGGTCTTCAGCACATTGGCAATATCTGTCGGTGGAATAGCACAACCAAATTCTGCCTGCACTTCCAGAACGATATCAACCGCCGTAATGGAATCGAGAATATCTGATTCAATAAGCTCGTCGTTAAACGCCACTTTGCGTGACAACACATTTTCAAATATCGCTAAAACTTTCTGTTCCATATTTATGCCCTTAGATTTTCAGCAAGAACGAGCCTGAACATCGAGTAATTTACGGTCAATTTTGCCGTTGGTATTTAGAGGTAAGCTATCCATGATGACAATCTGCGAGGGCACCATGTAAGACGGTAAAGTTTGTGTCAGATTGGCTTTAATCTCTTTTTCAGAGAGCCGTGATGCGCAAAAAGCTGCCAGGCGTAATACCGCGCCATCTTTCTTTGTCAGCGGCAAAACGACGGCTTCACTCACGCCGGTGAGCGCCAGTAAACGGCTTTCAATTTCATGTATTTCGATACGATAGCCGTTGAGTTTAATCTGGCTGTCGTTGCGGCCCTGGCAATACAAATAATCTTTGCCAATGCGCCCTAAATCGCCGGTTTTATATCCGCGCCATTGCTTATCTTCATTCCAGAGCAACTTTTCGCCATTCTCTTTTGCTAATCCCAGATAGCCGCGCATCACGTTTCTGCCCCAGATGATTAATTCGTTATCTGCGGTAATTTCCATTTCTGAATGCGGCATCATATGGCCGATAGGCAACAGATCGCCCTCCTCGTGCAGGATCTCATCGCTTATCTCAATGACCGTGGTGGCAATGGTTGCCTCAGTGGGGCCATATGAGTTGAGAATTTTTGCATCCGGGAACAAGCGGCGCAGATGTTTTACCAGGGTTTTGCTCAGGACTTCACCAATGAAAATAAATACCTTCAGGTCAGGTAAATATTCCGCGCGAAATTCTGGGAGGAGCAATTTCTGGTAAGCGAAAGACGGCGTTGAAACCCACACGGAAACTTTCTTTTGTTGCAGATGGGCAAGCCAGTTTTCCGCTGTAATATCTTCTTTGGCGTTAAGCACGATATGTCCGCCCGTGGCGAGATTGCCTAAAAGCGGGATCAGGGATAAATCAAAACTGAATACCGCATGATTCATCAGAACCGGTTGGCCAGGCAAAGAAAAATCACTGCGAATCCACTGCATGAAATTCCACACGCTTTCGCGACCAATCTGCACCCCTTTAGGTTTACCGGTACTTCCCGAGGTAAACATAATGTAGGCCAGATCCTGCTCTTGCAGTGGCTGTGCCGCGACGCCTGTGGAGATAAAACGTTGCTGTTGTACGTCGTAATAATAAGGCGCATTGGCCAGTTCGCAGATTTCTTTCAGCCGCTCGGCTGGATAAATATTATCCACTGGGATATACGGAATCTTATGCAGCAGGCAGCTATAAATGGCACAAGCAAACTCCGCCTGTTGATGACCATAAAGCACCACAGGAATGTTTGGTGATAATTTTAGTGCAGCAAAGCGGTCCGCCCAGTCAAGTACTGCCGAACCGAGTTCATTCCAGGTCAGGCTATTATCACTACCGCTAATCGCCCATTGCTGAGGATTTTTTGGGGCAAGTAACACGCTGCGTAGATAATCACTTAACTGCTGTAATTCATCATTATTCTTCATACAGGAGACATTCCGCTAAAAATATAAAGAGAGGCCGCTGCACTTGCCAGCGTCAAAATCCGTCCGAGGAATACCATTGAAGGTTTTTTTAACCACATGGTCATATTCGGGCTGCGCTTCGCGAACCAAAGAATGATGTTATGGATAACCGAAATCCCGCCAAACAGCGCGCCACTCACGACGTAATTGAGTTCCAGTCCGTTCCAGGCTCCCATACAAAATAGCGTGCAAAAAATACCGATATTTTGTGCCGTGACTTTGTGATTTCTGAAGAACTCCACCTTCATCAGATGCATATAAATCGGCATAAAGACCACATCACGCAGCCACTCGGAGAGGCTAATATGAAATCTGCGCCAGAAATCCTGCGGATTCTTTGCCAGAATCGGTAAGTTAAAATTGGCCGGAAGATTAAGACCAAATAACCGCCCTGCACCGATGGCCATATTGCTGTATCCCGCAAAATCAAAATAGAGATAAAAGCTGTAAGCAACGGACATTACCACGCCAACCATCAGGGTAAATGGACGATGACTCCAGTGGCTGATGACGAAGTTATCAATCAGCATAGCGAACAAAAACTTCTGCACGATGCCATAAAAAATTTGTTCCATAGACTGCAGGAATACAGCGCTAGTTAAGCGGAAATCAGGTTTAGTGATGTCCTGAACCCAGCTTCTCCAGCGGTACATCGGCCCGGCCAGGATAATAAAAGGCAAAAAGAGATAGCTGAAATACTGGAGAAATCCACGCGAGTCTTTCTTATTGCGATACAGTAAAACGTCTATCGCTCTGAAGGTCATGAATGAGAGACCTAACATTCCCCAGTGGTTATTCAGATGTAATTTAACCAGAACCAACGGCAGCAAACTCAATATCACCGACTGCCATGTTTTCAGCCACGATTTATCTTTTAAAGTGGCAATCGTATACAGATAAATAAACATCAATAACGGTATCGTTATCTGGCTTTTGAAAACGTATCCCCAGACTGCAAATAGCGTAAAGACAGAAAACAGGGATGCGTAGGTCAAACGTTGCCCCAGCAAACGATTAACGCCGGCAAAGAGAAGCGAACTGGCAAACAAGACAGCAAAAAAAGGTGCGCTGGTATACATTCACTTATCCCTTAAAATTGCTGATATTCAAAATGCAGTTTGAGATTCATGCTGTTATCAACGGAGGACCATGTCACAACCGTTAACATCAAAAAGAGATAAAGGAAAAACAGACGAGTGGCCTTTTTCATTTATTGAATGCCTCGGTAATAAAGCGGTCCATGGCCACCCATGCCAGCTCTGTAGGATGAAGACGATCCCAGTTCCATCCCGGTTGATAGCTTTGGTCGTACATATCAAAATAAGGCGTGTGATATTTTTTCAACGTCTGCTGGATGAAACGATCGGTCGGCTGGAATTTATCCGTATTCTTTAGTGCCCACGGATTAAGCGGGTCAATAATGACGACGACATTCACCTGGCGTTCGTGCAGCAGCTTCATCATGGCTATAAACGCCTCTTTTTCTCGAACCGATGGAGGCGCGGTATACCAATCTTCTGGCGTTTTATCGTCGGCAAAGATCTCTTGATCCATCCATAACGTGGCGGCACTTTCATGACGAGCACAGTTAAGTTGCTGGGCGAGCTGTAATTCTGCATCCCAGTCAATATTTGACCAGTTAGCGGGCGCCACCGGCCACGGCTGCGTATTTGACTGACGAATATGTGCCAGTGATAAGAAATAATCTCTGATCATTTCGCAGAATGAAGAGAATTGATATTTAACTTCACGCCAGACAATTTTTGCGTGCCAGCCAAAAATACGCATCTGGCTAAAAGTAAGATGATCCACGTCTTGCGCATCGATATGAGTTAAATAATGAGTCAAAACAGGTTGCATGGTGGCATCCGACATTAATGGTTTAAATATCGAATCCGGGAAATGGTCAGCGAAAATGGTCGGTGGAATACCATCAAAAAAGAAACTATCGGGCGATAAAAGCAGCACCAGTTTCGTTTTTGGCGACAGATCTTGTTTAAAGCGTGTCAACAACGCGAGCTGCGTCATGTTATCGACGAAGCTATCACCGTAGGCCACAGTGGGCTGATGCAGCCTGGTATTAAAAAAATTATAGACTGCAAAATGCTCATTTTCAGACGTGGCGACTTCAGACGCCCCGAGAAAGAAAATGGCATTACCATCCAGAGCATGGGAAATGGTAGCCATTTTTTCAGCCTGAACTTTACGCGTTCCTTCCATTGTTTTAATTAACGGTTGGAATACTAACGCAGGATGCAAGCTATTAATAAAGGGTGGCAGAGTTAAAACCAAAGCAGCAAGGACAGCCATAGAAACATGCAATAAAATTGCTTTATTTATTTTCATCATTAACGCAACTTTGTCGGCACAAATAAAAATAGAAAATATTACTCTATCAATATATTTCTAAAGGGATTTTGATAATAAAGAAATGGACCACCCGATTCATTGAGTGATTGGTATCCGTATGTAACGTTATGTACAGCGAAGCAATTACGCAATAAGAAATTAACAAATTTACTACAGAGGGAGCGAAACAGAATAAATAGTCTGCCATGTAAATATGAAGAAATTATGTAGCCCATTACCCGGCTGGAAAATGGCATAAAAAAAGCCCCGGTAACACACCGGGGCCTGGTACGAGCTACATCACATGGGCAATATGATGCGCGGTTTAAAACTGTTTGCCATTTGTCTGTCAGTTCGCCTTTAACTGGCCACTAACACGGCTTTCATTGCAGCTACCACGTCGCCATCCACGCAGTAACGATTAAACTCATCGGCCTCAGCATCAGCACTCATTGAGACACCCGCTTTGCGATAGCGCATTGGGGAGGCCACGGTCTGACCGGCTGAACTGTGCATTTCATCAATCCCTTGTTCGGCAAACTTTTTCAAATTGCTAAGTCTGACACCTGCACCCGCCATAATGATTGGAGCACGGGAATGCTGTTTTAGTTCCCTAAGCAATGAAAGTCCGAGTTCAGCGTTCTGTTGCTGGCCAGAAGTCAGGATGCGCGCAACGCCCAAATCAGTTAATTGTTCCAGTGCCTGATGAGGGTTATGGCACATATCAAACGCGCGGTGGAAGGTCACCGCCATCCCCTGAGCTTGTTCCATGACCCGCTGCATCCGCGGCAAATCTATATGCCCTTCAGCGTCGAGCATACCGATGACCAGGCCCGGATATCCCAACTCACGCACGAAGGCGATATCGTCGAGCATGGTTTCAAACTCGGCATCGGTGTAACAAAAGTCACCGCCACGCGGACGGATAATCGGATGCACGGGAATAGAAACGCGCTGTTTAACCTGGCGCAGCACGCCCGCTGACGGGGTCAAGCCGCCCTCTTTTGGCGCTGCACACAACTCAATTCTGTCCGCTCCGGCTTGTTGAGCTGTGACTGCACAGTCAATTCCATAACAACATATCTCAAGCAAAGGCATTGATTACTCCTTAAAATCTTTAGCCTGGCGGTTGTGCCACGATTACAGAATGATAATCTGAATCCATGATCGAAAAAATATGACGAGTACAATCATGGCATTCAATTTTGACGAAGGCATCGACCGCCGTCACAGCGACAGCTCGAAATGGAATAAATACAGCGATGAGGTTTTACCGATGTGGGTGGCAGATATGGATTTTCGATCGCCGCCCTGCATTGTGGATGCGCTTCATCAGCGGGTTGAACACGGTGTTTTCGGTTATGGCACCAGGCCGAAAGCGTTGATTGATGTGATTGTCAAACGCATGGCCGACCTCTACCAGTGGCAGATTAAACCGGAGTGGATTGTCATTTTACCGGGTGTGGTCGCCGGGCTGAATATAAGTGTCCGCGCCTTTACCGCACCCGATGAATCAACGATTGCACCTACGCCCATTTATCCCCCGTTCAGAAAATCCTCAGCGCTTGCCCAACGTCCACAACTCAATGCGCCATTGCGTCTTGAAAATGGCCGCTGGGTTATGGATTTGTCGTCACTTGAATCGCAGCTGACCGGCAAAGAAAAACTGTTGATGTTGTGCAATCCGCAAAACCCTGGCGGCACCGTGTATAGCCGTGAAGAGTTGCAGCAGCAACTCACCTTTGCGCAGCGCCATGATTTAATTGTCTGCTCTGATGAAATTCATTGTGATTTGTTGCTCGACATGGATGCGCAACATATTCCGTTTGCCACGCTAAGCGATGACGCTGAGCGTCGCTCCATCACCCTGATATCGCCATCCAAAACCTTTAATATTGCGGGTCTTGGCGCTTCGTTTGCCATTATTCCTGACCCGCAGCTACGCAAACAATTCAATACTACGCGCGATGGCATTGTGCCGAGCGTCGATGTGCTGGCGTTGACCGCCGCCACCGCAGCCTGGCGCGACGGTGACGACTGGTTGCAGGCACTACTGCCCTATTTACGCCGTAATCGCGACCGACTGGTGAGCGCTGTCAATGCGATACCGGGTTTAGAAATGGTGTCACCGCAGGCGACTTATCTTGGATGGGTGGACGCCACGGCTTTACCGGTCGATAACCCCACCCTATTCTTCCAGAAAGCCGGTCTGGGTTTCTCGCCAGGCGCTGATTTTGGCGAGGCGAAATTTGTGCGGATAAACTTTGGTTGTACTACGGCAAACCTGGAAGAAGCGATTAGACGTATCGACGCCGCAGTAAAATCACTCAGCTAATTCGCTGGCGACAATCTCTTCAATACTCCAGGGATGGAATTTGATAGTGATTTTGCCGTCCGTCACCGCAAGCGTTGGGTTTGGCAGGCGTTCCCGCTCACCTTTTGGCGAACTGGTTTTCACCGAAATCCCCGTCTGGCGCAGACCCGCGTCGGACATTAAATCCAGCGCCCGCGCATTCAGGGTTCCAGGTTCCCCCGGCAGCACAATTTCTACATGTTCCCAGCCTTCGTGCGGATAGCGCTTTTCACCCGGCCATGGCAACTCCACCACGCTAAATTTCCAGTGCGCGACGCAAACCGGTTCATCAAGTTTAAACAGGCAAATGGGACGATCGTTGATGATATTTTCTGACAGCAACGTGCCGCACTTTTCAAGACCCTCACGCCAGCGTTGGGCGGTCGCGTTTTGATGGCAGCGCAATGAAATATGGTCAGCGTCGAGCGGAGCTAAATCCAGATCAAGCCGCGCGGCAAGGTGGGCTAATGCTTCGGTAAAACGCGGGAGATCCGCTGAAATATCATTCAGTTCTGCAATTGTCTGCCAGTTGGCCATCGCCCTATCCTCTCATATCACGAATGGGGGCTAATCTACCTTTTTCATCCGGCATCACCAACTCTCATTGCGCGGCGAATTAGCCGAATGGTTAATCCCTGTACCGTTAATAGTAGTTGAAGGCGCGTGGGGCAAGGCTTTTGCTGACTCAGGAGGTTAAATACAGTTATACTTACGCCCTAATTTTATCCCCAACGATACGGCTGCTGTAAAGTCACAGCTGCCCTTAGCAAAATGTAAGGTATCCCGGTGAATATTCAGGCACTTCTCTCAGATAAAGTCAGTCAGGCACTGATTGCCGCAGGTGCGCCTGCGGATTGCGAACCGCAAGTTCGTCAGTCAGCAAAAGTTCAGTTCGGCGACTATCAGGCCAATGGCGTGATGTCAGTTGCGAAATCACTGGGCAAGCCACCACGACAAGTCGCAGAGTTGGTGATAGCTAATCTGGATTTGACCGGCATTGCGAGCAAAGTTGAAATCGCCGGCCCTGGCTTTATCAACATTTTCCTCGACCCGGAATTCCTGGCGAAAAGTGTTGATGCGGCAGTGGCGTCTGAGCGCGTTGGTGTTAATACCGTTACGCCACAAACCATCGTGGTGGATTACTCCGCACCGAACGTAGCAAAAGAGATGCACGTCGGTCATATCCGCTCCACCATCATTGGTGACGCGGCGGTACGCACACTGGAATTCCTCGGTCATAAAGTTATCCGCGCCAACCACGTGGGCGACTGGGGCACGCAGTTCGGTATGCTTATCGCGTATCTTGAAAAACAACAGCAGGAAAACGCGGGCGAAATGGCGCTGGCTGACCTCGAAGAGTTCTACCGTGCGGCCAAGAAACACTACGACGAAGACGAAGTGTTTGCCGAACGCGCCCGTGCTTATGTAGTAAAACTGCAAGGTGGCGACGAATACTGCCGTGAGATGTGGCGCAAACTTGTCGACATCACCATGACGCAGAACCAGCAGACTTATCATCGTCTGAACGTCACCCTGACGCGCGACGACGTGATGGGCGAAAGCCTGTACAACCCAATGCTGCCGGGCATTGTGGCCGATCTGAAAGCGAAAGGGCTGGCGGTAGAAAGCGAAGGCGCAACCGTTGTATTCCTCGACGAATACAAGAATAAAGACGGCGAACCGATGGGCGTTATCATCCAGAAAAAGGATGGCGGCTATCTGTACACCACCACCGATATCGCGTGCGCGAAGTACCGTTATGAAACCCTGCATGCTGACCGCGTGCTGTATTTCATCGACTCCCGTCAGCACCAGCACCTGATGCAAGCCTGGACCATCGTGCGCAAAGCCGGTTACGTGCCTGAGTCTGTCACGCTGGAACACCAGATGTTCGGCATGATGCTGGGTAAAGACGGCAAGCCGTTCAAAACCCGTTCCGGTGGCACAGTCAAACTTACCGATCTGCTGGACGAAGCCATGGAACGTGCACGTAACCTGGTTGCTCAGAAAAACCCGGATATGCCTGCAGATGAACTGGAGCAGCTGGCAAAATCAGTCGGTATCGGTGCCGTGAAATATGCCGACCTGTCAAAAAGCCGTACCACTGACTATATCTTCGACTGGGACAACATGCTGGCGTTCGAAGGCAACACTGCGCCATACATGCAGTATGCCTACACCCGCGTGCTGTCTGTATTCCGTAAAGCCGGGATTGATGAAGCAGAATTACTCAAAGCGCCGGTGGTGATTCGTGAAGATCGCGAAGCCCAGTTGGCCGCTCGTCTGCTGCAATTCGAAGAAACGCTGAACGTCGTCGCTCGCGATGGAACGCCGCACGTGATGTGTGCTTACTTGTACGATGTGGCGGGCCTGTTCTCTGGCTTCTACGAACACTGCCCAATTCTGGCTGCGGATACTGTCGAGGCGCGTAACAGCCGCCTGAAACTGGCTCTG
The DNA here is from genome assembly GCF_049686335.1 of Buttiauxella sp. Classification (NCBI taxonomy): domain Bacteria; kingdom Pseudomonadati; phylum Pseudomonadota; class Gammaproteobacteria; order Enterobacterales; family Enterobacteriaceae; genus Buttiauxella; species Buttiauxella sp. Next base: position 92,763 of record NZ_JBAVHX010000010.1, on the reverse strand, counting down.
CTGACAGCGAAAACCCTGAAACTGGGTCTGGATACGCTGGGTATCGAAACTGTCGAACGTATGTAGTAGCAGGTAGATAACAGTACAAGACTCGCCGCGCATTGCGGCGAGTCTGTTTTAACTGATTTATCGAATAATTCCGCGTGCTGAATGCGCAAAAAACCGTTCAAAAACAGCAGCAATTGCAAAATCCATTCCCGATGCTTTGACCGCTATCTTCACCTCATCAATCGATAAAGACTGCTGATACAGCATGCTGTAAAGCGAATGCACAAAATCTTGCTGCCGGGTATCTAATGCCAGAAAAGCGCGCGTATTAACGTCTATGCCGGTTGGTCGCGCATGGTTACCCCCGCCCATCACAAATGGCGGAATGTCCTGCACCACGCCAGACTGGTCGGCGACGTTGGAATGTGAACCCAATACGCAAAACTGGTGAATGGCACACATATATCCAACCTGCGCCCCATCATCAAGAATCACATGCCCGGCCAGGCCACTGTTATCTTTTATCAGCGTACCGTTACCCACCACGCAATCATGGCCGATATGGACGCCAGTCAGAAAGTGATTGTCATCGCCAATCACGGTAGTGGCATGCCCCTGAATGGTACCGCGATGCAGAGTGGCTTTATTGCCAATCTGATTACGATCGCCAATCACCAGCGTCGTCGGTTCATTCGCGTATTTAAGATCCTGACTAACTTCACCTATAGAAGCATATTGACCAATAGTGTTGTCGCGTCCAATGGTCGTCAGGCCATTAATGACCGAATGCGAACCGACGGTTGTTCCCTCACCAATAACCACACCTGCGGAAATAACACAAAACGGGCCAATGTTCACGTGAGCGCCGAGCACAACGCCTGGCTCAACCACACTGTTACTGGCAACCCGAGCTAACGGGGAAATTGACATCAAATATATCCTGATGGAGGCACAACACACATAACGCCATCATCGGTAATTATTAATCCAGTGCGTGGATCAACAAACAGGGAGAGATGAAAGGGAAGCCAGGCTTCGCCATTCGAATATCGTTAAGGAGGGTAAAGCTTCTGGAAGAGCTTATCGACGGTGGGAATAATAATGAAATGCCCGGCACTTTACGCCATTTATTTATTATTAAATTGGCGGAACTTTGCCTTGTTTACGAGCCTGTTTGATTTAAAGCAAGTTTGCAGACCCAGTCGCCCAGGTCTGCATTATACGCTTACAGATAAATGCGCAGATATTCGCCGAGACACAGGATGGCCATGGCCTGACCGTACGGCATCGAGGTCAGTGGGATCTGGCGATAGAACTCCAGATTGCTGCCCATCCCGGTACCGAATGACACCTGCAACAACTCCCCTTCTGGCGAGATGTTTTTCACGATGCCCTTCATCGCTTTCTCCGCCACTTCAGCATACTGTTTGCCGATATAACGTTTACGGATCCCTTTCAGAATGCCGTAGGCAAAACCGGCCGTCGCTGACGCTTCCAGATATGAGTGTGGATCGTCAAGCAAGGTGTGCCACAAGCCGCTATTGTCCTGGCATTTCGCCAGTGCAGCCACCTGGTTTTCCAGTACCTGAACCAGATAACGGCGCACGGCGTTGTTTTCCGGTAAATCCACCAGCTCAAGGAAGTCTGGGATAACAATGGTCAACCAGCTGTTGCCACGCGCCCAACGCGCATTCGCAAAGTTATGGTTGCCTTCGTAATTCCAGCCGTGGAACCACAGACCGGTTTCCCTATCCATCAGATTCTGTACGTGCAACAGGAACTGATAAGTCGCTTCTTCGACGTATTCCGGGCGATTAAGCAGTTTGCCAATTTTCGCCAGCGGTAATACGGTCATCATCAGCGTGTCGTCCCACATTTGCTGATGGTTCTCTTCCGCAAGCGTAATGTGTTGCATGCCGCCGTGTTCGGTACGTGGCATTTCATACATCGCCCACTCTGCCCAACTTTCCAGCCACGGCAAGTAAGCAGGGTCACGCGTCTCTTCGTAGCGGTAGGCCAGGGTCAAAAACGGCGCCATAGTGTTGACGTTTTTGGTGGTCGCCCCTTCGGCAAAACGGTCAGTGAACCAGCTATCAATAATCTCACACATCTTCTTATCGCCAGTCTGACGATAATATTGATAAATGCCGTACAAACCGACGCCGTGAGTCCACTCCCAACCTGCCCAGCCCTTGGTATCAATCACTCGTCCGTCATCCAGACGCAGCAAGAATTGTCCCGTTTCATCCTTAATATTAATCAGGTTGTCCGTCACCTTGTGGATCAGTGTTTTAAGCTCATCCCGGGCAATAAAGTGCTCCGGCTGGCACAGTAAAGGGCTGTGTTTGACGGGATAAATGATCATTAACTTAACCTCTGTGATGTAGTCGAATTCATTGCAGCAGCCTGTTTTAACGATGGTGCCGCAGGTTTGTTACGATTGAGATAACCAATATTGTTGTTGCCCCAAAGCGAGTCGTAAGGCATGCCAGCCAGCAGTTCGACAGTCGCCCGTGCTTCAGGGGTAATCGCTTCAGGCACCGCACGGCCAGCCGCACGCATCTTCGCCGTCTCTTCACGTAACACACTGTGCGTGTGCAGGTTCAATTTGAAGCGCAGAGAAATCAGGAAACCACAGATCAGTACTGCGACCGTACCGAAGCTTAGAATCATCAGAATAGTGTGGCTAACCGCAGGCGGCTGGGTAGTCTGCCCGGAAACGAAACCGGAAAGCTGCATTACGATACCTACCAGCATGACCGCACCAGCCTGAGAAGCTTTACGCGTCAGGGTCATAATCCCGGCGAAGATACCTTCACGGCGTTGACCGGTGATCACTTCATCCACGTCAGCAATATAGGTATAGATGTTCCACGGTACATAGTTGATGCCGCCACGACCCAAACCAGCAAGCGCAGAAACCAGCAACAGCAAGGAGAACACGTCGCTTAACCCGGCGTAATACAGTACCGCGTAGGAAATCGAGCTCAGACCAAACAGCACGACGACTAAACGATAAGAAGGTGCGGGACCGTACTTAATACACAGCGGGATCATGCCGATCACCGCGATGAACTGCAGAATTGCCATGGTGCCCATCAGGCTCGAGGCCATGGATGCGCTTTGCATCAGCACAAATACCACATAGTAGGTAAACACGGCGTTGAACACGTCTTGCGCGATATAACCGCCCAGATACATACCGAGGTGCTGGCGGAAAATTTTCACTCGCAGCGTAGAAGTCAGCTCAACGTTGAGACGCTTCATGCTCTGCGCGAAGGTCAGGCTTTTCTTCTCTTCTTCAGCGCGCAGTGCGGCTTCAGTCCATTCGCTGCGTGGACGTTCCCAGGTAAAGAACCACACCAGCGACAGAACAATGGCGCAAATTGTTGCGAAGACCAGGCTTGAATAGAAGAAGGAGATGGCGTTGTCTTTACCGAAGTGGTTTAACAGAATGCCCGGCAGGAATGCCGCCAGAATCGCCGACAGCTGCGCCATGGAAATACGCGCACCGGAGAATTTGGTCTTCTGTTTGAAGTCATCGGTCATTTCCGGTACCAGTGTTTCGTAAGGCACCAGAATCATGGTGTAGACCACGTCAAAAATCAGATAGGTTACCAGGTAGTACCAGTAACTCATCTCACCAACCCACATGAAGCTGTAGCTAAAGACCAGTGGGATACCCAGTAAAATAAAGAACTTACGGCGCCCGAAGCGCTTACCAAGCCATGTCGAGCCAAAGTTATCCGTCAGGAAGCCCATCAACGGACTGACGACCGCATCAAGCACCCTGGCCATTGCAAAAATGAATGTCGCCTCAATCGGCGTTAACCCACAAAAAGTGGTGTAGAAGTAGAGCAACCATGCGGCGGTAAGTGCTGTTGTCCCTGCACCGAGGAAGTCCCCCGACCCATAGGCAAGATAATTAGCTAATCCAATCTTACGTGTTTTCATTGCCGTCAAACCCCGATTCTTTTGTTATAGGAGATTGCACGTTCTGGCGACTTACGTCGCCTGCGAGAATCTTACAAGGCTAAGGTAAAATGACCGGGCAATTGTTACCTTTCCATTTTTGCCATGGCTCGACAGATACTGGCAAAATCACAAAGAGTCTCGCCATCCGCATCACCGATTTATAAAACAAGGGTTTGTTTTTATCAAAAGCACGGACTGAAAATGAGATGCAGAAAGGAAAAAGCCGCACAAAATGCGGCTTTTATGGTCAGCGGTAATTAACGATAACCTGATTACTTCGGACTTTAAGCGGAGGGAAAAGGGAGCCGCCACCGGGGACTTCCCAGACAAAACGCAGCGGTTCGTTTGCTGAAACGTTGGTGAGTCCACGCGTATTACCACTCTGCCCTTCTATCCCGACACAACGCGTCACCGAGCAAAGTCTGACCACTAATCCGGCGGGTGTCGGCCCTGTCAACTCATAGCGCCAGGCGACCATCGTCATAACACCTTCAGCCGGTTGAGACGGTGCCAGTGCTCGCGATGATGCGGCAACGCCCCGGTGGCTGAGGGTGACCCCCACGCCACTTGCCTGCCACGCCCCTTCTCCGGCGGCATAGGTCATAAAGGGTAAAAGTATCAGCGCTAAAAAGCGGATCATTATTTCGCTCCGATCGTCGCGGTCATACGAATGTTGCGGTTCTCCGACAGCTCAAGGCTTGAAAGCACCATTAATTGCGGCAGGCTGCGGCGTAAGAAACGTGCCAACAGTGGGCGCAGCGCATGGTTCACCAACAATACGGGTGGCGCACCAAGCATTTCCTGGCGCTTCAGCGCATCCTGAGCCTGCTCAAGCAAGCGATCGGCCAGCCCCGGCTCAAGCCCACCGCCACCTTGTAATGCCTGTAATAACAAGCGTTCCAGCGCAGCATCGAGACCAATGACCTGCACTTCGCCATTCCCCGGGAACCACTGCTGGGTAATCGCGCGGCCCAGCGCCACACGCACCACTGCCGTTAATTCATGCGGATCATTCTGCACCGGCGCGTGTTCGGCGAGAGTTTCCAGAATGGTACGCATATCGCGAATCGGCACTTTTTCTGCCAGCAGATTCTGCAACACTTTATGCAGCGTGGTGAGCGTCACTACGCCCGGCACCAGATCTTCTGTCAGCTTTGGCATCTCTTGCGAGACGCGGTCAAGCAGTTGCTGCGCTTCCTGGCGGCCAAACAGCTCTGGCGCAAACTGCCCAATCAGATGGTTAAGATGAGTTGCGACCACGGTACTGGCTTCCACTACCGTAAAGCCCTGAATCTGCGCCTGTTCTTTTAGGGCACTTTCAATCCAGGTCGCCGCCAGACCAAAGGCAGGATCGGTCGTGGTTTCACCGGGCAGCGTGCCAGCCGCCGTGCCTGGGTTGATAGCAAGCCAGCGCCCCGGATAGGCATCACCGCTACCAATTTCGACGCCTTTCATTAATATGCGATAACGCGCGGGCGGCAAATCCATGTTGTCACGGATATGCACCACCGGCGGCAGGAACCCCATATCTTGCGCGAATTTCTTACGAATACTGCGGATGCGCCCTAACAACTCGCCGTCTTGCTGGAAATCCACCATCGGGATCAGGCGATAACCCACTTCCATACCGAGCGAGTCTTCCAGTTGAACATCATTCCACGTCGCCTCGACCGCCTGCGGATTCTCCTGGGGTTTCACCGGTGCAGCGGGTTTGGCTGGAGCCTCCATTTGCCGGCCACGCATCCACCAGGCAAGAGCCAGCAAGGCTGCAGTGAACAGTAAGAAGACAAAATTTGGCATTCCCGGCACCATGCCGAGCAGACCTAACACGCCTGCACTGAGCAACATCACGCGCGGGTTGTTGAACAGCTGAGTCACCATCTGTTCGCCGACGTCTTGATCGGTTGCCACGCGCGTCACAATGACACCCGCCGCCGTTGAAATCACCAGTGCCGGGATTTGCGCGACCAGGCCATCACCGATGGTTAACAGCGTATAGCTTTCTGCCGCAGCCCCCACGGCCATATCATGTTGCAGGACACCGACTAACAGGCCGCCGACCACGTTAATCACCATGATCATAAGCCCGGCCACGGCATCGCCACGCACGAACTTACTGGCACCGTCCATTGAGCCGTAGAAATCCGCCTCCTGAGTCACCTCTGAACGGCGTTTTTTCGCCTCTTCTTCACCAATAAGCCCGGCATTCAGGTCAGCATCGATAGCCATCTGTTTACCCGGCATCCCGTCGAGCACAAAACGCGCCCCCACTTCGGCAATACGTCCGGCACCTTTGGTGATAACCATAAAGTTGATGATAACGAGGATGATGAACACCACGATACCGATAGCAAAGTTGCCGCCGACCAGGAAGTGACCGAAGGCTTCAACCACTTTACCTGCGGCTGCCCCACCGGTATGACCGTCCATCAAAATGATACGGGTTGAGGCGACGTTCAGCGCCAGGCGCAGTAACGTGGTAAACAGCAAAATGGTCGGGAACGCGGCGAATTCGAGGGTTTTCTGGGTGAACATAGCCACCAGCAAGACCATTATCGACAGCGCGATGTTAAAGGTGAACAGCAAATCCAGTACAAACGCGGGCAGCGGCAGTACCATCATCGACAAGATCAACAGGATAAGTATCGGCCCGGCAAGGATTTGCCATTGCCCAGATTTCATACTGGCAGGCAGGCGCAACGTAGCGAGCAGATTAGCCATCAGAGTCCTTCTCGTTTGCAAAGTCCAGTGCCTCAGGCACCGGAAGATTTTCAGGTTTTTTCGGGATTAAACCGCCAGCCACACGCCAGCGACGCAGCTGCCAAACCCACGCCAGCACTTCTGCCACCGCGGAATACAACTGCCCAGGAATTTGTTGGCCAATTTCTGCGTGTCGATACAACGCACGCGCCAGCGGAGGCGCTTCCAGCATCGGAATGCGATGCTCGTTGCCAATTTCACGGATGCGCAATGCGACCAGTCCCGCCCCTTTCGCCAGCACTTTGGGGGCGCTCATTTTGTTTTCGTCATACTGCAACGCCACCGAATAGTGCGTCGGGTTGGTGACAATCACATCAGCCTGCGGGACATCCGCCATCATGCGGCGACGTGCCATGGCTCGCTGTTGCTGACGAATACGACCTTTAACGTGCGGGTCACCCTCTTGCTGCTTAAATTCGTCGCGAATATCCTGGCGGCTCATGCGCAGTTTTTTCAGGTTACTGAAAATCTGGAAAAATACGTCAAAGCCGACCATTGGCGTCAGCCCCAGCACAATCAACATGCCGCACACCGCCACCATATTTAGCGCATGCCTCAATGCCGCCAACGGCGGTTCGCTGATGAGCCGCAACATCTCCGGCCATTTGTGCAGCAAATACATCACCGTGACGCTGCCGACCAGCACCGCCTTAAGAATCGCTTTCAGGAGTTCAGATCCCGCCTGAGCCGAGAACATCCGCCCTAAGCCCGCAATCGGGTTCATTTTGCTGAACTTAAACTGTATCGATTTGCCGCTAAACAGCAGGCCGCCCAGTAGCATCGGCGCGGCAATTGCCACGATAACCAGCCCAAAAATCAACGGCAGCAAGGCCCACACCGCCTGTTTAATTAACATGCTGACCTGGCTAACAATAAGGTGCGGGTCGTTAATAATACTGTGGTCAAAGTGCAATCCAGCCGACAGCATCGCCGCCAGTTGCCGGGCCAGTGGCTCGCCACCCATCCAGATGATGCTTATCCCCACCAGCAACATCAGCAGTGAAGTGAGTTCACGGGAACGGGGGATTTGCCCATCTTCTCGCGCTTTTTCAAGTCGGTGGGGTGTGGGGGCTTCTGTTTTATCGTCGTCGCTTTCTTCAGACACGCGTCGCACTCAGCCAATCAGGAAGAAGTGATGGTGCCATAAGTAGAATCAATTAATGCTCAGAATAGCCGTGTGAATAGATGTGTTTTCAGCTATTTGTACCTCTTAAGTCCCGGTGAAGTGACGGCAGCAGCTCAAAAAACAAGCCTAAAAAAATACATTTAATTACATAAAATCGAATTTTTACATAAATGGTGATTGTTTATAATACTTATTATTAATGTATTTACACCATAGATCTATTAATCCAAATAGATCACTTAAACAAATATTATTAGCAATACAATCACCAAAGTATAATTACACAGCCATTAAAAAAACACTTTTACACCCACGACTATTAGATATAATGCGCAAAATCTCGCATTCCCGCCCTGACATTTTTATTAAGCAATAACGTTTTTTGGCACCCTATATTTTTCACCCTATGCCAGGCTGTTTTAATTATTCAAACGCTATTACGTTGTAGTATTCACTCATATGGAGATGTTTAAATGTCAATCAAAAAGTATGCATTTCTCGCTGCGCTAATTACTGCTTCTACTGGAAGTGTGTATGCTGCTGAAATGAACGCAGGCACCATTCATTTCACCGGTTTAATTATTGAACCAAGCTGCACCATTGAGGGTGATAATGGTACAGACCAAACCGTGCCGTTAGGAACCTACCCTACTACTCTATTCACCACTCCCGGCACTGAAAGCGAATTAATTCCATTTACGATTACCCTTGTTGATTGCCCGCTGAAAAGTGACGGTTTGCCTTCCGTTCAATTGACATTTAATGGCCCGACTGCACTTACCGGGTCGACAACGTTAATGGATGTCAGTCAAATCACGACTTCCGCCGGTCAAGCAGCAACAGGCGTAGGTATCGCCATCAGCCCGGCGGATGATGACACGGCTCTCATCACAATGGATGGAACAGAGGGCCAGGCTTATATTGATCTTCCTATCAGAGTCGAGGATAAAATTAGTATGAACTTTAACGCACGATACAAATCATTCGCAGATGCAGCAGACATTAAACCAGGTGCAGCAGACGGCGATCTAACAGTAAACATTCTGTATCGATAATTGGAAATCCAGATTGAATATATGAAATTAATATTCATTCCAGGGCAACCAGCCAGGGTACACCCTGGCTGGTTGCTATATCGTCGAGCACAAGGAATACAGGTTTCACCATGCGCCTTCCATTATATTCTTTGTTATGCCTTCCTTTAATATTTATCTTTGAAAGCCATGCTGCTGGGATACAAATTGGCAGAACGCGTCTCATCTTTGAAGAGAGTAAAAAGGAGATCTCTTTACCGCTGGCGAATAGCGAAAAAGAACTTCCCTGGCTTATTCAGTCATGGACTGATACTGGCGATGGTAAAACTCGAGGTCCATTTATTGTCACTCCTCCTCTGTTCCGACTGGATGCGCAAAAAGAACAAAGTTTACGCATAGCCTGGAACGGAACAGCTTTGCCAAAAGATCGTGAATCGCTGTTCTATATAAACGTACGCACCATTCCTGCAACGGCTAAAGATGAAGACAATAAAAACGTTCTGCGGCTGATTTATAAAACGCGACTGAAATTATTCTGGCGCCCTGAAGGGCTGCCAGAAACGCCGACGGAAACCTGTAAGAACCTTCGTTTCACCCGCAGCGGTAAGCAGGTAACCATCATTAACGACGGGGCGTTTTACAGCGTGTTCGATAACCTTCATTTGGGGGGAACAAAACTGGATAAAGCCGATCTTATTGCCCCTAAATCACGGGTAGAACTTGCTGTTGCAGAGAGTATTAACGGGCATAACGTAAGCTGGCGCTGCATTACGGACTACGGAAGTGCTTCAGACAAATACGTAACCTCACTGTCACAGGAATAACTTGACGCTATGGCTAATGGACTATGTCACTCACACAATCAAAAACTGTGGCGGTTAAATCCCATCTCATACTGTCTGAGTGGCGTTTTGCTTGTTATGACCAGCCACGTACAGGCCCGTGAATACACATTTGCCCCCTCATCTTTAGAGGGGGACGCTGTGATGACACAAGATATCGATCTGTCGCTCTTTTCCAAGCCTAATGCACAGCTACCCGGCGTATACCCCTCCAGAATAATGATCAACGACGTCCGTCTTGATGACGAAAATATCACCTATCTGAACGATATAAATGGCTTATTGCAACCGCAACTGACGCCAGAGATGCTTCGCAAGTGGGGAATAAATGTTGATAAATATGAAAATCTCGCACAGCAAAACGCCAGTGCGCAGCTAACTGAACCCCTGGGGTTCTATATTCCTAAGGCCAGCGCAACACTGGATTTTACGTTAATGACGTTACGGTTAAGCATCCCTCAGGCAGCGGTGATCTCATTAAGTAAGGATTACATTGATCCCTCCCGCTGGGACGATGGGGTATCAACAGCGTTTATGGATTACGCCTTTTCCAGCTCACAAAATGTGGATGAGCAACATGACACCGGCTCAAACCAGTATCTTAATCTGCGCAGCGGCGCCAATCTCGGCGGCTGGCGTTTACGTAATTATTCGACCTGGAGTCAATCCGACGATACCCATTCCTGGGAGGCGATCAGCACCTATTTACAACATGATATTGATACCCTGAAAGCACAGTTCACGGCCGGGGAGAGTAGTACTCGGGGGGAGGTGTTCGATAGCCTGCAATATAGTGGTGTGAATATTGCCTCAGACGAAGAGATGTTGCCCTACAACCAGCGTGGTTTTGCACCGATCATCCGGGGCATTGCCAGTTCCAACGCCGAAGTTTCCGTGCGTCAGAATGGCTATCTCATCTATCAGCAAAACGTCGCACCCGGTGCTTTTGAGATTAGCGATCTTTACTCGACGACGAACAGCGGAGATCTTGAGGTAACGGTCAAAGAAGCCGATGGCACCGAACATCGTTTCACTCAGCCTTACTCAAGCGTAGCAGTCATGCTACGCCCTGGAAGTTTGAAGTACGAAATGACTGCGGCGCGTTATCGCGCTGATAGCGGCAGTGATCAAAATGAACCCATCTTTGCCCAGGGGAGCGTTATTTATGGTCTGAACAATACGTTCACGCTGTTTGGCGGCGTAACAGCGGCAGAAGATTATCAAGCAGTGAACACAGGAGCAGGCATCGCGCTGGGGCCAGTAGGGGCTGTTTCTGCTGATGTTACCGTCGCGAAAACCCAACTCGACAATGACGACCAAAGCACCGGGCAGTCATACCGCCTGCTCTACTCCGGCAAGATCGATACAACTGATACTAACTTCACGCTGGCGAGCTATCGCTACTCCACCAGCGGTTATTACAGTTTTGCTGACGCTAACCAAAAATATGACGAAGATGAAGACATCCTGCTTTTTCGTTACAACAAGCGCAACCGTCTTCAGGCCAACATCAGTCAAAACCTGTCCGGCGTAAGCCTGTACCTTAACGGTTATCAGCAGGATTACTGGGGAACATCGCAAAAAGAGAGGAGTCTTTCAGCGGGTCTTAATACGGTCGTCGAAGGGATCAGTTTCCATCTGGCTTATACCTATAGCAAAGTTAACGATGAAGAAAGTGACCGAATGGCCTCTTTCGGCGTGAGTGTGCCGCTGAGTAAATGGCTGCCAAACGCCTGGAGTAGCTATAACCTGAGCAATAGTAAAGGTGGCTACACACGGCAAAATATTGGACTAAATGGCACACTACTTGACGATCAACGGCTAAGTTACTCTTTGCAACAAAGCCATTCGAACCATGATGGTGAGGATACCAGTAGCGTATACGGTAGCTATCGCTCGCAGTACGCCAATATGAACGCCGGTTATTACGCCTCATCAGACAGTTCCCGACAATTAAGCTACGGCATTAGCGGTGCGGTTGTTGCACACCCTTATGGTGTCACCCTGGCCCAGCCATTAGGTAGCCAATTTGCCATCGTAAACGCCAACGATGCTTCAGGCGTGCGTTTTCAGAATCAACGGGGGATCCAGACTGACTGGCAAGGCAACGCAGTCATCCCGTCATTGACCGCTTATCAGAAAAACCGCATCCGCATCGATACCACCAGTTTGCCGGAAGATGTCGATACCAGCGAAACAGCCGTCACAGTTATTCCGACAAGAAATGCCGCCGTCGTTGCCAGCTTTAATGCACACGTTGGTTATCGCGCAATGATTAAACTGACACGCCCTGACGGTAAGACGGTTCCCTTTGGGGCCATTGCCACCGCACTTTCACCTGTGGTGAGCGGTATCGTTGACGATACCGGAACGCTCTATTTGGCAGGAGTTACGGATACTTTTCAGATAAAGGTTAAATGGGGTAATGCCCAGAGCCAGCAGTGCACTGCCAATATATCTTCACTTTCAACACACCCAACCTCCGCTAGTGCCGGGATCCGTTTCATCAGCGCTTTATGCCAGCAGGAATAACATCATGTTCAACTTAATGAAAAGACTCTTTGCGCCTTTTTTATCTGGTCTGGTTATCTGCCTGATGCATTTTCCCGCGCAATCAGCAGTCACGGTGCTGAATGATTGTTTTGGTGCTCCGCAGGATTATTACACCACCTATAGTCGTGAACTGGAGGCGAGTGAGAATACTACCAACAATGAAATAGAGGTGACGGATCATTTGGCTGGCAACGGCGCGGATATGGAAGCCAACTGCACATGCCCAAAGAATATGGATGAATCCACGCCAGTAAATGAACTCACCCTCGCAGGAAGTCCACTCAATCCGGGCGTCAGTGGCTATGGCTTTTTGACAGACAAAATCGATGTCGACATTGATGGCTACACCGACGCCGTCAATTCTCCTGAAGGGGCAGGATTACTGAGTTTACATATTAATGAATACCCCACTCCACGCTCATCCATGCCAAAGCAGATTGAAAATATCAAAACCCCTGAAGGCACCGCCAGCGTGTGCAGCACGGAAACCCGGCCGCAAGGGGGAACTTCTGTAAAGCGAAAATTCAGGTGGAGTGTGATTGGCTTAACCTTGTATATCAAGAAAGCGATTCTGGGCATCGAAACCCTACCCTCGACGCTTGTCATGCAACATTATGCTTGCCTCTATTTCGGCGCAGGCAATTGCAATACTACTAGTGCACAACAGGTGTCCAACATCTGGTTAAGCGGTTCATTGTCTGCTCCCTTAGGCTGCACGATCAATGAAGGGAGCACCATTGAAATCGAACTTGGAAATATCATCAGTAGCCAATTTGTGAACAAAGGCCAACCGCCCGAGGGTTATTCACTTAAAAACGTTGATATTTCATACCATTGCGACAATAACGCCGTGGGAAATCAGAACAGGATTAAATTGACACTGACAGCCGATCAGGGGGTTGTTAGCAACAGCAATGCGCTGATTGCAAATATGATCGACAGAGATGATATTGGCGTAAGAATCTTTAATGAAAACAACCAGAACGTCGCACTTGATGGAAACTTTGAATTTGAGGTGCCTATGGATGAGCTAGGAAATGGAACCATACAAATTAAGGCAGCGCCTGTTAGCACCACCAGTAGCAAACCTGAACCTGGCGCGTTTGAAGGCAACATCACCGTAAAAATGGATATTCGCTAATCATTCGTCAAAACAGCATTCGTGCAGGGAAACTCCCTGCACGATATTGGCTCTTCTTAGAAATTCACGATTAGAACCCTAAACTATCCAGCAAATCATCAACCTGGTCCTGGCTTGCCACCACGCCCGCCGCACTGGCGTTCATTTGCGGGCCATTGAGCAGGCTGTCAGCAGGACGTTTTGCGCGGGCATCCAGCTCTGGCATGTTCTCCATCAACACCATTAACAGCTGGCGTTCAATTTCCTGGATAACATCCATCATGCGTTTAATCACCTGGCCGGTTAAATCCTGAAAATCCTGCGCCATCATGATTTCCAGAAGCTGGGCGTTAGTGAAACTGGTATGCGACGGGACGTCAGATAAGTAACTACGCGTATCGGTCACCAGTTCACGGGCATCCCCCAGCTCGATTGGGTTTTCAAACCAGGCATCCCAGCGGCCAGTTAATGCTTTAGCATCGCTTTCCAGCTTGTTCTGGTGGGGCTGGGACAGCTCCACGCAGTTCAGTGCACGTTCGGCGGCCTGGGCCGTCATTTGTACCACATAGTCCAGACGATCGCGGGCATCAGGAATCGCTTCTGCTGCTTCAGCAATTGCCTGATCAAGACCCAGCTCGCGCAAGCTGTCACGCAGCATACGGGTCAGGCTACCTATCCGGACGATAATATCGCCGGTTGAATTTAACTCTGACGCGGGATTTGTAGATGAGTGCATGTGCCTCTCCTTACATGCCGAGCTTTTCGAAGATTTTATTCAGCTTCTCTTCCAGAGTGGCTGCAGTGAACGGTTTCACCACGTAGCCACTCGCCCCGGCTTGCGCTGCCGCAATAATGTTCTCTTTCTTTGCTTCAGCCGTCACCATCAACACGGGCATTGCCGCCATTGCGCCATCGGCACGAATGGTTTTCAGCAGTTCCAGACCGTCCATGTTCGGCATGTTCCAGTCGGAGATAACAAAGCCATAACCACCGCCATTCAGTTTATTCAACGCATCGACACCGTCTTCAGCTTCTTCTACGTTGTTGAAACCCAGCTCTTTTAGCAGGTTACGTACGATGCGACGCATGGTAGAAAAATCGTCCACCACCAAAAATTTGAGTTCTTTATCTGCCATTTATGGGTTCCTTCGGTTTTTGCCTGTTCAAGAAGGCGTAATTGTTGCAGCCAGTCTGGACACGGCCAGCGCGCAAGAACCGGAGCGTACATAAAATACGTGAGGATCCTGAGCACTGCCCGCGTTCAAAATGGCAAATAAAATAGCCTGCTTTTAAATACGAATTGCCTGTCCGGCACTTATTTTCGCCAGCATCTGCTGGCTAATCTGGCTTAAATCGACCACTTCGCTGACGCCACCACTGTTGATGGCTTCACGCGGCATGCCGAACACCACACAACTTGCTTCGTTTTGGGCGATGGTCCATGCCCCGGCTTTATGCATTGCCAGCATCCCGGCGGCCCCGTCATTCCCCATCCCCGTCAAAATCACGCCGACGGCATTTCGCCCGGCGAATTTCGCCACAGAATGGAACAGCACATCCACGGCCGGACGATGCCGGTTCACGGGCGGGCCGTCATGGATCTTGATTTGGTAGTTCGCCCCGCTGCGAGCAAGCTCCATATGTTTATCGCCCGGGGCGATGTACGCATGCCCCGGCAACACACGTTCGCCATCTTCGGCTTCTTTCACCGCAATCTGGCACAGCTTGTTGAGCCGTTCGGCAAACGAGCGCGTAAAGCCTGGCGGCATGTGCTGGGTGATCAGCACCGCCGGGCTTGAAAGCGGCAGCGGCTGGAGCACATGACGAATCGCCTCGGTGCCACCCGTTGATGCGCCAATGGCAATCAGCTTTTCAGAACTCAACAACGGCCCGGCTTTCAGTGCAGTTGGCGCCGCCGCAGGGGCGCGAGCCGCCAGTTTCGCTTTAGCCGCGGTGCGTACTTTCTCAGCGATAGTTTCGCTGTAGGCCAGCATCCCTTCGCGGATCCCGAGCTGGGGTTTAGTGACAAAATCAATCGCCCCCAACTCCAGCGCCCGTAACGTGACTTCCGAGCCTTTGCCTGTCAGCGATGAAACCATCACCACCGGCATAGGGCGTAAGCGCATCAGTTTTTCGAGGAAATCCAACCCGTCCATGCGCGGCATTTCGACATCCAGCGTCAGCACGTCAGGGTTAAATTTCTTAATCAAATCCCGAGCCACCAGAGGATCGGGGGCGGTCGCCACCATTTCCATGTCATCGTGGCTGTTCACAATTTCTGTCATGATCTGGCGCATCAGGGCGGAGTCATCGACACAAAGCACGGTTATTTTTGTCATGATCTTTCCTTACTCAGTCCGTATACCGTCTGCCCTCGCAGCAAAAATTCACGGCTGAGATTACTGAAATTCTCCGAATGCCCGGCAAACAGCAATCCGCCCGGTTTAAGCAGCGGTACAAAGCGCTGCAAAATTTGCTGCTGCGTCGTTTTGTCAAAATAAATCATGACATTGCGACAAAAAATGGCATCAAACGGCCCAGGAATTGGCGCTTGCTTATCCAGCAAATTTATCGGCGCAAACTCCATGTGACTGACCAGGTCGCTGCGTACGCGCACCAGTCCTTCATGTGGCCCAGTGCCACGCATGAAATAGCGTTGCATCTGGAGCGGTGCCAGGGTTTTCAACTCATCCTGGCGATAAACCCCACTTTGCGCTTTCTCCAGCACTTGCGTGTCAATATCACTGGCAAACACTTTCCAGCGCCCCGGCGCCATGCCGATGACATCGGCGAGGGTAATCGCGATGGAATACGGTTCCTCGCCGGTCGAGGCCGCCGCACTCCACACTTTATATTCGCCACTCCGTTTACGCGCATGCTCTGCGAGGATCGGGAAGTGATGCCCCTCGCGAAAAAACGCGGTCAGGTTGGTGGTCAGGGAATTAATGAACGCCTGCCATTCGGCGTTACTGCCGTTGGCTTCCAGCAAGTTCAAATAATGTCCGAAATCCTCCAACCCTAACGTGCGCAAGCGGCGCACCAGGCGGTTGTAAACCATGTCGCGTTTATGATCGGCCAGCACGATACCTGCACGCTGGTAAATCAACTGGCATATCCGACGAAAGTGCGTGTCGGACAGCGGTAGACGCTGTGTCATCTGTAACAATAATGACGATTGCCCGTTGGGCAGTGGTGATGTCATAGCGCCTTCTTAATCACAATCAGGAGGTGGCAAGCACCCCAGTGGCTTCTAAATCTCTGTCGATGTTTTCTTCAGCAACACCATCCAGATTAAATACCGCAACGACACCGCTCAGATGTTCGGCCTGGTTTGCCAGCGCATCGGTGGCGGCTGCCGCTTCTTCTACCAGTGCAGCGTTTTGTTGTGTGACCTGATCCATCTGACTGACGGCTTGTGCGACCTGTTCGATACCGCGACGTTGTTCATCAGATGCAGAGGCAATTTCGCCCATAATGTCGTTAACCTGAGTCACCGAGCGGACAATCTCCGCCATGGTTGTCGCGGCGGTATCCACCAGTTGCGAGCCCTGTTGCACGCGGTTCACCGACTCTTCAATCAGGACTTTGATCTCTTTTGCCGCCTGGGCACTGCGCTGTGCCAGGTTGCGCACCTCGCCCGCGACCACGGCAAAACCCCGTCCCTGCTCACCGGCACGCGCCGCTTCTACTGCGGCGTTCAGCGCGAGGATATTGGTCTGGAAGGCGATGCCATCAATGACGCTGGTGATATCGCCAATTTTCTTCGAGCTGCCCGCGATGTCGTGCATGGTACGCGCGACGTTTGCCGCCTGTTGGCCACCTTGTTGTGCGGTATCTGCCGCCGTACGCGAAAGTTGCGCCGCCTGACGGGCGTTGTCAGCGTTCTGGCTGACGGTCGCGGTCAGTTGCTCCATGCTGGCAGCCGTTTCTGCAAGCGACGCGGCCTGCTGTTCAGTACGTGAAGAAAGGTCATTGTTACCTGCGGCAATTTCTGCGATGCCGGTGTGCATCGCGCTGCTGCCCTGGCGCACTTGTAATACGGTCTCTTTCAACGCTTGCTGCATGTTTTTCAGGCTACGGAAAATCTCGGAGATTTCGTTGCGCCCATAAACACTGATCGGGCGAGCCAAATCCCCGGCAGCAATATGCTCAAAGTGGCTGCGCACGATATCCAGCGGCTGCACCAACATTCTGCGTGACCAGATGATTGAGCCAATCAGCATCAGAATCGCAATCACCGTGACGCCTACGAAAATAATCGCCGAGATCTGGTAGTTCATTTTGCTGTCCGCACTCGACGCCGCCACGGTGTCATTGATGCTTTGCTGCCAGGCGTTAAAATAAGCGTCAAAAATATCCTGAGATTTCTGAATCGGCGCGCTGAGGAAATCAGAAAGCTGATTGCTTTCAAGCCAGGTCGCCTGATGCTGTAAGTCATCCCGATAAGCGGCGTAACTCTGCTTAGTCGATGCCACCATATCCTCACCTTCTTTATTTAAAGGTGGGATTTCCAGAAACTGGTTAAACAACATATCCGCTTGTTTCAGGCTGCCACGCGCATTCGCCATCAAACGCTTGATATCTTCCGCCGGATAACTGAGCGCGGTTAGCGTTCCAGCACGGCTCAACGCGGTGCTCGCCTGTAACAACGCCGCGCGACTTTGCGTCAGGGTGTCACGTTGCTGGTTTCCGACTTCAACCATTTTTAAATTCTGAAAGTCATCCCTGAATGCCCAGAAGGACAGTCCATTACTACCAATCTGCAAAACGCCGCAGACGATCAAGATTAACAACAGCGTGGTCGAAATTCGGATACGGTTGAACATCAATTCCCCTCAGTTGGCACGTCTGACAGCCATTAATATTGCTTAGAAAGTTTCCCAATTATCGTCATGCCCACTGACTGCCGGTTTACTGGTTTTGAAAACCGGAGCCGGCGAAGTCGAGGCAATAACAGGAGGTGTCGCCGCAGGTTCAGCCTGTAAACGGAAGGCTGCAACCAGTTGGCTTAGCATGCTGGCTTGTTCTTCAAGGGCGGCAGCCGCAGACGCGGATTCCTCCACTAAAGAGGCGTTCTGTTGCGTGACGCGATCCATTTCAGACACCGCCAGCGCAACCTGATCAATACCGCGGCTTTGTTCGTCAGAGGCGGAAGCAATTTCGCCCATGATGTCCGTCACACGCGTCACCGCATTCACGATGTCGCTCATGGTTTCTCCGGCGCTTTCCACCAGCACCGAGCCGGTATCGACGCGAGAAACAGAGTCTTCAATCAGTGATTTGATCTCTTTAGCAGCCTGCGCGCTGCGTTGTGCCAGGTTACGCACTTCGCCCGCCACAACTGCGAATCCACGCCCCTGCTCACCGGCACGCGCGGCTTCCACCGCGGCATTCAGCGCCAGGATATTGGTCTGGAAGGCGATACCGTCAATCACGCCGGTAATGTCAGCGATTTTTTTCGAGGAGCCGGCAATGTCATGCATGGTTTTCACCACGCCATCCACCACTTTCCCGCCGCGTTGTGCGGTTTCGGAGGCGCTTAAGGCAAGTTGCGAAGCCTGACGGGCGTTTTCGGCGTTCTGTTTTACCGTCGCGGTGAGCTGTTCCATACTGGCGGCAGTTTCTTCCAGCGAGGCCGCCTGCTGCTCGGTACGGGATGAAAGATCATTATTTCCGGCGGCAATTTCAGTGGCACCGCTATAAATCGCATCGGACCCGTCACGCACGCTGCCGACCGTAATAATCAGCTCTTGCTGCATGTGGCGCACGCTGGAGGTCAGTTCGCTCATCTCATTGCGCCCGCCAGAAACGATGTTTTCCGTCAGGTTGCCGTTGGCGATTTCGCGAATATGGCCGATAACCACTGACAATGGACGGAGCAGAATGCGGCGCATACCAAACCACACCAGCAGGATCACCGCAAACAGCGCGATTGCCAGTCCGGCAATTTGCCATTTGGCAAAGTTGTAATCATGGTTGCTGGCAATAAACGACTGCTCGTACATGCGGTCGTTCATGGCAATGTAGCTGGCATATTCGGTCTGGAGGGCGTTTTGCAGGCTTTGAGTCGATTGCGCGAAATAAGCATCCATGTTGCCGCTTTCCAGATACCCCACCAGTTCGCTCAGCGCCCGGTTGTAGTTCTGGTAGTCGTCATCAATGCCTTTCACCAGCGTTTCCAGCTCGGGATTAATCGCGGGGATTTTTTTGAACGCATCGTAATGGGTTTGCGCTTGCGCCAGGGATTGTTTGGCGTTATTTAACAATTCGGTTTTTGCCGCACTTTGCCCATTGCTCGCATCCATCAGCATGCGGGCAGCGGAACGGCTCAGGTTGATGCGCGTTTGCAACATCAATTCCCAGGTGTTTGCCAGTTCGGATTGCTGAACACGTAACTCTCTGGAGACTTTAAAACTGTCGTTATTTTCTTTGAGTGAGTTAAAAAACATTCCGCCAGAGATGAGTTGGAGGAGCGCGAACACCACCAGCACCATCATTAGCATGGTGACAACGCGAATACGGTTCAACATATAACACCCTTTTAATGATTTCTTAACGGTGTTATCGGCATCTGGTGTTGAAACTTTACGTGAAACTTTGGTGCATTTACGCGTCGGGGGCGCTGCGCTTGCCCGACCTACAGACCCGTTAGCATTGGGTTACGGCGGTCGGATAAACAACCACCATCCGACACAAGCCATCGGATTACGTAGGTCGGATAAGCGCAGCGTCATCCGACACCAGCCATCGGGTTACGTAGGTCGGATTAACGCATCACCATCCGACACCAGCCATCGGGTTACGTAGGTCGGATAAGCGCATCACCATCCGACACAATGCATCGGGTTACGTACGTTGGATAAACACACCACCATACGACACAAGCCATCGGGTTACGTAGGTCGGATAAGCGCAGCGTCATCCGACACCAGGCACGGGTTTTCGGCGGTCGGATAAACACATAACCATCCGACACCAGCCATCGGGTTACGTAGGTCGGATAAACACATCACCATCCGACACAAGCCATCGGATTACGTAGGTCGGATAAGCGCATCACCATCCGACAGCAGGCATCGGGTTACGTAGGTCGGATAAGCGCAGCGTCATCCGACATTTAACGCGTTATTTAAAACGCGACGTCAACGACCAGCGTATCGGTATACGCCCCAGCGGGAGGTGTTGTTTGGCTGGTCAGCACTTTTGCCACGTAATTGTAGTTCCGCAGTAACCCGTCGCTACTCAAGCCAGACGACGCGGAACTGGCCCAGCGTTCCGCACCGAGGCTGCCCCAGCGGTCTGTACCATTAGATTTATAGACTTCATAACTCATGTAGTTATTGCCACTTTTCATCCGTCGTACCGTGCCGGAGACATTCGCGCCATTGCTCAACCCCACGGTGTAGGTGCTGCCTTTGGTGCAGGTCACGGCAACACTTTGCGAGACGCTTTTAAAGTTTTGAACCAGCGGCGCACTATCGAAATTGACCGGCGGAGCGGTGATAGTGCTGCAATCGTTGGAGACCGTCAGTGAAACCGTGGTGCCTGGCGAACCGCTGCCGGTCTGATAAGCCAGGCAAACCGCGACCCCAAGATTGCACACATTCCAGTCAATGCGGAAATTTAGCACCACGCTGTATGGCCCGGCGCTGATGTTTTGCCCGGCCACGGTACGCAGATATATCGGCAAGGTATAGCGCGTGCTGGTCAGTAAACCCAGTAGCGTGCTGCCATTCCAGGTGTAAGTTCCGCCGACCTGCACTTCACTGCCCCCGGCACATCCCGACTGAATGCAGACCACAACCGGGACGTTATCCGCATTGCTGGCGTCATCGGTGCGCCTGAGCAACCCGCGCGTTCCGGTGACGGCAGGCGTTGCACCGAGATAAGTGAGTTTGATCGAGTCCGAGGTGAGCAGGCTCAGCACCTTGTCGCAATCAACGTAAATGGATGCGCTGGTGTTCTGCACGGTTGAACCGATAACAAACGAGCTTTGGCTGCCAAATGAACCATTCAAACCACTCAGGCGGCAATCCGCTAGTGCCGGCATGGTGATGTGCAGCAGCACGACGGCCAGCAAAATCCACCACCCGCGCCCGAACATCATGAACCGTCCCGGCAGACCAGCGGACCGTAGGTTTTCAGCTTACGGTCGGGATTTTTTTCCAGGGTTAAGGTGGCGCGGCAACGTTTTCCATCTGGCAACGTGACGGTCAGTGGATTCACATCGCTGAGGTTTTCAAGATAAACAATGCCGTCGTAACCCACTGGCGCAGGCGGTTGCAATGGGCGGTAAACCTGGCTTGATAGCGGGATATCTTTGCCGGTGCTGTCGTGCAAAATCACACTTGCGACGCGCTGCTGCTCCATCGGGAAATTAAGGAAATATCCGCTGTGACGACGTAAAGCGACGCGGCGTTCGGTATCTTTAATCCGCGTATCGGCGGGCAGATTCAGGGTATTGATGCTGTAGTTCGCAGGATAATAAGACGAAACGCCGCTTATCAGCAGATAGCCGTCATCGTCGGTGGTGCCGACTGGCTGGTTTTCAAAATTGACCGTCACATCGCGAAAACCGTCGGTGCTGACCACCATAAAGGCATCGTTAATCCGGTTCGCCGCCAGCAACGTGTTATCCATCATCACCAGTGAACCGGACATTTCGCCCCACTGGGTGTAATTATCGCGCTGCCCGTAAGCGCCGCCCTGCAACTCGACTTTATTGTTGCGCCAGCCAAGCGTTGCCTGCTGGTAATCGTCGGTATCACTTTGATGTGCGTAGGCCAGATTCCAGCTGAATCCGCCGTTGCTCGGCATCGCATGATTGTAATTGACCCGCTGCGTGCTGCCCGCATCAGGGGTGCTTTCAACGCTAAACGCGGCGCTGTTTTGCGAACCAAACGGCACTTGCAATGACAGCGCCAGACTCCAGCCGTTTTGCGCCGGATCGTGGCTCGCCGCGAGATAAAAGCTGCTGTTTCCCCACAGGTTTTTGCTCCACGAAAGATTGAGCAATTGCGTTTTTTCATCATCGAAACTGCGGATGTCTATCCACGCGGCACCGAGGTTGCCATAGCCGCCGAGATTAAATGAAAGTGAGTACTGGTCGGTGCTGCGGCTGAGGCTGGCGATCGGTTGGTTGTTTTCGTCATACATGTCCGGGGAGTCATACAGCGCAAGGTTGCCGAACCCCCGATCACGGTGGCTGTGCTGGGTGCCGATGTTGAACCATTCGGTGTTGTATTGATAACCCCAGTTCACCTGCTGCCCACCCTGCCCACGCATTTCACTGCGCGAGTAAGCTCCGTTTACCACGCCAAAATTCCCGAGCTTCACCAGCGTCCCGACGCCCCCCAGCGCCAGCGACTGCGCCCCTTCGGCGTGGCTCTCCAGCGTCCAGTAATCGTTAACCCCGTAGCGATAAGAACCGCTGGCTGCCGCAGGGCCATAGGAAAAATTGTTGATGCCATAGTCACGGCGCAAACTGCCGAGGGTAAACGCGCCGTCGCTCAAACCGGGTTTCAGCAGTTGGCTTGCGACATAAAACGGCAGCGTGGTGGAGACCTGGCGGCCTAACGCATCGGTGGTCACCAGCACCGCATCGCCGGAACCATTAATGTAAGGAAGATTGGTTAAGGTAAACGGGCCGGGTTGCAGCTGGGTACTGCCGCTGCGATAGCCATTGATAAACACATCGACGGTGGATGGCACCGCCGCTTCACCGGAAAATGCCGGTAACGGATAGGTGATTAAATCCGGGCGCAATGAGAAATCACGGCCAATTGAGAAGCCGCCCATGCGTACACTGCTGCTCCAGCTTAATGCGTCACTTACCACATCCCCTGCGGACCAGCTCATGATGTCATCTTCATCGGTGCCGGTTAAGGTGGTGTCGTAGCGCAGATAGCCCTCGGTGCCTCCGGCATCGTAGCCGGAGAAATTCTGGCGATACGTGCCGGTTGAAGAGAGACTGAGATTGCCGCCAAACAGCCGTAATTCATGCCAGACCGAAGCCTGACTGCCGCTGTTTTGGGAATGGTTGGCATAGATGTCGTAATTGAGCAGCGCCCCGTTGCCGCTTAGCGGTTTAAAGTTTGCGTCCTTTTTGCCCATTGCGATGGCCTGACTGGGGAGCCATTCATTGGGAACTGCCATTAACAGGCGTTGCCCGCTGCTGTCGTATTGAGTTTTCACACCGTTTAGCGCCGAGACATTCACCTCGTCAGTGGTAAATTTATCCCCCGGTAATCCGGCGCGTTGCAAATCCGCGCGGCTGACAAAAAATTGCCCGTTACGCTGAGTGACCGGCACCACCAAACCGCTGTCCCACTGATTGAACACCAACGACAAATGGAACTGCGCTTCGGCGTTCAGAGCTTCCGCATCCGGCGGCGGGGGCAATGCGTCATCTTGCTGCGCGCCATGGCTACACAGCGGCAAAGATAAGATAAGCATCGCCACAGGTAATCGACTCAATTGACCGGAGCGGATTGCCATTGTCCGGAACGGGCATTGATCGTTGCTGACAGCTGGTCAGGCCGGGTGAACGATGCCGGTAACGGCCATTCGCGCTGGCTTCCGGGTAACACATAACCCATCAACCCGTCGGTCAACGCTCGCTGCTGGCTCCCCTGACGCAATGTCACGTTACTCAGGCGCGCATGAATATTCCCGCGATTCGAGACTTGTAAGGTGGGCTGGCCATTTTCATTCACGACGCGCCACGACAGCTTCGCCGGTTCTGTGTTCGCGTGGTTGCTGGCGGCTTTCTCAATTTGCATTCCTGCGCCATAAGAAAACAGCGGGATGGAGTAGCGCATCTGCAATTTCAAACCCATTTGCGGTTTGTTGCTGTCCGCGGGTTGGGGAATTTCATCCACAACAATCCGGTAGGCCAGCTCCTGACCCGGCGGTACTACGTTCTGTTTGATGAGGCGGATAAGCTGTTTGCCGCCCCCTTCAATGCGCACAATCGGCGGGCTGGCGACCACATCCTGCTGCGCCTGATATTTTTCATGCCCTTGCTGTTGCTGCCAGCCGACCACTCGCACCTGCATGGTGGTGGCGCTGTCGCTTTGATTTTGGATCCACAATTCTGCGGCTTTGGCATCGGCATCAAGATAGGGATCGATCGGCCAAATCAGGATGTTTCCTGCCGCCAGCACCTGCGCGCTGACCGATAAGCCTGCTGCGAGTAGCAGTGTACGCGAGCGCCATTGCATCATTGTTTTCTCCCTTATTTACCATGACAAGGTCACAGTAAGTTGGTCGGTATAAGCCCCTGCCGGACTCATGCCGGTTAATTGTGCCGCCCCAAAAATGGGCAACGTAATGTTGTTGCTGTTGCTGTAGGTCATCGCCACCGCCTGGTTCACCAGAATTTCTGTGTTGGCCGTCAGCGCGCCGCTGGTATACAGGCGGTATGGCACTTTTTCACTGCTGCCGGTGCGCACCATATTGCGTATCGAGGTGTAATTTTTGCCGCCATCAATGGTCATGCTTAACGCCACCCCTGGCGTACAAGCCAGTGCCAGCGAGGTGTTGGGGATAAATGCGTTACTGGCGATGCCACTTTCCACGCCGCTGTGGGTGCCAAAATTCAGGCTTCCAAAATCCCCCCCGCTGCCACTGGCAACCGAACAACCGGGCGTAATAGTGGCTCCCACCTGAAATGACTGCGTGGTGACGCAATAGGCGGGCATCACCGTCATCAGCCCCAAAAGCCCGGCGTGAATTTTATGCAAAGCGCGGCCCTCAGCAATGGCGACTGCCTGCTGTTAATCCATCAAATGGAACTCTAAAAATGGGACGGGTTAGTAGGTCACGCTGACATTAATCACGTCCGTGTAAGTCCCTGGTTTCACCGTCACGCTGTCGCCCCCGCCCTGAATACGGCCGTAAACAATGTAATTGTCGACGCCATCGGTGGTGGAGGCTTTCGGGATTGCGGCGTTGTTGGCGATGACATTATTGAATGCGCTGTCGCTATAGATGCTGTACGCCACACCTTGTGTCGCATCAGAGGTGTTGACCAGATAGCGGGCGGGTGTACCAGGCGTGCCGACGGTGGTGCCCGGCGCGCCGTTAGTGCTGCCCGTCACCTGAACGGTGTAAGTTGAGCCGGTAGTACACTGGATGCCGAAGCTGTTACCCCCTGCTGCGCCAGATAATGTCGTGGTCAGCGTGGAGAAGGTTGCCGGATGTTCACCAAAATCCAGGGTACCAAAGTTGATGCCATTCTGCGCCGGTGAGCCGTTAATCAGGCAGCCGTTGGTCAGCGTGAGTGTCGCATTGATAGTCCCGTTGCTGGTGACCGCCTGCGCCCCGGTTATGCCACAAAGTAAACCACTACCACAAAGCATGAAGAGTGTGTGTGCTTTCATTGTTTAGCCTCATTTTGTTGCACATCCGATCCCCTGTCACAGCCAGGGTGCTGAATCCGCTAACTTATTGAAATTTAGTTTAGGTATTCAGAAATGACCAGAATGAGTGCAACGAATCAGCCATACGTATTATGGCAAATTAATAAGCTTGATAATCAATGAACTAACAACGAAACGGCAGGATCGCCCTGCTGTTTTTGCGGAAATATTAATATTATTTTCGTGATTGTAATCACGTTGTTACATAAGGCCTGCTGAATTAACAAATGCGACAAAAAGTAAAAAATAGTTGTATCCCGGGTCGCTTTGCTTCAATTTATGGGCCGAATAGAAATTGGGCAAATCATAATAATTATATATAGCTCAACAGGTTAAATAAATGTTACTAAATCGATGGGGTTACTACGTAATTGTCTAGTTCAAACAAACTCACGCTATTTATTCTGCTCTTCATGTTCGCCGGTATTCTGTCTGGCGCCGCCATTCATGAGTACGCTGCAGCAGACAACATCAAAAGTTATGCCGAAAACATCACGATATTTACCGATATCTTTTTACGCCTGATCAAGATGGTCATTGCGCCATTGGTGTTTAGCACCCTGACGGTGGGCATCATGAAGATGGGTGAAACTTCTACCATTGGCCGCGTAGGTGGCAAAGCGATGGTGTGGTTTGTCTCCTCTTCTATCCTCTCGATTCTGGTGGGTTTGTTTATCGTCACGCTGCAACAGCCTGGTGCGGGCATGAATCTGCAAGTTCCGGCAGGTGATGTACAAACCGGTCTGGCGGTCAGCGGCATGAACCTGAAAGCTTTTATCTCGCATACCATTCCCACCAGCATCGCCGGTGCGATGTCGAATAACGAAATCCTGCAAATTGTGGTGTTCTCGTTGTTCTTCGGTATTGCTGGCGCGTCCCTGGGTGAGAAATTCAACACCCCATTGGTTGCAGCACTGGATGTGGTTTCTCACATCATGCTGAAAGTGACGGGCTACGTGATGTATGTGGCACCACTGGCTATTTTCGCTGCGATCTCGTCTGTGGTGGCGACCGAAGGTTTGGGCATTTTGCTCAACTACGCTTCGTTTATCGGCGGCTACTATCTGGCGATTATCCTGACGTGCATGGTGCTGATTGGCGTGGGTTATATGGTGCTTAAGCGTGACGTGTTCCGCCTGATTACCATGCTTAAGGATCCGGTTCTGGTAGCCTTTACTACCAGCAGCTCCGAAGCGGCTTACCCTAAAACGCTCGATCAGCTGACCCGTTTTGGCTGTTCCCGCAATATCGCTTCTTTCGTGCTGCCGATTGGTTATTCATTCAACCTGGTCGGTTCGATGGTGTACTGCTCTTTTGCCTCAATGTTTATCGCACAGGCTTATAACATTCATCTGACGTTCTCAGAGATTGTGGTGCTGATGCTGACATTAATGCTGGCGTCTAAAGGGATTGCCGGTGTGCCACGTTCTGCGCTGGTCGTTCTGGCGGCAACCATTCCAAGCTTTAATATTCCGGTGGCGGGTATCTTGCTGCTGATGGGTATTGACCACTTCCTCGATATGGGCCGTTCAGCGATTAACGTGCTGGGTAACGGTGTGGCGACAGCGATGTTGTCGAAAAACGAAGGTGAGATGGAAGAGTCGGTTGAAGCCGGTGAGCAGGTAGAAGCGTAATTTATCGGTGATAGTGGCGGATAGCGCGTGCGTTTATCCGCCCTGCAAAACTAAATCAAATCAAATCAGCATTCGTAGGTCGGGCAAGCGAAGCGCCCCCGACAATCCGCTAAATCAGGCCACGCGGCTCACATCATCAATCAGTGCCATCTCTTCGCTATTGAGCAACTTCTCGATATTCACCAGAATCAGCATACGGTCGCCCAGTGCACCGAGGCCGGTCAGGTATTCCGTTGACAGCGTCACGGCAAATTCAGGTGCCGGGCGGATTTGTTCGGCAGTCAGCGATAACACGTCTGATACGCCATCCACCACGATCCCGACCACGCGTTGACCGAAGTTCAGCACGATAACCACCGTGTTGTCGTTATATTCGACGCCATCCTGAGCAAACTTAATGCGCAGGTCGAGGATTGGCACAATCACACCGCGCAGGTTGGTTACCCCTTTGATAAACGCGGGGGTGTTGGCAATACGCGTCACCTGGTCGTAACCGCGGATTTCCTGCACTTTCAGAATGTCGATGCCGTACTCTTCGTCGCCGAGGGTGAACACGAGGAACTCTTGCCCTACCGTTTCCCCGGTCAATTTTGTCACATTGGTTAATCCAGTCATTTACTTATCCTTTCTTAGATCCGGAGGATTAGGCGGCGTGGCCGGCCATACGTTGTTCACGATTCAAACCTTGCAGCGCGGAAACATCAACAATCAGCGCAACACTGCCATCACCGAGGATGGTGGCGGCCGAAATTCCCGGCACTTTGCGATAGTTGCTCTCGAGGTTTTTCACTACCACCTGATGTTGACCAATCAGCTGATCAACCAGCAGCGCGTAACGCCGTCCGGCACTCTGCAAAATCACGACAATGCCTTGGGTCGCTTCGGTTTTAGCCCCGGCAACATCAAAGACTTTCCACAATTCAACCAGCGGCAAGTATTCGCCACGCACTTCCAGCACGCGCTCGCCACCCGCCAGAGGATGTAAGTCATCTTCCTTCGGTTGCAACGATTCCATCACCGCGTTAAGCGGCAGGATAAACACTTCGTCGCTGACTTTTACCGACATCCCATCAAGAATGGCGAGTGTCAGCGGCAGCATAATGCGGATAGTGGTGCCGACGTTGGCCTGAGATTTGATTTCGACATGGCCACCCATTTCCTGGATGTTACGCTTCACCACGTCCATGCCCACACCGCGCCCGGACACATCCGTGACCTGCTCGGCGGTGGAGAAACCAGGGGCAAAAATCAACATCCCGACTTCATCGTCAGACATGTTTTCGTGAACCGCCATGCCTTGCGACAGCGCTTTGGCAAGAATACGTTCACGGTTGAGGCCTGCGCCATCGTCAGAGACTTCAATGCAGATATTTCCGCCCTGATGTTCCGCCGAAAGAATCAAATTACCCACCGCGGATTTACCCGCTGCGAGGCGTTTTTCCGGGGATTCGATGCCATGATCGAGGCTGTTACGCACCAGGTGCGTCAGTGGGTCGATAATGCGTTCGATTAAACTTTTATCCAGCTCAGTGGAGCTGCCCTGCAACGTCAGTTCAACCTGTTTACCCAGTTTGCCGGCCAGATCACGCACCAGACGCGGGAAGCGGCTGAAGACATATTCCATTGGCATCATGCGGATAGACATCACTGACTCTTGCAGATCGCGGGCGTTACGTTGTAACTGACCCATGCTGGTAATCAGTTCGCCGTGTTCAACCGGGTCTAGTTCGTTAGAACGCTGGGCTAACATCGACTGGGTTATCACCAGTTCGCCTACCAGGTTAATCAGCTGATCGACCTTTTCCACGGCAACACGAATACTGCTCGATTCGCTGACGCGCGGCGCTTTTGCTTCTCTCTCAGTACGCGGTGCAACCGCCGCAGGAGCGACCTCTTTCACCACTTCCGCCACCACTGGAGGCGCATTCACCGCGACCGCGACCGGTGCTTCAACGAACGCAACATCAGCGGCCGCATTGCCTGCCGTGAATGGCAGAAACTCGATTTGCTCGGGTTCGATAACAAAGCACAGCACCGCGCTGATGTCATCAGCACTGACGGTGGTTTCAAGCGTAGCGGTGACCGAACCTTCACCCTGTTCGACATCGCTAATCGTGCCGAGGTTTGAAAGCTCCTCCACTAACAAATTGCGTTCACTGGCTTTCAGACCGGTAATGGCAATGCGTAAAAAGCCGTCACTGGCAGGCGAGGCTTCAACGGTCTCTTTTTCAACAACCGTTAATTTTGTCGCCGGTGCAGGGGCTTCGCCTTTGGCTTCCAGAGCCAGTTGGCGTAACGCTTTGCAGATATAATCGAAACTCTCAGCATCCGGTTCCTGGGAGTTTTTATAAGCGTCCAACTGTTCCTGCATAATATCTTTGGTTTCCAAAAACAGGTTGATGATATCGGTATTGAGTTGCATCTCACCACGCCGCGCTTCGTCTAACAGGTTTTCCATCAGGTGCGTGGTTTCCTGCAAAATGGAGAAGCCGAAGGTACCCGCTCCCCCTTTGATCGAGTGTGCAGCACGAAATATGGCATTGAGCTGTTCTGAATCGGGCGCTTCAGGCACCAGGTTCAGCAGGTGTTGCTCCATATCAGCCAGCAGCTCGTCGGCCTCGTCAAAAAATGTTTGGTAAAAATCGCTGATATCCATACTCACGCTATCACCTCGTACCGGGTTGTGGCGGTAATGTGTTCTGCGCCGGTGCCACGGCCGCAGGTTGTTGGAGAATGCTGAGTGGCCGATTTTCGCTTTCTGCGTTTTCGTGCACGATGGCCTCTTCAGCTTGTTTATTCAGGACCAGCAAACTAATGCGGCGGTTAATGGCGTCATCAGGCCCGCGGTTGGTCAGGCGCATGGTGGATGCCATGCCCACCACTCGCAGGACTTTACCGTCGATAAGACCGCCGGACATCAGTTCGCGTCGCGAAGCGTTTGCCCTGTCCGCAGACAATTCCCAGTTGCTATAACCACGCTCTCCCATGGCATAGGGCAAATCGTCCGTGTGACCTGACAAACTTATTCTGTTAGGAAATTCATTCAGTAATGGCGCGATGCTGCGCAGAATATCGCGCATGTAAGGCTCGACTTCAGCGCTGCCATTTTTAAACATGGGACGGTTCTGGCTGTCGATAATTTGTATCCGCAGCCCCTCCTGAACCAGATCAATCTGCAGATGCGGGCGCAGTGCACGCAGCTTAGGGTCCGCTTCAATCAGCTGATCCAGTTTGTCTGCCAGTCGTTTCAGACGACTGGTTTCCATGCGTTTTCTGAGCTCTTCAATATTGGGCTGTCGTTTGACTTCGCCCTGCTGTTGGGTCACATCATCGCCGCCGCCAGGGATCGGGCTCTGGCTGTCGGCTAGACGTTGCCCACCCGTTATCGCCGCCGAAAGGGGCGTACGGAAGTAGTCGGCAATTTGCGCCAGTTCTTTAGGGCTGGAGATTGAAATCAGCCACATCACCAGAAAAAAAGCCATCATCGCCGTCATAAAGTCAGCGTAGGCAATTTTCCATGAACCGTGCGCGCCGCCGCCGTGGCCTTTGTGCTTGCGACGTTTTACGACAACAATGGGGCGCGCGTTGTGTTTCATACTTCTTCTTCCGTGGCACGCTGCTGCGCATTCGGTGAACGAACGGCACGCACATGTTCTTCAAGCTCAATGAACGATGGGCGCTCACTGGAGTAGAGGGTTTTACGACCGAATTCGACGGCGATAGGCGGCGCGTAACCGTTAAGGCTTGAGAGTAAGGTCACTTTCACGCACTGCATCATTTTGGTGGTTTCAGCACTTTTTTGACGCAGAACGGTCGCCAGTGGCGAGATAAAACCGTAAGCCAGCAAAATGCCGAGGAAGGTGCCGACCATCGCGTGCGCAATCAGTGAACCAAGTTCACCTGCCGGTCTGTCCGCCGATGCCAGTGCGTGAACCACGCCCATGACCGCGGCCACAATACCGAACGCCGGGAGGGAATCCCCCATTATTGCCAGGCTATTTGCCGGTATTTCCGCTTCACTTTCATGGGTTTCAATTTCTTCATCCATCAGCGCTTCAATTTCAAACGAGTTCATATTCCCGCTGATGATCAGGCGCAGATAATCAATAATAAAATCCAGCATCAATGCATCAGATAAAATGCGTGGGTAGCTGGCAAATATCTCGCTCTCTTTAGGATTTTCGATATCACGTTCCAGCGAAAACATCCCTTGCTGACGTGACTTCGCCATCAGGCGATAAAGCAACGCCATGAGATCCATATACATACTTTTGGTGTATTTAGAACGACGAAACAGTAATGGCAGCGCTTTAATCGTCGCTTTAATCGCTTTACCGTTGTTGCCCACGATAAAGGCACCCACACCCGCCCCACCAATGATGATAAATTCAGCTGGTTGATAGAGTGCGCCAAGATGACCCCCGGTCATCATATAGCCGCCGAATACTGTCGCGATAACGACCAGATAACCTATTACAATCAGCACGAGTACATCCTTCTGCTGTTAAATGTGACGAGGAATCACAAATCAGAGGTGATAACAGCCAGGCGCGGGGCAAAAAAAAGCAGCGATAATGGCTTATCGCTGCTGGAGTGTTTATCCACACCGAACTGTTAAACGGCCTGTTTGACCTGTTCATCCAGCAGTTGTGGAATAATATCGGCAGTATTCGTGGAAAGTTTACGTCTTTTTACTGCTCTGGATGGAGGCTGGCACAAACTACAAGCAAAGCTGCCTACAGGCTGGTGTGCGTGGGTGATAAAGTTACCGCCGCAGCAATTACAACTGCTCAATTCAAGCATATTGCTTTCAACAAAACGCACCAGTGTCCAGGCGCGAGTCAGCGCCAGTAGCGGGCCGCCCTCTTGTGCCGGACACTGTTCAAGATACAGGCGGTAAGCCTTTATCACCGCATCAACGCCGGAACATAATCCGGTACGCAACAAGAACTGCCAGGTGTTGCAAAACATGGAAGCATGGATATTTTGCTCCCATGTCATAAACCAGTCGGTAGAAAAAGGCAGCATCCCTTTCGGCGGAGGACTGCCGCGGAGCTCTTTATAAAGTTTGATTAGTCTGCCACGGCTTAATTGTGTTTCGCTTTCAAGCATCTGCAATCTGGCGCCCAGCGTGATTAATTCCATCGCCAGTTGTATGTCGCGGGCTTCCTGAACAATACTTTTTTCGCTCATTTTGTTATGCCCTTTTTTTACGAGATGCCTCGTCTATCGGGGACACCTCATTTAATAAACGGGTGGATAACAAAATGCCGGTGTGAATTTGCTGTAAATCATCCACACGTGAGTCTTGTGTTAAACGGGTGATGGTTTGATTATCACTAAAACGGAACTGGCAAATCAGTTGATTGGTTTCCGCTAATTTCACCATTTGTGGCAAGGTTAACTCGCTAAGGGTATTGGCCATCTCTTCGGTTACGCCCAAACGAAACATTGCGGAAGGTTTGTCACCGCTAATAAGGCGCTGCGCAAGGAGTAAATACGACAAATTAATATCGTAGATATGTTTTAACAACTCGGATGTATGCATTGTGTTCATCCTGAAAAACGTACTTTTTATACATGCGGTTTAACCGCACCCCGTGAGTCGCCGGGAAATCCCGGTTAAAAATAGACCTACCAATAAAGCTCATTAATTGAGCAATAAAACGCACTGAATCCACCGATACAAAAAATCGGCGGAGACTTCCTTGTAGGTGCGTTCTTATCTGAGCGTTAATTTTTTGTAAGAAATTAAGATTTTTCCTAATTCCGCGCAAACTCTACTCGCAGCCATTTAGACATACAATGCGATCGCCGCTGAATTTTGGAGTTTATGTGATGCAGATCACATATTTTCCTATATGTATCCAGCCCAAACATCAGCAAGACTTTTCAATTGGACGTTTTACAAGCAAATTCGAAATATCCGTTACGTTAATCTGGTATTTCCGTTTCTTCCGGCTAACAATCTAATGACTTACTGGCTTCCGGGCTTGTTGGACAGCACTTAGCTATGTGATTTATATCGCATTTTTACTTTCACCAACGATTACTCTGACAAATGCACCAACTTCAGTACACAACACCTTGTAAAGTTATGTTTTGTTGATGAAAAAGGATGTTTTCTCAGTAAAGGCGGGTGACAACGTAATGAACGAAAAATAATACGAAAGTTTGATGGAAAATCGAGCAATAACTGCATCACAATCTGATTACATCCTTATTACATTAGAGTTATTAATCAATTTTCATGAGCAGGCTCACATTTCCCATGGTTACTATCCTTGCGCAATATCGCACTTTGTTGTAGGAAAATGTTAACCGTCTGGTTATCAGGTAACAGGAGGTTGTTATGAGTTACAAAAATATACTGGTTGCAGTCGCCGTCAGTCCTGAAAGTCATTTACTGGTCGCCCGGGCGGTTTCTATTGCCCGACCCGAAAATGGGCAAATCACACTCGTCACTCTCGCTTCAGACCCCGAGCTGTATAATCAATTCGCCGCGCCAATGCTGGAGAATCTTCGGGAGTTAATGCTTGAAGAGACGCAGATTTTTATTGATGAACTTGTTGAAAAAGCCGATTACCCGATCGCCAGAACCGTTATTGCTACGGGCGAATTAAGTGAACATATAATGGCTATATGTCTTAAGAGAGAGATAGATTTAGTGATTTGTGGCAACCACAATCACACCTTTTTCAGCAAGATAATTTGCTCTGCGAAGGCAGTTATCGAGTCAAGCAAAGTGGATGTGTTGTTGGTCCCGCTGAGATAAGAGTGATTTAAGATAAGTTGCGCCCATTAAGCGCGATCAATAAGAAAAGTTAAGATAGCGATGAAGATTTCACTTTTTTGGACATGAGATGGCATCCCACAATGTCCATTTTCAGCATGACAACAACGTATCAAGGGAGCGATAACGCTCCCTTGATAGCATTAAACGACTTGCTGGAAAATTTGTCTGAACCGGTTACGCCAACTTGGGAAAGGTCGCGACCTTTTTGTCTAAATGCGACTTTTCACTCCGTGGCGCTGCCTGCTTTAAATCATCAATAAACCTCTTCTGCCAGTGATGAATATCATTCTTCTCAATCACTGCCATCATTTCGCTATGGCGCGAAATACGCTCGGCGAGCGGCATGGTCAACGCCCTGTCCAGAGCAGCGGCAACATCATCGCGGTCGTAAGGGTTAACGATCAGTGCCGACGACAACTCATTCGCCGCACCGGCAAACTTAGACAATACCAGCACACCTGGATTGGCCGGGTCTTGTGCCGCGACATACTCTTTAGCCACCAGATTCATGCCATCACGCAGCGGCGTGACCAGACCGACATCCGCATGACGGAACACTTTCATCACCAGTTTGCGGTCAAAGTGCTGGTTTAAATAGTACAGCGGCGTCCAGCCCAGTTGGCCGTATTTACCGTTGATACGCCCCGCTTCAGTTTCCAGTTGATGACGAATGTCCTGATACGCCTGCACATCGCCACGGGAGGTCGGTGCGATTTGTGTATAGCGAATTTTACCGTGGTGTTGCGGATAGTTTTCGAGTAACGCTTCAAAGGCGAGGAAGCGCTCGGGCAACCCTTTGGAGTAATCCAGTCGCTCAACGGAGAAGATGTTTTTGATACTACCGAGTTCGGCTTTAAGTTGCGCAAGCTTCGGTGGTAACGGCCCTTCTGCGTTCTTTTTGATCTCTTTTGGCTCGATGCCAATCGGGTAAACCTCGGTAGAAAACGTATTACCGAACGCCTGGTGTTGGTTTTTCCCGTGATTATCCAGACGCGTCTGGCTTGCGACACAATCGAGGAAAGCCTGACGGTCGTTTTCTGTCTGGAAGCCGAGCAAATCGTATTCACACAGTGCTTCGATGAGGTCCGCATGTGGCGGCAGCGCGTTGAATATTTCAGGCGTTGGGAATGGAATATGTAAGAAGAAACCTATTCGATGATCAAGCCCCTGTTTGCGGCATTCGGCAGCAAAAGGCAGCAAGTGGTAATCATGTACCCACAGGATGTCGTCTTTTTCCAGTTCCGGTTTTAGCTTACTTGCCAGCAAAGAGTTGACCCGACGATATCCTTCCCAGGCTTCGCGCTGGAAATCCACCAGATCCAAACGATAGTGAAATGCCGGCCAAAGTACGGCATTAGAAAATTGCAGATAATAGCTTTCGTAATCTTCCTGGCTCAGATTGAATGACGCCCAGGTAATGTTGCCGCGTTTGGTCTTCTTTAAAGCAGCATCGGGATCACCCACTTCGCCGCTCCAGCCAAACCATAATCCACCTGCTGCTTTTAACGCACCTAAAATCCCCACCGCCAGGCCACCGGCACTGGTCTTTTTATCATCTGGTGGTGCAATGCGATTAGAGACTACTACTAAGCGACTCATAATCCTCTCCCCGTAAAATATCTGACTTTTGTTGTTCTATGTGCTGCGTTAATTTTCCAAGCCAGTGATAAACCATTCGAACATTTGCCAGTCGATAATTGGCAATGGTCTCGCCACCACCGACTTTGATGGTCAATCCGCCAAGCGCATTAACCTGTTTAAATCCCGCTTCATCCGTTAGATCGTCGCCAATAAACACAGGCGTACGCCCGGCGAAGGGCACTTCCTGCATAAAGGCGCGGATGGCGGCACCTTTATCTATTCCCAAAGGTTTCAACTCCACCACACATTTCCCTGGCTGTAGCGCCAGCTCGGGATAGCGCTGCGTCATTGATTGTGCCAGTTGTAAGACTGCCTCTGCTGCTTCGGGGGCATGGCGATAATGGATAGCAAACGCCATACCCTTAGCTTCTAATTCCGTTCCAGGAAACTGCAATAATGCCTCGCTGAGATGTTCCTGCAGTGCAGCGACAACAGGCTCCGGTAGAGTCACCACCTGAGTCTTATCATTGATGTCGCGGCGCTCTGCCCCGTGCACTCCCGCCAGCGGGAAGTGAAATGGAGTCGCGAGCTTATCGAGCTCAGCCATTGAACGCCCTGAAATCAATGCCAGTGCTCCATTGCTCATGACTGACATTTTTTGCAGCAGCGTGCGCACAGCGGCCGGAATGTAGACTTGATCCGGGTGCGGTTTGATTTCTGCTAGCGTGCCATCGAGGTCAAAGAAAAAGGCAAGGTTTCCTGAAAGTAGAGGCGGTACAGATGAGACTTCGGCCACCAGCGGCTCCTCCTTACATGGTTAATCTCGCCACCGAAACGGTAACGAGAGATTATGATTAGCCATGTAAGTATAGACAGGGTGACGGGTGTCGCAATTTTCCAGGATTAATCGCGACCCCGTGGCAGAAACTACACGGTACGTTTTGCTTTCTGTTTGTAACGGTCAAAGATAACCGCAGCCAACAGGATCAAGCCGCGCACCACATATTGCGAGAATGGCGAAATATTCAGTAAGTTCATAGCGTTCTCGACGGTACCGAGGATCAAGATACCGGCAATCACAAAAGAGATTTTACCAATCCCACCTTTGAGCGAAACACCACCTAGCACGCACGCTGAAATCACAATCAACTCATAGCCAATGGACGTCATTGGCTGGCCGCTGGTCATACGCGAA
The DNA here is from genome assembly GCF_049686335.1 of Buttiauxella sp. Classification (NCBI taxonomy): domain Bacteria; kingdom Pseudomonadati; phylum Pseudomonadota; class Gammaproteobacteria; order Enterobacterales; family Enterobacteriaceae; genus Buttiauxella; species Buttiauxella sp. Next base: position 55,737 of record NZ_JBAVHX010000010.1, on the reverse strand, counting down.
GCAAGGATAATCCCCGCCGCGGCCGACACTAACCCAGACAGAATAAAGATGATGATTTTGGTGCGCACCACCGGCACACCCGCCAGGCGTGCCGCTTCTTCATTCCCACCAATTGCCAGCGTGTTACGACCAAAGGTGGTTTTATTAAGCAGGAAACCAAAGATTATCAGGCAACCGACCGTCAACCAGATTGGTGCAGGCAGACCCAACCAGTTGGCATATCCGAGGGTGAAGAAACGCTCGTCTTCGATACCGACCGCTTTACCATCAGAAATGATGTACGCCAGGCCGCGCACAATCTGCATGGTGGCGAGGGTGGTAATCAGGGCGTTGATTTTCAGGCGGGCGATGACAAAACCATTGACCAGGCCACTTAATACGCCCAGTAACAATCCGGCCGCCACGCCAATCCACAGGCTTTCGGTCATATTGATAACCACCGCCGTGGTGACCCCGGCGCAGGCAATCACAGAAGCCACTGACAAGTCGAAATCACCAGATGCCAGGCAGAACAACATGCCACACGCCACCATTCCCGACATCGAAATGGCCAGTCCTAAACCCTTCATATTCACAAAAGACGAGAAGTTGGGCACAAAGATGGCGCAGGCGATAAACAGCACCGCGAACACCACCAGCATGCCGTAGTTGTCCCAGATGCGCCCAAGACTCAGGGAGGACTTTTTCTTATTGTCGCCCGAGGAGGCATTGGTTGATGATGCTTTCGTTGATGATGCTTTCGTTGATGATGGAGTCAATGCAGACATTTTTCTCTCCTTACTCATGCGGCAGACGCACTGGTTTTTGGCATCGCCAGACTTAATGCTTGCTGTTCATTGGCTTCGCCATGCAACAACTCCCCTGCGACTTCCCCTTCGCGCATCACAATGATGCGGTCGGCAAGCCCCAGCACTTCAGGCAAATCACTTGAGGCAAACAGCACCGCCACACCTTGTGCCGCAAGTGCATAAATGACGTTATAGATTTCGTGTTTTGCACCGACATCGATGCCGCGTGTGGGTTCATCGAGCAAAATGACTTTCATCTCTTCCGACAGCCAGCGTCCTAAAATGGCTTTCTGCTGGTTGCCGCCAGAAAGATTCATGATCAGCTGTTCAGCCGAAGGGGTTTTGATATTCAGGGAGCGGATATGTGAAGCGGCGTTGTCGGTTTCCCAACGGTTGTTAATCAGACAGCCCGCGCTGATGTGTTTGCGCCGTGCACTGATATTGATATTGTCGCGTACCGAATGCACCGGAATAATACCGTCCGCTTTCCGGTCTTCCGGACACAGCATCATGCCCGCGCGAATGGCATCGGCTGGCTTATTGATGTTAATCACCTCGCCATCAATCTGCACATTACCCTCGGTGATGCGCGTGCCGCCAAACATCCCTTTCATTAATTCACTGCGCCCAGCCCCCACCAGACCAAACAAGCCGACGATTTCGCCACTGCGAACCGTAAGTGAAACTGGTGTGCGCACACCTGGGGCTTTTACGTTCTCAAGTCGTAGACGTTCAGCGCCATGTTCACGCGGCTTCCATCCATAAATGTCACCCAGATCACGCCCGACCATCGCCTGCACCAGCGAGTCATGATTGACCTGTTTCATGTCGTCAAAAGTACGCACATAGCGTCCGTCTTTAAAAACGGTGATCGCGTCACTTAAAGCGAAAATTTCTTCCATGCGATGCGAAACGTAAAGAATGACCCGGCCTTCGGCGCGCAATTCACGGATGACGCGGAACAGGTTGTCGATTTCACGTCGCGAGAGCGAACTGGTCGGTTCATCAAAAGCGATAACTTTGGCATTCCGCGCCAGCGCTTTGGCGATTTCCACCATCTGCCACTGGCCGATGGACAAATATTTCAGCGGCGTGCCTGGATCGATATCCAGCCCAAGATGTTCGAGCTGCAATTTCGCTTCGTAATTCAGTAGAGAACGGTTCACAAATCCGGCTTTATGCGGCAATTGCCCGAGGTAAATATTCTCGGCTACCGACATTTCCGGGACCAGGTGGAGTTCCTGATAAATAATCGCGACCCCGGCATTGAGTGCCGCCGGCGTGTCGGCAAATGTGACGGGTTCCCCACGCAGGACAATGCTGCCCTCACTCGGCGCATAATTGCCGCTGAGGATTTTCAGAAGCGTTGATTTTCCTGCGCCATTCTCCCCCATCAGAGCGTGAACTTGCCCGGCATAGCAGTCGAAACTGATGTCCTGTAAGGCTTTCACGCCGGGGAAGGTTTTGCCTATACCACGAAAAGAGAGATACGGAGTGTTCTGTTGCATGACATACCCCAATGTCGGATGACGCTTGCGCTTATCCGACCTACAGTTTGTGTTGACGTTGGTGAGGTTTGAGTAGGGTGAATAACGCTTGCGCTTATCCGACCTACAGTTTGTGTTGACGTTGGCGAGGTTTGAGTAGGGTGGATAAGCGCAAGCGTCATCCACCACCAGGTTATCCAGGATTACTTACCGCCGAGGCCTTTTTTCGCCAGCTCTTCTTTGAAGTTGTCACGAGTGATCAGCACCACGTCGGTCACTTCGGTGAATTTCGGTGGTTCAGCGCCTTTGGTCACCCAGTTGTAGAGCATTTCGCTACTTTTATAACCGTGAACGTCCGGGCTAGGCAGCAGTGAACCATAGAAGCCTGTTGCCTGTGCTTTCGACAGTTCGCTGACCGCATCCACACCGTTGATGCCCACGCCAATCACATCCGGCGCCTTAAAGCCCTGGCCTTCAGTAGCGCGCACGCCGCCGAGCACGGTGTTGTCGTTCATGCCGACAATCAGCCAGTGTTTCACTTCAGGATGCTGAACCAACATGGAGTTCGCGGCATCAAATGCCCCTGGGATGTCGTTAGATTTGGTTGGAACTTTGTAGATTTGTTTTTCCGGGAAACCAGCCGCTTTCAGTGCGTCCATGGAACCGGAGGTACGGCGACGAGCCGTGTCGAGTTCATCCGCCGTAATCGCCATCACCGCGGACTCTTTCACGTCCCAGCCGCGTTTTTGCATCTCTTTGTACAACTCTTGCCCCTGACGTTCGCCGATTTTGGTGGCGGCCATCATCACTAATGGCACGGTTTCCATTGGCGTACCTTTGGCGGTGACGAACTGGTCATCCACGGCAATCACTTTCATGTCGTAGCTTTTTGCTTTGGCAACAATCGCCGAACCGAGTTTTGGGTCCGGCGTACAAATCACAAAGCCTTTCGCGCCGCTGGCCGCCAGGCTGTCTATAGCATTCAGGGTTTTTTCACCGTCCGGAACGGCGATTTTGATCACTTCGAAACCGAGATCTTTCCCGGCTTTATCAGCAAATTTCCATTCAGTCTGGAACCACGGCTCTTCTGGTTGTTTAACCAGAAAACCGAGCTTCATTGTTTCTGCGATAGCGGATTGTGACATAACCGCGGCGATACCAATGGCCGCCAGCGCTTTAGTAAATTTGTGCATGGGAAACTCCCGCTCGATTTTATTTTATGTAGGGTAAGGTTTAGTTAAAACAAGCCATTAGCAGTGCAGGCTTTAAGCTCTCAAGGCTTGAGATAGTTGTAGCGGGAAATTAATAATCCATAGGAGAGCGCAATCACACGCCAGAAATACAGTAAAACCGTGCATGTATTCAGCTATAAAAGACATAAAAAAGGAGGGATATGTATGATGAATAAAAGTTGACTTAGCTAATTTCTCCATAAGTTCAGTCAGTGCTTCCCTGCGGCTAACCGGACTACCAGAACTGGCAGATTCCACCCTGCTCGCCCAATACGGGGTCCGTTTTGGGTTTATCAACTTGAGCGATATTGCCCTGCACTTTTTCAAGCTGGCCGGGTTTATCAATAAACTTGTCAGGCTCGTGGCCTTTAGGGTATGCGCCGACACACATAAAATCCTCCGACGCGGCAATTTGTTTGTGGCCCACGCCTGCGGGAATTAACACTGCATCACCGCGAGCGATATCCACAATCGGCCCGTCTTCGCCACCAAACTGTATTCTTGCATTGCCGGCATAGACGCCCAGTACTTCATGGGTATTGGAATGGAAATGGGTATAAGTGAAAACCGGGTAACGCCAGCGCGGCGGCCAGCCGTTTTCGGCAAACAGATGCTCGAAGATTTCAGCTAAATGCGGGTCATGGGAAACATGATGGTAAAGCAGCAGCGGCAACGCACTGTTTGGCACCCCGCCGCAGGGTTGATTTAAATTCAGAGTTTCCAGTTCGATAGACATGACTGACTCCTGGCTAAAGGAGTAAGTATAGAAGAGTCTGCATGGTTATTTGGTCATTAAGACATAAAGGATATAATTAATTGATTGCTTTTAGATATGATTATTAACTTATAAATTCACTGATTTTATGTAATGAGTAAAATATAAATTATTGCCTACCCTTCACTTGCAATAGTTTGTATTATTTAGCTGCTTGTAAAGGATACTCTTTTCTACATGGATGTAAGCCGATAATGAACAAAAAACAATTAATATTAAATAGTGGTTTTACCTACCGTGAACTACTGTCTATGAAAAATAATTTTCATGCGATGAGAAAGTGGTATCGTTTGGAAAGAAAACCGATACCAGAATCCGAGCCTGGTAATTTTCAGAAACATATTGTTGTCACTGCTGACAATGCATCGGGCTCCACAATCATTATATCAATTATATCGATAATTCAAGGAGTATATCTTCGATTTGAAAATCATGATATTAAAAGCCCCGTGGTGGCATTTGTTATTTATTTAATGATGTTTTTAATTCTTATTTATTTTCACAAACAAGATCTTGGTTTAAACATGACTACAATTGTTAAATTGATAATATTTCATTACAGAATAAAAATGAAAACCTGCATCCACAAGTTTTCATTTAAAAACTAAATATCAAAGAGAATTAAACTGCCAAATTAAATTAATGACAATTGAGAAATTCATAAAGGCTGAAATCAAACCTCCCAATATAATTAATAAGTAGTGGGGATATACATTGGATATAATTGAGTGTTTTGAAATAGCAGAGGAGAGTGCTCTTAAAACCTGTTTTAATAAGAAAACTCAGGGGAAGAATATATCCCCTGAGTCTCTGGCGTTACCACGGATAATAAATATGATCCGCGTGGTCACGCGCTGGGGCTTCATCCCCTTCCAGACGTGCGGCTACAGTCAGTGCAAAATCAAATACTTTACCCAGACCTTTTCCGCTTATCAGATTGCCATCTTCAACGACATCAGCGTCGACATATTCCCCGTCCTGCACCTGCTGCCATAAATCACCAGAACAGACATAGCGGCGGCCTTTCAGTAAACCATTTCCGCCCAGTACACGCGCAGCCGCAGAACAAATTGGGCAGATGAATTTACCCAATTCGTCATGACGGCGTACAAAGGCAATCACGTTAGCGTTGCCGGCCAAAAAGACGCTTCCTTCAGGGCCGCCAGGCAATACCACTGCATCGAAAGTGTCATCAAAACATTCACTTAACGTGTCATCCGCCACCATCGGAATGTCGTGGTAGCTCACCACTGCACGGGTATCCACGCAGGACAGGGTGCGAACGTTAATTTTCAGGCGGCGTAAAATATCAATAGTGACAATGGCTTCGGCTTCTTCAAAACCCGGGGCCAACAGGACTGCAACGGTTTTCATCTCGACTCTCCATGTTGCCCCCGCCTGGCTACGGGGGCGAAATATTTACCAGTAGAGGCTCCACACCTGACGCACGCGTGCCAGTGCTTCCAGGTAGAAATAGTCTCCCCAACTACAGCATTCATCGACGCCTTTGCCACTTGCCATGTGATAAACCGAGTGTTTCAGCAAGCCTTCACACGCTTCATCGTCACGCGCCAGATAGTTATCGGTCAGCGACTGGATAATGCGCAGCGCCATCTCTTCGTAATGTGCGCGATGTTCGTCTAACACCGGCAGCACTTTCACCAGCTCCAGCAGGCCGCAGGCGGTAATCGCCGCCGCTGAACTGTCGCGTACTGCATCCGTTCCCAACAGTGTCAGGTCCCAGTGGCAGACATCATCTTCCGGCAGGCGGTTGATAAAGTAATGCGCCAGGCTGCGGGTGAGATCCACCATGCTTTTGTCACCGGTGTACAGGTAGGTGAGCAAGAAGCCGTAAATGCCCCACGCCTGCCCGCGCGACCAGCACGATGAGTCACTGAAGCCCTGATGGGTATTACCAAAACGCGGCTCGCCGGTTTCCACATCCATATAGAAGGTATGGAATGTGGAGGAATCCGGGCGAACAATGTACTTCGCCGCCTGCTGCGCGTGGGCTGTTGCGGCCTGCGCATAACGGGCATCGCCGGTTTGCTGGCTTGCCCAATAAAGCAGCGGAAGGTTCATATTACAGTCAATAATCATCCGCCCCTGTTGTTCTGGATCATTCAAATCGCCCCAAGCCTGAATAATCTTGGCTACCGGATTAAAACGCTCCATCAGGATATCGGCCGCTTGCAGCGCGGTCTGGCGGGCGGTTTCATTGCCGGTTAAACGCCAGGCATTGACGCATGAAAGCGTATAAAGGAAGCCCAAATCGTGAGTCGCGGTTTCAATGCGCTGGTCTAAACGCTGTTTAAAAGAGGGCAAATAACGCTCCGCCGCCTGGCGATATTTATCATCGCCGGTCATCTCCCACGCCAGCCATAGTTGGCCCGGCCAGAAACTGGTCGTCCACTCGTTATTTTCCGCAGGTATCCATTTGCCGCCTTCGCAGGCTTCGTTAGGGAATTTGTCGCCAACGATAACAATGGTCTTATCCAGCTTTTTAGTGACGCTTTGCAACGCCTTATCCAGCTTATGTTTCAGCGCCAGGCGGTCGACCTGATGCAATTCAATAGGGCGCAGTGGCTCGGTCACAACTTTTTCAGTGACTTCAGAACGGGTCATAACGTCTCCTTAATTAATGTTTTACCGGCTCGGCCGGTGAAGTGTCTAAAGCGGGTGAATATGTCTGTGACTCAGCGCGTTTTGACTGGCAGCGCGAGAGTGTGAAAGCGGAAATCAGGGTGAAGACCAGCGCGCAACAGCCCATCAATAAGTAGGTGTGGGCGAAGCCGATTTTGTCGTACAGATAGCCCGCAGGCGGTGCGACCACCACCGAACCGACGTAAATCATCGCCTGATAGCCCAGCAAATACATGGTGGCGTTGACCTTCTTGTGGAAATGCTCGGCAATGTATTTAAAGACGGAGATCAGCAACAGTGCGATTTCCACGCCGTAGAACGGTTTGATGATTGAAATCACCAGTGGGTCGGATGTCAGACCCGAGGCAATCAGACGCAAGCCCACCACACAGCCGCAGAGCAGCATCCCCTTTTTCGCGCCGTAATGATTAACCAGCACCGGGATGAACATCATCATCACGAATTCCATGCCGGACTGAACGGTGCTCAGATAGCCGTACCAGGCGTTGCCCTGCTCTTTGGTGTCGAAGAAGGAGACGAAGTAGCGCGGGAACTGCTGTTCGGCGACAAACATCATCCATGCCACACCGGTGACATAGAGGCTGAACATCCAGAATTTGCGGTTTTTCAGCAACAAGATGACATCGGGAAAAACAATCTTATTCTCTGAAATCACGTTGTTATTGCGCAGTTGTTCATCGCCAATTTTGAGGCTGACCAGCACTATCAACATTAAGACGGAAGTGGTGCTGCTGACCAAAAAGTTTGCCAGCGGCGTGTAGTTGAACAGCAAGCCGGAAACCGATGCGGCCATCGCCCAGCCGAGCGAGCCCCACATACGAATGCGCCCAAACTCGAGCCCATACAAACGGCTGAATCTATCGGTGTACGACTCGGACGCAGCAACCCCTGCGTACCAGCCGAGGCTGAGATAAAACGCGCCAATGACGATGCCCAATGTGGTGTGTGTGAGCAACAGCGGTTGATAAACCGTGACGAAAAACGGGGCCATTAACGCCGATATAGCGCAGACAAAGTAGAGCAACCATTTGCTCATCCCGATCTTATCCATGATGTAGCCGTAGACCGGTTTCATCACCACGGCAAAGACGCCGTTAATCGCGAAAACGCTGCCGATGGTCATGCTGTCCAACCCCACTTTTTGGCTCAACCACAGGGTGTAAAGCCCGAAGCTTGAAGACCAGGTGAAAAAGTAGAGGAAGATAAAAGTGCTCATTTTGACTTGAGCTGTACGCCTTGGGGTTGAACTATTCATTAATGGTTCTCCAGAAACAATACGTGCTTTTGATGGTGGCCCATCACCAGGCGTACAGCGCCCTCGCTGATAATGGCTTGCGGGCAAGAAGGTTCATCAAAGCCATCCGTATCCCCTGCCCAAACGGCACTGATTAACAGATGCGTGCCCACGGTTAATTCGCCGCGTAGTAGCGGTACAGCCGCTCGTTCAGCGAACAGTAAATTGCTGTTTGGCGGAGTTAAAACCTGCTCTGCGCGACGCGTTTGCGGACTTAAGCAGTAGATAGCGCTGGTATCGGTAGCGGTCCTGAGAACACTTTTCGACCCCGCCAGTTCGGCTTGCGGCAAGGGGCGATTTGGCAGGCTAAAACCGCCTTCGGCACAGTCGAGTTCACGTTCGGTTTTGAGGTAATGCACCCGCACTTGCCAGTCGCCAAGCGGCAGCAACCAGGTGTCGATAGTCACATCACTCCACGGCTGCCAACGGCTGTAAATCATGCCATCGGCGGTAGTGACGTTCTGGCAGTCACGACGTCCACGCCAGTAGTTGTCTTTTTCCGATAACAGCAGCATCGAATCTGGAGCAGCGTGGTTTAACCCGTAACGGCCACGCTCGATGGTGAAACCGTAGCGGGTGGAATAGGCAAATTTGCAGTATTTGGCTTCGGTATTAACGAAGTTGTTCAGCTCAAGTTGCCCGGAGGTCAGCATCCATAAATGGTTGGACTGATGGACCAGAATTTGTGACGCGTGAGGAATGCTATGGTGCGTATCACGCGGTGGCAGCGGCAATTCTTGCGCCTGCCAGAACGCATCTTGTTCGCCTAACGCCAGCACCAGCATGGTTTTCAGTCCCCAGTACGGAGAACCAGGCGCGTTATAATCTTCTGCCATCACCAGATTGGGATAGCTGTAACCGACACTCAACACGCCATCTCTGTCGAACAACGGTTGTTCAAGCCACCAGCGTAAATGGCGCAGCACGATACCTTTCACCACGCCCGGTTCGAACACCTCAAGCCCGGCAAAGGCGACTGCACTCCAGAATGCCGCTTGTGCAAAGCGATAAGTCAGGCTGCGACCAAAGGGAATAGCAGCACCGTCGTCAGCAAAGAAATGGATAAAATCGACGGCAAACGCAGCTGCGCGTTCGCGCAGTTTTTTGCAACGTGCGGGGTCAACATCGGCCATTAATTTGGCGTAGATCAGCCCATAAAAATGGAACCCCATCGAGATGTAGTAATCACGCGGGCGGCCCGGGCCATCGGAGTACCAGCCGTCGCCGAGGTAATAATGCTCCATGGCGGCGAAATGTGTTTCCAGCGCCTCAGTATTGGTTGGCATATCACAATGATGAAAACCGACCTGCACCAGAATCGGGAAGAAATGCCAGTTGTTATCTGGAATATCCTGGTTTTCACTTTGCTTAAGCCACTGCCAAAGATGCTGCTTTTCTTGTTCATTGAAATGCGCCAGCAGAGGCTGATGGGCAACCGCCAGCAATAACCCATAAGCCGCCATTTCCACAATGCGCTGGTCGTAAGGACAGACATCACCCCAATAATCGGCGTGCTGAGGATTAGTGCCTTTTTTAATCGCCTGAATATAGAAAGAGAACTGCTCAGGTTCATGCCCGCCCGCAAGTAAAGGCGTGACGCCCCACAGCAAACGCGAGAAAGTTTCCATACTGGCAATCTGCTGGCCGTAATGTGCGGTGAAATTACCAAGATCGACCCGACTGGCATCTTTTTTAAAGAATGGCGAAACAGCATTCAATAATTCATTGACCAGTTTTTGCAGATCGCCCCGGCTTTCCAGGGGATTGTTTAGAGTAATGTTTTTAGGTTGCAAGATGTCCTCCCGTCAAACTCGAGAATATTGTAAGTTATTGTTATCCATATTTTCTCAGCGCTATTACATCGCGTTGATGCACAGAGTAGACGCTTTTATTCCCAGGCCAGAGTGAGCCGCATCACAAAAATAAACCGCCATTTCAAATTCGCTGGTATTTTCTTTTTATCCAGTGAATAAATTACAAATCATGGCGTAAAAATTTAAATCTATTGTCCTGGAGGGGAAATGAGCGAAGCGCAACTGATGGAGCGAATTACGCTCGACAGCCAGGTTATCTCATTTCATCGTTTGCAGGCGTCGAGCGCGCAGTATTACCACTGGCACCAATGCGTAGAATTTCTCTATATTTCAAAAGGATATGGAGTGGTGGTGGTGGATAACCAGCATTATACCGCGCGTCCCGGTCGATTATTTATCTTCCCACCATTCCGCTTGCATAAAGTGCATGTCGAGGCCAGTGACAAAAATCAGTACCACCGCACTACGATGCACATTGAGCATTCCTCGGTGATCGGTATTTTGCAGGCGTTTCCACGCCAACAGGCGCAATTTTCGGCCCTTGCCGCCAGTCATGTTCCCGCGCAGATTTTCGATTTGAGTGAACAGGCAGAATTTATGGAGGTGATCCTCAGCACATTCGACAAAGTCGATTCGACTGCCCATTCAACGGCCAGTGAAGTGGCTTTTATGGTGATGCAGATAATGGCCTTCCTCCCCGCGCAGCCGCAGGAATTTAATCCTCAACAACAGACAGTTGCCGCACGCATCATGCAATGGGTGGAGAATAATTACAGTGGTAAATTTTCCCTGGATGAATTAGCGCAATTTGTCGGCTTATCGCGCAGCTACACATCGCGTATTTTTCGCCAGCAGACCGGAGGCAGCATTCATGAGTACTTGTTAACCCGGCGCATCAAGAAAAGTTGCGACCTGCTGCGCACTTCTCCCTTAAGCATCGACGCCATCGCCCAGGAAGTGGGTTTTGTAGAGGTCACCTATTTCATTACCTGTTTTAAGAAGATGATGAATCAAACCCCGTTGCAGTACCGGAAACAGTCTCGCAGCAAATTATCGAATAGTGAGAAAACATGATCCTGGACAAAAAACAATCTGTTTGATATTTCGTTATTACGTGATGAGTCACAATTCTCAGTATTATATTTAAATGCCGGTAATTATAACCCCCGCTACAAAAGTGATTTAATTTACAATTTTATTATTTCTTAGCAAATAAGGTTGTAAATAAATGTATAACGACAGAATAAACAATTCTCCTGATAACCCAAAAGAGGTATTCTTTTTATTATCACATTCAGGATATTTCATCATGAAAATAAAACAGACATGATGTTATTGTTTTAGTTGGTGATTATATAAAACCTTTCCTTCACCGTGATTGAAATTCTGGCATGCGATTTATTCCAGGCTAAACCGATGTTCCACGTCAAAAAGGAAATGATTATGGCCACATCCGGCATGGTCCAAAGACTCAACCTACAGATTAACCGTGATTTCTGTTCTTCAAACCTCTATTTACGCCTCAGCAACTGGTGCTCAGAACAGAGTTTAACGGGCACCGCGAATTTCCTGAGGGGACAGGCACAAAGTAATGTGACGCAGATGATGCGTATATTTAATTTCATGAAACAAGCGGGGGGCAACCCGATTGTTGGCGCAGTAGAAACACGTCAATGCGAATGCAATTCTCTGGAAATGCTGTTTGAACAGACCCTGGAGGATCATCACCAACGCTGCGTCACCTTATCGAAACTGACCGCAGAAGCCACCGCCCTCAATGACTATCCAACGCTGACCTTACTGAAAACTGTCGACAGGGAACAACAAGAAGAAGGTGTGTTGCTGACGACCATTCTTGACGAAGTGCGCAGTGCCGATAAAGCAGGGCTAGGGATGATCCAGACCGATGAGCATTTAACTAATCTGGTGAATCATCAGCACCATTAAGAGGGTTGGGTCGGGCGAATGTCACTTGCCCGACCTGTATTTTTAAGCTGCGTTACGCACACCACATCAGCTGTTCACGCAAACTCAAGGAGTCTTCCGGGAAGCTCGCCAGTACCGTTTTATAACGCGTGGCTTCTTTTGGATACCCACGCATCGATTGCAGCAAGATGCGCAATGCACTGTCCCAGACAATACCTTCCAAATCGCTGTACGGCCATAAATCGGGGTCGGCGATAAAAGGCATCAGATAATCGATCCCAAGCTTTACGCTTCGCCCATCCTGCACTGCATTCCAGCGATCAAACTCGACGTGTTCGGCGTAGCGATTCAACAACAAATGCGCTTCAAGGTTAAACAAGGAGTAGTGGAACGGCACCGGACGCTCCAGTTCCATGGTCTGTTTACCTTCTTGATCGATTTGCGCCGCCATGCGTTGCGTTATCCCCTGTTGGATAATGCGTGCCACCAGCCCTTTATCTCCATAAAATAGCGCATTCGCCACGCGCTGGGCGTCATACCAGGTGCCGTGATTGTTATGCCAGACATATTCAGAGTGGCCTACATCGCTGTAAAACATCCAGTGGTTAAAGTCCCGGAACCACTGATGCAACCCGATAATGTCGTCGGTATCAAGCACTCCCGCCGGGCTAATCAAACCAATGGTATCAATCACCATCCATAACAGACGTGTATCAATAAGCCCTGTGCCACGCCCGGAAACAATCCCTGGAATCGCCTGGCCATAGTTCAAATGCGGATTCATGCGCGTTGGTTCGTCGAGGAACCAGCACTTGATTTGTTCAGCCGCAGCCTGTGCATACTTACGTTGCCCGGTAAAATACCAGGCAAGGCCTAAAGTCAGGCTGCGTTCACACATGCGAATAATCCGCGTGGTGTCGGTATCGTTATTCTGACATTGCGGGTTAGTATGCCCATCGCGGCGAATATACGGCAGACCATTTGGCCTGCGCGGATTGGGCCACCAGTATGTTCCCAGACTGTAGTAATCATGTGGGTCACCACTCACCGGACGCAGTTTCTTGTGCACCACGCTTTCCGGGGGCTGGCCACGGACTTTATCCGCCTCACTCACTAACCGGCCCAGTGCCAACTGTAAGGGAGAAAAAGGCTGCTGTAAGCCGCGGCGGGCATTCTCAAGACACGTCACATCCAGGGTATACAACTTCATTTATTGCTCCTTAATGGCACGCGATACGTTGCCCGCTTTCGGCATCAAAAATGTGGATACCGGTCACCCTGGGCTGTAACCATACCGTTTCACCTTCCTTAACGTTTAATCGCTGCTTAAACACCGAGGTAAATGAACCGCCTCCTGTTTGACAGAACAACTGCATATCAGAACCGGTATTTTCAATGGCGGTGATGGTAGCTTTCAACGCCCCGCTCTGTTCCGTCTCACTGACCACATTGACCTGCTCCGGGCGAATCGCATACACCACACTCTGCTGCGGTTTCACCTGAACACCCGGCGGCAAGCTTAACAAAGAGCCGTCGGCGAGGCGTAACATCATCTCGCCGTTTTGTAGTGTCACTTCACCTTTTAGCTGATTGATTTCAGGCGAGCCGATAAATCCGGCAACGAACAAATTGGCTGGGCGGTCGTACAATTCCAGCGGACTGCCCACCTGTTCAATGCGCCCTTCGCGCAGCACCACAATCATCTGCCCCATGGTCATCGCTTCAATTTGGTCGTGCGTCACGTATACAGAGGTGGTTTTCAGACGGCGATGCAGCTCGCGAATTTCCCCGCGCACTTGAGTACGTAACTTGGCATCAAGGTTCGACAGCGGTTCATCAAATAAAAACACCTGTGGATTACGCACGATGGCGCGCCCCATCGCCACACGCTGGCGCTGACCGCCAGAAAGATCCTTCGGTAAACGATCTAACAAGACGCCTAATCCAAGCAGGTCTGCTGCCGCCTCGACTTTTTTGCTGATTTCCGCTTTTGGCAGCTTTGCCATTTTCAGCGCAAAACCCATGTTTTCACGCACGGTCATCTGCGGATAGAGCGCGTAACTCTGGAACACCATCGCAATATCGCGAAGCTTAGGTTCCACATCAGTCACATCCTTTTCGTTGATAGCAACCTGGCCGCCGGTTATCTCTTCTAGTCCGGCAATCATGCGTAGCAGCGTAGATTTGCCACAGCCACTAGGGCCAACCAACACACAGAACTCACCGTCTGGGATCGTCAACGAGACATCTTTGATGACATGCACGTCGCCATATGATTTACAGACATTTTTCAGTACCACGGAACCCATGTGTCGCTCCTTATCCTTTAACCGCGCCGGACATAATCCCGCGATTGAAATGTTTTTGCAGACCGAGATAAACAATGATGCTTGGCAACATCGCCAGTAAGGTGATGGCAATAAAGATGTTTGGCGTAATACTTTCGTCAGTTCGCAGGCGTCCAAGGATCACCGGGATGGTATTCAGACTGTCATGGTTCACCACAATCAGCGGTAACAGGTACTGGTCCCAAATCATGATGAAGCCAAACGTCACGACGGTGCCCAGCGCCGGTTTCACCAGCGGTAATATGACGTGGAAGAAAATTTGCCATTCATTCGCGCCATCAATGCGCGCCGCTTCTTCCAGCTCTTTGGGGATCGCTGCCATAAATTCGCTTAACACGAAGATGGAAAATGCCCAACCCACAACCGGCATAATCATCCCCAGATAGGTGTTATAGAGTGACGAATCAATCAGCGGCAGCTGCCAGTTAATAATCATGTACAGCGGAATGGCGATGACTTCTTCCGGCAGCATCATGGTCGACAAAATGACCAGACTGACTAACGACACGCCGATGAATTTTTTGCGCGCCAGCGCGTAGGCTGCAAGCGCACTGACGGCCACCTGCAAAATGGTGCCAAAGAACACCACGATCATTGAGTTGAGCAAATATTGCCAGACGCCGATGTCCTGCCAGGCAAAAATGAAGTTCTCCATTGAAAACTCATTTGGCCATGCCAGAAGTTCGCCCGGCTTAACCGGCGCACCACTGAATGCCGTCGCGACAATGCCCCAGAACGGCCCGACAAATACGATTAACAGCAAGCCATAAATCATCCATCGACCTGCGGTATCCCAACGTTTACCAAACATGGGCAGCTCCTTAATAGCGGGCAATGCGCTTTTTCAACGTGAGATGACAAATCGTCAGCACCACCGTGAAGGCGAATAACAGGAACGACACCGCCGAAGCATAGCCGTAGTCAAATTGCTCAAAACCGAGTTTGTAGATGTGGGTCATGATCATTTCAGTGGCACCGGATGGCCCGCCACCGGTGGTCGCATACACTTCGGCAAAGACACGGAAGCCGCGAATAAACGAGAGCATCAGCACCACAGAAATGGCCGGGATCATGCCGGGTAACGTGACGTAACGCAGACGGTTCCACCAGTTCGCGCCATCGACGTTTGAGGCGTCATACAAATCGCGACTGATCCCTGCCAATCCGGCTATAAAAATAACCATGTTGTACGGCACCGCTTTCCAGATATGCAGCAGCATGATTACCCAAAGTGCCTGGTCGGAGCTTGCGAGAAATCCCTGGTCTGCCACACCGAACCAACTCAGGATATGGTTCACGACCCCATTGGGGGTTGGGTTAAACAAGATGCGCCACATTTCAGCGACAATCGCCGCACTGGTGACCGCAGGCAAAAAAATCGCCGTACGGATGAAACGTAAATGGCGAGCAGGCCCCTCTAGCAACATCGCAAGGAAGAACGCCAGAACCGCCCCCACCACCATTGTCACCACCACATATAAGAAAGTGTTGAACACTGCCGCATGCAGTTCAATATCGGCGAACGCACGGGTAAAGTTGGCAAACCCAACCCATTCGTCAGGTTGATTGAAGTTCACTTTGTAAAAACTCATCACCAGGCCCTGAAGCATTGGGATGAATTTAAACCAGGTAAAAATGACCAGCGCCGGGGCGAGGAAAAGCCATGGCACCAGATTGCGTTTCTGGCGAGGAGTTAACATCGTTTATATCGCTCTTTTTTGAAGTTAAGTGGCGGATGGCACTGCGTTTATCCGCCCTACGTTTGGTTTTGTAGGGTGGATAAGCGCAGCGTCATCCACCATTTGTCACCAAAACTACTTCGCCAAAACCTGCTGTTTGGCAAGTTCAGCGTTCACCTTCTCGTTGGTGGTTTTGAGTTCAGCGGCGATATCGCTGTTGCAGTCAGCGAGAATACGGTTGAAGCCATCCGCGGTTATCTGGCGAATTGGCGTCCAGTTCGGAACTTGTGGGACGTAGCGACCCTGTTCAGCGTAGAGTTTGGCGAAGGTTGCCCAGCGTTCATCGTCATATACCGCCTGAGTGTCGACCAATTTGTTGACGGGCAAACGTACCACCGGCATATGCTTGCTGCCTTTGCCCATCCCTATTTCTTGCCCCTCCTGGGAAATCATAAATTCGATAAATTTGCGCGCAGCCTCTTTGTTTTTACTGCTTTTCATCATGAATACCGTGGTGCCTTCAGCCAGCGTCGCGCTACTTTTTGGACCCGTTAGCGTCACCACTTCGAATTTGTCTTTGCCTGGGTCTTTATCAAATAACGCGATGTGATAAGGACCGCTGAAGAACATGCCGGTTTGCCCGGAACGGAAAGATGGAATGATGTCGGCAGTGGTGGCGTTAATCGCCCCTGGCTGAACGACTTTTTCGCACAGCATGCCACGCATAAATTGCAATGTTTCCTGGGCTGCCGGTTCGTCGAGGGAGGCTTTAAACGTCCCCTTCTGACCTTCACGAATAAAATCACCTCCGGCTTGCCAGAGGAATGCACTCATAAACCAGCTGGCGTAACCGCGAGTGGTTGAGCCTGGCAGTAAAAAGCCATAGGTATCATTTTTGCCATTACCGTCAGGATCCTGAGTGGTAAAGGCTTTGGCTAAGGTTTCTACGTCGCTCCAGGTTTTGGGTGCCGGTAAGCCCAGTTTTTCTCGCCAGTCTTTACGCACAAAGAGGGCGAAGGTTTGGGCAGACGTGGGAACGCCATAGAATTTACCGTCGGTATAGCGCGTACTTTCCCAGGCTGTGGGGTAAAGGTTGTCGCCTCCGGCAATGGTTTTCGGGTCGATTTCTTCTGCTATACCGAGCTGGATAAACTGGCCAATCGCGACCGCATCATTAAAGATAAGGTCAGGCAGTGCGTTACCCGCCGCAGCCCTTGCAAGACGCTGTTCGAAGTCCGTGGTGGCATTAAAATATTCGATTTTAATACCGGTCTTTTTCTCGAAGGTTTCAGCTTCTTGCTTATAGATATTTTTGGAGTCGTTGCTGGCGCGGATCCAGACATTCAGCGTTTCAGCAGCAAACGTAGGTGAGGCATTTAAGCCAAGGGTTGAGATAAGTAATACGGATTTTAATTTTGTGGACCACATTTTTATTCACGTCCTTATTTTAAGAGATTTGTTTATTACAAAAATGGAGTGAAGCAGTTTATTTCAATAAAGGAAAAGGCTGCCCAACAATTAAACAGAAGGCCTGCATTAAAGACAATGGGTCAAAACAGAAATACTGTTTCACAATGATAAAATGTGATTTACATCACTCCATCGTAAGAACCAAAAACAACCAAAATTAAATAATCCATATAAAACAACAAGATAAAATTTTAAAAAAATTGCACCATTTTTAAAAGTATGTTTAAAACCCTTCATTTATGTGATGCGCGATTTGTTTTTAACCCTTATTTCCTCTTGCTAACGGTAATTTGAACTCAATCACATAAAATTTAATCCTGACTCTTACACTGCGAACTCATTGCCATAAATATTATTTTAACCTCTTTTTTTGACGACAATTAATAATGCCGGGAACGGCATAAACGCCCGGCCATTAATAAAACACAATCATATTATCCTTACTTTATTTGTACGAATAACGGAGAAAGTATGTGCCCGACAAAACCCACTTTATTCTCTTGTCTTTCATTACTTTCACTGGCGCTGGCCAGTGCTTTTATGGCTTCACCGCTGTTTGCCGCTGATGCGCATCCGCTACAGATTAAACTCGACGATTTACGCTACAGCGAAGAGCAGGTGAAAGCACAAAATCCGCAGTTTGTCGGCGCGTATCAAAAGCTGATTGGTGAAGCAGACAAAGCACTGAATAAACCGCTCTATTCGGTGATGGATAAAACGCTGACGGCCGCCAGCGGAGACAAACATGATTACTACAGTTTCCCGCCCTACTGGTGGCCGGATCCGGGTAAAAAAGAGGGTCTGCCATACATTCGCAAAGATGGTCAAACTAACCCGGATGCCAATAGTGATGCCACAGACAAAAAACGCCTGGTGAACATGAGTCATGACGTCTGGACCCTGGCACTCGCCTGGCAATTTACCCAAAACCCGGCTTACGCCGAAAAAGCACGCGACCAGTTACTCAACTGGTTTGTGAAACCCGAAACCCGCATGAACCCCAATTTACAATATGCGCAGGCTATTCCTGGCATCAATGATGGAAGGGGTATTGGCCTGATTGACAGCCGTGCACTGGTAGAGGTGATTGATGCAGTTGAGTTATTACGCCCGGCGAATGTGCTAAGCGAGGAAGATTATCAGAAGATAAAACAGTGGTATGGCGATTTTTACCACTGGATGACCACCAGCCAAAACGGGTTTGAGGAAGATAACTGGCATAACAATCACGGCACCTGGTTTGATTCGCAGGCGGCGTCATTTGCCTTGTTTAGCGGCGATACCGCAGCGGCGAAGAAACGACTGCAAATCACCCAACTGCGTCGTATTCCTTCTCACTTTGATAAAGAAGGCCGTCAGATGGCGGAAATTGAGCGGACGCGCCCGTGGCATTACAGCAATTTCCACCTCGAGGCTTACAACAAATTGGCCCGATTAGGGGAAGAAACTGGCATTGATATCTGGAACTTCAATCTTGATGACCATAGTTTGCGCAACGGTTATCGCTACATCGCCCATTACGTTAATAGCAGTGAATCATGGCCGTGGAAGGACATTGATAAAATGGACGACCAAAAAGCACTGGTGAATATGGTCAGTGCCGCGCGAGCCTGGCCGGATGACAAACTGTTTACGGAAAAAGCCAGCTGGCTGATGGCGAAATATCCTGATGATATCTCGCATCTGATTACTCCTTTAAAACCACAGTGAATGAGAGAAAGGATCGAGCGATGAAGCAGTTCACCACGCAACAACTTAATCTCCTTCAGCAACGTGTTAGCGCGCAACCCGCCATAATTGAACAGCTGGTTGCCGACAACAGTGTGGTTCTCAATCATCCCGTACTCGTGCCGGAGACTGGACGCGCCACCTGGAATCTCTATTATTTTTGCCCTGAACACGGCGTCAGGCTGGTGTGGGATCGCACCTCGCCAACCGCTCATTGCTGCCCGGTCGATGGGCAGCGGTTTTGCGGTGAACCTTATGATGGCGCGTGGTGGCGAGAGCTCAATGGCCTGAATGCTAAAGCCTGCCATCAACTGGGTTTACTCTGGCAACTCACCGGTGAGGCGCGATATTTCGATAAAGTCCGCGAATTACTGATGCGCTACGCCGGATACTATCCGGATTATCAAATTCATGGCGGCATTCCCTACAATGGGCCAGGGAAAATGAATGCCCAGACGCTGTGCGAAGCTAACTGCATGCTGGATTTCACCCTCGGTTTTGATTGTATTGCGCAGGCGCTCACTGTGGAGGAGCGCGAGGTCATTACGACGCGCTTATTGCGCGAAGGTGCGCATTTCTTGATGGCTCATCGCACGGCGCAATTGCACAACCATGAAGTGAAGATCGGCTGCGCGGTGGGTGTTTTGGGGTTGGTGCTGGAAGACGATACGTTACTCGAATTTGCGGTAAACAAGCCTTACGGGCTGCGTTATCAGCTTGAGCATGGTTTGTTTGATGAAGGGTTGTGGTTCGAGGGTTCCATTCATTATCACTTCTACGCGCTACAAGGCTTTCTGGCTTTTGAAAAGCTGGCCATCGGCACGCGCTGGAGTTTGCTGGATGAACCCTGGTATAGAAAAATGCTCAGTTTCCCGCTGACGCTTTTGATGCCTGACGGTAGCTTTCCACGCATCAACGATTGTATCTTTGGCCAGGAAAAACTGGACCACAGTCACCTCTATTACTTTGCGTGGCATTACTATCGTGATGAGCAATATGCCGCGGCGCTAAAGGCGATTATTGCGCTGGATCCACGCCCCAATCTTGATGCGTTTCTTTACAGCACCCCGCTGCCTGAAAGTGTTCCAGAACTGATCCCAACCCGTCATCTTCACGCTCCACATTGCGGGCTGACGGTGTGGCGTAACGCTAATAAACAGCGCGCCTTATTGGTAAAACATACGCCCTACGGCGGTGAGCACGACCATTATGACCGTCTGAATATTCTGCTGTTTAATGAAGCTCAGGAGATCCTACCCGATCCTGGCACCACCGGTTACGGCGCACCCATGCACTATGCGTATTACAAAAATAGCGCTACGCATAACACCATTTCGGTCAACCAAACTAACCAACCGCCTGCTATCCCTGTGGTGCTTAACTATCACGAGAGCCAGACGTTCTGCTGGCTGGATACTGAGGTCGACTGGCGACAAACGCCGCCTGAACTCGACAGCCACACTCGCGTCCAGTGGGACAGCGAAGCCTGGCGAGACGTGCGTTTTCGCCGCCGTTTGCTATGGCTGGATAACGCATTAATCGATATCAGCAGTGTGCAAAATCCACATCGCCAACAAGTTGACTGGACACTTCACCTTCAGGGTCAGGCGCTGGATGTGGAGGGAGAACCGGCTCAGTTTAGCGCCCACGGCCCGCTGGTTATCATGAATGACGCGCATTGCGTACCGTTAAGCAACAGCCAGCCACGCCACTTTGCCACCGCTCCTGAAGGGCAAGCATTATGGCTGTATGGGCAGGCCGGGTTGTGGCAGGGAAATGCGCCGGATAATCCCGCCGTTGGGCAGTTAAGTTACGTGGTGTTACGCAGTAATGAGAGTCAGCCCGAGTACGTTTGCGTGTGGGATTTTGATAATCAGCACCCCGTCACCGATATGCACGTTACGCCGGATAACGGTGGCATGCGTATCGTATTAAAACGTGGTGAAGAGGTGTTGGTCGTTGAGGTAGCCAACGACCATACGTCCCTTCCGCGTCTTCAGCGTTCACATCTCCCCTTATGAATACCCGCTCCGCCTGTGGTAGGCGGAGTGTTAATATATTGTTATTAACCAACTGTTTTAATTGAATTTTAACAAACCAGATCTGTGTCTCATTGGTAGTCCCTACATTCTGTAATGCTAATTACATGTTTATAATTAAGGGACTACCATGATTACCA
Source organism: Buttiauxella sp. (assembly GCF_049686335.1). Lineage (NCBI taxonomy): Bacteria > Pseudomonadati > Pseudomonadota > Gammaproteobacteria > Enterobacterales > Enterobacteriaceae > Buttiauxella > Buttiauxella sp. The sequence goes on along the minus strand of NZ_JBAVHX010000010.1, from coordinate 34,353 downwards.
TTGAATTTATTGTCATTATTTTATGCCTGTTAGTGGGCACTCGTTTCGGCGGGATGGGTCTTGGCCTGATCAGTGGGATTGGGCTGTTTATTCTCACTTTCATCTTTGGGCTTGAGCCAGGAAAACCGCCCGTTGATGTGATGCTGACTATTCTTGCGGTGATTGGTTGTGCCGCCACCTTGCAAACTGCAGGCGGCCTGAATGTCATGATGCAGTTTGCCGAGCGTCTGCTGCGCAAACATCCTCAACACATCACTCTGCTTGCGCCTTTCACTACCTGGATGCTGACGTTTCTGTGCGGCACCGGGCATGTGGTGTACACCATGTTCCCGATTATTGCCGATATCGCCCTTAAAAAAGGGATTCGCCCGGAACGTCCGATGGCGGTTGCATCGATTGCCTCGCAAATGGCGATCACCGCTTCTCCGGTTTCGGTGGCGGTGGTTTCATTGATTTCGATTCTGGCGGCAAACCACGGCATTGGCCACGCGTGGGGCATCCTCGATATTTTGTGCGTTTCCGTGCCGGCTTCACTTTTTGGGGTGCTGATTGCTGCGTTGTGGAGTTTGCGTCGTGGCAAAGATTTGCAAGATGACGAGGAGTTCCAGGAAAAACTCAAAGACCCGAAACAGCGCGAGTTTATCTACGGCAGTAGCGAAACGTTGATGAACCAGGTGTTCCCAAAACAAGCCTACTGGTCAACCTGGATCTTCTTTGCCGGGATCCTGGTGGTGGTGTTGTTAGGGGCAATTCCCGCGCTGCGCCCCGCTTTCGAGATCAAAGGCTCATTAAAGCCGTTATCCATGAATCTGGTCATCCAGATGATGATGTTGATTGCCGGTGCCGTGATGCTGATTACCTGCAAAGTGAATGCTTCAGCTATCTCCAACGGTGCGGTATTTAAAGCCGGGATGGTGGCGATTTTCTCGGTCTTTGGTGTGGCGTGGATGAGCGATACCTTTTTCCAGGCCCATCTTGAAGAGCTAAAAATGGCGCTGGAAGGCGTGGTGAAAAGCCATCCGTGGACGTACGCCATCGTGCTGTTTTTGGTTTCTAAGCTGGTGAACAGCCAGGCTGCGGCTTTAACCGCCGTTGCACCGATGGGCCTGATGCTGGGCGTTGAGCCGAAAATGCTGATTGCGTTCTTCCCGGCGTCCTATGGTTACTTTGTTTTGCCGACCTATCCAAGTGATTTGGCCTGCATCGGTTTTGACCGTTCCGGCACGACGAAGATTGGCAAATTCATCATTAACCACAGTTTCATTTTGCCAGGTTTGATCGGTGTGAGCTGCGCGTGTGCGGCGAGTTACCTGCTGGTGATGACATTCTTCTGAGTGCGGTGTTGTAGGCCAGGTAAGCGAAGCGTCACCCGACAATCATGGTGATAGTGGTGGATGGCGCTGTCGCTTATCCACCCTACAACAGCAATTAATGCGCTTCGTTTTGCGGCGTGAATTTCAGTTCAATCAAAGAAATGGCTTTTTGGATCGCACGGCGGGTCACAGGATCTGCCGCTGCCGGATGAGTACTGAAATCAATGGTCTTCAACTGATTCGCCATTTTTTCGCGTACTTCGACGGGGGAAATCACATCGATGACATCCAGAATTTGTTTAATCACTAACTGGCACGCCACCACATCGGAAACCAGTTCCTGGTCGGCAGATAATTGTTCAGACATTTTGACTCTCCTGTTTCGCAATGGGCGTCATAGTACATTTGTCTACGCTGAAACGGAATGTCTGGATTGCGGGTAACACAGCGGCGGGAGCTTGAGTCAGCTCCCGCCGCTGTGGGTTATTGGCTAAATAACCAACATGCCACCCGATGTCCTGGCGCAATCTCTTGCATTACCGGGCTTTGGCTCTGGCATTGATCCATCGCTCGCGGGCAGCGATTGCAGAATTTACACCCTTGCCAGTCGCTCATGGCACCCGGTAATTCCCCCTTGATGCCACCTTGCTCCAGCATCTGGACGTGTGGATCTGCCACCGGTATGGAGGCCAGCAACGCACGCGTATAGGGATGCGCCGGTTCGGTATATAGCGTCTCGGCTGGCGCTTCTTCTACCAGTGAACCCAGATACATCACGCCAATACGGTCAGAAATATGACGCACCATAGACAGGTCGTGGGCGATAAACAGATAAGTCAGCCCGAATGCCTGCTGCAAATCCTGCAAAATATTCACCACTTGCGCCTGCACCGAAACGTCCAGCGCCGACAGCGGTTCATCGCATAAGACAAACTCCGGATTGACCGACAAGGCGCGAGCAATACTGATTCGCTGGCGCTGGCCGCCACTGAACTCGTGAGGGAAGCGATTCAAATGTTCCGCTTTCAGCCCCACTTTCTCCAGCAACTCCAGCGTGCGTGCGGCGCGTTGCGCTTTGCCATAGCCGTGGATTTTCATCGGCTCGGCAATTAACTGTGCGACGGTCATGCCCGGATTGAGTGAGGAATACGGATCCTGGAAAATCGCCTGCATACGACGGCGCAACGGTTTGAGTTGCTTGTCGCTCATTTTGGCGATGTCCTGGCCGGCGAACTCAATTTCACCGTCAGTAATATCAAACAGGCGAAGCACGCTGCGCCCTAAAGTCGATTTACCGCAGCCTGATTCACCCACCAGCCCGTAGGTTTCACCGGGATAAATGTCGAAACTCACGCCATCAACCGCTTTAACGGGCGGCGTTTTGTTAAACCAACCCTGCTGGCTGTGGAAATATTTTCGGAGTCCGTTCACCCGAACTAATGGTTTAACGTCCTGCATGATTCACCTCCGAATCCCATAACCAGCACATGGCCTGATGCCCTTCCCCTGCCTGGTACACCGGCGACAAGCGGCTACAACGTTCCATGCGCTGCGGGCAACGGTCGGCAAACGGGCAACCCGGTGGTGGATTGAGTAAGCCTGGTGGCGAACCTTCGATAGGCGATAAGCGCGACCCGGTTTCTCCCTGTCGTGGCAAAGATGCCAGCAGCCCGCGGGTGTACGGATGGGCCGGGCGGTAGAAGATATCTTCCACGCTACCCTGCTCCATCACCAGCCCGCCATACATCACCACCACACGCGAACACACCTGAGCCACCACGCCCAGGTCATGGGTTATCAGCATAATGGCCGTGTCGGTTTGCTGTTGCAGCTGTTTTAGCAGACGTAAAATCTGCGCCTGAATGGTGACATCCAGCGCGGTGGTCGGTTCGTCGGCAATTAGCAGCGCCGGATGGCATGACAGTGCAATCGCAATCATCACACGCTGGCGCATCCCGCCACTGAACTCATGGGGATACTGGTTATAACGGATTTCCGCGTTACCAATTCCCACCTGTTGCAGCATGGCGATAGCTTTTTCTTTCGCCACTTTTTTGCTGAGATTCTGATTACGCATCAGGATCTCAGTCATCTGTTTGCCAATGGTCAGCACCGGATTGAGTGCCGTCATCGGATCCTGGAAGATCATCGCAATGTCGTTGCCACGGATCTGGCGCATCTGTTCCGGCGTTTTACGGGCTAAATCTTCGCCCTTAAAATGGACATGTCCGCCCACCACTTTGCCATTGCTGCCCAGTAGTTTCAGCACCGATTTACAGGTCACGCTTTTGCCACAGCCCGATTCGCCAACGATGCCCACCACTTCGCCGCGTTTCACCGCAAAGCTCACGCCACGTACCGCTTTCACTTCCCCTTCGCGGGTAAAGAAAGAAGTTTGCAGGTTATCGAGTTCCAGTAAGTTACTCATCGCGATTCGCTCCTGGCTCAAAGGCGGTACGCAATACATCGCCCAGAACGTTAAAACTCAGTACCGTCAGCAAAATCAGTACGCCCGGGAACATGGCAAGCCAGGTGGCTTCGCCAATGAAAGATTGCGCGTTGTTCAGCATGCTGCCCCATGACGCATTCGGTTGTTGTACGCCAAGCCCAAGGAAGCTGAGGGTCGATTCCATCAGGATAGCCGAGGCAATATTTAGCGTCGCCGCCACCATAATGGTCGGCAGAATATTTGGGATAATATGACGCGCAATGATGATGAACGGATGTTCACCGCAAGCGCGCGCGTACACCACATATTCACGCTCTTTGACCGACAAAGTCTCCGCGCGCACCAGGCGAGACATGTTCATCCATGTCAACGCACTGATAATCAGGATAATATTCGCGATCCCCGGCTTCAGATAGGCGTTTAACACCAGCAGCAAGAAGAACGCCGGAATCGACAGCAAAATATCGACCACGCGCATCATCAGGTTGTCGATACGCCCGCCAAAATAGCCGCTAACGGTACCCACCAGCGTGCCAATGAGCGTTGAAAATAGCATCGACAGGAAACCGACCATCAACGAGATTTGGCCACCGTATAAGGCGCGGGTGAAATAGTCGCGCCCGTAGTCATCTGTGCCGAACCAGTGCGCCGCATCCGGAGGCAGCAACCTTGCGGTCAGCGACATCTGGTTGGGATCAAAAGGGCTAAGTGCGGCCAGTAGAGCCGCAATGCTGAAAACTGTCAAAACCAGTAATGAGAACTGAGCTGGACGATTACGTTTCAGGCCATGTTTAACTTGTTGCCAACGTCTACTCATCGTCTTACCTCAATGCCTTAATACGCGGATCTGCAACGCGATATAGCAAGTCTGCCAATAAATTACCGACGATAAGCATTAGTGAAGAAAGCATGATCATCGCCATGATCAACGGGTAATCCAGCGAGGTTATCGACTGGATACCTAACAGGCCCATTCCCGGCCAGGAGAAGACGCTTTCGGTGACGTACGCCCCCACCACCAGCTCGCCAAACGACAGGCCAAACAAGGTGATAACCGGCAACAGCACGTTTTTGAGCACATGGCGGAATAAGATGGAGCGGCGTGTCGCACCGTATGCCAGCTGCGTTTGCACGTAATCAGCTGACAGTTGGGTAATGGTGTTGGAGCGAATGTAACGCACATAATTGGAGAGGTTGTAAAAGGTCAGCGCGATACACGGCAAAATCCCGTGGCGAAGTACATCTACCCAGGAATCCTCAATACCAATGGTGCGCATCCCCATGCTCGGTAGCCAGTTGAGCTGCACGGAAAACACCGTGATAAGCAGGATGCCAAACCAGAAAATCGGCACGGAAATACCGATGTAAGCAAACATGTTGAGGAAGTGATCCAGCCAACGATGTTTGTAAGCGCCGGCCAGCAAACCCAGTGGAATGGCGACCACGATGGCCAGCACCAGTGACGCGCCCATCAGCCCCAGTGTTGCCGGAATACGTTCGGCAATCATGGTTAAAACGGGGCGATGATAGATCAGCGAATAACCCAAATCCCCTTGCAGCACGTTTTTCAGCCACAACAGGTATTGCATAAACATCGGTTTATCAAGCCCCAGACTGTGACGGATACGTTCGATATCCTCAGGGCTCATACGTGGCGTAATGTATGCCTGTACCGGATCGCCGGGCGCGAGTTTGACCAGCAAAAACGACACCAGCGAGATGAAGAACAGCATCGGCACAAGTTGCGCCAGGCGTCGTACTAACACATTGTTCATACTGCCTCAAAATTGATTCAAGCAATGTCGGATGACGCTACGCTTATCCGACCTACAAAAAATGGTATTACCGTTGTGGGGGATCATCCGACCCACAAAATGGTATTACCCTTGTAGGGGGGATAAGCGTAGCGTCATCCACCATTATGCCTTCATCAAAAAGGGCCTCTCAGGAGAGACCCTTAAAGATAAAGTTAATTATTGTTGATAGATTTTTGACAGATCCTGGAACATATAGACAGGCTTAGGTTCAGCCTCTTTGGTTCCGGCAAAACGCTTATCCACCGCAACAACCGCGTTGGTATAAGCAATCGGATACCACGCCATATCGTTGGCAACCGTCTGCTGGATTTGCTTATAAATCTCAGCACGTTTGGTTTTGTCTGTTTCGGTCGCGCCCTGTTCCCACAAGGCATCAAAGGTTGGGTTTTTGTAATGCGCATAGTTATAAGCTTCGTTGCTCAGATACAAAGATTTATAACCGTCCGGTTCCATACCCATGATGTAACCGCCAAGGCTCAGCTCATATGAGGTGTTTTTCATATCCAGGCTACGCTGTGACATCGCGTTTGCATCAAGTGGCATCAGTTCCACCGCAATCCCGACGTTTTTCAGCTGTTGCTGAATATACAGCCCCATGCTTTCCTGGGTTTTGTTGCTGTTGATGTAGGCAAGACGTAATTTCAGATTGGCAGGCGCACCAGACTCTTTCAGCAGCGCTTTAGCTTTTTCGACATCGAACTTATAAGTTTCAACGTCGTTGGTCTGATACAGCGTGTCTGGCGTCAGAATAGAAGCAGCCGGTTGCGCGTAGTCCAGCGAGGAAAATGCCGCCTGAACCAGTTCATCTTTATTGATGGCATAAGCAATGGCCTGACGCAGCGCTTTGTTCTTCATGCTATCGATGTTCTGGTTGAACGTCATATATGCCAGACGACCTTCCGGATAGATAACGAAGTCAAATTTACCGCTCGACTTCAAACGCGTGACGTCTTGCGGATCAACCATCTTCATGTTGATTTCGCCATTTTGCAGCGCAAGGTTGGCGGAGTTGCTGTCTTTAGCGAAACGGTAGGTCACAGCATCCAGTTTGGGTTTGCCGTTCCAGTAGTCATCAAAACGCGTCAGCGAGTAATACTGACCTGCGCGATACTCTTTAAATTTGAACGGACCCGAACCGACTGGCGCATCGTTTTTGGTGCTCTTTTCCATGTCACCCTTCTCATCAGCAAAGATATGCTGTGGGATCGGGTAAATCTGCACCAGGGTTCCGACAAACGCGGCACTCACCTGTGGCAGCGTGAATTTCACTGTCTGGTCATCAACTTTAGTGACCTGAATCGGCTTGTCGCCATATACAAACATGCTGCGGAAGAAGCTGTGTTGTTTCTCATCGAGCAATTTGTTGAAGGTAAACACCACGTCGTCTGCCGTAATGGCTTTGCCATCCTGCCATTTCAGATTCGGTTTGAGTTTAAGGAGATATGAGAGGTTGTCTTCTGACGGCGTCAGGCTTTCTGCCAGGCCCCATTCGATTTTGTCGCCGTTGAAACTATACAGTGGCGCATACAGCGCTTGCATAATGGTAAGCGTAGTACGGTCGCTGGCATACAGCGGGTTCATCGCTAATGGATCACCGGAGGTAATACCAACAATCAAATTGCCGCCATCCTGGGAAGCTTGTTTTGCCGGGGCAGGAGTTGCCGCAGTTTCAGTTTTCGCATCATCACAGCCGGAAAGTGCCAGGGCCAAAGAAGCAAACAACGCAGATAACAACAGGGGTTTACGCATTTATTCACGGACTCCATCTCAAATAGAGCCCGCATAGTGCACCACCGATACCCACATTGTAAATAAGTGTAAAACGCATAAGGTTATGCGAAAAAGAGCTAAAGGATAAATTGTCGATATAAAGGGGAATACAGCGGGGAAATTGTCAAATGTCAGGCATAAAAAAACCTGCCGTAGCAGGTTTTTCTTCAGTCAGGCAGATCAGAACATGCCAGCTGGTGGTACATCTTTAAAGGTCTTGCAGTATTGCTCGAACATACTTTTCAGGATTTTGCGCATTTTCATTGTGTGCTCCAGTTTTTTTCTTTTTACAGGTGTTGCTCTTTCTGGTGCCCATAATATGACATCCGTCACACAAATCAATAGTTTTGTGATGCGCATCACACATTTTAAGTGTGGATTTTACAAGTTCGTCACATGAAATGGCTTGCAAATCCAACACTTAACTGGTTAATTGGCTCAATTAATTTTTAAAACATTATTTTAATTTTGAGTTTCATTCATGGAAAACTCCCCTTCACAGTCACCAAAACGTGGCATTTCAGGCATGGCGTTGTTGGTTGCTGGCGCATTTTTTATGGAATTTCTCGACGGGACGGTGATCGCAACCGCGCTGCCGGAAATGGCCAAAACCTTTGGCGTGGATGCCGTTGATTTGAATATCGGGATGAGCGCCTATCTGCTGACACTGGCGGTGTTAATTCCGGCAAGCGGTTGGATCGCCGATCGTTTTGGCGCACGCAAAGTCTTTACTCTGGCACTCGGGATTTTTACTTTTTCCTCGGTGCTGTGCGGGATGGCCAATACGCTGGAGCAATTTGTCGCGATGCGCATCTTGCAAGGAGTTGGCGGCGCGCTGATGGTGCCGGTCGGGCGACTGGCGGTGTTACGCACCACGCCCAAACATTTACTGATAACCGCTATTGCCACGCTGACCTGGCCGGCGCTGGTTGCGCCGATAATCGGCCCGCCGCTGGGCGGTTTCATCACCAGTTACGCATCGTGGCGGTGGATTTTTTATATCAACCTGCCGCTTGGGCTAATGGCGATGGCGCTGGCGTGGCGTTTGATTCCGGATATTCATGATGACGATCGCCGCCCCTTTGATGGCATCGGTTTTGCCAGCACCGCCGTGGCGATGATTAGCCTGGTGTATGGCCTGGAAATGCTCGGGCAATCGCAGATTAACGTGCTGCCAACAGTCAGTCTTCTGCTATTGGGTGCCGCATCGTTATGGTATTCACTGTGGCATTTTAAACATGCCCCACATCCAATGATTCGGCTTGATGCGTTAAAGGTACAAACCTTTGGCGTGACAATGTACGGCGGCTCGCTTTTCCGAACCTCTATCAGTGCGGTGCCTTTTTTATTACCGCTGCTGTTCCAGGTCGGTTTCGGGATGGACGCTTTTCATTCGGGCTTGCTGGTTTTAGCGGTATTTGCCGGGAACCTCGTGATGAAACCCGCTACCACACCGTTGATTCGCGCATTAGGTTTCAAAAAACTGCTGATTATTAACGGTCTGCTCAATGTCGCGTCTCTGTTGGCCTGCGCATTTCTCACGCCACACACCGCGGTCTGGTTGACGATAGCTATTCTATTCTTTGGTGGGATGTTCCGCTCAATGCAATTTACCGGCATCAGCACCCTCGCCTTCTCCGATGTACCCTCCACGCAAATGAGCTACGCCAATACGCTTTTTAGCACCGCGACGCAGTTGTCTGTCGGGTTGGGGATAACGCTGGGTGCGATTGGGATTCGACTCGGAGAGAAAATCAGCCAGTGGTTCGATATCGCGTCGATTCCCGGCATGTCGATCAAAATATCGTTTGGCATGATTACGCTGATTTGCCTGCTTGGGCTGATTGATTTGCTGCGATTGCCGCAGAACGCCGGTAGCAGTGTCTCTAAAAAACAGTAGGTTGGATAAGTGCCGCGCCTTCCGACAACGCCTGTAGCGTCCGGTGGCACAAATAATTACGGCCAGCATAGGCTGGCCGTAAGCAATATCAGACGATATTAGGCAAGGATTTCGCGAACGAACGCTTCAATCTCTTTGTTCTGGCAGTTTTCGAAGAAACACTTCTGGAAACGTTCGCCAGAGACAGCGGTTTTCACCAGCTCGCGATCGATTGAACGCAGAGTGTCCAGATAGTTTTCTTTCACGACCGCAGCTTTAACCTGGTTCAGGATGCCCGCGTTACGAACCTGTGGCTCTTTACGCTCGATTGGATAGCCTTCGCCTTTACGGCCAGTGAATGCTTTTTCAAACATGTAACGGACGTTCAGCTCTGCACCCCAGCCGAAGCCTTTAGCGAATGCCAGTGACAGCGCGTTACCGTTGTTGATTTGTGAGAACAGGAAAGCATCAGCAGGATCCAGGCAATATCCGCAAACTACACCCGGGTGGATGTTCAGGGACATCATTGCGCCCTGGCCTGTGCCGCAACCGGTCACTACGAAATCAACGGCTTTAGAATTCAACAGAATGCTCGCCATAATACCGAGGTGGATGTAGGTCAGGTGGTGATCCTGCTCATCGCTCATGCCTACGTTGTAAACCGGGTACTCTTTCTCAGCAGCAACCGCTTGCAACTCATTAAGAATGATTGCGTTTTTGCCAGCCTGACTGTTTTCCATCATCAGTGCTATTTTCATTTCCGTCTCCTGATTGGGTCACGGGATTTCCCGAGGTGAATAGCTTTGGTATGTATTAACGATACTATCTAGCAAACAGACTTTCAAATTTAATGAAATTTTGTTTTAAAAAGTAAAGATGGGCTCACACTTCTGCGTTTTAGCCAGTGAAGTCCCTTCTGTTTATGCCGATTTGGCAATACGAAACATCGCCACAATATCGTTAAGTTGATGCGCCTGCTTTTCCAGTTCCACCGAGGAGAGCGCTGATTGATGAACCAGGCTGACATTTTGCTGTGTCACCACGTCCATCTGTTTGACGGCAATCCCCACCTGCCCAATGCCTTTACTTTGCTCACCGGAGGCGTGAGCAATATCCCCCATAATGTTATTCACTTGCGTCACCGCATCGAGGATCTCGCCCATCGCCTCGCCAGCTTTTTTGACCTGCTCTGAACCGGTGGAAATATTATCCACCGATTCTTTGAGAAGGGTTTCTATCTCTTTGGCCGCCACGGCACTTCGCTGTGCCAGATTGCGAACTTCGCTTGCGACCACTGCAAAACCACGCCCCTGTTCTCCTGCCCGAGCCGCTTCAACGGCGGCATTGAGCGCCAGAATGTTAGTCTGTAATGATATGCTGTTGATAACGTTAGTGATATCGACGATTTTGTGCGAGCTGCTGGTAATCGTCTCCATGGTGCTCATCACTTTTTTTACCGACTCGCCGCCGTTACGTGCGGTCCTGGTCGCATTTTTCGCCAAATCGCTGGCGTGGCTGGCATTTTCGGCATTCAGCGTGACGGTGCTGCTCAACTGTTCCATGCTGGCAGTGGTTTCTTCTAACGCTGCAGCCAGCTGTTCTGAGCGCGATGACAGCTCGTTATTCACTCCAGCGACTTCCGTTGCATCACCGCGAATTGACGTGGCGCTTGTACGGATATCAGAAACAGCCTTGCCCCAATTGGTCTGCATTTTCTGGACGGGTGACACCATCAGGCCGATACAGTTATGACCTAAATCCGGCAACTGGATTTCCAGTTCACCGCGTGCCAAAACATGCATATGTTCGCGAATAATCTCCACCGGTCTAACCAGGAAATAATAGAGATAGCGTTCAGTCACCAACGTGATGGCAATACTCGCGACCACTGAAGCACCGAGCAGGAGTTGAACAATATCCACCCATTTTGCTTGTTGGGCATTGAGCGTAGTTTGCTGCTCTATTTCATGTAACGTCCATAATGCGAGTCCTGAAACACCGAACCAGGCAAGCGTCGAGAGAACCAGTATCAGCACCACCATGGCACGGATTTTGATATTACGAATAAACTTCATGTGATGAATTTCCCCGGTGAGTAAGTGGTTTACTGCACAATCTGCGCTAACCTCAGCTCCGAATCTTCGGTTTTTGTATATTAATTCTGAGGGTTAACCGTGCATAAACAGTATTGTCGGCACGTTTCAGCCAAACTTGATACGACTTCCGATCAAAATTTAATCAGCATGCATATGGTTACAGCGGGAAATTGTCACCCAATAATTCTCTTAAATTTAAGTTAGAGGATTCTTTATTAATTATCTTAAATGAAATTACGCAGCTTTATGCTGTTGGTAATATTCTGTTTGGCTGCATGCTAAAATCATAAAAAATATCATTTGAGCCTGCGCATAATGAAAACTGTTTATTTGCTTTTAGTGGCTGCGTTATTAAGCGGTTGCACGATAAATAAAACCCCGCAACCGGTAAAAAGTAGCGAAGTTGCAGGTGTGGTTCGTCTGGGATTTGATATTGCCCCATTACAAAGGGCGAAAGTTGATACCTGGGTCGCCCAGTCAGCTGCCAGCCACCAGTGTCAGCAGTGGGGTTATACCTCAGCTTTCCCTTACGGAGAGCCTGTCAGAACCTGTAGCCTGACCAGCGGCGCGTTGTGTCTGAACCAGACTGTCACGCTTGAATATCAGTGCCGGGGGCTCGGCATGGAAAAATATCTGAGGGATGAAATTACCGTCCAATGATTAGGAGGAGTTAACAAATGGGGTGGACATTAATATTTGTCTCGCCCCGTTAATTAAATAACAATCATTCCTATTCGCCTTCAATAATAATTCAAAAAAGAATAATATTAGCAACCATTCTCATTACAATAATATAATTAACAATTCCTTTGCATTAATGAAATAATAAAATTAAAGTAGCGCCATTGTTAAATATCTAATTCCTGGAGCGCACTATGCTTAAAGCTGAAATGATCGAAAAACTTAACGAACAAATGAATCTTGAGCTTTACTCTTCCCTGCTTTATCAACAAATGAGTGCCTGGTGCAGCTACCACAGCTTCGAAGGGGCTGCCGCGTTCCTGCGTCGCCACGCTCAGGAAGAGATGGAGCACATGCAGCGCCTGTTTGCCTATTTGACTGATACTGGAAGCCTGCCTCGCATCAATGCTATCCCAGCGCCAGATCATGATTATACTTCTCTGGATAACCTGTTTAACGCCACCTACGAACATGAACAGTTAATTACTCGTCAGATTAATGAACTGGCTCATGCGGCGATGACCTCTCAGGATTACCCGACCTTTAACTTCCTGCAGTGGTATGTTTCTGAGCAGCACGAAGAAGAAAAACTGTTTAAATCTGTACTGGATAAATTAAGTCTGGTGGGTAAAAGCGGTGAAGGCCTGTATTTCGTAGATAAAGAACTTTCTACACTGGATACACAAGCTTAAAAACTTCTCACCGGTAAGCATGCTTTATGCTTGCCGGTTCTCCTTTTCAAACCAGCAACTTGCCCCACCTTGCAAAATCTTCCGCTCCCTTTCTCTCAACCCAAATATCCTGATTAAAATCGCACTTTCATATAACTAACTGTTCCCTAAGATATTTCTTGCACCAATTTCTAAACAAGAAGTTATAGCCTGTTCCAGACATCATAAATTGCCGCTATTTTTTCTTCTCAGAAAGGCGAATATTGCCTGACCGTCTATACTCCAGTGCAGCACCATTCTCGAATTTGCTATTGGCAGAAACTAAACCCGGATAAGCGAGCTATAGACAGCCTTAACGTGGTATTGGATCCCGTGGATTACCCTTTCACACCGTAATTATAATTTCTAATATTACTTATAGTTATAAAATAATGAGCAACATTTTTTTCCTTTATCTGGTGATCACTAACATGGACAAGATGAAAAAATGTTTAACAAAAACAATAAATTAATTAAAAAATTATTTTTCCATGAGTCCTGGGACATCATGGTGATTAAAAATAGCATGCATTCATTTCCGCATAATACGCTGGATATTCTCAGTAATTCTAAGGCGCAGCTGCTTAATAAAAAATACACTTTCCAGGCAGACCCTTTTATTATCGAGAAAGAAGATAAGCTGTTTATTTTCTATGAAGCCTTTAGCTTCCTTAACTCGAGGGGGGTGCTGAAGTGCCGGGTGTTGAATAAAAATCTTGAAGAAACAGACGATATCAAGCTGCAGGGTTTTGACGACCTGAAATGCCACCTGTCCTTTCCTTTTGTTTTTTATCACGATGACAAACTGTTTATGATTCCGGAGTCGTCAGAGCGAAAGGAAGTTCTCCTGTTTCAATCCACTGAGTTTCCGGCTCGATGGGAAAAAGTCAAAGTATTACTTTCCAACGTCGAATATACCGATAATGTCTTCTTTACAGTGGAAGGCGTTAACTATCTCATTTCTACCACTCTGGATAACGAAATGGTGATTCATACGGCGAGTGATCTGTTTGGCGAGTGGAAAAAAATAGAGCCGTCTTTAACATTGTGTAATTACCACCACCGTGGCGCTGGAATGCCTTATTCAAACAATAATAAAAACTATATCCTGACTCAGGAATGCCAGCCAGGGTTGTATGGTAAATCTATTTATATCAAAGAGTTGATCAACATCAATCCATCTGCATTTGAAGAGCGTCTGGTGGCTAACATTGATCCCATCATCAATAAAAGCGCAGGCATTCATACTTTTAATTTCTCTGAAAGTTATATTGTCTATGACACCAAGGAGTGGATATTCAGCATATTATCGCCATTGAAAAAGATTATGTTTAAATGTTTAGTCAAATACCGGAAACAGTATTTTGCCTGACATCCCATATCAATGGCTGAGAATGACATCAATACAAAATCGATATGTTCATTTGGCAATCTAAGAGCCTCATCTGGAGATGACTATGGCAATTCTTGTAACTGGTGGCGCTGGCTATATTGGCTCACATACCGTACTGGCATTACTGGAGCGAGGGGATGAAGTCGTCATTATCGACAACCTCTCTAACTCGTCTAAAGCATCTTTAGACCGGGTTGCAGAATTAACCGGAAAAGTACCGACACTCTATGTTGCCGATATTTTAGACAAACACGTTCTTAAAGAAATTTTCTCAAACCATGAGATATCTGATGTTATCCACTTCGCGGGTTTAAAATCGGTCGGTGAATCAGTCAGAAAGCCTTTGGAATATTATGAAAATAATGTCGTTGGCACGCTGGTGTTGCTCAACGAGATGTTACTTGCAGGTGTCGATAGCCTGATCTTCAGCTCTTCTGCCACGGTATATGGCAATCCCGAAAAAGTCCCGCTAAGCGAAGAGTGCCAGACCGGTGGCACCACTAACCCGTACGGAACATCGAAATTGATGGTTGAGCAGATTTTGCGAGATTTCTCGCACGCACAACCTGAATTCCGCATCACTTGTCTACGCTATTTCAACCCGGTGGGCGCGCATCCTTCAGGCCGTATTGGGGAAGATCCTAACGGTATTCCTAATAACCTGGTGCCTTATATTTCCCAGGTGGCCATCGGTAAACTTGAGTGCCTGTCGGTTTACGGCAATGATTATCCAACCCCTGATGGAACTGGCGTTCGTGACTATATACATGTGCTGGATCTGGCAAGCGGGCACCTGGCAGCATTAGATCACAAAACCGAAGGTTCACCCTTCAAGGCTATTAATCTGGGGACCGGTGTAGGCTATTCCGTGATCGACCTGATTAAGGCCTTCGAAAAAGCCGCGCAAACCACCATTAATTATAAAATTGTCGACAGAAGACCGGGTGATGTCGCGGAATGCTGGTCAGATTCATCGTTAGCCCAACAAACACTGGGATGGAAGGCGATGCGTTCCCTTGATGAAATGATGCGTGACACCTGGAACTGGCAGAAAAATAACCCGAACGGGTTCAGTTCTTAATTTCCTTGCTGCGTGACCCAAAATAATTCAAGTTGCATCGCGGCGGCAAGAGAGCGAGTCCCGATGAGCTTACTAAAGTAAGTGATTCGGGCTCGTGAACGCAGCCAACAAAGATGCAGCTTGAAGAATGAAGGGTATTATTGAGCGCGAACCTTCGATATACGATACCAACCGTCACTCTGCTTGCCTTCATTCGCCAGATTAATTCTCGCTGTTCCTTTGCTATCCAGCATCGCCACCTCGATATAATACTGGCCGTTCGCCAGGGTGACAGGCAGTGGCAGATGATAACGGGTCGTGCGTTCGCCGGGCAGCCAGCTACGAATATCATCAGAAGTTTTCCCCTGAGCGATGACCTTATTGGCATCATTCACCAGGCGATATGACACATCATATTTCAGGTAAATCGGCGCAATACCATCATTTGCCCACTGGCTATTGAGCGTCAGCGTCGTGCCTCGGGATATGAAAGAGTCATGGCTTAACGAGGCTAAACGGAAACGATAACCCAGTTTTGTCAGCGCCTTATCGACGATGCCACGATAAATGATCGGCACTTCACTGGACTTCAAATTAATCGTGCTGGCATGTTGCTCTTCGGCCCAGTCAAACGTCCTTTGCACTTCTTCGAGGGTATAATGCTGTACGGTTTTCCACTCGTTCATATGGCCGCAGATCTCAAAACTTATCGGCGCATGTTTCCACGCATCATTAAAGCCAGACCAGGCCTTCTGAGCGGCTTCTAAACGCGGAGGATAATCATCCTCCATCAGATTCCAGGTCGCGGAGAAATTCCGCCAGTCGCCCAGGCAATCTGCGCGCCAGCCCGCACCACGCCTCGCGGCACTCGCGAGATTATCGCCGCCAGCAATCAGCATAATTTTGGGTGTTTTAGGAAACGCGGCGAAGTGCATCGAGACGTACTTTTCGAGTTGAGCAGGCGTGTAGCGTTTTTCAAGAGGAGTCATTGAAGGGAAATTGCTGTTATGCCATTCGCCCCAGGAACCCACCATTCCAATATCGATGTAAGCCAGGTTTTCATTGCCATCGTAGCGTTTACCAAAGGCATTCAGCAGACGTCGGCTATATTCCAGAAAAATAGGGTCGTCCAGGTCCGGTGCGAAGGTTTTTCGGTCTGGCGTCCAGACGCCTTTCACCCCTTTTTTGATCAACCATTCAGGGATTTTGCTACCGCTTTCCGGGCCATCCAACACCATAAATCGTAACCCGACATTCATCGCCGGTTGGTGGTTCGCCGCAAACCTGAAAGCATCATCAACAAGCGCAAAGTTATACTGCCCTTCCACCGGCTCAACTTCCGACCAGTAAAATCGCTCGTATTCTATGCCGGTGTCGGGATATTGCACGCGTGTCAGATGTTGGTCAAAACCCTGATGAAAGCTGGCGATGCCTGTCCCTGGATTAGTGATAGGGCCAGAGAGCGCTTTCGGCGTGACGACTGTCATCGGTACCGCTAACACCGCCCCCGGAAAAACCATGCACATCAGTGAAACTAACGTTTTCGTCTTCATAGTATTTCCGTTTTCAGTTGGGCGTGAACGAGCCCGAGACTAATTGTTACGCAGGCTGAGCCACCAGTCCCAAATCCCGACATGGAAATTACGAATCAGATCGATTCCCACTGCGGATTTGATCATATACAGCGTCAATAAGAGACACAGAACAGCAAAGATAGAGCCACCCAGAATCAGCAACGTCACCAGAATACGCACCAGGGTCGACTCTTTACGTAGCCGTTTACGCAAGTCGCGTCCGAGTAAAAAGACCATGTAGTAGCGGGCGCCAAAAAAGGGAAAGCTCTTACGAATATCAATGCGGTGGTGTGTCGAAAGAGTGATGTTAACGAGCGCGCCCTCTATCTCCTGCTTTTGTTCGGGAGTCAGTTGTGCCTGAGTTTTTTCATCAAGCACTTCGTAGAATCTGTCGATGACGATGGGGCGTCGGGTTGAATTCGTCACTTTTAACCTATTGATTTATCTATTGAATGGTAAACACCTACCGTCTTCCTGGCAATCTCCGACCAGTCATAGGTTTGCAGAAATTTACTGTAATCCGCACCCGTTAACCCACGTCTGCGCTTTATTTTCTCTGCTAAATCAGCCACATCACCCACTTTAAAATAGGCGTCCGCTGGCAAACCGACTTCAAGATTTGCCGGAATATCACTCACCACGGCGGGCAGTGAATAGGACATGGCCTCCAGTAGCGCGATGGGCAATCCCTCGTGATAAGAAGGCATGATAAAGAGCTTAGCCTGAGAAAAGACCACCTTCAGCGCGTCGCCTTTTAAGAAACCGGTCAAAATGACATTCGGCGTTTTTATGGCTAACTCTTTCAGACGCATACTGTAGTCGGAAGGATGGTCAGCATCACCGATTAACACCAACGGCTCAGAGCCGCCGGATTGCTGGTAAGCGGCTATTAAATCATGAAATCCTTTCTCTTCCACAAAACGCCCTACCGCAACAAGATAATTCTTAGGTTTCAGGGCATATCGGTCGAGTGTTTTCTTAATCAATTCAGCATCAAGGGAATGCGGGATATTCACGCCGTTATAGATCAGATGAGCATCCATGCGGCCATGTTTTTTCTGAATCAACTGATTAATCACTTCAGAAATAACGATGACTTCATTGGCGTAATTCACCGCGAATTTTTCCCCCAGTAATAACGCCTTCTTCGCAAAACCGCCCCACTTCTGACGTTCGTAATCCGGGCCATGGTGGGTAAAGACCACTTTCTTGCCCAGTACGCGCAGCAGTGGAACCACCAGACCCGGCCCGATAGCATGCACATGCACAATAGTGGACTTATCAAAGCAGGTCTTAAACGCGGCTAAAACGGAATGAACAATGGCTTCCAGCGAGCGTTTTTTGGGCGCCCACAGCGCCACGGTTTCAATATTCTTGTACTGCGACCGACTGTAACCAACATACGGGGCTCGAGCGATAACACAAATATCCACATCGAACTGTTGTTTGATGGCGGGATAAAGATTTTGGCAATGTGTTTCCACGCCCCCTAATACATCGGGGATGCCACGCGTGCCGATAACAGTAATTTTCTTTGTCATATCACGGTTTGCTCAGCAATTCTTGATACAAATCGAGCAACGCTTTCATATGATTACGCATGGCGTATTTATCGCAGAGGCGTTGGTGGGCATTTAATCCCATCTGGTGCGCTTTATCCGGGTTTTCGGCCAGCTCATCGAGCACACTGGCCAATGACTGGGCATTTCCTGGCTCAAATAATGCGCCATCTACCCCGTCGCGTATTTGTTCGGGTATTCCACCAATACGCGAACCCACGATGGGACGCGCAAATGACATCGCTTCTAATACCGACATCGAGCAGTTTTCATTACATTCAGAAGGGACAATGATCGCACGAGCATGCTTAATTAATGTGTCTAATCCCTCGCCTTGTTGCACATAACCGAGGAATTCTGCCAGTGGATATTGCTTAATCAGCTCATTATAAATCGGCCCATGGCCAACGATTTTCAGCGGAATTTTATTGCGCATCAGCTCATGCGCCTGCGCTAAAGTTTCAATCCCTTTTTCACGACTCACGCGCCCGACATAGAGCAAATAACCATGGTCTTCAATGCCCTGGAACGGTTGGCTGTCATCAATACCATTCACAATGACTTCAATGCGTGAATGGGGCAAAGTGTGTCTTATTATCCCGCGCAGAAACTCACTCGGCGAGATAATCACATCCAGAGCCTGATAATTCTTAGCAATATATTGCCAGGTGGCTTCTAAAGAGAGCAGCAAACTCTTCGATGCCGATCCTTCGTAGCAGCGATATTTAAAGGCATTAAATACCGCCCCGTTGATACAGGCATCACAGACCTTTCCATCACGTAACATGGCATAGGAGGGACAGGCAATTTTGTAATCGTGGGCAGTGAGCACCGTTTTACAGCCAAAATCCCGGGCAATCTTTATTATTGATGGAGTGAGCTGATGGTAGATATTATGAAAGTGAACAATATCCGGGCGCTCTTTCTCAAGCAATGCCTTCATTTTTTTGCAGGCTTCAGCGTTATGTATGAAGTCTAAGGCCGTCTTTAGACCGCCGAGAATGTGGCTTCCCTTATGGTAATCAACATTGCTGACAAAATAGTCCGCATAGTCTGAAGGGAAGTTTTTCTCATGCTGCATTGAGAAATCAATAACCTCGACACCAGCCTGTTTCAGCATTTCGCGCTCTTGGAAATAAACCGTTTCTGCACCACCTTTGATGTAGAAAAACTTATTCACCAGTAAAATTTTCATCATAGTGGCCTATTCATGAATGACTTTGCTGTCGGGTGGTGTCATCGGATCGCGCATCGGATGAGTCAGTCCTTTGATTAATCCGGCAGACAGAACCGCTAAATTGAGGACACTTTGCAGGCCATTAATTAATGAACGGTTTTTAATCGTTTTCAGGATAATAAATGCAGCCAGTGGCAATAAAGCCAGCGCGATTACATCGATATTGAAGGTTAAAATCGCCAGCAGTAATAGCAGCATATAAACCGCAAAAATCATCTCGTTTTTAACCATTTTCATCGCCAGTCGCCACCAGGGTTTGCCCCAGGCGTTACGCAATAACTCACCAGGCGCTTTGTTATAACCGCTGCGCCAACGGTACATAAGCAATTTTAACGTCGGCATATTATGCGAGGTGTGGCGGAAATAAGGCACATTCAGACGGTGTAATTTATAACCGGCATCCAGCAGGCGCATCCCAAGTTCAGCTTCTTCATAAGCATGCAGGTTGCGATTGGTGAGGTAGCCAATTTTTTCTATTGCCGAACGGCGATATAAACCACCACCTCCTAAATGATCGCAATCGCCTACAGGATAAATCTCATGTAAACGCTGTTTCCGCGATTTAAATTCATAGTTAGTGGCATCATCCATTTCCACCGTCCCGGCAACACCGGCGTACACAGGATGGCTCTCGAGAAAAGCAATGGCGCTGTCGATAAATCCTTTTTCCAGCTCCATATCGCCATCCATCAACAGCAGATATTCCCCTTCGCTGTACAGATAGCCGAGCTGATGCCCGACGCCACAACAGCGATCCGCGGGCTGGGTTAACGACACCACGGTAACGCCTTTATTGCTGGCCAGTTGTTGAGTGCTATCGGTAGATAAACTGTCGGCGACAATAATCTTATGAGGATATTCAGCAATCTGCTGCTGAATACTATCAATTGTTTTTTCAATACATTTGGCTTCGTTAAGCGTTTTTATACTCACGGAGATAAAGGGTTTATGAATCATATTATTGCTCCGCAACACGATAAACGGATCGACGAATAACCAGACAAGAGCCCAGTGACAGATAGAACAGAAATTGTAACATTGGCGTTATTGTGAGTATCTGACTGTAGGGCAAACTCAGTAAGCAACTGATAGCAAATACACTGTATGCAGGTGCAAAACTGACTAATTGCAGATCCTGTGTGTCTAATTGCTCGCGCGCTAAAAGCGCTTTAGGCTGCACAATTTTCAGGATGTAGATAATTAAACCGACAAATAACAGGGTTCCCACTACGCCCACTTCCCAGAGCAACATACTCAAAGAGGTAGAATCGAGGATCAGGTTATAAGTGAGGTTCAGGAAGCCTGGCGAAACGGCACTTCCGCTGTTGGTGGCGTTCAGTCCATAACCAAATAAGGTGCCTGAAAGTCCCCAAAGATCGTTATTTTTCAACCAGAAGATGAGTGTCGTAAAACGCCCTATTTCACCCGAAGGCAGAATATAGTTGGGGTCAAAAATATAACTGAGTGAATCAATGAAAACAGCGAGTGAGCTTTGCGATGGATCCGTTCCAAAAGCGGTGGAATAACCCGACGCTAATATCACGATGGCAAGCGCAATCAATAACGCCATACCTGCGAAGATCAACAGCAGTGCTTTGATATTCACTTTGTTCACGCCTTTGACGAAACTCGGCATTATCCAAACCAGAGCCAGCAGGATGGGTGATAACAGAATGACAAATTTCACTTCGCCGACGATGCACAAGCCAAAACCCAAAATCACATGCAAGGCCATCGATTTAAAACTGGTCAGACCGTGCTTAAATTCGGAGACTTTGAGCAGCATAATCAGCAGGCAAAATAGCCCCATCGCTGCGGTATTTCCGCCGCCCAACGGGTCGCCGCCGAAGGTTCCTACCACGGAGTCCCATTTATCTTCTTCGCCACGTACCACAACACGTTGGGGCACAACAAACAGTAACTGATAAAGAACCACCGGGAATTGAGCGTAAAACACCCAATACAAAGAACGGGTTACGCGGTAAATCTGCGACTCACGACAGAATCCCAACAACAGGCAGAACATCACCAGAGACAGTGCTATCTCATTTTTAAATCCGACAATCGCATCGGTCACCCCTGCCTGCAAAACGGTAGAGACACCCGCCATCACCATGAAAATCAGGTACAGCGTCAGCACCACGATCTCTTGCTTGTCGAGGTGCAATTTTTCGTAGCGGGTTTGCATGACCAACAACACGAACATCAGCAGTGTCAGGAAGAAAGGGATCCACAGCACCGCTAATACGCCGGTAAAATATTGAACCAACCCGCAGATAATCAGGGTCAGGAAAGAGTATGTCTGTAAATAATTCCCAGTATTGAGATTCATAATACAACCGGCCTGTCTTTCAATAGATTGGCGCGTTTATTTACCTTGAGATAAATAAAGGCATAACGAACGAAAGTTAATACCGAGAACAGAATAATCGACGTGGCATAGTCGTTATAAAAATAAGGCACAATGACAAAGGCAATCAGTACAATCGCTAATTGTTCAAACTGAATGCGCAGAAAATAGCGATGAGAACCAAAAATCAGTTCGATCACCGTCAATGGGCAAACCGCCAGAGCCGGGAATAAATAAGGCAGCATATAGCGTGAGGTGGGAATCGAATTTATCCAGTCCTCGCTAAAGCCAAGATGCATGACGATGGGATAGAAAATAAACACCCCAAGCGTACATATAATGCCCAACACCAGCAGCAATAAGCGGACCTTTTTGTACTCTTCAAAGTTAAAGGTGTTATGCCTGAAATCTATCGACCATTTTGAGAAAATCGCGTTACGTACCGCATTCCCGACAATCACTACCGGCGCCAGGCAGAAGCGGCTGACAATGGAAAAATAACCCGCCGTCAGCGCTGAGAACCAAAAGTTGATCAACATGATGGGCAAGTTACTGTTCGCCATCGCCAGCACTTCGGCACTGCCCACTTTGGTGATGTGATGAACGTGCTTATTAAAGAAGGCCAGGTTGTTTTTGGGGCTCAAATGCTCAAGTTGCACGGTGCGAATATCAAAGGCCCGCAGAATGCAGCCAATGGTCAGTACCATCATCGACCCCGCCCACGCCCAGTAAAATGCCTGGATGTGGGTGGTCAGCAGCACCGAGAGCACCACGACCACGGAGACCGAAATACGCTGGAAGACCAAAAAGCCAAAGTTTGCCGTGCGTAATGACAAATTCTCCGAAATCAAAACCCAGGTATTGGAAAGCGTGAGCAGATAAAGGAAAAAGATATTCTGATCAAACAGCCACGCGGTCAGCAGCGCATAAGGCAGCGCAATAATCAGACTTTGTAATAAGCAAAACACCACGTTTTGCGCCAGTTCATCATCGTGCTGCTTAGGAATGAGTAATTGCGAGGCAAAGGTACAAACTTGCGCCCCAATCAACGCAATACTGTAGTTAAGCGCGTACAGCCCCACTTCTGCCAGGTCATATTTGTGTGAAATTAACCAAATAGACAGCGCACCAATCAGTTGCGAAATGACTGATGAGCCGGCAATTGTGGACGCGCTTCTCAGTAAACTCATAAATGGCCTGTACCGTTCATTAATTCACTGGTTTGCAGATTGAGTGAACGTAATCCCTCTTTCGTCTCCAGATTTTTATCAATGACCTGATTAATCACCACGCCGATAACAACAGATTGATTTGTTTCCAGTTTATCCAGTGCCTGGGTGATATGGTCCGCAGGGGCGGCACCCGCTTTCAGCACGAAAATCTGGCCATCAATGACCCGGCTAATCAGTTGGCTGTCCTGGCTCTGATTCACCGCCGCCACGTCGATGATAATGCGATGGTAATGGCTGCGTAATTCACGCATCAGATGGTCAAGATTGTCAGACGACAGCATTAACAGTGACGAGATACTGGAATTGCCACGCGGCAGGAAATCCAGATTTTCATTCACTTCTACGCACAGATTCTCCACCGTCGCTTCGCCGCGCAGCAACTCAGCAACGCCACGCGCAGAGGGTTTAGCCAGCTCACTGGATAAGCCGTCTTTATTGGAGAAATCGAGATCGATAAGCAGCGTCTTCTGGTCGAAACTAAATGAATTAGCCAACAGGTTCGCCACCAGTGTGCGGCCTTCCCCGTGGTCTGCCGATGTCACCGAAACAGCCTGCAACTGGCGATTATCGAGCATGATACGGGTCCGAATACTGTGAATGATGTCGGCGTTCATCGGGTTATTGGCGATGACATCGCGGATTTGTCCACGACTCCCCAGTCCCGTGAAGCGACGAATCTCACCCAGCGGTTCGAGGTTCAGGCGCTTTTTCACCTGGCTCAGATTATTAATAGTGCTGTCCATCGCGGATTTCACGATGAAGTACATGATGCTAAAGGCCAGCACTAACAACACCACCATAATCAGCAATAAAGGTTTATTTGGTTTAACCGGACGTTCAGCAGGCACCGCCGGGTCATACAAAACCGCGTCGGATTCGTTATAACTCCCGGAGAGCGACTGTTCCTGAGTGCGCTGATAGAGCGTTTTGTACGAATCTTCGGTTTTATCCAGTGCCAGTTTCAAGCCGTTATAGCCATCACGCTTAGACGCCAGTTTCTGGAAGATAACTTTTTGATCATCCAGTTGTTTCTGGTAGCTATTTTCGTCCGCCAGTGCAGCCTGATATTGCTGACGCAGACCGGTTTCCAGTTCACCCAGCACACGATAGGTTTGATCCTGAACCGCCTGAACTTGCGCCTGAGCTTCCTGAATCTTGATGTGTTTTGGGCCATACGATTTGCGCAGCTCATATAGCGTGCGATTCGCCTGAACCAGGGCAATACGTAAATCCTGAATTTGCGCGTGGTCTGAGATAACCGGCAGCGAAATCACATCTTCCAGCGATCGTCCTGCACGTTGACGGACTTCGTTATATTGCGATTGCGCAGCGACACGGCGCTGAGTCGCATCGGCGAGGCGATTAGTGACAATGCCTAGCTGCTCGGTTTCAAAACCGTCGACGCCACGGAAGGTCAACAACCCCTCTTTACGCAGATAGTCATCAATGGCCAGTTTTTGCTCAGCGATTTGCTTTTGCAGTTCGTCCATTCGCTGCTGGTTGCTTTCACGGGCTTTCAGCGTATTACCGCGCTTTTGCGTCGCACTGTAATCAATGAACGCCTGTGCAACTCCGTTTGCCACTTGAGCGGCCAGATCTGGAGATGATGACTCGTAGGAAATCGACGCCAGATGCGTGGTACGAACGCTATTGATGGTAAGGTTTTTCACCAGCGTTTTTAGCGCCTTATCAACACGTGCTTGCTGCGTCTCTGGCGTGTTCGCATTTTTGCTGTCTGATTTAATCCCGGTGAAATCCGGATTTTCATCCAGTTTCAAATTCCGCACCGCTTGTTCGAGCACAATACGCGACTGCATCAGCGCATATTGAGTCTCGTAATAGCCGCTACGTGTAGAGTCATAACCATCCACTTGCGGGAAGGGCGAGATATTATCCGGCTGTGCTTTGATAAGCACGGTTGCCGTCGAGACATATTTCGATGTCATCATGCTGATTAATGGCCAGGCAACCGCCCCCGCAATCACGCCCGCGAGGAGGATTTTCCAACTGTTCTTTTTGATTTCTTTGGCAAACCTGGAGAAATCTATCGCGCTTTCTCGCTTCTTGCCATTTTCTACTATTGATAGTTTCATAGTTAGAAGAAGCCCATGCCAATTATAACGATATCACCGGGGTGAACGGAGTGTCTTACGTCCACGTTCTCAAGCAATTTGTTGGTACCCGACTGGCGAATATTCAGATCTTTGCGATCCGCCCTGTCTGAGTAACCTCCTGCTTGTGCAATAGCTTTTTCAACGGTGAGTCCTGGTTCATAGGTGAAAGCGTTAGGATTTCTCACTTCACCTGAAACAAAGAATTTACGGAACTCGGCGATATTTACGGTCACCATTGGGTTTTGCAAATAATCCCCGCTCAGACGTTTGGTTAACTCTGCACTGACCTGTTCCGGTGTTTTTCCTTTCAGGACTAATTCACCAATATAAGGGAAAGTAATAGTTCCACTTTTATCGATAATAAATTTCATGGTCATATCAGGTTCGCCATACACATTAATACTGACGGTATCACCTGCATCGAGAAGATATCCCGTTGAACCCGCATCAGGATTATCCATCAGTGGTGGCTTAGATGCTGAACATCCAGCCAAAAGCACACTGAATAATAAAAATGCCAGGAGTTTCATTATTTTCATTTTAAATCTGCACCTTAGCTGTAAACATAATCAGCGAATTGTCGTAGCCCAGCGTTCTCAGGACTTCCCGGTCGTCGTCAGCACCGATAAAGAACGAATCAGTTTCTTTGTTCGAGCGTAATGTATCTATTTGATATTTCAGTTCAAAATTAACAGAAGGTCTGAAGTCGTAACTCATGGAGAAAGTGAATACACCATCTTTATCCGTTCTGTCCTTGTCTTGTTTCTTATAGTCTTCCGTGGTGTAGGAGTAATCTAACAAGGTAGAGAAACGATCATTTATCCAAAAATGTTGATAAGAAATACCGTACTGCGAAACCAGAATATATCCCCCCACTTCTGAGGGGTCTTTAATACGCTGCGAGGTGTGTGCTGTAAAAATTGCCTGTTTGAGTGGTTTCCACTCAGCCTGAATATCCCAGTTTAGCCCATTAAAATCCTGCGAGTCAGGGTTGTTTTGAAACGTTTTATACAACCAGGCGACATTCATATCGACGTTGGTTTTCCCGGTTAGTTGGGACTTTATTCCATACATCAAATAATATTCATTACTGTCTTTTTCAGTAGCATTATCATAATGACGCTGGTTAGTAATAAAGCTATAACGGAAACGAGTATGTTTATTGTACTGGTCGAAAATTTCAGCGACCAGGCTATTTTCATGCCATTCCTGTTCCTGAATGTAATTGTAAAAATCCTCGTCGGTATTCTGCGCTTCCTGGGTATTGCCAAAACGCAGATTTTTATACAGCAGTGCGACTTCGGCTTTACCCCGCCCTTCAGGTGCACCGTAGCTATAACGCAACTCACTATTCAAAAGATTAGTGGTCAGCGGAGATTTAATGCCAAACTCTTGAAATTGCTCAGGCACAAAGCCTTCTGTGACTCCCCGGCCTCGTTCTTCATGGCCGATAGAGTCTTCAACATTTAGCATTAACCCATGCTTTAAGCCGTAACGCCACGCACCATTGAAACGGAAAAAATGATCATTGTAGTTATCTGCTGAGTCATTAGTGTAATCGCGATAATCACCTGAATAAACTAACAGGTATTTATCCTGATAACGCTCACCCGCCATGCTCAATACGGGCGTGACACTCAGGAAATTAGACCCAATAGCATCGTTATCATGTGGCTGATAAGTCACATTATCGACGTAACCGTAATTCGCACCCGCTTTGCCTTGAAAATCAATACCTGCAAAGCCGATATGAGATTTCGGTGTTAACTCCGCCAGGGCCGGTTGTGATAAAACTATTCCGGCTACGAGAATATGTTTAATATGCATTTTTCCCGACAAATCCTTTAAAAATAGTTTTAATAATAATTTTTATATCTAGCCACAACGACCAATTCTGGATGTATTCAATATCGTACTGAACACGCTTTTCCATTTTATAAAGTGCATCAATTTCGCCACGATAGCCGTTAATTTGCGCTAATCCTGTGATCCCCGGCTTAACTTTGTGGCGGATCATGTAGTTTTCTACCTGCTTACGATATTGCTCGTTATGCGTCACCGCATGCGGCCTTGGGCCAACAATCGACATACTGCCTTGCAGCACATTAAAGAATTGCGGCAGCTCATCGAGCGAGGTACGACGTAAAAAAGCGCCGAAGCGCGTGACGCGCGGATCGCCTTTCGTCGCTTGTACCACAGTGTCTGAATTTTCCATCACCCGCATGGTACGGAACTTCCAGACCTTAATCCGTTGCCCGCTCAGGCCGTAACGGTCTTGTTTGAAAAATACTGGCCCACGTGATGTCAGTTTTATCCCGATACCAATCACCAATAACAGGGACGAAATCATCACCATAATAATGCTGCCCAAAACCAAATCTTCAGTGCGCTTAATGAAGGAGCCAAAACCTTCGAAAGGCGAGCTCAGAATACTGATGGTTTGTAAGTTATGGACCGAGCGTAACTCCGACATATGCGTGCTGTAGGAGTTGAAATCCGGCACGATGTAAGTATTGACCGTGGTGTCGGACATCACCGCAAGGAAATGGCGGATCCTTTCCAGCGCGACTAACGGTAATGCGATATAGATCTCATCAACTCTGCCCGCTTGCGCCTCTTCTACCAGACCGCTAACTGAACCTTTAAAGGGGCTGTTAATTTTGTCAATCAGATCGTTAAACCGGGAAACATCCCGCTCATCGTAAAATGCCAGATCTAACTTCACGTTAGAATATTCTTTGAGTAATGCCGCTTCTGCCGCCAGTCCGTTAGATGTCACACCGACAATAGCGACGCGAATGTGCTTTTTCGTAGAATATTTGATGAAAACTAAATGAATTAAATAGAGTAAAAAAAGTGGTATCGCATACCAAATTATAGTAACCGGGAGAAACTTGTTTTCCAGCGCATTTAAATAGCCAACAGATTCCCACCCGCCGGATAAAAATCTAATAAACTCAACAAAAACAACGGTAAGAAAAGAACATAAGATCAATCGTAACTGGCCGCGAACGCTCCAGTTTTTAGGTCGATGTAGATAAAGCTCGGTATATTCCCCAAACAGTAAAAAAGCGGTAGAGAAAAGAAAACTGAACATTAATACAGTGCTAGTTGATTCCATTGCTAATAGCAAGCCACTCAATATTAAAATCGAGTTAATAAGAATGAAATCCGCTAGCTTAATAAATACTGGGTACCCTCCATGGGTAAACTTCAGTGAATTTCTCAGCATTGTTAGACTCGTTATTAATCGATTTATGATTATTGAAGCAGTCCTTTCCCTTCTGCATTATATCATAAGTGTAAAGAATTCGATGTAAGAATGTTATGAATTGTAAAATTTTACTGTAGCATGTTTAAAGTGTTTTGCATGTGCCTGATGTTGTGCTTTATGAAGTATAGATATTTGTTTTGCTTACAGAAGTTAGGAGAGTTTTTTGACCTGGGATTTGACTCAGGTGCGGGAGAGGGAATGGTTTGCCTGAGTTGATGCTTATGAGACATTCATCATATGAATGCCTCATAAATGAGATAACTATTTTTGGAATTGTGATTAATGAACGGTTTTGGTCTCAGACTGAGGTTGTTCTTTCCAGTAACGATGTAATTCAAGCGCAGCCGGGCCAATCGCTGCCTGACTCGCTTCATATTCTTCTTCGGTCATTTGCTCGAGCTTGACGATATTCGCTTCATCACCATGCAAGGCAATCACATCCAGCACGTTCTGCATGGTTTTGGGTAACGATGCTCCGTCACTTAACGTCACTCCACGCATGTAACCAAAACACCACTCTTCGACGATGGTGTAGTCATTACCGTCCACTTCGCGATAACCAAACAGCGGTTCGAACTGGTCAGGCGCATGGGTCAGGCGTTCAGCAATATCATTCATATGCTGAGAAGCGAGATCGTTGAAACGCTGCTGCTCTTGCGCGTTTTCCCAGTGAGGAAGTTGTTTCTCACCGCCCCACACGGCGGCCTGCCAGTCAGCCAGCGCAATCATGGTCGGCGCAGAGAGAATAGCGGTCAGCATTCCGTCTAATTCTGACACATCCAACACGGATTCATCGTTACCGTATTTGGTGAGAGTATCATCCAGCCATTCCAGTTCTTCTTCATTTAGCGGCCCGTGATTCATGCTGTGTTCTCCAAAAGGTGTTCAATTTTTACGCCGAATTTTATCAAAATGACTTATATAGTCTGTTCGGCCAGTGATATGCAGTGACTTTAACCTAAAAAGGATCATTTTTAAGAAAGGATGTCAGGAATAATAAAGTTTTCGTGATTTTCCATGCCGAATAACGTTGTCGTTTCGCCCTTCACTTCATGGGTGTTTGTTATAAAAATGTAACAATCACAACTTAAACTGCTGGCTTCTTTGAGATTAACTGACAGGAAGCGTCGATGAGCAAACCACTTTTCAAACAAGAACATAAAGAAGAAGTCAGCAATAAGAGCGATAATCCGGTTTTCTCCGGTGTGGTTGATGCGCTGTTCAGCCGCCGCCGTTTTTTACAACTCGGTGCCGTGATGGGTACGGCGGTCGCTTTTCCTTCATTATTGCGCACGCCTGCGGCACAGGCCGTAGAAATAGCGCTCTCTCGCCCCTCGACGCTGGGCTTCACCAGCATTGCGGTATCTACAGATGACACGGTGCGCGTGCCGGACGGCTACATCGCACGTCCGTTTTATCGCTGGGGTGATGCCACCGGGATGAAAGATAATCTGCCTGAATTTAAAAAAGACGGTAGCAACACCACTGATGAACAAGCCGCACAGGCCGGGATGCATCACGATGGCATGGCATGGTTCAGTCTGCCACAGGGCGGCGATTCCCCGTCCCACGGCTTGTTGGCGATGAACCACGAATATGTCGATAACGGGCTGCTGTTTAAAGATGGTGATGCGAACTGGAACCTCGATAAAGCGCGCAAGGCGCAGAACGCGATGGGCGTGTCAGTCATCGAAGTGAAAAAAGAGCCGGACGGCTGGACCGTGGTACGCCCGTCGCAGTATGCACGCCGCATCACGGTCAATACCCCGATGAGCGTTACCGGCCCGGCGAAAGGGAATGAATTGCTGAAAACCGCAGCGGATCCGGCGGGCGCAACCATTCTTGGAACCATGCAAAACTGCGCCAACGGTCACACGCCATGGGGCACGTATCTCACCTGTGAAGAAAACTGGTCCGATATTTTTGTCAAAAAAGCGGCACCCAATGCGCTGGAAAAACGCTACGGTATCAGCGACAGCGACGAATCATACCGCTGGAGCGAAGTCGACCCACGTTTTAACGTTGATGCCACGCCTAACGAACCGAACCGCTTTGGCTGGGTAGTAGAAATCGATCCGTTTAACCCCGCTTCCACCCCGCGCAAACACACGGCTCTCGGGCGCTTCAAACACGAAGGGGCGGCGATTACCCTAACCGCCGATAAACGCGTGGTGGCGTACATGGGCGATGACCAAAAATTTGAGTACATTTACAAATTTGTTTCCGATAAAACCTGGGCGGCGGACAATCGCGAGGCGGCGATGGATTTGCTCTCCTCCGGCACGCTGTATGTGGCGAAATTTAACGACGATGGCACCGGCGTTTGGCTGCCGCTAGTCTTCGGCCAGTCTGGTCTGGATGCCAGCAATGGTTTCGCCAGTCAGGGGGATTTGCTCATCAAAACCCGTCTGGCGGCCGATGTGGTAGGTGCGACGAAAATGGACCGTCCAGAATGGATAGCCGTCGACCCGCACGCGGCAGGCAGCGTCTATTGCACGTTGACCAACAATAGCGATCGCGGCAAAGAGGGCAAAGCGCCTGTCGATGCCGCTAACCCGCGCGCCAACAACGTTTACGGCCATATTATGCACTGGCAGGAACAGGGCGACGATCCGGCATCCACGCACTTTGCATGGGATATTCTGGTGATGGGCGGCAAACCGGATGCCAGCGATGAGGCTGCAAAAGGTTCAATGAACGGGGCGGAATTCGGCAGCGCCGACGGCCTGTCGTTCGATCCGCGCGGCGTGCTGTGGATCCAAACCGATGTCTCATCCAGCACGATCAACAAAAAAGCCTACGAAGGGATGGGTAACAACCAGATGTTAGCGACCGTACCGGGCAGCAATGAGTTCCGCCGCTTCCTGACCGGGCCACGCGGCTGCGAAATTACCGGCATCGCCTTCACACCGGACAACCGCACCCTGTTTATCAATATTCAGCACCCAGGTGAACCGGGCGATGACATTAGCGATCCGGCGAATCCGAATGCGGTCTCTCGCTGGCCGGATGGGGAAACGAGCGGACGTCCACGCTCCTCAACGGTGGTGATCGTCAAAGCCGACGGCGGCATTATTGGTAGTTAACAGAACCGTGACTCCAGATGTGACCGAAACCAGCCTTTGGCTGGTTTTTTTACGCTCTCACTCCCATGAAGACTATCCCATTAATAACCAAAGCAATTATGAGCGTCACTGAACTATTAGAAAGCAAACAAATAACTTGAGCTAAACTTAGCTTCACCATCACCCTTACGACTCTTTTAACGACTAAAGCTTTTTAGCCGCTTATCCCTGACATAGATGTCTTCGCTTTGCTGGGTGTCGCTTTCTATGCAAAAAATATTATCAATATTGTTTTTGCTGGCATGTTTCCCCTCACTTTTATTCTCCCCATCCCTTAGCCGGGCGGATGAAAGCGTCGTCACATCCATCGAAAAGGCGCCCGTTAAGGTTGATGCCACCAGCGCATTGCCAAAGCTACAACACCGACTGGATGTACTCAAACAGCAGGTTTCTAACGCAAAAACCGACAAACAGTTTACCAACCTGAATAATGAGTCCCAGTTACTCGCCAGTGATACCGAGCAACTGATGCTCACGCTGGAGCCACAACTGGCGCAAGTCCAGGCGCAGCTTGATGTTTTAGGCCCAGCGCCCACTAACGGTACGCTAACAGAAACCGCGCAAGTGGTGAGCCAGCGAAAAAGCTTAAATAGCAGTAAGACACTGCTCACGACGCAAATTGAGCAAATCAAAGTCATCGCTCTGGGTGCGCAAAATCTGTCAGTACAAATTGATGAATTGCGTCGTGGTGCACTTAAAACCCAGATAGCGTTGAACACCGGAACGCTGTTAGGTAAGGATTTCTGGACACCGCTGTTCACTCCTGGCGCACAGGATGTCGCTCGTTACCACAAATTGTCTTCACAACTGCGTGATGCCTGGCAGCAGGCGTGGAGTAAAGAGTGGCAGATGGGTTCTGCGGTCTATCTACTGCTGGCGCTGATGCTCGGTATATTCGGTCGTAAAATACTGGATAAGCCCATCAACTGGATCCTGTTGCACGTACTGCCACCGGGTCGTTTTCGCCGCAGTTTCCTGGCCTGTTTCACGGCGCTGGAGATAACCCTGACGCTTGGGATTAGCGTTCATCTGCTGTGCACTATTTTTACCCGTTTGCCCGCAAGCTCTCTGTGGGTGCATGAACTTGCCGGTCAACTGACAGGATTAGCGTATTTCTCAGCGCTGGTTGCCGGTCTGGGGATTTCGCTACTCTGTAACCGCCAGCCCTCCTGGCGGTTACCCGGCATTGCCGATCCCGTTGTCAAAATACTGGCTCCCTTTCCCGTCATCCTGGCCATCGCAATCTTTCTCTTTGGCAGCTTCGAACAACTGAATGCCCTGGTTAGTGCGAGCATCGACCTGACGCTGCTGGGTAATGGCCTGCTGGCCTTAGTGGTCGCGGTTATCGCGCTTGTCGCACCACTGCGGGTCAACCGCATTCGCCGCAAAATGCGTGATGAGGGCGAAGAATCGGAAGTGCGCTCAACGATTGCAGGGCTCGTTCATCTCGCGATGAGCCTTACGGCAGTCGTGATTGGGCTTAGTCTGCTGATTGGCTATATCCCGCTGGCGAGGTTTATCAGCTTTGAGTTGCTATGGATTGGACTGGTCATTAGTTGCTGGTATCTGCTGGCTCACTTCGTGGTGGATCTCTGCGACATTGTGTTTTCGCCCACCACCTATTGCGGGAAGATGCTCAAAAGCTCTCTGAGCGTCAACGACCGGCATCTATCGCTGGCTGACACACTGTTCACCGGGTTAGGCAAAACAATCCTGCTGCTGCTGGCAACGGTCGCGTTGATCAATGGCGCCTTCGGTAGCACCACGCCTCTGGAGTTACTCAATAAAATTGCCGAGATTTGGGGCGGAAAAGGACTGGAAGGTTCCAATATCATCCCTTCCCGGGTGATGAACGCCCTGCTTTGCACGGTCGTCGGGTTGTATGTACTAAGTTCGACACGTCGCTGGCTGGATAAGGATTTTCTGCCGAAAACTAAGCTCGACCGAGGGATGCGCGCCTCACTGGTGACACTGTTCGCCAACATTGGTTATGTGCTGATCATCATGCTGACCTTTTCTATGCTCGGCATTGAGTGGAACAAACTGGCGTGGATTGTCAGTGCCCTGTCGGTCGGTATCGGTTTTGGCTTGCAAGAGATTGTGAAAAACTTTATCTCCGGCCTGATCCTGTTGACTGAACGCCCGGTTAAAGTCGGTGATTTGATAAGCATCAGTGGCGTTGAAGGAGATATTCGTCGTATTAACGTCCGCGCCACTGAGATTCAGCTTAGTGATAAATCCACAGTGATTGTGCCTAACTCGCAGCTTATCTCGCAGAATGTGCGTAACGCGACGATGGGCAATGCGCAGGGTGTCGCGACGATTGCCCTCACCTTCCCGCTGAATATCGATCCCGAGCAGGTACGCACTTTGCTGCTGGAAGCTTATCGTCAGCACGAATCGATTCTTGAAACGCCTGCACCGTCGGTGAGTTTTAAGGAGTTGGGGCCGAATGGCATTGTGCTCAGCGTGACCGGTTATGTCCTCAGCCCGCGGATGGTCGGCTCGACGCGCAGTGACCTGTTATATGAAATTCTTAAAATGCTGCGTAATGCAGGTATCGACCTGAGCCAGTCGCAAAAATAATAGTGCGGTGAATTTCAGGCAATAAAAAACCACCCGAAGGTGGTTTTCACGACACTGCTTTATCATTGATTTTATAGCTTTTATTCCCATGGTGCCCGGGGCGGGACTTGAACCCGCACAGCGCGAACGCCGAG